>JAFEGL010000040.1 GCA_018239895.1 Verrucomicrobiota bacterium
GAAGCCCCCGCTGCCCCAAAGGCAAGGGCAAGGGCAAGGGCAGGGGCAGGGGAAAGAGAGGAGAAACTCTCGTTTATTAACACTCTCTTAACTAACTTTTGAACAAAGCTCTAATTGAACTTCCTGGGAAAAACGGCTTTTCTTCCTGTTGAGAGGGCTATTTGATATTTAACATCTTGACATTCAATTATTTACAACCAAGTACAGAAAACATCCCTCCTGTATCCTAGAGGGAAAATTCTCAATGATTTAGCGAGGGAAATGGACGAGTTATCGACAAGTTTTCCACACTTGCTTTTTGAATCTAAAAAAACTACAATTGAGCGAATTTTGGTAAACCTGTGATTACAAAAAAGATCTCCGCCTACTACACACTGAAAAAATGCAAACGGGTGCTGCGCCACGTTTACAAACTCTACCGCCGCAAATCACATCTGCTAGATGCAGCCCAAAAAGAAAAAGTCCAATCGCTCTTAGTTTCACTTCAAACGGCAATTTTAAAAAAAGAGCCCGAAATTGCCAGCCGCATCGCCCACCAATTAGAAGACACAGCGCAAAAGTGGATGCCGAAAACTCTGTGGGACAAAACGAGAGATTTCGTCGGCGCAATTCTATTCGCGTTAGCCATCGCCATCGTGATCCGCTCCATGTGGTTCGAGTTTTATACAATCCCTTCCGGATCGATGCGCCCCACATTTAAGGAAGAAGACTTCATCGTCTCTTCAAAAACCGATTACGGCATCAATGTCCCTTTGAATGTGGCCCATTTTTATTTCGATCCGACTTTGGTCGAGCGGGGAGAAGTGGTGATCTTCACAAGCGAAAACATGGATGTCGCCGACTCCGATACTCTCTACTTTTATCTCTTCCCCGGAAAAAAACAGTTCATCAAGCGGATGATTGGTAAGCCGGGCGACCTTCTCTACTTCTACGGCGGACAGATCTACGGGATCAATGCCCGCGGCCGCGAACTCACCGAACTCCGCGATCCGAAATGGATGCAAAACCTCGAGTACATCCCCTACATCCGTTTTGATGGCAAAGCAAAAACTCCCGACAACCCGATCCAAGGGGTTTTCACTCCCGTCGTCTTCTATCAGATGAATGAACCGATCGCCAAGTTGAACATGAGTTCGGTCGGCATCGTCCAAGGGGAAATGCTTCCGCAAAAAAATCAGCCGGCCGTCAAACACTACAGCGATCTTTGGGGCTTTAAAAACTACGCCATGGCCCGGATTCTCAAACCCTCTGAAGCCCGAGAAGCATTCCCCCGAGAGATCGACGATTTAGGCGCTGCGCCGCTCTATCTCGAGATCATCCACCATCCGAGCCTCCAAGGAGCCTCGATGGTTCGCGACGACTACGGCCGGATGCGCCCAGGCCTCCACTTAAGCCGCTCGATCATCCCTCTCTCTCAAGAGAAAATCGATCTGATCGCCGCCCACATGATCACAGGCCGTTTCATTGTGAAAAACGGGATCGCCTATCGCCTCGGCCTCTCGATCAAGGACCCGACCTATCTCAACTATCTTCCCCGGATGTCCGATATTCCCGATGGCACCTACGAGATCCAGGATGGGAAAGCCTACAAGATCGGCTGGGCCGGCGTCTCGAAAGAGCTCCCGAAATCGCATCCCCTCTATCGGACCGATCCAGAGCGGGTACAGCTTCTCTACAATCTAGGTATCGAGTTCGACAACAGCTTCTCCCCATCTGCCAAAATTCCCAACAGATTCCCATCGCGCTACGCCTATTTCCGCAACCAGGATCTCTACCTCTTGGGCGCTCCCATCTTCAAAAAGGGAGACCCGGTTCTCACCCTCTTCCTCAAAAACGAATATCAAAAGCGCTCCATGTCGACCTCGGTCAGACCCTACTATCCGTTTGAAGATGCAGGACCGCCGCTCAAAGACGGCAAAATCGACATCGAGTTCCTCCAGAAATATGGGATCACAGTTCCCGACAAGACCTATCTCGTTCTTGGGGACAACCACGCCATGAGCGCCGACAGCCGCCAATTCGGATTCGTGCCGCAGGACAACCTGCGCGGCGGCGCGAGCCTCATATTCTGGCCGCCCGGCCCACGCTGGGGCAGACCGCCCCAAGCCCCAATCCGGCACCTGACCGTCCCGAACCTCACCGTTTGGACGCTCGCCATCTTGATCGGAGCCGCCTCTTACATCATCTACCAGCGCCGCATCCGCCGCCCCCTCAAGTTCTAAGAAACAGGATTGCCTTTGTTTGCTCTGCAAACAAGAGCGATCCTTGCTAATTTTTGGGGTGCGGGGCGGAGCCCTGCATCATGCATATCATGCATCATCATGTGAGCCGCGCTTCGCGGCGTAT
>JAFEGL010000041.1 GCA_018239895.1 Verrucomicrobiota bacterium
AGCCTGCTGTCGAGGTCAAGTTGACGTAGGATCCGAAGATGTTTCCAACGCTTCCTGTCCCTAATGCTACAACAATCGGCGTGAGGCTGGCTCCGTAGACGTTGTTGTATGTAGTGCCTGGATTTGCAGCAAAAACTGATGTAGCCCAGATATCGTATTGAGCCGAAGTCGTCGTGACTCCGAGCACAAAATTTGTTCCTACTTTTAAAATGGCAGGCCGAGAATTATCGATGACCGATCCTTCGAGGTCGATCGTTGAGACAGTACCGCTAGATACAGCCGTTTGGAAAACAGGTGGCAATCCTGGGCCTTGGGAGATCAGAACTTGGCCGTTTGTCCCAATCGAGACGGCGTTGAGTTTCGTCCCATCGAAGTAGACTACGCTGGCAGTCGCTCCATAGTTTGTGTTGTTCGTTCCGCCGTAGGCAAGTGGCACCGGAGCTTTGATGTCGATGCTCAAATTGTTGTGGTTGATGACAAAGGTCATCGTGCCGGTGATCGATGAGATCGTCGCAAAGGCTGGATCGCCTGTGCTTGAACCGATCAGCACTTGGCCATCGGTCCCCGCTGCCGTCACATTGACGTTGTTTGAGCCTTCGCCAAGGAGTACGCCCGAGGTCGTCAAGACAGTTCGGCCTGTCCCGCCAAAGGGAACTCGAACTGGGGCTACCAGATCGACGCTCAAACTGTTGTGGCCAACGACAAAAGTTAAGGTGTTGGAGATGGAAGAAAGTGTCGCAAAGGCTGGATCGCCTGTGGTCGAGCCGATGAGGAGCTGGCCGTCGGTCCCTTGAGTTGCGACGGTGACGTTATTCGTTCCGGCTCCGATCAAGATCCCATGATTCGTCAAAATCGTTTGGCCCGTGCCGCCGAGTGTCACTGGAATCGATGTGATGTTGATGAAGAGCTTCGTGCCGGTGAAGGCGGTGTAAATTGGGAAACCAGCCGCTGTGTTGCCGAGGATCGAGAAAACAGAAGAGCTAACCGAGGCGCCCGTATTGTCAGAGATATTGATCTGGCTTGGAGTTCCAATGAAGAGGAAAGAGGGGGCGATTCCATACCCTTGAGAGACCAAGACCTGGCCAGCTGAGCCCGCATTGAGATTGCCGATACCGTTTCCGTTGTAGTAGAGGACTGAGCTGGTGGTTGGGCCAAAAGAGGTCGCATTTGTTCCGCCGTAGGTAATACTGACAGGCGAGTTAATGTCGATGCTCAAATTACTTGGGTTGAAGACAAAGGTGAGTGTATTCGACATCGAAGAAAACGTTGCAAACGCTGGATCGGCATTGGTAGCTCCAATCAGAACCTGGCCATTTGTACCTACTGGCACCACGTTGATGTTGTTAGATCCTTCTCCCAACAATACGCCATGGCTTGTCAGAACTGTCCGGCCTGTTCCTCCGTTGACGACTCCCACGACGCCTGAAATTCCTGCAGAGGCCACTTCAATATTCAATAGACCTGCGCCTAAGGTGAAGCTCAATGTGTTTGCAGACGAGGTGATCAGAGCAAACACAGGGTCTAAGCCGTTCGATCCGATGAGAACTTGGCCGTTTGTCCCTGCAAGAGTCGCATTGACTTCATTTGATCCTTCACCAATCAAGACGCCGTGAGAGGTAAAGACCGTCCGGCCTGTTCCACCGCTCGCCACTCCCACAATGCCTGTAATCCCGCCAGAAGAGGCCACTTCGATGTTCAAAAGATTTGGACCCAAGACAAAACTCAAGGTGCCTGCAGATGAGGTGATGAGGGCAAATGCCGGATCTAATCCCGTAGATCCGATGAGAACTTGGCCGCTTGAGCCGGCAGCCGTTACATTGACGATGCTTGCCCCTTCGCCCAAGACGACCCCGTGGCTTGTGAGAATCGTACGGCCTGTCCCGCCGCTCGCCACGCCTACGATGCCGGAGATTCCGCCAGCTGTGGCCACTTCGATGTTTAATTGTCCTGCGCCTACGACAAAACTCAAGGTGCCTGCGGAAGATGTGATCAGCGAAAACATCGGATCTGCGCCGGTCGACCCGATAAGCACTTGACCACTTGAACCGGGCGCTGTCACGTTGACGTTAGCGACCCCTTCGCCCAACATGACGCCGTGAGCGGTCAAGGTTGTGCGGCCGGTAGCGCCGCTAGCGACATTGTTTGTGAAGCTGGCGCCGCTGCCAGAGAAGACGATACTGTTCGTTGGCCCATCGCCGGAAACGGAAATGCCGCCTGAACCGATGAGGAAGAAGGTGTTAGTTGAGTTTGCCGAGACCGTCGTGTCGTTTGTGCTCGCATTTAATTTGACTGGAAGGCCGCCGGTGGTAGAAGACTGGGGATTTTGTGGGGTTACATGGCTCATTTTTCCATCCGTAGTTTATGAAATCGAAAATGTGTAGATTATTATTAAATAAGGCATGACTACGTGACGTAGATGCCGACTTGTATCTGTTTCGGTTGTATAAAGATTGTCTTTAAATTTATCAACCATGGTTTTTAAAGATATGCTCATAATTTCTTTATACAAAGGCTATATTGCCTATGCTCTTGATGACATTGAATGTCGTGTCTGCGACTGTGCACAAGAGGTAAACTGTGTCGTATTGATTCGTCGAAGAGAGGCTCCCTCCCGTACCAACAGTCGTAGACATCGTTCCAAATCTGATCGACTGACCCGCGTTCTGAGCGATCGTCCATCCGCCAGTTCCAAATCCTACGACGACAATGTTCGTGCCGATCGGGGAAGTGGCGGGCAATGTCAATGTGACAAGGCCTGCATTGTCTGCTAAATAGCCGCTATTGACCGTCATTCCAGAAGAGGTGCCCGTGATATCGTTCCAATAGAGTCCTCCATTCAAGCTTTGGAAGGAGGGGGCTACGCCAAATCCATTGGAGATCAAGATCTGACCCGTCGATCCTGGCGAGAGGGAGCTCTCTTTGGTCCCTGTGAAGAAGATCGCGCTGCTCGTTGTGGTGCCGAAGCTCGTCGCGTTCGTGCCGCCAAAGGCGATCGGAACGGGGGCTGCTAGATCGACGCTCAGGTTATTTGGATTCAGGACAAACGTGATTGTCCCAGTGATCGACGAAATGCTCGCAAAAGCAGGATCAAAGCTTGTAGAGCCGATCAGAACTTGCCCGCTTGTGCCTGCTGCCGTCACGTTGACTGAATTCGACCCTTCTCCGATCAAGACTCCATGGCTTGTGAGAACCGTCCGGTTCAAACCGCCGCTGGCGAGAATCAAGGGCGTTCCAAATTGGGGCGCTGTCGTGAAGAATGCGCTCAAGTTCGTCGTGCCAGCCCCTGTCGGCGTAGTCACGTAGAGACCGTAGGCATTGGTCGTGTTTTGAACCGTCGTCCGATCAATAAAGAGCCCGTAAGCGTTCGCTGTCGCTGCGCCGCTGGCTGCAGTCGATGTGACACGGACATAGGCGCCTAAAACAGTTCCGATCGTCCCTGTATTGCTTGCAATATAAGAAGGGGCGATGCTGA
>JAFEGL010000042.1 GCA_018239895.1 Verrucomicrobiota bacterium
GGGTGCGGGGCGGAGCCCTGCATCATGCTTATCATTAGCTGCGCCTCGCAGCGTCCATCATGTAAGCTGCGCTTCGCGGCGTATCCTGTACTCTGGGTTAAGACAGGGAGCAGGATGCGTCGCGAAACGTGGCTTACATGATGACGCATGATATGCATGACGCAGGGCTTCGCCCCACACCCCGATTTTTGCATAACGCTTGACAGCTTTTGAAAAATCGGTGAGTCTGAAGAAAAACACTTGAGGGTTTTTTCATGAAGTCCGCACTCTGTCTCTTCCTCTTCGCCATCAACTTTCTCTACGCCGGCATTGAAGGGTACTGGAAAAGCATCAACGAGACGACTGGCTATCCGCAATGCGTCATCGCCGTCTACGAATATGAGAACGTCTACTACGGTCGAATCATCGCGACCTACGACGAAAATGGGAAGATGAAAGAGGACATCTACAAAGCGAAAGAGCGGGCTCCCGGCGTCGTCGGCCACCCCTTCTACTGCGGCCTCGACATCATTTGGGGTCTGCAAAATACAGGGGCCAGCTACAAAGGGAAAATCCTCGACCCGCAAAAAGGGAATATCTACAACGCTGAGCTCTGGAACGAAGGGCCCAACCTCGTGGTCCGCGGCAAATTGCTGATTTTTGGAAGAAACCAAACTTGGCTCCCCGCGACAGACGCCGACTTCCCGAAAGGATTCAAGAAGCCCGCTTTGAAGGATCTCGTTCCCAAGATCCCCGAAGTGAATTAGTGCTCATTTTACTTCCATAGAGAGAATTTCCGGGTCCACTCGGAGACGAGATCCCACGGGCCAAAGAGGACAATCCCGTAGTAGATCAGCTCAGCCTCTTTGGTTTGAGCCGTCTTCTCGATCTGCTCCAGGTAGGTCCCGATGGTCATCGTATTTGTAAAATCGACGAAGCGGACGCCTGCCTCAAGGGACAAATTTCTAAGCCCTCTGATCTTGTTGGAATTGGCCTTCAAGATCATGAAGGGCATCTCGGAGATGTTCGGGTGGGCGCCTCCGTCGGCATCGACGTAACGGGTGAGGCGGAGCGGCTCAGTTCCGATCTCTGAGCCGAAGCCGATACACATGTGGGCCAGGGCGTTCATGGCGACGCCCGGCTCGATTTTTTCGTTCAAAACTGCGACGAGCTTATTGTCGAACATAAGCCCTCCTCTCTTGCGCGAACAAGAAGGTGAAGCCGACGGAACCTAGAAAGAGAGCGATCGGGATCACCGCAACGCCGTAGACGAGCGCCTGGGCTGTCTCGGGACCGCCGAAGAAACTCACCGTCTGCCCGATTGCCGTGTGGAACACGTAGCCGAAGAGCATGATGATCATGTTGGCGATCGCAGTCGTGAGGCCGGCAACCCCCTCTCTCACAAAAGTTGAGGCTTTGTAAATGGCCAGAATCTGATACGCGCAGCAGACGCCCACGAGGACAAACCCAATGCTGACTGCCAGCGACGACAAGGGGAAGGTCAAAAGCGCCGCAAAGCAGAGGGTCATGAAGATCCCCGCGGCGACGATCGTGCCGAGATAACTGCCGGTCTTTTCAGCGGCGTAGCTCAAAACGGGAGCGCCGAAGCACATCCCCATGAAGATGAGCGAAGGGAGGCTCGAGGCCAATGTCCCCTCGATGCCGCACGCTTGTTTCAGAAAAACGCTGCCCCACACATCGGCAAACCCTTCCAAAGGGCCGACCATCAGGCCGCCAAAGATGCTGGCCCAAATGACCCGTTTATTCGAGAGGACCTCTTTCAGATCGGAGAGGACGGCTGTTTCTGACGCGGTTGTGCTAGGAGGGACGATCCAGTAGGTAATGGCGGCCAAAGCGATCCCTGCTAGAGCAAAAATTTCAGTGACAGCCTTATAACCCAAAGCATCGCGCATCATGCTAACGGGACCACCGCCGTAAATTGCACCGACCAGGCCAATCGTCACGGAGAGGCTGAGCATGCGGGAGAATTTTTTTTCATCGAAGATCATCCGGATGATCTTGAAGAGACCCAGGATAGCGCCCGAAGAGCCGATCCCGATCAGCAACCTTCCCAAAACGGGATAGGCCCAATGGGAGGCGAAGATCAGGGGCAAAAGGCCGACAACCGTGAGCAAGATAGAGAGGCTCATGACTTTTCTAGGGCCGAATCGGTCGAGCAGGATGCCGAGCGGGAGGTGCATCAAGGAGTAGCCGATGTAATAGACACCGGAAAATTGGCCGAACGCAGCGGCGTCAATTTGAAACTGCTGCATGATATCGCCCAGCATGATATTGGGCATGACCCGGATGATGTATTGGTAGGCGTAAAAGATCGAGGCGATCATCCAGGCAGCGTAGGCGACCGATCGAGATTTCGAAAAAGCGGTAGACATAAGGGATTCCTTGTTTTTCACAAATTTTTTTAAGTTTTAGAGGGAGTGGAACGAGATCAAATTTGTTTGTGCGCCGCGGGGCGCGCAAGGAGGAGAATCCGAAGAAGATTATGGCTTGTCTTTTTCATGTAGTCCAGCTTATCATTGGGCCCTCATTCTAAGACAGAAAAAAAATATACAGTACCTTTTTCCACTTCACATAAAATTTATTTCACATGAGCTCAGTCAGTCCAGTTTCTCACTGTTTCCGCTCGGGTTGGGTTATCCCTGTCCGTTCGGAAAAGACCTTAAAAAAGATCACATCCCTATCTCTAGAAATAGATTCTACCACAGGGGAGGCGATTAAGGTAGATTCCTCAGATTCCCTAAATTCCAGAATCGATCGTCTCAAAAACCTCTCTCTCAATGCGCGCAATAGCCTCTTTACAATCGATAGAAGATCGGTGTCTCACCCCTTTTCAGGGATCGGCCACTGCCCCATCATCGGAAATTCGATAGCGCAATACTTCTCTAAAAGCGGGATCAACTCCAAAATTTTCATTCAAAAAGCTCAAGGGAGTTCTTCTACCGTTTATCAAGTGGGAAACCTAGCGTTCAAATTGTATAAACACGCCAAAAAAGAGCTCGCCCCCTTGGTGGCCTGGAATGAACTCGCGGGAGATTTTCTCGCGCAGCCACTTGAACACCCGAATCTTCTAATTCCAACCAATATCCTCTACCGCGATAAAGAAGGCCGCATCGTTGAAGCCCCCACTATCGGGTCCACCGTCATCGGTGTATTGATGCCTTACGCAAACATGACGCTCCAAGATCTATTGAGAGAGAACGGAGGGAGAATCTCTGAACTGGCCGCTGCAGAAGTTGGCTTACAGATCGCGAAGGGCTTAGATAAACTCCAAAGCCATAAAATTCTTCACAGAGACATAAAACCCGACAACATCGCAATTTTAAATGGCAAGGTGAAATTGATCGACTTCAGTTTGGCCTGCTACACGGATGATCTTCCCCTAAAAGAGGGTTCAAACCAGAACCTCTGCTCGGCCCCTGAAAGGATCATAATGAAGGAGGGGTATTCGTACGCCTCCGATATTTGGTCTTTAGGCGTTTTACTCTACACAATGGTAATAGGCCGCCCTCCATTCAAAAATATTTTTGATATCTGTTTTAAAGATGTCGAATTCCCCGCCGACTGTCCAATCGATGACCTCTTCAAGCAGATCATCCAAACCCTCTTAAGCAAAGAGCCTTCGAAGCGATTCAATGCATCCACAGCTAGCCAAATGCTCAGCATCTTCATCGAAGCACAGAATAAGTAAATTATTTTAACACATCGTTATACAATACAGATAAGTTTTTATTATTATATAATAATAAGTTGTTTGATATAATTTCAGACAACAAGAAAACTTAGTATATAGATGAATCCAACAAGCTCTAATTCGGAACCCCAAGTAATTAAGTATCAATCTGGAAGAGAAGTCAAAGTGCGGTCAAAAGATCTTTACAAAAAGTTAAGTACTTTGTCCGTTCCAATAGATAGAAAACCAAATATTGTGTTTGCCATTCGGCAGGTTCCCGTGGCAGAACATGATCCCGAACAATTTCGTCGAGTATTCTCGGCCGTATCGCAAGCTCAGCCGATGACTCAACAAGATAAACGAGGATCTGAATATTTTCAGAACAATTACAGTCTTTATATCCCTTACCAAAAAAAAGAAGTTGAGACATCTTTAAGGCGCGGCGCCCTTAATCCAATCGATGAGGACGAGCTAAAAGAAACCGGAACCAGTGCAGATATAGCCCCCTCCTTTCCTCTGATTCAGAGACATTCCAATCCCGTTCCACCCGCCGGACGGTGCTCAAAAATCACTGGACTGCTGTCTAGATGCCTATTTAGAAAAAGAGTGGATAACTCCCCAAAAATCTCCCCTTCAGTTCTGTATCCAGATCAACTCGACCCGTTCCACTCAGCTGGACACTGTCCTAAGATCACGGAAGCGCTATTCCGGTATTTGTGTAGGAACGGATACGACTGCAGTAATTTTTGCCCGATAAAATCTGGCTCATCCAGCACAATTTATCAGTGTGGGGATCAGGCATTCAAACTCTATAAACACGCCAAAAAAGAGGTAGCTCCTCACCTAGTTTGGGATCCGCGGCAAGGCGATCCCCTCATGCTCGAACAACATCATCGGAACCTTCTGACTCCAACGAAGGTCTTGTATAGCGACACTTCCGGCAAAATCTCCGATGTCCCTTCTCCGAATGCAGTCGTCGTGGGCGTCTTTATGCCTTATGTAAAAGAAACTCTCCGAGATTTTTTGAACAGAAAAGGGGGGCGGGTCGGAGAACTGACCGCAGCGAAAATCGGACTCCAAATCGCCAAGGGTTTGGAAGGTCTAGAAAGGAGATGCATCCTTCACCGAGATCTGAAACCTGAAAATATAGCGATTCAAAATGGAACTGTGAAGTTGATGGACTTCACTCTAGCCATTAAAACGAACGGACGGCTGTTGAAAGACTCTATAAATCAGAACCTTTACTCCGCACCCGAAAAAATCGTGCTTAAACAAGGATACACGTTTAAATCGGAAATTTGGGCTTTAGGCGTCATCCTCTTCGCGATGACTAGCGGCGAACTTCCTTTCAAAGATCTCTTCTCTGTCTGTTTAGATTTCCTCGATTTTCCCGTCGATGGTTCTACCAGCCATAAATTCGAAAGGATTGTCAATAATTTCCTGGATAAAGTCATAAGAAGACGTTCAAATGCTGAAGAAGCGACAGCGATGCTTCAGAAATTCGTGGATCAGAGAATCGCCGCTCTCACGAAAAAATAATCCTCTTTTCATTGGCAAATGAAAGAATTATTTACTTTAGGTCTTTTCAGGAAGGCAACTTTGTGTTAGCCTTTTCGTCTTGTTTGGATCTTTATGCGCAGCCTACACCCTTGGCCTATCTTCCCCACTAACCTTGAGCCCCATGCTGCCCGCGCGCTGAGCCTCCAATTTCTGATGCAGGAGCTGATCTGCACTTTGGAATCGCTGGAAGAAAATCATCTGGAGATTGAAGCGATCTCCGGGGCATTAGAAAAATTCCTCCTCTTCTCTTTAGAAAACCCCCTTTCTCAAAAGGGCGGCTCTCTGGACAAACTTTGCTTTTATTCTGAAATCCTGCTAAAAAACTCTCTTGTGGATGAGGATGAAGGGATCCCGATTCTCCTAGAGGATCTGCGCGTGAAAACGCTCAGCATGCGATCGAAAATTTCTCTCTACAGAAAATCGGGACACCGAAGCCAAAACAAAGAGGCCATCCTTCATGAATGGGATAAATTCGTCCAGGAAGCTCGCGACGGCATGAGAAACATTTTCGATTCTCTATTTCTCTTCTTCAAAGAATCTCGCGAAGATGAGAATTTCCTCTTCTTGTTGATCGAGCTCAGGGAGCGGATCAATCGCCATTTAGGGCCGAAGACCACCGAGACAGTTTTAGCCCGCCTCTTTCCACAAGGGATCTGCACGCTTCGCGCTGCGCTTTACAACGGGTATGCGCGCCGAGGATTTCTCGATTTTTATACGAGGAACGAGCAGCTCATCGATGCCCTTGAATGGGAGGATTCATGCTCTCTGAACGCGCTGAAGCGCTGACGCTTCTCAAGGCTGCCCTCGAACACCTCGAAGAGGGCGCTCCAGTCCTAGCCTCCAGCGACGATTGCGACTACTTCCGCAAACACTACGCACCCGCCAAAATCGTTCCTCAAAAAGCTGAACCGTTGCCCAAACCTGCCCCCATCGAAAAGATCGAGATTCCGACTCCGGTTATAAAAGCAGAGCCAGCTCCTATCGAAAAGGCCGAAGTCCAGCTCCCTGCCGTAAAAACAGAGCCAGCTCCCGTCGAAAAGTTCGAAACTCCACCGCGCGCCGTAAAAGCAGAGCCGGCTCCAAAGATTGAGAAAGCTCCCAAAGTGGAAACAGCCCCGATCAGCCAACCGGCCGAAAATTTCGGCGAGCTGCGGAAGATCTGGCCCAAAATCGCCCCGGGAGTTCCGCTTCTCGAAGAGATCCCCAACGACGAGATGGCCAAGAAAGTCGCGAACCGGTGGAAGGCGAAAAATGCGACCGCCGAGATCTCGATCCTCGCCTACCACGAGCCGCCCGCGCAAAGGGCGCTGCTTGAGCAGATCGCCAAAGCGATCGACGCCGTCTACGGCCCTGCCAAGATCGTCCAATCGGAGCCGATCGAAAAGGAGAAGCAGTGGGAGGCGTTCCTCTCAGTGCCCCACCTCAAGTTAGCTATCGCCTGCGACTACACTCTGTGGCAGCTGGGCGGTTTGATGCAGCATTACCGGGAAGTCCCCGCTCAAGGAACCCGCCACTTAGGCAAAGTCCCCGTATTCCTCCTCCCCGACCTCTCTTTGTATCTCAAAGATCCTTTGCTGAAGCGCTCTCTTTGGAAAGCCTTAGGGACAGTATGTCAGAAACTTTCGTAGAAGTAGTCCTCGATCGGAGTCTAGCCCGGCCGCTCGACTACGCAGTGCCAGCCCATTTATTGCTCCACGTAAAAGTCGGCGCGCGGGTCGAAGTCCCCTTGAAAAATGTCCTGAAGCAAGGGACGATCTCCGCGATTAAACATTCATCTGAATTTTTAAAAGTACGTCCGATCGCCCGCTTGCTCCTCCCTGAGGCGACCCTCTCTCCCGCACTCTGGAAACTCGCCGATTGGATGTCCCACTACTACGCAGCTCCTCTGCAAAAAGTCTTGAAGTGTTTCTTTCCTCCGAATGTCCGAAAAGGGGTGAAACAAAAGCAGCTCCAAAGGATCGCTCTGGCCGTCCCAAAAGAGGAGGCCCTTTTGCATGTTGTGAAAAACGGTCCCCAGACAAAGCTCATCGAGGCTCTCGCCGCAGCCAAGGAACCTCTTCCGCTGGCAGAACTTCTCACAACGCTCCAGATCTCCCGAAGCCCCGTCGAGACGCTAGCGAAAAAAAAGATCGTTTTGATCGAGGCTGTTCCCATCGCCGACCTTTCGGAGGAGGAATTTTTCCAGACGCGGCCAAAATCTTTGAACAAAGAGCAAGAAGAGTGTCTGGCGAAGATCATCTCTTCGCTGGAATCAAAGCAGTTCGCCTCCCACTTAATCCACGGCGTCACCGGTAGCGGCAAAACTGAAGTCTACATGCAGGCAATTCAGGCAGCGCTCGAGCAAAACCGGAGCGCTATCCTCCTCGTCCCCGAGATTGCCCTCACCTCGCAGACGATCGAGCGCTTGAGGGCCCGCTTTCAACAGAAAATCGCCGTTCTCCACCACAAAAAAAGTCTCGGAGAGCGGACCGCCGCTTGGGACGATCTCTTGAAAAATGAGGCGCAGATCGTCGTCGGAGCCCGCTCGGCCATTTTTGCCCCAGCACAAAATCTTGGCCTCATCATCATCGACGAAGAGCACGACGGCTCCTACAAACAGAGCGACGAGGCCCCTTGCTACCATGGACGGGACGTCGCCGTGATGCGGGCCCACTTGGAAAAGGCGGTCGTCGTCCTCGGAAGCGCGACGCCGTCGCTCGAGTCGTACGCGAATGCCAAAAAAGGGAAATACATTTTAAGCACCCTCTCGTCGAGAGCCACCTCGGCTCCGATGCCCAAAGTGCAGATCGTCGACATGAAGACCGCCTGCGACAAAGCGGGAGGCTTCACCCATTTTTCCGAAGAGCTGATCGAAGCTTTGCGCCAACGGGTCGAGGTGGGAGAGCAAGCTCTCCTCTTCCTCAACCGGCGCGGATACCGGCGACAACAAATGTGCGGAGGCTGCCGCCACGTCCTCAAATGCCCCCACTGCGATTTGGCTCTCACCTACCACCTCTCCTCCAACATCCTCTCGTGCCATCTGTGCAACTACCAGCGGGAGACACCTCGCGAATGCCCCTCTTGCCGCTCGTCTGAATCACTCGAGTTCAAAGGATTTGGGACAGAGCATGTCGAACGGTCGCTCCACGCTCTCTTCCCCTCCATCCGGACACTCAGGATGGATCGGGACACGACGCAGCAGAAAAACAGCCACGAAGAGCTCTTCATGCAATTTCGGGCCCACAAAGCCGACGTCCTCATCGGCACGCAGATGATCGCAAAGGGATTCCATTTTCCGTCGGCAACGCTCGTCGGCGTCCTCAATGCCGACACTGCTCTCAACATTCCCGACTTCCGCTCGGGTGAACAGGTCTTCCAGCTCCTCACGCAAGTGGCCGGAAGAGCGGGAAGATCAGAACTGCCCGGCGAAGTGATCATCCAAACCTACATCCCCGACCATCCGATCTTAGCCCTTGCGGCGGCGCAAGATTACAACTCTTTCTACGCTTCTGAAATCGAAGAGAGGAAGCTCTTCTCCTATCCCCCCTTCTGCCGCCTGATCAAAATCCTCTTTTCAGGCGAAGATGCGGCCGCCACCGAGCGGCTCGCCCAATCGACTTGCTCCAAGATCCAAGAGCTCAAGCCCGAGGGGGCTGAGATCCTCCCCGTTCTCCCTTCAGGCCACCCAAAAATCAAAGATCTTTACCGCTTCCAATTCATCATCAAATCGATCAATCCCAGAGTATTAGAATCTATCTTCCCATCAATCCCCGCCTCCACCCCCGAGATCCTGGTCAAAATCGACGTCGATCCTCTCAACACGTTCTTTTGATTAAATCTTAATCTAGCTAAACTGAATGCCAAAAGGGATTTTTATGAATAGCCTGCAAAATATTTCAACAGCTGGAGCCGGATTTGAAAATCCAAGTCCTGCCCCCGCTAACTCTTTAAGAATAAGAAAAATGCTACAAAGAACAAGCATTAGTGCTGAAGAAGAAAAAATGGAAAATCTTATCTCTCAAACGCTACCGCCTGCTAATGGCCGTTCGTATGAAAATCTGAACCGTAAGTTTAGGAATCTGAGTAAAGAATTTCGCAACCGTACCGCCGATCCCACAGCCACTTTGTCAGATCAGGTTTCTCGACTCAGTATTGGAGAAAGTGGATATCAACCAACCAAACATCGATTTTTTCGTCACAAACCATCTGACCCTTATCAGCCGGTTGGACAACAGACCTTGTCCTTAAGAATTCCGCCACCGATTTTCGCTAATCCAATTACACGAAATCCATTCAGAGAAGCGCCAAAGCCGGATCCTAATGCCTTCGAAACCAATGGGGATATAAAAACTACTCCCGTTTCTCCTGAATCTCCTTAAGAAGAGATTTAAAGTTCTGGGCGGTCATCTTCCCTGTATTCGTATTTTGGGGACTAGGATGATAGCTGGCGTAGAGTTTTTTATTTTCAAACCAATCATAGCGGGCTCCATGGGCGAAACGGATGCCCCTGATTGGATATCCACGAGCAGCTGCATCGAATTTTAAAGCATTGAAAGCGATCTGCCCCAAAACCAGTATGGCTTTGAGATTTTTCAAAAGATCGAATTCCCTATAAAAATATTGGCTGCACTGGCGAATTTCTTTTGGAGTGGGTTTATGCAACGGTGGAACGCACTTGACGGCGGCCGTCAAATAGCACCCATTGAGCTGCAAGCCATCTTCTACCGATTCGGACAGGGGCTGATTCGCAAGACCCACATCGTAGAGGCATTGAAACAAGAATTTCGCACTCAAATCGCCAGTAAAAATTCGGCCTGTCCGGTTTCCCCCATGCGGAGAGGGGGCGAGTCCTACTATCAAAAGCCATCCCTTTTCATCGCCGAATCCAGGGATCGGTTTTTTCCAATACGTTTGGTCGGCAAAGATGAGTTTCGGCTCCACTCCTTCTCTATATTTGACGAGTCGAGGACAAAGACGGCATGAGACAATTTCTTGGTTTAAGATTTTAAACGAGTCTTTCATCCCTTCTCAAAGACATGTCGTTTTTTCCAGAGAAGCTGCTGCATGTGTCCCTGCTCCACGAACATCTCTTTTCCGTAGACGCAGCGGCACCCTTTTTCTTTGGCCGCTTGCAAGAGAGGCGGCTCGGCAGGACGATTATTGATCTCCATCACCAAAGACTTCGGCAAAATCGCCGTAGTGGGGATGGGAAGCTGCCCCTCAGGGTGGGGCGGAATTGTGCTGACTAAAATATCGTAAGGGTGGGCGCCAATCTCATCGAGGGCAAATGCCCTGCAGCCAAATTCTTGAGCCATTTTGACTCCTCTCTCTGGCGTCCGGTTGAAAATTGCCACTTCGGCCCCCCGCTGCATCGCTTCGTAGGCAATCGCCCGGGCCGCGCCGCCGGCTCCCAATACCGCCACCCGTTTCCCCTCGACTTTTCCATGCAATTCGATCGCATTGAGGGCGCCTGAAGCGTCGGTGTTCGTCCCAAAAGTGTAGGGGCCCTGCACAGTCACCGTATTGACCGCGCCAATTGCTTTCGCCGTCGAGTCGATCTGGCTTAAAAAAGGCAAGATCGCCTCCTTCAGCGGAATCGTCACACTGAAACCGCCAAACGGCAGCTTAGGGACAAGAGCAAAGAACTTTTCCAGATCGGCCGCTGGCAGCCGCAATTTCACATAGACGGCGTTGATCCCCTCGTTCTTGAAAATCTCATTGTGAAAAATGTGCCCTTGGCTCCCCTCGATCGGATCGCCCAAAAGGGCAAAAATTTTCGAGCCTTGCGTCAGATGCCGGATCCGATAGAGATCATTGAGCGTATCCAAATTCAATTGGAAAAGAGGACCCACTTGATCCCGCAGAGAAGTGTAATTGAGCACGTTCCCGACAACAGGCCCCATCACCCTCGATGGCTGTCCATACTCCCCCATCGAAAGGCAGCTCAACGGAACTTTAGGGGCCATCTCTTTAGCAAAAACCATCAGCCGCATCAGATCGAGCGTCGAGCGGGCCTTCAGCGCGATTTTGTACATCGCAAACGGCTTTTGCTTCATCGACTGCAACAGCCCCTGCAGATCTTCCGGAGTCTTTTCAAAATCGTGGTGCGATCCGATCAACATGACATTCGGATGGAGCTCGGCCATCTTCGCCGCGAAACTAGGCTCCGTATCGGCCTCGATGTCGGCAAAAGCAGGTTCTAAATTCAGAGCCTCTTCGAAAAGCTCCAATCTCTCCTCTTCCGAGATCTCTTTCTGTCCCCCTTGCTCCCGTTTCCGAAACGTGAAAATCGTCGGGACGGAAATTTTCCGATGGATCAAATCGAGCTGCTGCAGAGCCGAGTCATCGAAATGATCCAGCCTTAGCTCGACCACATCGACTTTCGAGTGGATCTCCTCAATCTCCTGCAAAACTTCTTCGGCCGACGGCCCTAAAATCACACCTACTAACATACAGCTCAGAATATCCAATATCTCAATAAAAATCTTGCCTCGAAGAAAGCGGGGCTTCCTAAGCCTCATTTTCGTGGACTCAAAACCTACAATTTTTGATTATTGTTCCCATGAAAATCCTCTTTCTTGCTCTCTTAGTAGCCACTTCACTTTTCGCTGCCCCGCAGGCTGTCGTTTTTGATTTCGGCGGCGTCATGACTCAGAAAACGAAGCCCGATAAAAAAATGATTGCCTCCTTTGTCTGCGAAACGCTCCATCTGAGCCGAAAAGAGTACAAGCAGACAAAAAAAGAGTTCCGGATCGATCCCGATTTTTGGTTCAGCTATGCTGAGCAACACAACCTGGATCTTCCTGACGACTGGGCTCAGCAGTTCAAATCGGTCGTGAAAAGGTCGATCCAGCCGAATGCCGAGATGTTCCTCTTGGTCGAAGAGCTGAAGAAGAGCATCCCTGTCCCGCTCCTCTCCAACATCGACGAGAGGCTGGCAAAACTCTTCGAAGAGTTCGGCTTCTATAAATCCTTCTCCCCCTGTCTCCTCTCCTGGGAACTCGGCGTGGAAAAGCCCAACCCCGCCATCTACCAGCGCCTCCTCGACCGGCTCAATCTCCCCGCCGGCGACGTCGTCTTCATCGACGACAAGGTAGACAATGTCGAAAAGGCCAAAGAAGCTGGCCTCGACGCGATCCTCTTCAAGTCCCCCCGGCAAATCCGCCAGGAACTCAAGAAAAGGGGCCTTCTCTAGCCTGGCAACCATCTCAAAATAAGACACTTAAAACAACGCCATTTATAATTGATTTTAATTAAAAAAATCTATATAATAGATACGTTTAATATTAATTTAAGGTAATAAAATGATTATTAACAATTTCAACTCTGAGCGTCCCATTCCATGCACCGCCTGTGCAAAACCCGTCTTAAAAGGGGTAACCCACGCGAATAAGTCGTGCGTTTTTCATAACGCGTGCTTTGGGAAGGTGATCGAATCGCAGTCTGAGTCCTTCTCGCTTACATGTCTTTGCTTATCGCAAATTACAAGGGATGCTCGGATTGAAAGGCTCATGAGAGGCGTGCAGCTCGTCCAATTCAGAACTTCATTTGTGGAAAGTTTGCAGGCGACCCGCGCACAGCAAAACGGCTAGCATTTTTGCTACCGCCGTTGGCATTTTACATTGGAAAATGACAATTCCAATCGCATTTTTCAAGACTGACCAAGCCGGTAGAAAAATGGCAGGATATATTTTTTATCCTGTTCATACTAATACCGTGTCATAATTTTTCTTCCTATATTTCAAAGAGAACATGCGAGTCTTAGATCATCGCCTCATGAATTACTTTCATCTGTTTTACGAGTTTGGCGAAGGCTTCTAGGCCAATCGTCTGCTGGGCGTCCGAGTAGGATTTGTCGGGGTCCGGGTGGATCTCGAGCATGATCCCATCCGCGCCGGCGGCAACCGAGGCTTTGGCCATCGGGGCCACGAGGGAGCGGAGACCAGTTCCGTGGCTCGGATCGGCGAAGACGGGCAGGTGGGTCATCTCGTGCAAGGCCGGAATGGCGTTCAGATCGAGGGTGTTTCGAGTGTGGGTCTCGAAAGTGCGGATCCCCCTCTCGCAGAGGATCACGTTCGGATTGCCCGCGCTGAGGATGTACTCGGCCGACATCAGAAGGTCTTGGTAGGTCGCCGAAAATCCCCGCTTAAGGAGGATCGGGTTTTTCACTTTGCCGAGCTCTTTGAGAAGAGAAAAGTTCTGCATGTTCCGGGTTCCGATTTGCAAGATATCGGCATATTTCGCGGCGAGTTCAATTTGGCTCGCATCCATCACTTCGGTGACGGCGAGAAGACCGTAGCGATCGGCTGTCTCCCGGAGGATTTTAAGACCTTCTTCACCGAGTCCTTGGAAATCGTAGGGAGAGGTGCGCGGCTTGAACGCTCCGCCCCGGAGCGCTTGGGCGCCCGATTCGAAAGCGGCCTTAGCTGCGGCCTCCATCTGCTCTCTTGTTTCTATAGAACAGGGGCCGGCGACGATGAAAAGGTTTCCATCTCCGATCTTTTTCCCTTTCACTTCGATGATCGTCGGTCCACTTTTTGAGGCTTTACTGACGAGCTTCGATGTGGTGGAAAGAGGCGTGATCGATCGGACGTGGGGCAGAGCTGTAAAGAGCTCCTTTTTGACGGTTGAATCGACGCCGTGGACAATCGTAATTCTCCCCTCTTCCTGAACTGCCGTCCGGAAGCCCATCTGCTGAAGCCGCTCGAGGAGTTTTTCTTTTTGTTCTGGGGTTGTGTTTTGTTCTAATTCTAGGATCATAAGGCCTTCATGATTTGAGTGAGGTTTTTTCCTTCAAAGGCCGCTTGGACAAGATAGGAGCCGACGACGCAGCCGTCGGCAATTTCAAGGACGGCTTTCGCAGAGCGGCTGTCTGCGATGCCGAATCCGACGGCGACGGGAAGTCGAGAGGCTTTTTTCACCTCTTCGATCCGGGCGGCGAGATCGTCGGGAAGTTCATTTCTGGCGCCGGTCGTCCCTTTGCGGCAGGCATAATAGAGAAAGCCTTTGCCGGCACGGCTCAAGAGTTCGATCCGCTCAACCGGCGTCGAAGGGGCCGCGACGAAGATCGGGTCGAGTCCAACGCGGCGGCACAAAGAGGCGTATTCGGCCGCCTCTTCGAGGGGAAGGTCGACGACGAGGACGCCGTCGACTCCCGCCAACTTAGCTTTTTCCAAAAAGCCTTTCAGATCGCGCTGGATCGGATTGAAGTAGGTAAATAGAATCACTGGAACGGGGCTTTTCAACTCGGCGACGAGTTCGAGGACCGTTTCAGGCGTAGTCCCTGCCTGAAGCGACCGGTCCATCGCTTTCTGGATCGTGGGTCCGTCGGCAACCGGATCGGAAAACGGGATCCCCACTTCGAGGAGATCTGCGCCGCCTTCAATCAGAGCTCGCAGGTGATAGAGTGTCGGCCCGTCCCCCGCAGTGAGGTAGGCGATCATCGGTTTTTTGTTAGCAAAGAGCGCTTCGATTCTAGACATGATTTAACTCTCTTAAGCGGGGCAGATCTTTGTCTCCGCGGCCCGAAAGGTTGATGAGGATGACGCTCTCTTTGGGGAGCTCTTTTGCAACTCGGATCAGATAGCCGAGGGCGTGGGAAGATTCGAGCGCGGGGATGATCCCCTCCGTTCGGGAGAGAAGTTTGAACGCGGCGAGCGCCTCTTCGTCGGTGGCGGCCTCGTAGATCGCCCTCTTTTTTAGGAAGAGGTTGGCGTGCTGCGGCCCGACCGCCGGGTAATCGAGCCCCGCCGAGATCGAGTGGGTCTCCGCGATCTGTCCGTGGGCGTCTTGGAGAACGTAGGTGTAGCTGCCGTGGAGGACACCGGGACTTCCCCCCTGGAACCTTGCGGCGTGTTGGCCGAGCTCTTGGCCGCTGCCGCCCGCTTCTACGCCGATGAGGGCCACTTCCGGGTGGTTTACATAGGCGCTGAAAAGGCCGATTGCGTTCGAGCCTCCGCCAACGCAGGCAATCGCGAAGTCGGGATGGCGTCCGATCTTTTGGAAAAGCTGCTCTTTCGCCTCTTTTCCGATGACCGATTGGAATTTGGCGACCATGTCGGGGAACGGATGGGGGCCGAGGGCCGAGCCAAGGCAGTAGTGGGTCGTCTCGTAACTTTCCGCCCAGTCGCGGAGCGCTTCGTTCACTGCATCTTTCAGAGTCGCCGAGCCGTTTTGGACGGCGACGACTTTCGCGCCTAAAAGGGATATTTTGGCTACGTTGGGAGCTTGTCTTTCGATGTCGGTCTGTCCCATGTAGATCACACATTCGAGGCCGAGCATAGCGCAGGCGGTCGCCGTTGCGACTCCATGCTGGCCTGCCCCCGTCTCGGCGATGATCCGGGTTTTCCCCATTTTCTTGGCGAGAAGGCACTGGCCGATCGCGTTGTTGATTTTGTGGGCGCCGGTGTGGAGGAGATCTTCTCTCTTCAAGAAGACTCGGCCAGCTCCAATCGCTTCGGCAAAGCGGGGCACTTCGGTGAGCGCCGTAGGCCGGCCCGCATACTCGCGCAAGAGGGAGATGAATTCCTCTTCGAATTTTGGATCGATCGATCTGTAAGCATTTTCTAAATCCTTGAGCGGCGCCGCTAAAATTTCGGGGACATACGATCCGCCGAATGAGCCGAATCGGCCTGGCCGGGCGCTCTGGATAAACCGATCGATCTTCTGGAGATCTTTCTCGGCCAAACTCTTCTCGACGCCTGAGGAGACATCGACGCCATGCGGCCGACTCTCGCCGATTTTTGCCGAAACGTTTTCTGAATTTAATTTCCCTGCGATGAAAAAGCGGAATCCCTGCGGTTCGATTTTTTGATTTTCAAACAGGAGAAAGTCCCGATCAGGATGGAGGGAGACGGGAAGAGGTTTCCCGTCGGCGACGTAGATTTTTGTCATTGGCAGCAGGTCTGCTGCAGCTCGGGGAACATCTCCATGGAGCTGGACGATCTCGAGCTTGAGCTCTTCGGAGATGTGCAAAATTCGTTCTAGTGTCTCATCGGCAAAGACGCCGACGACTTGGGCACCGCCTCTTCTGGCTCCATCCGCGATGCGGCGAGCATTTTCAAGGTCGACTTTTCGGGGAGAAAGATCGGAAAAGAGGAGTCCAATGTAGTCGGCGCCTAGCAGGGCCGTTTCGTAGGCTGTTTCAGGATCTGTGAGTCCGCAAATTTTAATGAGCATGGCACCCTCGGATGAAGAGTTCAGGATCTTGGCTTCTGGTCAGAGCTTCGCCGACTAAAACGGCGTTGTACCCGAGATCGTAGGCCGCTCGCACCTCTTCCGGAGAGGTAAGCCCCGACTCGGCGATTTTGATTTTCCCGCTGGGGATTTTCTCGACTAGTTTTTGAAATAGTTCCGGATGCATCGAAAAATCGGCCAAGTTTCTCTGGTTGACGCCGATGATCTCGGCTCCCGCTGCAAGGGCGAGCTCCAACTCCTCTTCATTGTGCACTTCGACGAGGGTCTCGAGTCCCAAGATTTTCGCTTGATCGATGAACTCTTTGAGCCTCCCTTTCAACAGGGCGGCGATGAGGAGCACCGCGTCGGCTCCGAAATAGAGCGACTCGAAGAGCTGCGCCAGATCGACGATAAAATCTTTCCGGAGGATCGGGAGCGGCAGATGGGCCGCCTCTCTCAGATCCTCGACCGATCCTGAAAAAGCCGAATCGGTCAAGATCGAGAGGGCCGATGCGCCCCCTTTTGCGTAATTTTCCGCCCTTTCGCGAATCGAGCGGATCTCGCCGATCTCCCCTTTTGAGGGAGAGGCCCGTTTGATCTCGGCAATCAGGGCCGATTTTTTGAGCGCCTCTTTTAAACTCTTTTTGGGCCGCTCGATCTTCTTCCTTTTTGCGATGTCTCGGAGGATATTTTTCGGAAGGGCCACTCCCTTCGCTAACGCTTCGCGGGCCTTGATGACTCCTTCTTCCAAAGAAGAGACGGAGCCGTAGAGGAACTGGGCGACAGCGGCATTTAAAATCAGCGTATCTGAAATTCTCGAAGGAGCGCCCGAGAGAGCTCTTCTTAAAATCTCAGCATTATCTTGAGCGCTGCCCCCTTTCAGATCTTCGAGCGTACAAGGAGCAAGCCCCAACTTTGCTGGGTCGATTCTGAGAGGAGAAATCCCCTTCTCTTCGACGAGGAGCGCATCGACGGGGCCGATGCAGCTCAACTCATCTAAGCCGTGGCCGTGGAACACAAGCGAGCGGCGAGTTCCCAATCGGTGGAGAGCTTCTGCGATTAAAACGACTAATTTTGTCGAGTAGACGCCGAGTTGCAAGTGTTCGATTCCGGCAGGATTGAGGAGAGGCCCCAGCAGATTGAATGCACTCGGAATCTTGAGCGAATGGCGCACGCCTCGCACATTTTTCAGCGCCGGATGGTAATCGGGGGCGAAACAGAAGGCGAAGTTTTTTTCTGCTAAACTCTTTAAAACATCTTCGTGCAAATCGAACCCGAGTTCTTCTAAAACATCCGCTGAGCCGCTCTTTGAGGAGACGGCCCGGTTGCCATGCTTCACGACGGGGACGCCGCAGGCGGCGGCCAGAAGGGCCGAGCCGGTCGAAATGTTGACGGTGCCGGCCCGATCTCCACCAGTTCCGACGATATCGACTGTCGGAAATGGGAGAGCAACTTTCACAGCCGCTTTTCTCATCGCTTCAACCAAACCAACTAGCTCATCGGCCGTCTCCCCTTTCGCCTTGAGAAGGGCGAGGAAAGCGCCCGTTTGGACAGGGTCAGCTCCGTTGATCATAGCGGCGCCCGCTGCTTCGCTTTCTTTCAGCGTCAAACTTTCGCCGGAAATGAGTTTTTCTATGTACGTTTGAAGCACGATGCCCTCTCGATGAAATTTCGGATCAAAATCATCCCTTCGGGAGTCAAGATCGACTCGGGATGGAATTGCACTCCGTAGACGGGGTGGGTTTTGTGCGACACAGCCATGATGAGTCCCTCGGGCGTCTCAGCTTCGATGATGAGCTCCTCTGGCAAAGATTCTTTTTCGATCAGGAGTGAATGGTACCTACCCGCCTGAAACGGGAGCGGCATCCCTCTAAATAAATCCTTTCTTCTATGGAAAATGAGGCTCTCTTTTCCGTGGCGGATCTCTGAGCTGCCGATAACCCGGCCGCCGTAAACGAGGCCGATCGCCTGGTGTCCAAGACAAACGCCCAGAATCGGAATCTTAGGCCCAAACTTTTTGATCACATCGAGACAGACGCCTGAATCTTCAGGGCGTCCAGGCCCTGGCGACAGGATGATCGCCTCAGGTCCCAATTTCTCTATCTCTTCTATTGTGATTTGATCGTTGCGGACCACTTTCACATCGGAGCGGATGACGGCGATCGCCTGGAACAAGTTGTAGGTAAAACTATCGTAGTTGTCGATCAAAAGGATCATCTTACAGCTCCTTCAGCTAATTTCAGGGCCTCTAAAACGGCCGCAGCTTTTAATCTTGTCTCTTTCGCCTCCATCACAGGATCTGAGTCGAGGACGATCCCGGCTCCTGTTCGAATGAGCGCTTCGCCATCTCGGATCAAAGCGGTCCGGATCGCGATGCAGCTCATGAGGTCTCCCTTAGAGTCGAAAGCGGCGATCGCCCCTCCGTAGAGACCCCTTCTCGAAATCTCCATCTCGTCGATCAGCTCCATCGCCCTCACTTTCGGAGCCCCCGACAAAGTGCCGGCGGGGAAAGAGGCCTTGAACGCATCGAGCGCGTCGTATTTTTCATCGAGTTTCCCTCTCACCTTCGACACGAGGTGGATCAAGTGGGAAAACTTGTGGATCTTCTTGTATTCGGCCACTTTCACGCTCCCAGGAACCGAGATCGCCCCAAGATCGTTCCGGGCGAGGTCGACCAGCATCACATGCTCAGCCGCCTCTTTCGGATCTTTCAAGAAATCCTCTTCGGAACTCCCCTTCGGTCTCGTCCCTGCGATCGGCATCGATTCTACAATCCCGTTTTGGACCGAGATGATCTTTTCAGGCGAAGCCCCTGCGATCGCATAGCCATCGAAATCGAAAAAGAAGAGGTAAGGCGCGGGGCTAACCTGCCTCAGGGCTCTGTAAATTTGAAATGGCTCGGCTCCGATCTTCGCCCTAAACGTTCTCGACGGGACCATCTGGAACACTTCGCCTTGTCTGATTTTTTCTTTCGCCCTCTCGACGATCTCGCCGAATTGCTCATCGGTTAAATCTTCTTCAATGGAGATCTCTTTCTTCTCACGCAAAAGAGGCATCGGCGTCGACCGATTGAGCTTCTCTTCTAACTTCGCAAGCTCCAACTGCCCCGCCTCTTCATTCTCGGCAATCGTCGCCAAGACGGCTCGGCCCAACTGGTGGTCGAAGGCGACCGAAGAACGGTACACATGGAAAAAGAAATCGGGCAGCTGCAAAAGATCGGGATGGCGGTCGGGCAGCTCTTCAAGATTTCTGACGGCGTCGTAGGTAATGAAGCCAACGGCCCCGCCTGTGAAAGAGGCCACCGGGTGATCAGCTTCCACCTTCATTTTTTTCTGGAATGCTCTCAGGGCATCAAAAGGGTTAGCTTCAAACTTCTCGACAGACTCGCCGATTTTTACCTCGATCTTCCGCCCTTTGGCCGTAAATGAGGCCATCGGATCGACGCCGATGTAAGAGTAGCGATCCTCTTCGGGAGCCGACTCTAAAAGGCAGCTATTTTTGCCGGCGACAGCCCGGTAGGCTGTAATGGGGGTGAACTGATCTGCGGACAACTCGCGGAAGTAGGTATTCATTTCATCTCCTATAATCTAGGAGTCCTGAAAGAATCTCCTCAGATCGGGTTTTGCAACTTTTAAACAGTTGGAGCCTCGGCTCACATTAGCGATACTCGTCTTCAGGTCTTTCGCGATCTCCCGCTGGGTCTTTTTCCCCTCGATCAGCGTCCTGAAAATCTCCTCCCGAACCCCGATCTCCGCCCTCTCCGAAAGGGTAAACATCAGTTGGAACAGGGCATCTAACTCGTTTAGGCTTTTCGCCTTCAGGCACATGGCGAGGAACCGCCACCAGCCATCTTCCTCAGTCTTTTTCATAGAGAACTCTCAACTGTACTAATGTAATAGTACATCATAACGCCATTTAAAGTCAACCAACACTTTACAAAAAGCTCTCTACATCTGTAAATTTGAGGGGTTAACTAGAGATAGAACATGTCGACCCCAGAATACCACGCCCACGAAGAGTTCCAAAACCGGACCCGTAAACTTGCTGAAATCAGAGCCCTAGGAATAGACCCCTACCCGCCCAAGTATGTCCACACCAAACGGACCGCGGAGCTGGCTCTAGAGACCGAAGGGAAAGAGATCGGCCACTCCGAAGAGGCTGGCGAGGGGAAGACCCAGCACGCCTTTGTATCGGGCCGCCTGGTCCTTTTCCGCGCGATGGGGAAAAACGCATTCGCTCAGCTTCAAGATGAGACAGGCCGGATCCAAGTGATGTTCAACCGGGATCAGACAAAAGTCCACGGCTTCGAGCCCACAGAGGAACTGACTGCGATCAAATTCATCGAAAAGAAGCTCGATCTCGGCGACATCATCGGTGTCGAAGGATACCTCTTCCGGACCCAGCGGGGCGAGCTCACCATTTTCGCCAAGACAGTGACGCTCCTTTGCAAATCGCTCCTCCCACTTCCCGACAAACATAGCGGCCTTTCCGACAAAGGGGTACTTTACCGGAAACGTTGGCTCGACTTGATCACCAACCCTGAATCGCTCCAAAGATTCCGTTCCCGTTCACGCATTCTCCTTGCAATCCGGACCTACCTTGAAGAATCAGGGTTTGAAGAGGTTGAGACGCCAGTGCTCCAAAACACCTACGGCGGCGCGCAGGCCAAGCCGTTCATGACCCACCTGAATGCCCTCGACCAAGATATGTTTCTCCGAATCTCTCTTGAGATCCCCCTCAAGAAGCTGATCGTCGGCGGCATGCAGCGGATCTACGAGATCGGCAAAGTGTTCCGCAACGAAGGGATCGACCGGACCCACAACCCCGAGTTCACGATGCTTGAGGCCTATGCAGCGGGCTGGGACTACAACGACATGATGGACTTCACCGAAGGGCTCTTTGAAAAAGTCGCCCTCGACCTTTTTGGAGACACGAAAGTCCGCTTCACCTCAAGCGATGAAGCGACGGCCCAAGTCATCGACCTCAAATCGCCTTGGAAGCGGCTCACGATGAAAGAGGCGATCGCCACCTACGGCAACATCGACGTCGACAACCTCTCCGACGCCGAGATCAAAAACATCCTCCTCCAACAATCCCACATCGATCCGAAAGGGGTCCATGGCGCCCGCCGCGGCGCCCTCATCGCGATGCTCTTCGAAGAGTTCGCCGAAAAACACCTCATCCAGCCGCACCACATCATCGACCATCCGATCGAGACGACGCCTCTTTGCAAGCTCCACCGCGACCCCGAGTGCCGCAAGCAAGGGATCGTCGAGCGGTTCGAATCGTTCATCTTAGGCCGCGAGATGTGCAACTCCTACACCGAGCTCAACGACCCTGAGCTGCAGCGGCAGCTCCTCGTGGAGCAAGCGGAGAAGAAAGCGGCGGGCGACCAAGAGGCCAACCCGCTAGACGAAGAGTTCGTCGAAGCAATCTGCCAAGGGATGCCCCCGACAGGCGGCGTCGGCATCGGCATCGACCGGCTCGTGATGCTCTTCGCACAGGCCGACTCGATCCGCGACGTGATTCTCTTCCCCCTCATGCGCCCCGAAGACTAACAAAAAAGAGTATCGCCCTTGTCTGCTCCGCAGACAAGGGACATTCTCTTTTCGATCTCTCTGTTTCCTTTCCAATAGTTCTAAGCCATCCCCCCCCACATATAATCAGACTAAACAGCTTGAAATTTATCTATTAAGAATAGTTCATTAACCTAAGCTACGCGACTGGCAAATTTCCAGGATCTATTTTTTCATACAAACTAAAATGTTTGTTGTGTATAAGTCTTATCTCTTAAAAATTTTCAATCCTTAAGCAAGGAGGCTAAGACAAATGGTTACAACACTAGGAAACATCGATTTTTATGAAGGCTTTGATCTCGAGATCAAAGTTGTATCTCCGGAAGGTAGATTTCGCGAGATCGACACAGCCGAAGCAAAACAGATTTCTCACTATGTCAAAGGGGCGCCGCCAAAGGAAATCCGATGGCAATCTAGAAGATCAGAAGTCTTGCCAAACACTCATGAATTTGGTAAAAAAGTATCTCTCGCTTCTTCGCCTTTGTATGGAAAGGTAAAATCATTTGATATAAATCCAGACGGAACGGCCGGAGGACCGGATAACAATCGAGATAGCAACTCAATAATGGATTCTATTAGCGATCATGCGAATAGGGAAAGCGGCGGGTTAAGGGAGTATATTCTAGATAAAGTTGAAAGATACGGTAACGGAGACAGGGGAACTGTTGTAAGGGAAATCTACGAAGAGATAATAGAGCCGCCACTCGTTACAGTTCTCCAGGCACTTGGCGAAGAGGTCAATAGAAACGAAACACCACCTTAAGGTTAAAATGAGAGAATTCATATTAGATACAATAGAAATGTTTTTTAACCATCCAATTTCAAGCTATCTGATTGGAGTGCCACTTGTTGAATATGGACTTAGCAAATGGAATAACAGGCCATTTTCAAAGAGAAATATTTGGATACTTTTTGTCCTTACTTTCGGGATCTCTTGTATTTTGAGAGGTTTATATCTAGTCAAAAAATAAACGTAACCCTCAAAAAAGACCATCTTTCGGTAATGCTTAACAAGACCAGCGTCCTCGAGGCAGACTGCACTGGAGGCCGATTTGCCAGGCCAGGCCGACGAGTTCGTCGCTGAACTTGTACATGTGCTTATATTGCATCACCTGCTTGCCGATGAGGGCGAGCCTCTCTTCGAATGTGGGCATGGCGAGCGGATCTAGCAAAGGTTGATTGAACGGCTCGACGTCGAGCCGCTGGAACTCGAACGCGGCGCTCATGCGCGGCGGAAGATTGTGGAGGTCGGCCGAGCGGCTTCCCCAGTGGAGAAGATGTTGCGTCCAGGCTAAAACATCGCCCGGCTCCGCAGGGAGCGCCCGGATCTCGGGAAATTCAAATGGCTCGTTCCCCTCTTTTCCATAATCGGGATCCCGGTCGGCCGGAACCACATACATACATCCATTGAGTGGGTACGCTTTTGTGATCGGAAACCAAACGGTGATCGATTTGGGACTCTTGTCGGGGAAAAGACTCCGGGTTCCTTTGTCTCGATGAGGCTTCCAGCCCGCTTGCCCCGGCTTCACGCACCAGGCCCAAAAGTCGGGCAGCATGACGAAATCCCCGCCCAAGAGAGTTTGGACGAGAGGAGCTAATTGCTGCCGGATCTTCCACAATTCGTCATAGACAAAGATGAAAACGGGAGGCAGCCCGTGCGCGACAATCTTTTCGATTGTTTTCGCAACCTTTTCAAAATCGAGGCGGAGTTTGAGCCCAGAAAGATGGACGTAGCCTTCTCTGGCGAACGATTCGGGGATGGAGGTTTTTAAGGGGGAGATTTTTCCCTTTTTTCCAATGGTGAGTTCAGGTGCTAATTGTTTCCAATACTCTGAACTCAAAAATTGGGTCATTGCAAATACTCTTCAACGAAGCGGCAGCCGTGCGAAGTGAGGTGGACCATCGTCCCGTCTCCCTTCTTCACGAAGTTTGCCTGAGCTAGGTGTTTGACGATATTTTTGACAGCGGTCTCTTTTAAGCCGACCTCTTTTGCGACGAGGATCGAATCGTTCTCCTGCTCGAGATCGCCGCTTTTTTTGGCTGTCTCATAGAGCTTGAGGAGAAATTTCTCGTCGGGGGTCATCCGGTTCATGGCTTCCTCTTGAGTCGGGCGCCGCCTGGGGTGTCTTCGATAAGAAATCCCTTCGAGAGGATCTCGTCGCGGAGCTCATCGCTGAGACGCCAATTTTTGGCCCTTCGAGCCTCTTCGCGTTTTTCCAAAAGCTGGATGAAATGGAGCGGAATCTCCTCATTCTTATGCAGTGGAAGGACGGCAAGAACTGTATTCCAAGACTCGAGCATTTGAAGAATTTTCTGAGCTTCGATCTCTCCGATCTTGCTTTGATCGATGAGGCCGTTCGCCTCGCGGATGAGATCGAAAAGGACGGCGAGGGCGGCCGAAATATTGAGATCGTCGGCGAGCGCGGTTTTAAATTCTGTCTCAGCTTTCGGGATCAAGTGCGTTTCGAGAGCGGAAGTTTGGATCCCCCGGAGGCGGAGGATGAAGTCTTCGATTCTCTGGAGGCTAGAGCGGGCCGCATCGAGACCGGCGAAGGTGAAGTTGAGCTGCGTTCTGTAGTGGGTCGAGAGGAGGAGATAGCGAACCTCTGCGCCGCTGTACCCTTTTTTGAAAAGGTCGCGGAGTGTGTAGAAATTGCCGAGGCTCTTCGACATTTTCTTGTGATCGACGAGAAGGTGCTCGACATGGACCCACTGGTGGACAAAGCGGCAGCCGGAGGAGCACTCAGACTGGGCGATCTCGTTTTCATGGTGAGGGAACATGTTGTCGACGCCGCCGCAGTGGATGTCGATCGTGTGGCCGAGAAGCTGGGTCGCCATGGCCGAACACTCAATGTGCCATCCTGGGCGGCCGAGGCCGAAGGGACTCTCCCAATAGATCTTCCCATCCCGGGTCGCATCGTAGGCTTTCCAGAGGACGAAGTCGGCTACGTTGTCTTTTTGGTACTCGTCGGCTTCATTCGCGCCCGAAGCGTTGAGCTTCAATTCGTCGAGATGAAGGTGCGAAAGGCGTCCGTACGAGGGGAACTTCCGGATCGAAAAGTAGATGCTGCCGCCTTCGCTCCGATAGGCGTACCCCTTTTCGATCAGTTGCTCGATCATCTGGATCATGGCGGGGATGTATTCGGTGGCTGCCGGATAAAACTCGACAGGCTGGATCGCAAGGGCTTTTAAATCTTCGAAGAAAGCGATCCGGTAAGGCTCCGTATATTCGTGGAGGGCGATATTTTTAGCGATCGCTCCGCGGATCGTCTTGTCGTCGATGTCGGTGATGTTCATCGCCTGTTGAACTTTGAAGCCGAAAAACTGGATGGTCCGGCGCAAGAGGTCTTCAAAGACGTAGGTTCTAAAGTTGCCGATGTGGGCAAAGTCGTAAATCGTCGGCCCGCAGGTGTACATCTTGATCGTGTGGCCATCTTGGGGGGATACTTCCCGCTTCTCGCGGGATTCGGTGTCGAACAGGTAGAGTTTCATTTTCAAGCCATGAGAGTTTGAAGGCGACGGTAGTCGGTTTTACCCGTTCCCATCAAAGGGATTTCGTTGATTTTTTGGACTGCTGAAATTTTGATCAACCGGCTAAAGCCAGCCCGATTCAGGATCTCATTGATCTCCTCTTTCCCAAGAGATACGGTCGAAAAAAGGATGAGGTCGGTTTTTCCTGGTTCTTTCTCTTTTCCTAAAAGGGCCAGAGCGGGGACGTCGGTGGAGATTTTCCCTTGCTTGAGGAGCTCAGAGATGATCGTCGACTCGACCGCGCCCAGGCTGATCATTTCGCCGCCGATTTTGGCAAATCGCTTCAAGCGGCCCGACAAAATCAGATTTCCTTCAGGATCGATGTAGCCGATGTCGCCCGTCTTATACCACTGCTTCCCTTCGATCTCGATGAAAGCGGTCCGAGGGTTGCCGAGATAGCCTTTGAACACGTTGGGACCGCGCACCAGGATCTCCCCTTCGGCTCCGTGAGGCAGCAGCTGACCTGTCTCGAGGTGGATTGTGCAGATCTCGACGTCGGGCAAAGGCATGCCGACCCCTTTGGGCTCCATATTCGGGCGAACGAGCGAAACGATCGGCGAGCATTCAGTCAGGCCATAGCCTTCGACGAGCTTGGCTCCATTCCCGAGCTGAGCGACTCTCTCAAAGAGTTCGGCGGGCGCTTTTTCCGCTCCCGAAACAAACATCCGGACTGTCGAAAGTTGCTCTTTCTTGGCGGCGTGGAAGAGCCCTTTCAAGAAACTCGGAGCGGCGCAGAACATAGTGATTTTCCAACGGTTCACCCCTTCGGCTAATGCGAAACTGTCGGTCGGATCGGGATAGAGGGCGAATTTGAGTCCCGCTAAGATTGGGAAAATTCCCGCCACCGAATAGCCGAACGAGTGGAACGGAGGGAGAATGCCGTAGAGGACGTCCCGATTGTCTATCTCGATGCAGAGCATCGCCGAGCGGAGGTTGGATAAAATATTTTTGTGCGAGAGGGGCACTCCCTTCGGAGTTGCCTCGGTGCCGCTTGTGAACAAGATGACGCAAGGGTCGTCTTCACAGATCTTGTCGACTCCGTACATCTTCATTGCCATCGACAAGGGGGCGCGGGCCAAAAGGGCTCCCTTCAATTTCGTTTTGAAGGAGAGTTCTTTCCGGATATCTTCCAACAATACGAACTTCTCAATCGCTTTTCCGAAATCGACATGCTGCGCTTTTTCCAGAAATTTCCAGGAAGTAAGGACCACCTGAACTCCCGTCATCGACACCATTTCGTCGACATACCGGGGCCCTAGCGTCCAATTGATCATGACGGGGGTTTTTCCCGCCATCTGAGTAGCCAAGATGCAGATATAGGCGCCGATCGAAGAAGGGAGGAGGATTCCGATCCTCTCACCCGGCAGCGATTCGAAATGGGCTGCCAGAACGAGGACTGCTTGTTTCAACTTTTTGTAGCTCAAGACGCCCGATGTGTCGTCTCCGCAAGCGGCAAACCCATCCATCCGTTCGCAGGAGCGCAAGAAAGCTTCAGGAACTGTTCGACCTATTGGAAGAACTGGATCGGGCCGCCCTGTCTCCTCGGGCCAATGGTTCGTCGATCCTTGTTTAACAGCTCGATCGTGAGCTGTTTCTTTGCCTAAAGAGGCCGCCTCAAGAACATCTCTCACCGTCACAATATCTTCGGGGTGGAGATCTTCGACATCGAAGTTTTGAGACAAGTAGGCGATCAGTTCGGCGATGTTGAGAGAGTCTAGCCCCAAATCGGCCGCGAGGCCCATTTCGGGCTCCGGTTCCAAAGAGGGTCTGTCGAGGATTCTCGCCAGCTCTCGGTAAACTTTTTCCACCGTTTCGGGAGAAATCGCTATGTGGTTATTCTCTTTCTCTTTTTTCTGGGTCGTCTTGATCTCGGGAATATCGCGCTTCCAGAAACTATAAGAGATCAGCTTCAAAGGCTCCGCTTGAACTCGATTGCCTTTTCCGTCTGGATATTGATTATACCACTGCTCTAAGAACTTATTGAACTCGACGCGGGTCCCCTGTCTGGGAAGCCCCTTGGGATCGAGTTCGCATTCGATCAGAATCTCGCGTCTCGGCAGGAAGAAAATGAAGTTTTTGAAAATAGCTTTAACGGCATGTTTGAAGCTTCTTCCCAACGACAGAGATTTCCCCTCAAACGCCCTTGAGAAAGAGCTGCCCCAGAAGCCAGTTGTTCGGACCAGCATCACGTGGGCGTAAGGGCACTCTTGGACGATTGCGTGAGCGCCAGAGGCTCCCCCCAAAATCTCTTCTGCCGTGAGCTTCAGCCGCCCGGCCGGATAGAGGATGAAATTCTCCTTCCTCTTGAGCCCTTCGGAGACCTCTTTCAAGGCCAGCTGCGCTTTATAAATCTTGTACTGGTTGACTGAGGTGTCGAAATTCGGGACGGCGATCGCCCGGGTCAGCTGCATCAAAAACTTCAGGGCTCCGATCCGGTAGATATATTCGATGACGACCGGGCGCATCCTGAACTTCGGCCAAAAATAGAAGAATAGAAGGGGCGGGTCCATATGGGCCGAGTGGTTCGGCAGGATCAGGATCCCATTCTCCAGCTTCTCATCCAGTACCTCGAAGCACCCCTTGGTCCTCACTTTATATCGGAGGGAAAAGAGGCCTCGGGCTAAAAACCCAATAAACGTCCAAAATAGAGTCGACATAAGAGACTATTTTTACCGCCGGAGCCCCTTTTCGGCCAGTCTTTTCTTCCCAACCCGCAACACACTCAACACAAACAACTTACAACAAATACACATCCACTTAATTACGGTTTATATTGAAAATTAAACATTTTTCAATTATAATAACTCTAACGGACATATTTAATAATATTGAGTCGACAATGATAAATGATTTAGCAACGCACGCCGCCCAGATCGAGAGTGCCGCCTCTATTCGAACGACTCAGACAGAAAAAGCTCCCCCCTCCTCCGATTCCGACTATCCGGCCAGCCAAAGCGCCCTGGAAGCCTTCCGCAGCCTCGCCCGATTCATGGTCAGGCCCGTCCGAGAAGCAGTTAGAGTTGCGAAACAAGCGTTTGATCTCGCGATCATCCACAAATTTCGCCTCTAGAGACGATTAAATAATTTTCCGCCCCAGAAAAATCGATGATTTTGAGCCAGTTTGGCGGGGGTGCGCAGCAGCCCGAAATCCGCCGCCGAGGGCATACTCCGAGTGAGTAGAACTCGGCGGCGGATCGTCAAAATGGCTCAAAAGGGCGATTTTGCTGGGTCGGAAAATTTTTTAATCGTCTCTATAGACAGATATCAAGATTTTTTTTATATAAGTAACATGGATTCTTAATAAGGAGAGAGGTTATGTCAAGTTCTGAAGGTGTCAACAGACTCGTCCACTCACAGCCAAACCCTGAGCCCGCAAAAGCACGGGAAACGGCTACGCAAAATCTCCGCCCCGGCGAAGTGGTGGACACGATGCTTCCCACAGTAAGATATTGGACCCAGCTTGCAAAAGAGGGCGACTTTTCTCTCAAAAACAGAACGGTCACGCTCCATTCGGGCCACAAGCCTTCCACAACAGAAGAAGACACAATCGACGCAACCCGAAAGATCCTCGGCAAACGCCCTTCAGGCGCCCTCGCTGAGCAAAGCCGCGTCCACGTCCATCCCGACAAGCACCACAAAAACAAGAAGTAAAGAACCACCGCCGCTTACAGCGGCGGCGGCTACTTTCCCCCCCACGACCCTCTCCTGCTGCTAGCAGCAGGAGAGGGTCGTCACTCGCGTAGCGAGAATCTATGTTCATTTAACGGCATGAAAAATGATCAGCGCAGAGATAGAAGCGAGTATAGAGAGGCGCAGAGGAAAGAAAAAGCCGGGACCCTGCCCGGAGAAAGAGAGGTATCTGCACACCTCTTAGACCACGGACCGGTTTAACCACCCTCATTTTCTCCGGGCAGGGTCCCGGTCTTTTTTCCTCTGCGCCCTTTCTATACTCATTTCTATCTCTGCGCTGATCAAAGTTCAGATGAGCTCAAACTAAAAAGCTCCAGGCTTCTGCTTACCTTGCGACGAAGTCGGGGGTAAAGTCGATGTGGGGCGACACGTTTTCGATCCGGAATAACGGATCTATGTCGATTTTGCTTCCTTCGCTCCATTTCACCAGCATCTCCTCCACCGTCATGAAATGGCTATGGCGGCAATCGGATGGGTTGACGATATTCAGCGGGAGATTGACGATTTTCGAGGTCTCAAAACAGAGTCCGATTGGGTTTTTTGAAGGGTTTTGCGCCCAGCTCCATTCGAGCCGATTCGGGTGTTTATATTTCAACTTCTCAAAAGCCTCTTTGATATCCGACTTCCGATAGAGCGTCATGTCGAGAGTATTGAAAAAAGCCCAATCGTCTTGAGCTGCCTGTTTATCCCAGGCGAATAGGCCGTTGCCGAGCGGCAGCATCGGCGGGACAGGCTGCGGCTTATCGATCATGTAGCAATGGGTGATATTGCTTCCGAGCCGAAGATAAAACCCGTAGGCTTTTGTCCTCTCCATTTGACTCATGCACATCTTGAGGTCGACGAAATCTGTGACGATGAGATCGTCGACGCCGAAAAGGATATACTCAGAGGGAGAATTGAAGACCGCCTCTAAAACGAGAGGCTGAAAATCCTTGTGAGGCTTCGATGATTGGCGGATGAAGCGAACAGCGGGAAAAGCGGCCTGAACCTCCCCGTAGCCTCGCGCATAGCGTTCATCGCTGGCTCGGTAAAGAACGGTGCACCTCTCAAGGCCCGAAAGATACCGGAGCGCCGATTCGAGCGTCGCGTAGAGTTGAAGAGGTCTATCGTAAGAGAAAACGAGAAGATCGGCTCTTTTGACCGTGGTTGCCGAGGAAGGAAATGAGGCCAACGGCTCATAATCAGTTCGGAGCGCAGCAAAGCTGGGCGCTTTTTGTTCAGGGCTAAAGCCCGCCAGGTTGGCGAATGAAAGCGGTTCAGAGATGGAACGGATTCGGCCGCCTGCCATAGCTGTAAGAGGTTTTAAGTAGGAATCGCGGGAAAGAGAGAGAACTCCCTCCGCCGAAAAGAGATCTTCGAGGTGGACCTGCTTCAAGAGCCCCGCATAAAAGGCGTTCAATCCTCCTGGACAATCCATCTCGTATTGAGGATAGCTAATCGCAGAAGAGGAGGCGATCCAGACGTCGGGATTTTGAAAGGCCCCATTCAATCGAGTCAAAACCCCTTCGTGGGTAAGCCAATCTTTTGCCTCTAAAGGAATCGCCACCTCCCGGTCGGAGCAGCTCTCCGCCGCCCGATAGAGAGAGGCGCAGGGGCCAAGCCTCTTTTCATTCCGGATCAAAATCACTCGGTCAACCTGGTGGTTGTCGACGATAAAATTGTGGGCGACATCCGACGTCCCGTCGGTCGATGCGTCATCGATGAAAATAACCCGATAATAGTCGTAATCTTGGGCAAAGATCGAGGCCAAAGTCCTCTCGCACCAAGCCGCCTGGTTCGAGGCATAAACGATGAAAGCGAACGAGTGGTACTGTGCGAGAGGAAATTCCCTTTCGGGATGAACTTTTATCCGCACCGGTTCCTTGGCTTGGGTCAACGGCCCCTCCCCCATCTGAAATCCGAAGAAACCTGCAGCGGCAGCTAGCAAAATGAGGAGAGGTCTATTCATGGGTGTTTTCAGTTACCAGTGTTGACGTGGGAGAATAGGAGGTTAAAGCGCGGACATACCGTTCGCACCGGAGTGCAAATTCCCGATCTTCGCGAGGCTCTGCCGTCCGGTTCGAAATGTAGAGAATTTCAGGAATGAATTGGAAGTGATCTTCGGCGAGCTCGAGAAGCGGAATCATGAGGGCGACATCGGCGGCCGCCATGAGGAACTGTCCTTGATAGGAAAGGTCAGAATCATCCACCTGCTTAAATAGCCCCGCGTAAAATGTCTTTAGATGGGAAGAGACGAAAGAGTGTCCCCGGAATCCTTTTTCTTTCCACTCATTAAGTTTAAACGGTTTGGATGCGCCCAGCCGGTAGTGGGGAAATTCTCGGCTTTGACCGTAGGTGAGCCACAGATCAGGGTCGGCGTAGTATTCGTTCAATCGGTTGAGAACCCACTCGTGGGCAAGCCAATCGTCCCCGCCGACAAGAACTACAATCTCTTGATCGGGACATCTCCGGATGGCCTGCGACCAGGAAGCGAGTTCGCCAAGACGCTCTTCGTTCCGAACAAAAGTCGTGCGGCCTATCTGGCCGCTATTGTAGATCAAATCGCGAGCCAATGAGAAACTCCCATCGGTCGAAGCATCGTCGACATAAATCAGTCGGTAGTTGTCGTAGTGCTGGGAGAAGATCGATCGGAGAGTTTTTTCTACCGAAGCGCCGTTGTTATAGCCGACAACTAAAATGGCAAACGGACGATTTTCAAGAGGATAATCGGTGGGATAAAAGTGGTTATTGAGATTCTCTTCGCCACTGCACGCGAGAGGGGAAGAGTGCATTCGGCTCCACTGGCCTGCAAAAAACCCACCCGCATAGATTGCTATCAAAAAAAAACCAGCAAGAATGATCTTTTTCACACTTGCTGATTTTTAACCGAAACGGCGTTACCTGCAAGAACTTTTGTTCCAGCCGATCCACTGAAGAACTTTCATCGAGAGAACGAGCTTAAAAACATCGGCAGCTAAAAAAGGGAGAACGCCGAGAGTGAAAGCCTGTTGAATTCCGACGAACGAGCTCAAGTAGGCGGTTCCGAGCAGATAAATAATGCCGAGACCTGCCGATAAGGAGGCTAGGGCCATCGGAAGAGTTCTTCTTTGGAGTTTCTCGCCAATCAGGCCAGTCACATAGGCGGCGACGAGATAGCCGATGAGATAGCCACCGGTCGGCCCCAGAAACGTCAAAATCCCCGCTTTGCCCAGCGCAAAGACGGGAAGCCCCATCGCCCCTTGGACCAAAAAGCAGAACACAGCCGCAGAGCCTCTCTTGCTGCCCAAAAGGAGAGCCATCATCAGAATGACAATATTTTGGAAAGCTATAGGAACGGGGGTCATCGGCAAAGGGATAGCGATCAAGCTGCAAAGGCCGATGAGGATGCTGCCCAAGAGGACAATCGCTCCATCTCGATAGATAGAATCCTTTTTCATTTCGAGCGATACCGTTTTAGCAAAAGACATGAAATACCTATACATACGTGTTTAAAAGTTTGTCCCAATCGACGCAAGGCGAGGCGAAGTCAGGTTCGGCGTGGGTCGACCAGCCGGGCATCGGAGAAATGAGCCTGGCTCCCCGCTTGGTCAAATGGGAAAATTTCTCATGATCGGCGCTGATTTTACGCCCTTCTGAGTATTTTCGGTGGATCGGAAGATCGCGCATCAAAGTTTCATACCGGACAGCAAACGTGTGGGTTGTGGAAGGGATCGTCCGCCAGTGGCACGACGGTGTGAAGAAGATTTTCGATGTGAGGTTCTTGTACATCGGCAGAAAGTACTTATCTCGATGATCGTAAAGAGTGACATATTCAGCGCCCTCTACGGAAAATCCTTCGAGCAAGATGTCGATCCAACCGTCTCGATGAAGATAATCATCCTCCACAAAATAGACGACCGTTTGAGGGTGAAGCTTCAGTTTCTCAACATAGTCGAGCAGCTGGAGAAAAGAGCTCGCCTCGGTCCCTCCCCGGAATTCAACAACGGGGTCGGTTTCTCTTAAGAAATGGTCGGCCCGCTTCCCCTTGGCCAAGTCGAGAAAGAAAGTGATATCGGCCTTTTGCGGCTCTAAAGTATAGAGCAAATTTCGGTAGCAGATTTCGCGGCTGAACTGATCGAACCGCTTCTTATGTTGGCTGATGCAGGAGGATATACAATGGCGAGAAAAAATCTGGATCCGACCCAAAGGAGGAAGTAGTTTTTTCTCTCGAAAATTCCGCCAACCCCAAATCATCGAATCTCCCTGAATTGAAAATAGACTAAAGACTTGGTAGGATTTTTGCAACCTGGGCTAAGATCGTTTTCCCTTCTTGGTGGGTGATCTTATCGTAGGCTTGAGGAAAAGGAATCCAAACGCCATCTTGGATCTCTTGTTTCTGGAGCTCGATCTCCCCTTTGACTTCTGCAACAAAGTAGTAGACCTTTTTCGAGATGCGGCGCCCTTCTAACGAGAACTGGTACTGCTCCATGAGGGGCTCCTTTTGGAGAAAACGGACTACTTCGAGGTTTGTCTCCTCTTTGAGTTCTCGGCAAGCGGCCTCTTCTCTCGTCTCATCCTTCTCTGCATGCCCTTTGGGGAACCCCCAATACCTTCCATGTTTATGCTGAATTAAGAACACTTCCCAATATCCGCGGGCGCGCGAGAGGGGAACTACGCCAAACGACTCGTCGTGATGGATCGTTCTCATGCTGAATAAGCCGCAAAAACTAGAGTGGAGTTGTGGCCGCCGAATCCAAACGAGTTGGAGAGGGCGACGTCGACTTTGTGTTCAATCGGATGGTTGGGAACCACATCGATCCCTTCGATGCCGGGATCTGGGTTTTCCAAGTTAATGGTCGGGTGCAATTTTCCAGTCCGGATCGCTTGGATCGTCGCGATCGCCTCGATACCGCCGGCAGCTCCCAAGCAGTGGCCGATCATCGACTTCGTTGCGTTGACTTTGATTTTCCCCATCTGGTCGCCGAATATGTTCCGCAGCGCCTGGATTTCGCACATATCTCCCGCGAGCGTCGATGTGGCGTGGGCATTGATGTAATTCACCCTCTTCTGATCTACGCCAGCATCTTTCAACGCCTGCGCAATGCAGGTGCCGACGCCGAGGCCGTCAGAGCGGGGATCGGTCATATGGTGGGCGTCGCAATTGACAGCGCCGCCTAAGTATTCTGCATAGATTGGAGCTCCGCGCGCCAGAGCATGCTCTAAGCTTTCCAACACGAGGACGCCGGCGCCCTCTCCCATGACGAATCCATCTCTCCCTTGGTCCCAAGGTCTGGAGGCTTTCGTCGGGTCTTCATTTCTTGTCGACAAGGCACGGCAAGCAACGAAACCGGCCAAACCGATCGGGCTCAAAGGAGCTTCCGCTCCACCGCAAACCATCAAATCGGCTGTCCCTTGTCGGATCTGTTCAGCAGCTGCGTGGATGCAGTAATTCGAAGTGGCGCAGGCGGTCGAGATCGAGTAGTTAGGTCCCATGAACCCCAAATCAATGGCCAAAAGAGCGCCGCCCATATTTGTGATGATGAACGGAACGAAAAACGGGGTCAATCTCTTGAAGCTTTTCGTGATGATCGTATCGACGCCGTCGTAGAAGCTGTTCATGCCGCCCATGCCGGAGCCGACAATGATGCCGCAGCGGGCTTTATCCAGCCCCTCTAACTCTTTAAGTCCAGCGCTCTCGAGCGCTTTTTTTCCAGCGACCATTGTGTATCGGATGAATGGGTCGACGCGGCGGGCCTGTTTTTTATCCATGTAGTCGCCCACATCGAAGTTTCGGATGGCGCCGGCGAAGCGTGTTGGGTAATCGGCGCAGGGGAATTCTTCAATGGGGACGATTCCGCTCTTGCCGGCCAGCAACTGTTCATAGAAATGTTCCACATCGTTCCCAAAGCAGGAGACGACGCCCATTCCCGTAACTACGATTCTTTTCTTTGCCATTCTATCCTCGAGAAAGCCCAATATTGTATCAAAATATTTTCTTGAGATAAAGCTATTTCTCTATCCCGAGGCACCATGATAACACACCCGCCCCCCCACAAACAACGGGTAAAAAAAAGTATATACGATCAAGCCGCTCGGAGAACCGGACCCTTCGACTGTCCGGGGTTTGTGTTAGCCTTTTTCGCCCATGGCGGGATTGGTGATGGAGATGTTGAGGTCGACGATCTTGCTGTCCCCCCAGAGCCGCTCGAGAGAGTATTTTTCGCGAAGGCCAGGCATGAATATGTGGACCATCACTTCGCAGTAGTCGATCACAGCCCAGTCGCCGCTTTGCAACCCTTCAGTATGCACCGGCGTCTCCCCTTTCTGCTTGAGCTCCTCGACAATCGATTTGCCGATCGAAGAAACGTGGCGGTCCACATTCCCCTCTGCAATCAAGATGTAGTCAGTGATGCTCGAGATCCCTCGGACGTCGAGGGCTAGGATGTTAGAACCTTTTTTGTCGTAAATTACTTGAGCTATGTCGTTTAATGTATCCAGAGAATTCCTACCCATAATTGGAAAATATGAAAAGTTGTTTTTTTGGCCAAGAGGTTTTTATTTCGGTAAAGGGTAGCCCTTACCGAGGGGTGCTTGAGATATGCGAAGCGCGGGTGATCGAGCTGCAAGGAGCCCCGCAGGGGTTTTCCCGAAGCGGACGACCCCGCAGCGGGTCGGCGATGCAGGGCGACGCCGCAGATCACTCACCCCCGCAAGCAGATCTTAAGCACTACTTGGTAAGGACTACCCCGAGGAGTATAGGCGATGGGAATGGATGTAGTCCAGCGCTTTCGCTGGGACTAGGTGACCGCAGTACAGATTTTTTTTGAGGCGGGAGCGGATCTCAGTGCTCGAAATGTCCATCCGCTTTGTAGGGGTAAGACCTTTTTGAGTAGAGGCTAAGCCTCGCTGGCCGATCAGCGGCGGGGCGAGCCGAATGAGCTCTTCATATTCCTTCCACTGGGGGAGCTCGAGGGCCGTCTCCTCGGAGAGGAGGAGATGGTATTGGTTTTCTGAGGAAAGAGATCGGATCGTGTCGATTGTGTATGAGGTTCCGCCCCGGTCGATCTCTGTAGAAAGTACTTTGAAATGGGGGATCTCTTCAACGGCGAGTTGAACCATCTTGAGCCGATGGTGCGGATTTTGCGACGACTTGAAGGGAGAGGTGAAGGCGGGACACACCCAAACGGAGTCGAGATGGTGCGCCTCCGCCAATTGCAGGGCGAGGTAGATGTGCCCGAAATGGATCGGGTCGAAACTTCCTCCAAAAAAGCCGATTTTTTTCTTCATATGATGAACAGCAGTTCGCGGTATTTCGGCAAGGGCCAAACGGCGTTGTCGACAACCGCTTCGAGCCGGTCGATAAGCCGTCGAGCTTCTTCCATCTTGGGAGAGGCGAGTTCGCAAAAGACTTTTGCCTTGGCTTCCCAGCCGAGATCGGCCGTTTGTTTGGCCACCCGCTCCACTTCGTCGATCGCCGCGATGGAATCGCCGATGAGGGAGACGAGTGAGGAGAGCTGATCGAGAAGACGAGTTTCCGGGTTGATCTTCAACTCGGAGAGGACTGCAAGCGAGCGGCCCAGTTTCTCCTGCCAAGTGACAGCAGCGGGGAGAATCTGCGTCCGGAAGAGCTCTATCATCAGGTTGGCCTCGATTTGGACCGTCTTCGCATATTGCTCGACTTGGATTTCGTAGCGGCTGTGGAGCTCGTGCTCGCTCAAGACGCCGGTGAGAGCGCGGATGGTGCTTTTATCGAGCATAGCTGCGTAAGCGTGGTAGCTTTTCCGGATATTCGGCAATCCCCTCTTCTCAGCCTCTTTTTCCCATTCGGCCGAGTAGCCGTTTCCTCCAAAAATGACGGGCTGGGAAGCGAGAAGAGTCATCCGGAGGATTGGGAGGCACAGTTTAAATTTTTGATCGGCCCCTTTAGCTGAAGCAGCCGCTTTTTCCATCTCGTCGAGAATCTGATGGAGGCTGTCGGCGACGATGGCGTTGAGCGCCGCGATTGGGAAGGAGCACGAGGCGGAGGCGCCGACGGCTCGAAATTCAAACTTATTGCCGGTGAAAGCAAAGAAAGATGTCCTATTTCTATCGGATCGATCAGTGGTATGGCGCGGTAGATGGGAAAGGCCAAGATCGATCTGGCGTGGCAGTTTCTCCGGTTCGATCCTCTCGTGGATGAAATCGCTCACGAGTTTTTCGAGCGATTCTCCGAGATAGACGGAGAGAATCGTCGGAGGCGCTTCCGATCCGCCGAGCCGGTGGTCGTTCCCTGGCGAGGCGATCGTGGCCCTCAAGAGGGTCGCGTGGTGATGGACAGCCCGGATCACGGCTGTAAGGAGAGCTAGGAAGAGGAGGCTATTTTCTTTTGGATCGAGCAAGTTGAGCCCTGTATCGGTCGCAAGCGACCAGTTGCAGTGCTTTCCCGAGCCGTTGATGCCAGCAAAAGGTTTTTCATGGAATAGACAGGCCAAATCGTGCTTCACAGCTGTCTGGCGCATCAATTCCATGAGGAGCAAGTTGTGGTCGACAGCAAGCGAAGCCTTTTCAAAAAGCGGGGCCACTTCATGCTGGGCAGGAGCCACCTCGTTGTGGCGCGTCTTCAGCGGGATGCCGAGCTTTGCCGCTTCCCGCTCAAAATCGTGCATGTAGGCAAGAACGCGATCTTTCACTGAGGAAAAATAGTGGTCTTCAAGCTCTTGTCCTTTCGGGGGCCTGGCGCCAAAAACAGTTCTACCAACCAAACTCAGATCGGGACGCAATAGATAAAGGGATCGGTCAATCGCAAAATACTCTTGCTCGGCGCCCAATGTGGAATAAACAGCCCTCGCCTCAACTCCGCAGAATTTAAGAAGCCTCAACCCCGCTTCTTGGATTTTCTGTTCCGAGCGGAGCAGCGGCAATTTGTGGTCGAGCGCCTCCCCTTTCCAGGAGAAAAATACGGAAGGGATGCATAGCGTAACGCCATCTCCGCCTGTCCACAAAAAGGGAGGAGTTGTGGGATCCCACACCGTGTAGCCGCGCGCCTCGTGGGTGCAGCGGAGCCCTCCAGATGGGAATGAAGAGGCGTCAGGTTCCCCTTGGATAAGCTCTTTGCCGCGGAATCTTTCGATCGGCTGCCCTTCTGAATTCCAAGAGAGGAATGAATCGTGTTTTTCGGCAGCAGAGTGGGTCAAGGGTTGAAACCAATGCGTATAGTGGGTGGCTCCATGTTGAATCGCCCAATCTTTCAATACCTCAGCAATCGCATCGACCTGCGATGGATCTAACCTTTCGCGCCCTTCAATCGCGTTCATGAGATTTTCTAGCGCTTTTTTGGGCAAGAGGAGCTCCATCGAACTCCGGTCAAAAACGTGGGACCCAAATTCGTTTAACTGTTTATTGTGTCCCGATTTCAGATGTGCAGGTGATTTTTTTCCGATGGATCGGATCGATTCTAAGCGGGCGTTCATGGTCTTCCTACAATAATATCTTCCAACCCCTCTTTGCGGCGGCTCTTTGCAAGGGCCGATTGGGCCTCACTGCATAGGGAAATCCAACCCACTCCAAAAGGGGCAAATCGTCATCGCTGTCGGAGTAGGCAGCGATTTGAGCGGGAGAGATCGATTCTCGCTGTGCAAAACAACGGGTCAATCGAAGCTTCTCGCGACCTTCAATTAGGGAAGAAATTTTGCAGAAATTTCCCTCTTTGTCAACGGCATATTCACTTGCTTGCCAATTTTCGATCCCAAGCCTCTGTGCAATAGGTCCTACTAAAAAATCGGGCGAACTGGAAAGGAGAAGCGATTTCGAATGATGTATTTTCGATACCACTGTGGAATTTAACATTTTGATGAAGACGAGATCTAAAAACGGCTCGACGACTTCCACAAACATCCGCTTCGATTTTCCCTTTAAAAAGAGATCGAACACTCGATGGTGGAGATCAGATACAGATAATCGACCCATCCGAAATAAAATGAAAAAGGCGACTGCCCTCACAGTAGATCTAAGAGGAAGCCGCCGTTTTGAAATTAAGTAGAAGAAGAAACGAAAACTAGAGGTGCCGCGTAATAAAGTCCCGTCTAGATCGAAAACTTGAAGGCGAGGGTTCACCTCACCCTTCAAGTTCTGCTATCTTTTTCTCGATCTCATCGATGCCTGCGTTGGCTTTCTCAAGTGAGACCCTCTCTTGGTCAGCTAGTTCGCGGAATGACATGGCTTTTTCGAAATCGAGCCCCGAACTGCCGAGCGCTTTGCGGTAGGCTTCAAGCTGCTCTTTGATCTCTTGGCGCCGCTGTTTTTTCTGCTGCAAAACTGTGCGGAGATTTTCGAGATTCTGCCTCTGGTCGTCGGTCAAGTGGAGCAATGAATTTTCTTTCCGATCGGCTACGAGATCTTTGAGAGGTCTTAGCGAACGCTCGAACTGCTGCTTTTCCATTTTAGAAATTTCGAGCTGCTCGATCTGCTCTCTTACATCAGCAAAAGCCTGTGTAAGTTCTTCAACTTCCATCCGGCCGCCCTCTTTCGTCAGCGTAGCAATCCGCTCTTTCAACTGGGAAACCTGCTCGCGCTTCAAGCGGAGCTTCTCTTTTTCAGCCAGCTCGAGTTCTTTTGCTTTCTGTTCTAGAGCTGAAAGATGCGGCGCGCGGAGCTTGGCCAGCTCATCTTTCAAGAATCTCACATCTTCGCGTTGAAGTTCGACATCTCTCATCTCCTTCAAGATTTCGTCGATCGCCTTGTCGAGTTCATTCAAAGCCATCTCAACCGATTTGCCTTTGAGCTCTTCGATCTTCGTCTCAAACTGCTGTCTCACTTCAGACGAGGCCTGCCGCTTGATATTCGCCTCTTTTTTGTACTCTTTTTCAAGAGCTTTGACGAGATCCCAGCATTCGCTCAATTTTAGGCGAGTTCTGCTGAAGCAACCGCTGCTCAGGGTCAAAATCTTGGACATTCCCTGCAGCGCCTTAATTTCCTCTCTCAAGGCATAGTAAGGAGCGCCGACGACTTGTCCCTCTTTGAAATGTTTACCGACAAACGACTCAACATCTTTTTCGAATTCGCCGCTGATCGACTCAATCAGTTCTTTCCGTTTGGGGAAGATGTGGTCGCCTAGTTCCGACAAGCGCTTGAAGAATTTCGTCTTGAACCGGATTCTCATCTCGGTCTTCAAAATCTCTTTTCTCAAACCGTTGAGGCGGCTTGCGAGGGTGTTGAGCAAGTTCAACTCTCTCTGGATCTTATTGTAAGACGAAGTTTTTTGCTTAATGGTTAGGCAATTTTGAGGAAATGCAATTTCCCCAGTTTGAACTAACAGCTCTTCGAAGTTCTTTACATCCTTTTCCAGCGCCTGGATGGCGAGGTCGATTTGCTCCATGGCAAACGCGCTCTGCTCTTCCAAAATTTCTTTGAGGCGGCGGGCTTCGACGGTCAGCTCGACGTATTCGCCCCACAATTTTGAACGGATGGCTGGGTTGATGTTTTCCTTGAAACACGGGAGCATTAGCTTTCTCGCTTCCCAGAATTCGCGGAAGCGGGGGCTGCCCTCTTGAGAGATTGAATTCCGCATGAAGAGGAGGCCGTGGGAGATTTTCTCCTCGGGGGTGGGGAAAGTCGAGAGCTTTTCAGCAAACTGCTGATAAGCCTGGCTCATTTCCTTTTTTGCACCATCCGCCTCAGCGGGTTCGGTTCCAGGTGTTGGTTCTAGTTCTGAGAAGGAAGAATCGGAAGGAAAACTCATAATTTACGCCTTTGAATAGAAAAAGAGAATGCATGAAGAAATTTACTCTATCCGGCTATTTCTTAAAAGCCTTTTCTCCTTCTCCCCTCAAATTCAAAAAAATAATGATAAGTAAAAGGGAGGCACGCCCCATAGTTTTATTTGGGGTGCGGGGCGAAAGCCCTGCATCATGCCTATCATTAGCCGCGCCTTGCGGCGTCATCATATAAGCCCCGTTTTGCGGCGTATCCTGTACTCTGGAGGCAATTGCAAAATTCCCGGTCTTGGGAAAACGGCCCCTTTAAGCCATTTTCGCAAGGCCGGGAATTTTGAGAGCCGCCTCTCTGGATTAAAACAGGGAACAGGATACGCCGCGAAGCGCGGCTTACATACCTTGTTCGAAATCTTGGAGGATGAGCTCTTTGATCCGGTCGGTGGGATATTCGGCTATGTTGAGCCAGCGGAAGATCGGCTCCTTGCGGAACCAGGTAAACTGGCGCTTGGAGTAGTGGCGGGAAGCCTTTTTAAACTGGGTCATGAACTCTTGGTAGTCAGCGTCGGATTGGGGCGTATCGAGGTAGCGGAGGGCCTGCGCATAACCAATCGCTTGAGCAGCCGAAGAGTTGAGCCTGAGCCCCCTTTGCTCGAGGGCGCGAACTTCTTCGACAAAGCCCTTGCGAACCATCTCCTCGCAGCGAAGTTCGATGCGCGAATAGAGTTTGTCGCGGGGATAATAGATAAACCAGCAGCGAAAATCGAAATCTTGCTCCTGGAGCCGGTCGGCTTTTGGAAATTCGCTCACTTTTCGATCTGAAAGGGCTATGATCTCAAGAGCTCGAACGATTTTATGCCGGTCTCTTTCCGAAATGGTCTTGGCATAGTGGGGGTCGAGCATCTGGAGCCGCTCGAAGAGGACTTCGGGGCCCAGTTCCCTCATCTGCCTCTCGAGCAGATCTCGGACGTCGGGACTAGAGGGAGGGCCTGCGGGAGGGCCGTAGAGGAGCGCGTGGATGTAGAAGCCAGAGCCTCCGACCACGATGGGGACATTATCCCGGGCGGCTATCTCATGAAAGGTGTCTTGGCAGCGGTAATAAAATTCGGCTACGTTGAAATTCTCGTCGAGATCGCAGATGTCGATCATGTGGTGGGCAATAAGACCCCGCTCTTCTGGAGAGGCCTTGGCTGTGCCGATATCCATCCCTCGATAGACTTGCATCGAATCGGCCGAGACGATCTCGCCGCCGATCGCTTGAGCGAGGGAAAGAGAAAGCTGGGTTTTGCCAGATGCGGTTGGACCGGCAATGACAATCACCCTCTTCTTCTTTCCATCTTCAGGAAGCTTCTTTTTCTGCGTCAGCGGATGCTTCGATATCAGGGCTTGCTTCACTCAAACACACCCTTATGATCCGTACTGGAGCGCTTCCTTCTCGTTGGGAAAAATGAGAAGAATCTTGTCGAAACCAGCAAGTCGGATGATCTCGCTCACATCTTCAGCAACAGAAAAAATTCCAAAGATCCCTTTCTTCGCTTTGATTCTCTTCAGCGAAGCCAAAAGAACCCGCATGCCAGCGCTGCTCAAATAATCGACTTGGCTGAAGTCGAGCAAGAGATGGATCTGGTGCTCATCGATCAATTTGTTGATCTTTCTTTCGAGTACAGATGAGGAGGCCGCATCGATACGGCCATCGATCCTGAGAACAATCTTCTGATCGATCTCCTCAAGTTCGATTTTAATTCCTACGCTCATGGCGCCCCCTTATTGGACGATTTCAAGATGGATTCGGCGGCCTAAACGAGCGCCGATCGTCATCGCCAGCGTACGAAGCGAGCGGATGACATTCCCTTTGCGTCCTACTACTTTACCTACATCTTCTGGAGCAACTCGAATTTCGATCAAAAGTCCGCTTTGTCCTTCCATGGATCGGATATCGACTTGGTCTGGTTGATTGACCATATTTTTCACTAAGTAGGCTACAAATTCTTCCATAGGTCTCTCTTTTAGGGCTTGCAGGGCTGCCGCTTCGTTGTGAATTCGCGAGACAGCTCTCTTGTAATAGGTTTTTGCCCTCAGAATACTCAACCCACAGATTGAATTCAATTTTTAATGGAGTCCTCCCTCCTGCATTGATTTTTTTGGTTCCTTTTTTTCCCCCCATTTGTATACTTTCCGGGCAAACAATCCATAAAATGAGGTTCAATATGTCCAGCCCAGCCGCAGTAGCTTCCCCAGCTCACTCAGTCCATTCGCAACAGTCAAGCTTTTCATTTGATTCGCAAGCTTCTGAAGTCATCGACCTTGCGAAGCCGCTCAAAGACCTGAAAAAGGAAAAAATTAACTTTGCAAACCGGATGATCATGCTCGCATCAGCTATCCTCGCGATTGCTGCAGCAGTCATCACAGGTATTTTCAGCGGAAATCCCGTGTTAGGGATCGTCGTAGGCGGCGCTACTTGGGCCCTCCTCTACCACACAACCAGCGCAATCACAGAGACCATTCTCAATAAATACCTGCCTAAAGACGCTTAAATTTTGGGAAGAGAGTGGGACTCTTCCCACTCTCTCTCCTGCTCAAAAGATTCGCCCTATTCTTTTCGACTAAAATTCTAGTTTCCGGAGGGAGGTCGGGGTTCTTGAGGAGGATTCTGTAAGCTTCTAAAGCTTCCGAATGTTTGCCTAAATAGAACGCGCAGTCGGCATACAGGCAAAGAGCCCAATAGTCGTAAACAGCCCTAATCACATAGATGCTATCCTGAGACAGCGGTATGTCCAAACACTTCCTGGTCAACTCGTAGGCCTTGTTGTAGTCACCCATCTTCAAGTAATAGCGGGCCATATAGAAAAGGGGCTCAGCTCTCGACGGGCGATAATCGTAGGCCTTTTGATAGCTTTCTAAAAATAACTCGGGGTTCATCTCTAATTTCTCCTGCAACCCTCCAATCCGAAAGAGAGAATAATAGACCTCCTGATCCCACCCTCCCATCGCGGCCCTCTTTGTATAATACTTGAGCGCTAGAGTGTAGTTAAACGCCTCTTCGCAAAAAACGCCGAGATGGAAAAACGCCCTGCTATCGTTGGGATTTTTCTCTACCACCTCTTCGAGCATCCTGACATCTTTCTCATGCTTTTCTGGGTCCTGTGAACGGAAACCATCGTCCCCCGCTTCCTGATACGCATCGGGGAAAATCGCCACCTTTTTGTCGTCGAGAGTTTCGAGCGCCTCGTGGACGACTCCCGACCAGTTCCAGGAGAGCTTGGTGTTGATCAATAAGATCCGGTGAGTATTACACGTTTTTTTATGATAGCTCACTAAATAGCAATCGGCGTCTAAGAAGGGCCTTTGAAAGTGTTTTGAGAAGATCATCTGGTCGTCGGCATCGATGAAAAGAATGTAATCTCCCTTCCCTTTCGCGAGATAAAGAGCCTCGTTCCGGTTATGGGCGAAGTCGACCCAAGGCCTCTCATAGAGATCTCCTGGGACATCCTTTAAAACCTCTTGGATGACCTTTTGGGTCCCGTCGGTGGACCCGGTATCGACGATCACCCAGTAGTCGATGTAATCGATGATCGACTCGAGACAGCGGCGAATCACCTTACTCTCATTTTTGACGATCATATTTAAACAAATCGTTTTAAGCATAAAAAAACCAATAATTATTTATTCAATATTCTATTTAAACTAATTATTTTTCAACAAAAAGAGTTTGATGACTTGAATTAATTTACTTAACTATTATAATAATCTGACAAACAAGAGATTTTATGAGCGTATATTCAATATCGATTCATTCTAATAATTTGGAAATTAACTCCAATGACATCCCCTCCTTCGGTATTGCGGACTTAAATCTGTTCCAGCATATTTCCCAAGAGACGGCTCCTCTCCAATTCGATTGGAAAGGGAAAATCGAGACGCTCAATCAAATCAGCCAGCGGCTGGAAAAGAAAGAGGAGAACAAGCCGATCAACCGGACCATGGCCCTCACAATCGGGATCATGAAGACTGTTCTCATTGCCGCGATCATCGGAACCTTTTTTTTCAACCCATTCGGCGGCGTGGCCCTGATTGCCGGTTTCCTCCTCTTTAACATCGGCTCTTACATAGCTTACACGCAATTGATGAAAAGAGATGGGCTTCAGCCTCCAAATTTAGGCTATGCGATCGGAGTCGCCCCGCTCGTCGGCAGCCTCTTTTTGATTATATCGTTAGTTTCGCGCCAAAGATTCCTCGCAAAGACATGCCAATCTCTCCAAAAAGAGATCGGCGAAACAGCGTCCAAGTTCCAACAGATCTATCCTAGTCTTCAGCAGGGTCTTCAAAAGAAATTAAAAGAGCTCGAAGCTATGTCGACTTTCATGGATCAAAGTCAAAGTAAATCGTCGAATCAAACTGCAGCTAATCTAAAAGAAAATCTCCGGCAAGAAAAGATCGAAGCGGCGAACGCTCTCAATGAGCTGGAAAAAGCTCAGATCTTGGTTTCTAGATTGAGCCAACCAAAATAAAATTCTGAGGCGGTTGCAAAACTCCCGGCCTTGGGAATTTTGCAATTGTCTCCTATCTATTATCTATGAATGCGAGTTGCGGGATTCTTAAATCGATGATCCTTGGAGCAAAACGGCCTCCTTCTTTCACCGAGACTAATTGGCGTCTATAATCGTCTTGCATCGTCTTCCGCAAAGAAAAGAAATTGCCGAGCTGCGCCCTGTAATCTTTGGGAGCGAGGCGGAGAATTTTCGGGAAAATGCAGACGATCTCTTTTTGATCTGACTCGCTAAAACTCAGTTCATCTTCTGCAATCAAAACGATCTCACGTTGGCCAAGGCTCGGGGCAAAGGCGTTCGAGACGTCGATCCGCTTGATCCTCATCCCCTCTTTCCACGGAGAATCTTCGAGGAACTGAAGGAGTTCGAAAGCGAGTGAAAGATATTTATTTTTCACCGGGGTGCGCCAAGCGCCGCCCTTTCGATCCATCGAATCTTCTGGAGCGCCGAATGGGGGAAGGCCAAGATAGATTTCTGGCAGTTGTTTCGGTGAAAAGAAGGGAGCCACGGGGAAAAGGAACCCCTCTTTGTCGATCGCTGTATTGCCGTAGTCGGCCAAAAGAGCTGTAGGCTTGCGGACCGTGTAATCGATGTATAAAGTACCTGGAGGAACCCTTTTGATCTGGACACTGGAGATCAGGGGAGACGACAAGAGCTTGGCGGTGGCTTTTTTCAGATCGAATGCATAAAGCTGCGTCGGCACATCGGCGGAGAGGTTCAAGAGTTCTGCGAGATAAGAAGTTTTTAGGGCCTCTTTCTCTGGACCCGTTTGGACGATGGCGACGATGCGGCACTTCTCATCGGTCATCCGCCTCAGTTTCCATTGTTTGTAGCCCCAGTACCCACCCAAGCTCAACACCAACGTCAAAGTGGTCGAGCCGATGAGGCAGAAAAGGGCCTGCTTCATAGTCCAATTCGTAGACATAACGGTTATTTTAATGGATCGGGGATTATAGACCAACAGAACATCTAGCTCGGAGAGCGGAGATGGCTAATTGGTCGCAAAGGTCCCGGTTCCAATCGAACGGAGGGAATGGTTCGATAGAATGGAGGCCGAAGTAGCCGTCGCTGTCTGTAGAGAGCTCGATTCGGAGAAGGCCTCGGCAGCCCGATGCTCGATAGAGCGAGCGGACGTGCGGGTCTTGAGAAAGGAGCGGGCCGCAGACAAAAAAGGAGACGATGTTCCCGCTTTCCCGGAAAGGGAGGCCGCAATCGGATGCAATCGATTGGAGCCAGAGCCGATTTTTGCAAAATTCAGCCGAGGCTTGGGTTGAACCGGCGTACGGAATCTTCATCACTTCGAGCAATCCTTGGACGCCTAAGAAGAAGGGGAAGACGATTTCGCATAGAGTCAGGGATTCAAGAACGGCCGCCGAAATTTTGGGCGATTCGGAGAGGTGGATTTTCTGTTCGATTTTGTCGAAAGCGTCAGGTTCGCAAATCCAATTCCCCTCTTCGGTGACCCCAAAGAGTTTGGCTTCATAAATCGAGGGATCGAGCGATTGGGAAAAACTTTTGGCTGAATTCAGCGAGGCCGCGTTGAAAATAAGCCCGACTCGCCATTTCGGCGACCGCTCCGCGAGGTGGCGGAGGATCGGCTCTCCGGTTTTCGTCACGTCGCCTGCTCCGATCGTCAATACGACGTCGTGGGGCCTCAACATCTGGGCGACTCCCGTTTCGAGGTGGAGGCGCGATAAGTAATGGAGCTTCGCTCCGAGTTTCTCCCTCATCCGCATGTAAAGACCCGCCGTTGTGATCCCTTCGATTGGAGCCTCGCCCGCGCTGTAGATGTCGGTCAAAACGACTTCGTCGGCATCGTGAAAGCAGGTGAAAAATTCTTCAAACAGATCCCGGACGCGGGAGTAGCGGTGGGGTTGGAATACGACGATGAGCCGCCTCTCTCCAACGCGCCCTCTCAAGGCCGAAATGGTGGCGGCGATCTCGGTCGGATGGTGGCCGTAATCGTCGAAGAGCTGAACTCGGTGAGATTCCCCTTTGAACTCCAAGCGTCGGGCCACTCCCGAAAAGCTCTTCAACCCTTTCCGGATCGACGCTTCATCGGCGTTTAAACTGAGAGCAAGGGCAAACACAGCGGCGGCATTGAGGGCGTTGTGCCTTCCAAAGAGCGATACTTCGATCGTTGGGTAGGTCGATGTCCCGTTGCAAAGATTGAAGGCGACCCCCTTCTCTCCTTGCTGGAACCGCTCGATCCGCCAGTCGGCCTTCTTCGAAAAACCGTAGGAAAATCCAGGGGGCGATAGGGAGGCGAGCCGCTCATCGTCGGCGCACCAAAAAAGGTGCTCCGGCTTCTGTACTTGGGCAAAAAAGCGGGCGAACCCTTGATCGAGCTCTTTCGCCCCTTTCCAATAAGAGAGGTGCTCATCTTCGAGATTCGTCACGATTGCACCGTAGGAAGGGGTCTTTAAAAATGAGCCGTCGCTCTCGTCGGCTTCTGCGACAAAATAGTCTCCACTCCCCGCTTTCCCATTCGTTTTGAGTCCATGGAGGATCCCACCGACGACGAAGGAGGGATCAAACCCCGCTTCCATCAATACTTTTGCCAAAAGTCCCGTCGTGGTGGTCTTGCCGTGCGTGCCCGTGATAAGAAGTGGCTTTTTCCCCTTCATCAGAAGATGGAGCAAATCAGATCGGTGCATCATCGGAAGGTTGAGCTCTTGGGCGCGGAGGAACTCGACATTTTCCCCTTTGACATCGGTGCTATAGACAATCGTAGTTTCACCGCTCACTGCGTCGGCCGAGTGGCCGATCTGCACTTCGGCCCCCTCATTTTGTAAATCATCTAAAAGGGGGCTCGAGCGGAGATCGCTCCCGCGGACTTTATCCCCTTTTTGGAGCAAAATTCGAGCGAGGGCGCTCATCCCAATTCCACCTAGGCCAATGAAATGATAGTTCATATTGTTTCCCGGACGAGGTCGGCCAAGTCGCGGCCGGTTCCTTTGTTTTGGTTGAAAGATTGGAGAGATTCTCTCAGCTCTCCCAATCGGTTTTTACACTCTTCGATTGAGCTTTGCAGCCGCTCTTGCTCGCTCTGTCTGAGCCAGAGCCCCCCTTTTGCGATCTCGCAGAAATACCGGGCGTTTGCGCTCTGGTGATCTTCCGCCGCTTGCGGGAATGGGACTAAGACGGCCGGCATCCGGTGGCGAATCAACTCGGCGGTCGTCCCGGCTCCGCTCCGGCAGAGGGCAAAATCGGCGGCGGCGTAGGCTTTCGCCATGTCGGTCTCAAACCCTTTCACAGCGGCTTTAATTCCAAGTTTCTGGTAGTCCTTCCGGACAATTTCGGCCGTCTCCTCTCTTCCTGTAAAATGGATCGCTTGGCATCCTGCGAGCGCTTCGGGCGCCGCCTGGTTTAGGAACGATGCTCCTTGAGATCCGCCAAATACGAGGCAGATTGGGCGCGAAGAGTCGAGTCCATAGGCGCGGATCGCTTCGTCGCGGCTATATTTCTTGGGGGATAAAATCCACGGGAAAAAAGGGACCGGTGTAAATTTTACGCCGTTTTTTCCAGGAATCGGAAATTGGTAGGCGATTTTTTCTGCGAAGGGAGAAAAGAGGCGGTTGACTTTGCCTAAGATGCAGTTGGCCTCATAAAGGACGATCTTCTTTTTCAAAAGGGCTGCTGCCGCCAAGACGGGAAAGGAGTGGTAGCTGCCGAAACCGACGACGATGTCGGGCTTGAAAGAGAGGATGAGTTTGAGGCTCTGGAAGAAACCTTTCGCTCCACGAAAACAAAATCGGAGCAAATTCGACAAAGGAGCGGACGAGATCTCTTGAAAATCGAAACCTTCCCTCTGAAAAAAGGGGCTCTTCGACAAGTAGAGTCCAGCAAAGAGGATTTCTGAATCGCTCTTTAGCAAGAGGGCGAGCTGTTGGGCTGGGAGAAGATGGCCGCCGCTGCCGCCCGCCGCAATCAAGATCTTTTTCTTCATGAGGCTATCCCATTATTCCCGTGCGATGATTTTTGAAAGATTTTTTTGCAGTTTTTGAAACCGCTTTGTCGAACATACTTGATAAGTAGGACGACAAAGCGGTTTTAGAAAGGGGGCACGCGAGTAGTGGGACAGTCTCATAATTCAGCAGCTTGGTGGGCTTTTTTTCCGATGTTGAGGAGGATGAAAAGGGCTATTGTATTCGCCATCAGCGAACTCCCCCCTTGCGAAAAGAACGGGAGGGTCATCCCTTTGCTCGGCAAAAGTCCCGACACGATCCCGAGATTCAAAAAGGCCTGGATCGAAATTAAAAATGTCAAAATTGAGGCGAGCAAAAATCCCTCCTGATCGGGAGCCCGGATCGCGATGAGGAATCCTGCGTAGGCGAACGACATGTAGAGGCAGATGAGGGCCAAGATGCCGACAAATCCCGTCTCTTCAGCGTAGATTGCCGCGATGTAGTCGTTGCGAGCTTCGGGGAGATAGTTGAGCTTTTGCAAACTCTCGCCGAGGCCGCGTCCTAAAACCGAGCCTGAACCGGCGGCGATTTTCGCCTGGTACGGCTGGTGCCCTTTCCCTTTCAGATCGAGCTCCGGGTGGAGATAGATCTGGATCCGGCTGTGGACGTGGGGCATCTGATAGGCGGCGATCCCGCCGATCCCAATCAGAACCATCAAGGGGAGCGCCCAGTAAGCCCAACGGATCTTCGTCAAAAGGAACAGCACAACTAAAGTGCCAAAAATAATGGCGGTCGTCCCGTTGTCGGGCTCGAGCAAAATCAGGCCGATTGGAATCGAGATGATTCCGAGCACCTTCAAAAAGGGTTTCCATTCGATCGGTTGATTTTGTTTCAAAAACCAGTAGATGAAATAGATCGGGATCAGCAATTTGACCGTTTCAGATGGTTGGAAGCTGTAGCCAAAGAAGACGATCCAGCGGCGGGCGCCGTTGACCGATTGGCCGATGCCGGGGACAAAAAGGAGGGCGAGGACAATCGTCATCGCAAAGAGGAGATATCCGCTCCAGCGGATGAGATCCTGGTAGCCGATCCGGTAGGCGGCGATCCCCAAAATAATTCCGACGCCGCTATAAAAAAACTGTTTAAACAAAACGACGTGAGTATTGGTAGAGATGCCCCGGTCGATGATTTCGGCCGAGGTCGTATTGAAAATCATCAAAAGCCCGAAGGAGAAAAGGAGAGCCGTCGATACAATCAACCAGAGGGAACAACGGCTCACAACATCATCTCGTTCGGAGGCGGTCGCCCGCTTTAAGCTTGCGCGCCTTCTCTTCGTTGAGTCCATTCAAACGGAGAAGCTCTTCCACTTTCATGTGGTGTTTCATCGCAATCGTCCAGGGATTGTCCCCCACTTTCACGATGTAGTACTCGGGAGATCCCTCCTCTTTCATCGGCTGAGCCTTTGGCTTCGGCGCAGAAGAGAGGGTTTTTTCAGCGGGGATCTTCAACTGTTGTCCAACCCGGAGGAAACTGCTCGGGAGTTGGTTGATCTTGATGATCGCATCGACCGTCGTGTGGTGGGCTTTTGCAATCTTGTCGAGAGAGTCCCCTTTTTTCACGACGATGACGAAGAAGTCGGGCGCCGGAGCGGCTGGCGCAGCGGCAACTACTGGCGCGGCTGTCGGCTCAGGGGCTGGCGGCGTCTCTTGTACGGCCGCTACCGGCGGCAGATTGTGGACGACGGGAGCTTCGACAGGAGCTGGCTTTTCGGCCGGTTTGACCGCGATAGGTTTTGCCTCGGGGGCTGGCGCCGCCGGTTGCCGAAGAGTCTGGTCGGCCGATTCGACGAAAAGGGGTTTTGACATCTCGATCGGCTCCACTTTCGGCAGCGCGGGCGCCGATTCGGCCATCTGGATCGATGGGGAAGAGAGGATCTCCTCCTGAGTGGTTAGGGCGGTGATGAGGAGGAGGACCAAAAGTCCCGCGTTCACCATCACTGCGATCAAGATCGTGTTTTTCCGGTTCATACCAATCCTTTTACGAGGCGTTTGAATTCATCGCCCCGATGCTCATAGTTGCGGAACTGATCATAGCTTGAACACCCGGGCGAAAGGAGGATCGAATCCCCCTTTTCCGCTCGGATCGCAGCTAACCGCACCGCCTCATCCAAAGTTCCCACCCGGGTCAGCCGGAATGCATCTTTGAGTTCAGCTTCTATTTTAGACGCGGCGCCGCCAAAAGCAATAATCATTTTCACTTTGCTCTGAAAACAATCGATCCAAGGCTTATAGGAAGCCCCCTTATCGTAGCCGCCCGCCAATAAAATCAGCGGACCTTCGAAAAGGCTCACAGCGTGCATCACTGAATCGATGTTCGTCGCTTTACTGTCGTTATAAAAGGTGACTCCATTTTTTTCATCTACCCACTCGATCCTGTGGGCCGGTTTTCTAAACGTTTCCAGTCCTCGCCGGAACTCAAGGTCCGAAACGCCAAGGCCTTTGCAAATCTGATAGGCCGCTTGAACATTTTGCTTTTCTGGCACGCCCAATTGGATATATCTGAGCATCGAAATCGCTGCGATCTTCTCATCGCTCCATGGAGCATACTCAGCTGACGGGTCGAAAACTTCTCCCTCGCCCCCATAAATTTCTTTCACCGCCTTCGACACCCAAAACTTTCCGCCCGCTTTTACACATTTTCCGATCCTAAATTTCGCATCGGCATACTCTTTCATCGAAGCATACCTGTCCAAATGATCAGGGGTGATATTGAGCAATGCAGCCGCCTCAAGACATTTACTCTCCATTGTCTCAAGCTGGAAAGAGCTCAGCTCCAAAACCAACACTTCGCCCCGGTTCGGCTCGAGCAGATAGCCCGATAAGCTATCCCCCACGTTGCCCAAAGCGAGCGCCGGAATTTTCGCGCTGTTCAAAATATGGGCGATCAAGAGAACCGTCGTCGTCTTCCCGTTCGTTCCCGTCACGCCGACGCACCGGTTCTTCAGGTGTCTGAGCGCGAGCTCAATCTCTCCCACCACCTCGATCCCGAGCCTTTTTGCCTCTTTCACCCACGGATGTTCGGGAGAGACGCCAGGTGAAAGAATCACCCGATCTACCTTTGGAAACGGCCCCTGATCGATAATCAACTCGAGCCCCTCTTTCACTAACGGCTCCGATTTCAGCGACTCGGCCTTCTTATCCGCGCCGATCACCTTCCGCCCGCTCTTGAGCAAAAACGCAGCAGAGGCTTTTCCGCTAATCCCCAACCCGATCACGAGATCTTTCATTTCATCCTCTCATCCTCATTGAAGTTTCAAAGACGATACGGCGATGATCGCAAAAAGAAGGCTCACGATCCAGAAACGGATCACCACTTTTGTCTCGGGCCACCCTTTGTACTCGAAATGGTGGTGCAAAGGGGCGCAGAGGAAAATCCGCTTCTTATTTCTGTACCGGTAACTCAACACCTGCAAGATCACCGAGAGGGCCTCCGCCACAAAAATCGCCCCAGCCACAGCCAAAATCGCCTCTCTGCACAATAAAACCGAGGATACGCCGAGGATTCCTCCCAGCGCAAGCGATCCGGTATCCCCCATGAAAACCTGCGCCGGATAGCCGTTGTACCACAAAAATCCCAAAGCGGCTCCGGCGAGCGTCAACAAATAGACCGCGATCTCCCCGCTCCCCTCGATGTACAAAATATTGAGGTACCTCGCGAGATCGATGTGGTTCGATAAGAAGGCAAAAAGCCCCAGCACCAGAGAAACCATCACCAAACACCCGGCCGCAAGACCATCGAGCCCATCGGTCAAATTCACCGCATTCGAAGAGCCAGTGATCACAAAGATGATCAAGAAAAACGCTAAAATTTTCAGCGAACCATCGAGCGTCGCGACAGGCCCCTTGTAAAACGGAACATAAAACCGGACGATGTACTCATCGGTCGCCAGCGTCTTCGTCCCGACTGCCTTCACCTGCTCTTTCGCCGTCGGAGCTTTAAAAATCTTCTCCCCCGCTTTCGTCAGCGGCGGATACAAAAGATAAAGGGCGATCAGCGCCGAAAATCCGACCTGGCAGAGCATCTTTTTTTTCGCCTTCAGCCCCTTGCTATTCTTGTAGCGGAGTTTCAGGTAGTCATCTCTTCCTCCTAAAAACCCCAGCACCACCGTCGTCAAAAGCAAAATCCAGGTGAAGACATTGCTCAAATCCATCCACAATAAAAGAGAAATCGCCATCGACGAGAGGATCAACACGCCCCCCATTGTCGGCGTATCTTTTTTCTTCCCGTGGAGCTCCGCAAGCAAAGGACACTCCTCGACGCTCCGGATCGACTGGCCGATTTTCAACTCATAGAGTTTCTTGATGAACCTCGGTCCCAAGACAATCGTCAGCAAAAGGGCCGTCGCCGCAGCCAAAATCATCCGCGTCGAAAAGTAGGTGAACGCCAACGGGATTTTCCAACCGAGCTCGCGCAAGAATTCAGCGAAAAGAAGGAGCATGTTAAGCCAAAAATTCGAAGATTTTTTCCAACTCCATGCCGCGCGATCCTTTGATCAGCACGACGTCGCCGGGACGCATCAACTCGGCCAGCCTTTGGGCCAATTTTTTGTGGCTCATGAAATGTTCCGCCGGCTTTTTCACTTCGGAAAATGCCTCACAGAGAGGTTTCGCTTCTTCGCCGAGTACCAGCAGATGGTCGGCGTATTTTTGCGCAAAATGGCCGATCTCCCTGTGCGACTCCTCAGAAAAAGAGCCGAGTTCCCGCATCGTACCCAGCACTGCGATCCGCTTCCCCTCTTCTTTCGGCTGCGGCAAATTGGACAGTGCGGCCCGCATCGATTCGGGGTTGGCGTTATATGCATCATTCACGAAGTGGACCCCATCCCGCTCAAACTGCTCGAAGCGCATCTTTGGCAGCTTCAACTGTCCAATCTGCTTATTGATCTCATCCCACTCCATCTTCATCTGCCGCGCCACTGCGACTGCAGCCAAAAAATTGTGGAGCAGATGGCTTTCGCGGAACGGCAAGTCGAACTGATAGGCTCTCACGCCCCGTTCATCCACATAAAATCTCCCTTCCGCAAACGAGAGGAAATAATCGGCGCTCCGCTCTTCCAGGGAAAAGTTCACCTTCTGCCCCTTCGTCTCCACACTCATTCCGAACGGGAAAATCGCCGCCCTTGTTTTCGGATGGGAAAAAATCTCCATTTTCCCCTTCGCGATCTCCTCGATTCCACCGGGGAAAAACGCCGCGTGGGCCAGTGCCACCTTGGTCAAAACAGCGATATCGGGTGGAGCGATCTCGACCAGCCTGGCAATATCGCCCGGCTCGCTCATCCCCATCTCTAAAACCAGCACCTCTTCATCGGTCCGGTTCAACACAGTCATCGGCAGCGTGAGTTTCGTGTTGTAGCTCCCCGGCGTCTTGTACACCCGGAACTTCCCCTCGAGCAGCGCCGCCACAAACTCTTTCGTCGTCGTCTTTCCAACTGAGCCGGTGATCCCGATAATCTGCGCCTCTTTCAGGCTCAAAGACCACTTCGCCAGCTCCCTCAAACTCTCAGCGACATCCTCGACCGGCACTAAAACGAGCCCAAAAGCGGGCCCCTCATAGCTCTTCGATACGACCGCCGCAACGGCCCCCTTCGCTCTCACTTCCTTCAAATGGCGATGGCCATCGGTCTTCTCTCCCTTTAGTGCGAAGAAGAGATCTCCGGCCTGGACCAACCGACTATCTATTTGATAACCAGCGACTTGCAAATCAGAATCTAAAACGACGCCCAAAGCCTGAGCGATTGCCTGCAGTGAAAGATTTCTCATGGAGCCTCCAATTACTTGGACCCACAAGTTTATAGCCCTTTTTGAAAAATCGCGCTAGTCCCATTCATTTCCAGCCACTTAAGCACCCCACCCCACGCACAAAATAATTGATTATTAAACACATCTATGTTATAATTAACATTAAATTAATTTACATTTTTAATAACTATGATGTCATCATCTACTTCAAGTTCTAGCGTCGCCGCTGCAAGTTCTTCAGCTTCGCCTTTAACCGCAAGCGCATTCGCCTCAAGCACCGCCTCTACTCCACTTGCCGCAACAGCTTCATCAGTTCATAGTTTTGCCCATGGCAGCCCCTCTTCGCCTTTCGCTACCGCCTCTTCTTCTTACACTGGCTTTCCAACACCTTATTCAACGGCATTCGCAGGCTCTTCAACAAGTACTCACAGCAGTTTATATGCTACTCCATCAGATCTTCCCCACTTTTCATCTGCAAGCAGCTCTGCTTCCCACACCTTTTCTCATACTGGTTTTGGCGGCGGAGGCTCTTCATCGGCCGCATTTCCCCATTCCTCCGCAACTGCAAGCTTATCTCATCCCCACTCATTTTCATTTCCTCCCTCATTTTCAGCCGCAGCATCATCGACCGCAGCATCGGCAGCTTCCGCAGCCGCTCCGGTCTTGCATCCCTCACCGGCACAAAATTTTGGTCACAAACTTCTTATTCAACCGGACAAGCCTGGATTCACACATGTCTACGTTGATCAGTCAACGGGAAAAAGATATCGAGTTCGGGTAATCCGAGAATATTTAGATGGCTCAGGTCGATTTGAACAGCTGGGAAATTCCCCGCAAGAGATGGACCAGTTAAAAGCACTTTTGAATGCCCTGCCCAAACCTTCCGACGGCGAACTTTTCGCCTTTAATTTCTCTGACGGTAAGGCCAGTTACGAAAGTTCCAACGATCCGAAGCAATATAAACCTCTAGACGATCGATTGTTCACCGCATTTCATGACATCATCAAAAGAAATAGCTTTTCTCAAATACCGATCCAACAAAACGAGCTTCTTTTGGGATTCAACCCTCCAACGCAGCAGACAGTTGCACAGCGTCAGAAATCTGCGCGGCCAGACGCCCGCTCTCAAGGCAGTTTAAATCGAACAGCACATAACTCCGACGCAGCTCCTAGTTTCCAAGCACAACTAAGCCCTGACATGTTTGATGATGCGAACTTTGACAAAGCGGCAGATGATTGGCATTTTAATAGTAACAAAGCTCAATATCGTAGTCACGAGGAGCAACGAATCCAATCAAGTAATTTTGTCCTTGGCCTGGAAGCTGTGAATCGAAAAATCAGTAGGGGAGTAAATAAAAATCGCCCCTTCGAACTAATCACGGACTCGATTGCTAATAGAGAGCACGAAGCCATCCACATGACAAGCGCAGACGGAAGAACGCGACTCTCTGAACTTGAGTTATCTCAGCCCATTGCTAGGCCTATCGTAATCCCAATCATGGTACCGGGTCATTTTACCGGCATAATCATCGATCCTCCAGGCTCCACTACGAACCCATCTAAACGAGGAAAAATCATCTATTACGATTCACTAGGTAACGGCCTTGGCGCCCAAGATCGATTTAACGAGGTGAAAAAGTTTTGGGAGAAAAACAAAGACAAACTTGGCGCGCCGCCCAATGCAGATAATCCTTTTGAAGGATCTACATATGAATTGATCGTAAAATCAACTGTTGGAATGGGGACCCCCGATCAAAAAGATGAAAACCCACATGTCCACTGCGCTGCTTGGGTTACCCGATATATCGAACAATATTTCAGTAATGGTAGCGACCTTGACCACATACCAGCCGATATTATTAAATACCGCAACGGCATAGCCGAATATTTTGAACAGATCGCTCAAGAAGCTCCAGAGGACGATTTCGATCGCAGCTCATTACACAGCGCCTCTTCAGCAGTAGTCCCTCCTCCACTCACCTCTAGCGCAACTTCGGTCCCTTTTACGACGCCTTTAGCATCAGATCACCAACTCCACCCATTTGGAGATGTTGATGACAACGATGCTTTTGCTGAAGAAGTCTAACCCAAAGTCTCTCTCAAATCTTCCTTTGAATGACAAATCTTGACGAATAGGGCCTTGATGGGCCATAATGGCTGGCATTTCGGTGGCATAGCCAAGTGGTAAGGCAGAGGCCTGCAAAGCCTCCATCCCTCAGTTCGAATCTGAGTGCCACCTTTTTTCAAGAGATTTCTTTGCTTTACCTCGTAGCTACCCCCATCGGCAATCTAGAAGACATCAGCAAAAGAGCCCTTTCCGTTCTGGAAAAGTGCGACGCGATCCTCTGCGAAGATACCCGCCGAACCTCCATTCTGCTCCAAAAATATGAGCTTAGAAAAACGCTGATCCCCTTCCACAAGTTCAATGAGAGGGGCGCCGAAGAGCGGATCTTGGAGGAATTGAGGAGTGGAAAAGAGATCGCTCTGGTGTCAGATGCGGGAACCCCCTGCATCAACGATCCGGGGCAAGGACTGGTCCAAGCTTGCGTGAGGGAAGGGCTTCTTTTTACAGCCATTCCAGGCCCCTGCAGCTTAATTCAGGCGCTCGTCCTCTCGGGCTTCGATTCGACTAAATTCCAATTTGTCGGTTTTCTCCCCAGAAAAGGGCTCGATGAGCTCAGAAAAATCCTCTGTTATCCGGGCACCTCCATTGGCTTTGAAAGTCCCGAGCGGCTCGTCGACACGCTGAGAGCGATCGGCAGCTTGGATGCGGCGAGGAACGTCGCCGTCGCAAGAGAGATGACCAAGACGTTTGAGGAGTGCCGGCGCGGGACCGCCTCCGAATTGGCAGACCACTATGAGAAGACGCCTCCGAAAGGAGAGATCGTTTTGCTGGTCGCGGGAGGGAAAGTGCCCGAAGAGGAGATGCCCCTCGACGAACTGCTCGAACTTTTACAAGAGCTGCACGGCCTTTCGTTGAAAGAGGCCATCAAGCTGGCCGCCAAACTGAAGAATCTCCCCAAAAGCGCCGTCTACAAGCAAGCGCACAAATCTTGCTGAATAACAAAATTTCATTTAGAATCCCTGCCTATGGAACTATCAACGGGCATTGCTCTGCACGAGTTGGAAGAGCTGATCCGTCGAGCCTTCGACGAGGATTCGGCCTATGCCGACGCGACCTCGATCGCCTGCATCTCCGAAGGTGAAGTGGGGCTCGGACGCGTCGTTTTGAAACAAAACGGCTGCATCGCAGGACTTGTTTTCCTCCCTTGGATTTTTGAACTCCTCGATCCGAGACTCAAGACGCATCTCTATGTCCGCGAAGGGACCTACTCTGAAAAAGGAACTGTGTTGGCCCGGATCGAAGGGCCGGCCCGATCGCTGCTGGCGGCCGAGAGAGTCGCCCTCAACTTCCTGCAACATCTTTCGGGCGTTGCGACGCTGACAGCTAAGTGTCTCGAGCAGGTGAAAGCGACAAAATGTAAGATCCTCGACACGAGAAAAACCCTTTTGGGACTTCGCTCGCTCCAAAAATATGCGGTTCGAGTCGGCGGAGGAACCAACCACCGGCTCCATTTAGGCGACCAGATTTTGATCAAAAACAACCACCTCGCCCTCGCGGCGAGAAGCCACGCCTCTCCACTTTCCGCCTGCTTGAAATTGGCGAAACAGAAACACCCCTTTGGGCGGATCGAGGTTGAGATCGGCTCGACGAGCGAACTGGAAACTGCAATAGAGGCGGGAGCCGACGCCATTTTATTGGACAACATGTCGGTTGAAGAGATCGCCCACTGCGTGCGGGTGAACCAAAACAGAGTTTTTCTCGAAGCGTCGGGCGGCATGACCCTCGAGACCATCAAAAAATATGCTGAAACAGGGGTCGACGCCATTTCGATCGGCGCCCTCACCCATTCGGCCCCCGCCCTAGACATCTCACTAAGAATTGAATAAAAAATGAGGAAACCATGAGTGCAAAAGAAATCGTCTTTGAAGAAGAAGCCCGCGTATTTTTGCGCGATGGAATCGAACATCTGGCAGAAGTCGTAGCGATGACGCTCGGCCCCCGCGGCCGCAACGTCGGCATCCAGTCGAGCTGGGGCTCACCGACCATTTCGAGCGACGGCTACACAATCTCCAAAGACCTCGAACTGAAAAACCCGTTCCTTAACATGGGCGTCTCGATGGGCAAAGAGGTCGCAGCGAAGATTAAAGAAAAATCGGGCGACGGGACCACCACCGGGATCGTTATCCTCCGCGCACTCGTCCAGGCGGGCGTAAAAAACATCGCCTCGGGCGCCAATCCAACCGCCATCAAGCGGGGCATGGACAAGGCCCTCGACCAAATTCTGAAAGAGATCGACCAGATGTCGGTCGCAGTGAAAAGCAATCAAGAGACTCGCAACATCGCCACCGTCTCTGCCTCGGGCCACACTGAAATCGGCGAGATGATCGCGAAGTGCTTTGAGAAAGTGGGCAAAACGGGCGTCGTCGCCATCGAAGAGGGGAAAGGGACCGAGACGACCATCGAGCTCGTCGAAGGGATGCAATTCGATCGGGGCTACGTGAGCTCCTATTTCTGCACGAACGCCGAAAAGCTCACCGTCGAAATGACCCATCCTGCGATCCTCATCACCGACAAAAAAATCTCCTCTGCCCAAGAGATCCTCCCCATCCTCCAACAGGTTGCCGCCACAGGCCAAGAGCTCCTCATCATCGCGGATGATTTTGAAGGGGATGCCCTCTCGACTCTCGTCGTGAACAAGCTGAGAGGCTCGCTGAAAGTCGCCGCAGTCAAAGCGCCCGGCTTCGGAGATCGGCGCAAAGCGATGCTTGAAGATCTCGCAATCCTAACTGGAGGCCAGCTCGTCACCGAAGAGAAAGGCTACGTCCTCCGGGAAGCGGGTTCCGAAGTGCTCGGACACGCAGACCAGATCACAATCACAAAAGAGAAGACGACAATTGTCGGCGGCCAGGGCAACTCTAACGACATCAAAGCCCGCGTTGCCCAAATCGACGCCGAAATCGCCAAAGCGACATCGACCTACGACAAAGAGAAGCTCGAAGAGCGGAAAGCGAAGCTCCAAGGCGGAGTCGCCGTGATCCAAGTTGGCGCCCCCACGGAATCTGAAATGAAGAAGAAAAAGCAGATGTATGAGGACAGCCTCAACTCGACCCGCGCTGCTCTCGAAGAGGGGATTGTTCCAGGCGGCGGCGTCGCCCTCCTCCAAGCGGGCCGATCGGCGACCGATCTGAAGCTCGGCAAAGACGAGATGGTCGGCGCGCAGATTCTCCTCCGCGCATGCGAAGCTCCTTTCCGCCAAATTGTAATCAACACAGGCCTCGACGCCTCGATCGTCCTCGAAGAGGTGCTCAAGCAAAATAAAAAGCACTTCGGCTTCAACGCCCTCTCTGAAAAAGTCGAAGACCTCCTCCTCGCAGGCGTAGTAGATCCGGTCAAGGTAGTGAAGAACTCGCTCCGCCACGCCGTCTCAATGGCCGGTGTGGTTCTCCTCTCCGAGACCCTCATCGCCCCCGCCGAAGAGAAAGAAGAATAGCATTTCCCCTCGCGCCCCGCTTCCGCTACAGCAGAAAAGGGGCGCAACTCATTGATTATTAGTTATATTTCAACCTCATTGCGCTAAAGTTATAAAATACATAACATTAGTGTATGAAAAAACAAGACCTTCTATTTGAGATAGCCGACCGGCAACAAGGGTACTTCACCTCGCAGCAAGCGGAAGAATGTGGTTTTTCCCGTCCCAATTTTCATCTCAAACTCAAGTCTGGCGAATGGATTAAAGAGCAGCGAGGGATTTACCGTCTCGCTCGGTATCCCGCAGCGGAGCGCCCAGAACTGGTCTTGTGGACTCTATGGAGCCGAGATAAAAAGGGGACCCCCCAAGGAGTTTGGTCTCATGAAACAGCGCTCGACATCCATGAACTCAGCGACGTGATGCCTGCAAAAATGCATATGTCGGTACCCAAGCGATTTCGGAAAAAAATTGAAATTCCAAAAATCCTACGTCTCCACTTTGTAGATCTTGCTGAATCGAATATTGAAATTCGTCAAGGATTTAAAGTCACAACACCTCTTCAAACCTTGATTGATGTTATCGATGAAGGGACAGTCCCTCAAGAGTTCGTGATTCAAGCCATCCGAGAAGCTCTCGAAAGAGGTCTTATTTTTCGCCGGGATTTGATTCAAATTCCTCAGCTCATGAGATATAAAAATGGGTACAATCTTTAAAACAGCTACCGATTTTTGAAAAAGCCTTGAATCGAGACTTCAGACGATTTCAGAAAGGAGTAATATTGATCTCCAGCGTCTTCGCCGCAAAGTTGCATTTGACCGACTTTTAGCTAGAATCTTCTCACAAAAACAATGCAATTTTATCTTGAAGGGAGGTTATGCAATGGAATTGCGTATAGGCCAAGCTCGCGCCACGAAAGATATTGACCTTACTTGCGTTCGAAGAATCAAAAACAAAAATGAACAATTGAACGAGCTAATTTTGCAAGAACTGCAGGTTCTTGGGGCTGTTGATTTGAAGGATTATTTCATCTACCAAATTGGGAAAGCTCAGATTGATCTTGAAAATGCTCCTTATGGAGGTGCTCGTTACCCTGTTACTGCGACAATCGACAGGAAACTATTTATCCGATTTCAGTTGGATATTGGGGCTGATATCATTATCAACCGAATAGAAAATATTCAAGGAGTTAACTGGCTTGAATTTTGCGACATCTCCTCCCCCATCATCCCCATGATTTCGATTGAACAACAGCTCGCAGAAAAACTGCATACTTACACTTTACCTCGAGGAAATAAGATCAATTCTCGCGTTAAGGATTTGATCGATATGGTTCTGCTTTTAGATATGAAACATCTTAAACATGAAGAATGTCGACACGCGCTCCAACAGGTGTTCAGAGCGCGGAATACTCATCCACTCCCCGAAAAATTAGGAGAGCCGCCTACAGAATGGGAACCCCAGTTTACGGCAATGGCTACTGAATGTGGACTAAATCCAGACATGAGAGATGCTTTTAAGACTGTGGCTCAGTTTTACAAAGGGGCAGACCGGGCCCCTTGACAGATGGCTGTGTCTCCATTATCAGGGGGAAATGCGGTTTTGGTGTCTACTGGTGATTGGTTGCGGCGCGGCGTGGGCTCAAGATGAGCTGTTAGAGACGCACGCGATGCTCTATCAGGCAGAGGCCGTCGGACGCGACTACTCGGTCGAGATCGCGAAGGCCCCTCCCCCGTCTAAGACACCGCTGACTGTTGCCTGTTTACAGACAAGCTCCAATTGGCTGAGGATCGATCTGGCTTTGATTAAACCGCCGGAGGGGATGATTCTCTTCGACTACTTGGCGACTTGGCTTGAAAAGCTGCAGGAGCTGGGGATCACTGGCCTCGATCTTAGGAACTTGAAGAAGAGCGAGGGGGGAAGGATCGGGATCAAGATTGACCCGCGCTGGGGCGATGAGCAGAGTTATCTGCGGTTTGCGACGGCTGCGCAGAAGAGGGGGATCACTCTGATGAGCGACGTCGTCGGGCCATCGACGGGCATGTCGGCCGACTTCTTCTTGGCCCTCCGAGGATTCAGAGACTACCCGAGCCTCTATTGCTTGATCGAGGTCGATCCTAAGGATTGGGGTCTCCTGCCCCAGGTGGGACAAAAACAGTTTTCGGCCAATGTCCCTTGGCTCACACTCCAAAATTTGCACCAAAAAGGGTACATCCCTAGAGACTTCTCGCCTTATGTCAAGCAGAGCGACTGGAACGCCACGGGCCAGATTTTTGGGGCCGATGGAAAAATGCGCCGCTGGGTTTATTTGAGAGATGGGGCAGGACGGCCGATCCTCAATTGGCTCACCTCTTCGTTTGCCAGCGAAAGACTCGCAGCCGGCGATGCGGCCAACTCTGTTTTCCGTCTGGGGCAAAAGATTTTGGAGATCGACGGGGCGCCGAAAAATTTATCCCTTTTGATTCGCAAAATGGGGGCTTATAGCGCGGCGAAGGTATCGGGCGGCATCGAATCGCTTTTAGGCAAAGGGGCCGACCTTTTTTACGACCACATCACGCCGATTGCTTTTCGACATGCCTTGGTCGCGGAAGACGCAGAGGCTCTGAAGTGGATCTACAGGACGCTTCTAGAAAAAGGGGTTCAACCCAAACGGCTTGTCCATGCGTTGAAACCTTTTGAATCCTCTGAGTGCGATTGGGCTGAGCTGATCGCCCACCCGAGAGAACAATACGAGTGGGGCGAAGAGAAGATTACGGGAGATCTGCTGCGCGAAAGGCTTTTGGAAGAAGATATTGCGCGGCTAGGTCCCGATGGGTATCAGATGGGGTGGGTGGGACTTTGCGGCTCCAAGAAGGCAAAAGCCGATGAGATTCAACAGAGCCATCAGCTCATCGCGTTTGCTTACGCGATGCAGCCGGGGGCTTTTTCGATCGATGCGGCGGAGTTGACGGGGGGAAATGCCGATCTGCTCCAAGGAAAAGGGGCTAGATACGGGAGCTTGCCGAGCCAGCTGATGACCCACCGGTCGTTCGCTTCATACCTCCGGGGGCTTTTAAAAGCCCGGAGAGATTACTTCGTCGAGACGGCCGACTTGATTGAGGTTTTGCCCACCTCAAAGCCGGGGCTGTTCCTGCAGCTGTACCAAAACGGAAATGGGTTTTTACAGCTCTTTGCCCTCAATTTCAGCCGAGAGCCGGTCGAAGAGGTCGTCGAGCGGGGCGACTTTAAAAAGACGAGCGCCATCAACATTGCAACACGCCAGTCGGAAGATAAGCTCTTCAACTCATCGATATTTCACATAAAACTCAACGGTTGGTCTGGAAAAGTTATTCTCTTCCAGCCACAATATTCCAAAATACCTTAAGACTTAGTGTATGGCTCGATTTGCTGTCGTCTGCGCCGCCGGGATCGGCGACGCCCTCATCTTGCACATCGCCTCCCATTTTTTAAAACGGGCAGGGCACGATGTGGCCACTTTTACGAATCACCTGCAAGGCTTTGGGAAGTGGCTCCCCGATTGCGAGTTCAGGAGGCAGATTTTACCCGACCAGGCTGAAACGGCGCTGAAGGGGTTCGACGCTGTGATCGTCCAGCACGACAATACCCCGAAGGCCCGGGCCATCTTAGCCCTCCGGCCGAAGATGCCGGTCTACACCTTCTACACAAATTACAGACTCTCAAAACACGGCCCTCTTCTTCCCGAATACGACTTTCCCTTCGACGAGAACCGGCCGATGGTCGAAAATGTGAAGGGGGCTTTGAAAAGGCTCTTCTCAATCGATGCCGGCTGGGGAGAAAACGGATTGAAACCGCTCCCTCATCTCGTATTTCGGAAACACTTAAAACGGATCGCGATCCATCCGACCAGCACGCTGGAAGAGAAGAATTGGCCGCGGGAGAAATTCTTAAGGACGGCCCGGTGGCTTAAAGAAAATGGGTACGACCCGGTCTTCATTGCGGCCCCATCGGAAAGGGAGCTCTGGGACGCCCCCCTCTTTCCTCAGCTGGAGGATTTAGCTTCATTCATTTACGAGTCGGGTGGTTTTTTAGGGAACGATTCGGGGCCGGGCCACATCGCCTCCTATTTTGGGCTCCCCTATTTGATCATCGGCAAGCAGGAGAGGCAGATGAGGATGTGGCGCCCGGGATGGCATCCAGGAGAGGTCGCCGTTCCTCCGAGTTGGCTGCCGAATTTGAAGGGATTAAGGCTCCGCGATGAGAAATGGAAGCACTTCATAACAACCAGGCAGATAATTAAATCGTTAAAAAAAAGCGTATTGCGTAATTAATATATAATTAATTATAAAATGTAATATTATTATGAATAGAGGTTGTTATGAAAGATTTGCCGCACCACATCAAAAAGTTAAACCGGCGCATCATCCGCTCTATCCATCACATGGAGCAGGAGGAGGCGAATTTTGACAGCAAAATGCCCTCCCCTCCCAATTGGAAAGAGACCGCCTCTTCCGCTCGAAAAAAAGCAAAAGCCAAAATTAGAAAAGAACGGCAATCGCGTCCTCCTGTCCATAAGTCAGTCGAGGAGAGAAACCGGGAGATGAAGCATCGAGTTCCCATCTTCGACCGGACCTCCCATCCGCGGCCCAAAATCTCAAGACCGACTCACAAAAAAACCCCTAGAATCTAAGAAGCAATAGCTTTATCATGTTCGAAAGGGTTTTTTATTTTGCGTATTGCTCAAATTTCTGACTTTCACTTTACAAGACTTAGCTGGAATCCTTTCCGACTATTTTCCAAACGGATTTTGGGCTATATCAACTGGCTCACAGCCCGGCATAATGTCTTTTCGGAAGAGATTTTAGAGCCTCTTCCCGCTCTATTGAAAGAGCTGGAGGTCGATCTCCTCCTTTTGGGCGGCGACTTTTCGACGACTGCCTTGCCTCAAGAGTTTGAGGTAGCTGCCCGGTTTGTTAAAAAAATTTCGATCCCCTGGACAGCCATTCCCGGTAACCACGACGTCTACACCTATCGGAGTTATAGAAATAAAATTTTTTACCGCTATTTCAAAAATAAGAGGGAGCCGATCGAACACCCGGCCGATTTCTTCACCCTCGCGGAACACCAGATCGAAGTGAAGCGCCTCGATGGGACTTACTGGCTCATCTCTCTCGACGTCGCGCGGGCGACAAATCTCTACTCCTCAAGAGGCCATTTCTCCGAAAAGCTCGAAGAGAGGCTCCATGAGGTTCTCTCTCTCATCCCTTCCGAGAGCTCGATCTTGATTCTCTCCCACTATCCGTTCTTCCAAACCGATGTATTTCGCCACACGTTAAAAGGGGGCGAGAAAATCGAAGCGATCTTGAAAAAAGATCCCCGGATCAAAATCTTCCTCCACGGCCACACGCATCGAAACACGATTGCCGATTTGCAGCCAAGCGGGTTCCCCCTCATCCTCGACAGCGGCAGCTGCACCCAGACCGACCGGGCGAGCTGGAATCTGATCGACCTGAATTCCGAAGGATGCAGGGTTGAAAACTACCGATGGAAACAGGGTTGGAAACTCTCTCGTACGGAGGCGATTTCATGGACGAGGTAAAACCTTGGTTTCAAGAGGGGCTCCGGTTCAAGTGCACTGGCTGCGGCGCCTGCTGCACAGGCTCTCCCGGCTATGTCTATTTATCCGATCCCGACTTGGAAAATTTGGCTCGCCATTTTGGCCTCTCGATCGAAGAATTCGGCCGCCGCTACACACGGCTCGTCGATGGGCAGATCGCCCTTCTCGATAAACCTGGGTCGGCCGATTGCATCTTTCTCAAAGAAAATAAATGCTCTGCCTATGAAGCCCGCCCCGTCCAGTGCAAAACTTTCCCCTGGTGGGTCCACAACTTGCGCGAGCCGAAAGACTGGGAAGAGGCCGCCGAAAGGTGCGAAGGGATCAATCACCCCGATGCGCCGCTCGTCGCCGCTGAGACAATTGAAGTGCAATGCATGACCTATCTGGATAATCTCGTGGAAACAAACTTTTCTTTGGAGTCTTGAACTGTTATGGACATCAAGATCTTTTACCCGAGACCTCCCCACGTAACTCAAACATGCTTAGAATGCTCAGAACCTATCATTCTTGATTCCAGAATCAATCAATTTGCTTGCGGACATATAGCGCACGAAGACTGCAATAAAAATATGGCATGTCCTTATGAAGGTTGTCAATCGAGAGAATATGAGTCTTTGAATTACATGGGGAATAACAATGACCTAAAAGTTGAGACCACATGGAAAGGGAGAACTCTCTTAGCATGTGTGTTTGTCTCTTCTGTTATTGGCTCGATAACTGCCCTTGCGACTCTAAGGAGATAAGATGCATGAAGCGGGCTTTCGAGATGGCCGTATGTTCCACGTAGCCCGCTTTGGATTCAGAGACTATCAGCCCCTTCCTCCCACTTGTTCATCGTGCAAAATGCTGATTTTGTCGGATGAGAAGACCACTCGGTTTGCGTGCGAGCACATTTTTCACGCTCCCTGTGTTAACGACAATAATTGTCCCCTCGAAGGATGCGATTCCCATCCTCAAGAACATCGGATCGAAATACAAGCGCTTCTCAATCCATCTCGATGCCCTTGTTCACCGGCAACCCTCGCAAAAATTGCCCTAATCATCGGTATGCTCGCTGGCTTAAGCGTTCTCGGTTGGTATCTAAATAGAACGTACCATTAAATTCGCTCTTCATTTATAAATAGCTCTTCAAAACTAAAATTATTTTTAAAATGGACGCTATACAAGATCGAATTCAGTCATGGCTGGAAGGCCCCTATGACGAAGAGACAAAATCGAAGATCCGTCAAATGCAGGCAGATCAACCAGAAGCGCTGAACGACGCATTTTTCAAAGATCTCTCCTTTGGAACCGGAGGGCTCCGGGCCCAGATGGGGATCGGAACCAACCGGCTAAACATCTACACCATTCGAGCGGCGACGCAAGGCTTAGCGAATTATTTAAAACAGATGCCCGAATCGGACCTCTCTGTCTTCATCGGCTACGATGTCCGGATGAACTCGAAATCGTTTGCGATGGAGACGGCCCGCGTCTTGGCCGGCAACGGCATCCGAGTTCTTCTGTCTGACGACATCTGTCCCACTCCATTTGTCTCGTTTGGCTGCAGACTCTACGGATGCCAAGCCGCTGTGATGATCACCGCCTCGCACAATCCCCCGATCTACAACGGCTACAAAGTCTATTGGAGCGATGGAGGCCAGATCGTACCTCCCCACGACAAAGGGATCATCAATGAGGTGAGAAAAATCGTCAACCTCGATCAAGTTCAGGTGGCGCCCGAAAATTCTCCTTTGATTCAATATGTTGGCCGCGAACTCGACGCCGCCTATCTCAAAGAGTTAGCCAAACTGCAACTCTACACCGATCTTCCTCCGACCCAGGTCCTCTATACGCCTCTTCACGGCACAGGGATCCGAGCGATCCCCGATGCGCTTCAAAGCTGGGGCTTTACCTGCCGCCTCGTTGAAGAACAGATGACGCCCGACGGCCATTTCACCAACGCCCCTTCCCCCAATCCGGAAGAGGAGAAGGCGCTCGAACTCGGCTCAGCGCAACTCGTCCGGGAAAAAGCTGACCTATTGATCGCCACCGATCCAGATGCCGATCGGGTCGGAATCGCCATCCTCGATCGAGGGAAAGCCATTCGCTTAACTGGCAACCAGATCGCCTGCGTCTGCCTCCACCACATCTGCCAAGCGATCTCTGTCAAAAACGGCGCCTTCATCAAAACAATCGTCACAACAGAGCTTTTCCGAAAAATCGCCGAGAGCTACGGAGCCCTCTGCTTCGATGTGCTGACCGGGTTCAAATACATCGCAGAGCAGATCCATCTTTGGGAAAACAGCCACAAAGGGCACCAATATATCTTCGGTGGAGAGGAGTCGTACGGCTACCTCTTTGGCACGTTCGTCCGCGATAAAGACGCTGTCTCCTCCAGCTGCCTCATCGCCGAAGCGGCCGCCCTTTCGAAAAAAGAAAATCTGACGCTCCTCGACCGGCTCCACCAACTCTACCAACGCTACGGCGTCCATCGCGAGTCGCTCACCAATCTCGCCTTCCCTGAAAGCCAGGCGGGGATGGACTCGATGAACCGGCTGATGAAACACCTCCGAAAGGCGCCCCCCGCAAAAATCGGCTCTCTCCAAGTGACCTCCATCGATGATTATCTCTCTGGCCAAACGGGACTCCCCTCCTCCGATGTGCTGAGATTTTGGCTCGAAGATGGGAGCAAACTGGTGATTAGACCTTCGGGCACTGAACCGAAAATCAAGATCTATACAGAAGTGACAGAGCCTTGCAGCGATGTCGAAACAGCGATCCGGCTGTGCGATAAAAAGCTCATCGCCCTTGTCGCCGCTTTCCGGGAACTCTGCCATGTTTAACCAGGCCCTCATCACAGGCGCCACGAGCGGCCTTGGCGAAGCGCTCGCCCGGCGTCTGGCGCAGGAGAAAATCCCCCTCGTCCTCACAGGACGCAACCAGGATCGGCTGGCCGCTCTGGCTCAGGAATTGAGGCGGATCGTCCCCGTCGCGACGATCGCCGCCGATCTCGCCGCCGAGAGAGAAAAGCTGATCTATTTTCTCCAAACCGAGGCGCCCGATCTTGTGATCAACAACGCCGGCTTTTGCTTCTACGGAGAAGCCCTCTCCCATCCTACCTCGATCCAGCTGGAGACACTCGAAGTGAATGCAATCGCTCCAATCGAACTCACTCTCGAGGCGGCCAAAGCCCTCAAAATCGCCGGCAAAAGCGGCGTCATCCTCAACGTCTCTTCTCTTGCCGGCGAGCTTGTTTTCCCCACGATGGCCGCCTATGCAGCGGCGAAAGCGTGCCTCACCTCTTTTTCCCAAAGTTTCGACGAGGAGATGCGCCGCTCTAGCATCCGGATCCTTTCCGCCCTTCCAGGCCAAATCCAAACCGAGTTTTCTCAGCGTGCGTCGAATCAAAAAAAAGATCACTCATCAAAAGCCATGACAAAGGAATATGCGGCCGAGAAGATCTGGCGGCAGATTCTGAAACGGAAACAGGTCGAGCGGTTCAATGCGCTCTACGCCTGGGCAGCCAAGCTCTCCCGCTATCTCCCCCGCTCCTGGGTCCTCAAATCAATCCGAAGAGACAATCCTCTTTGACCAGAAGCTCACTCCATCCGCCGGCGTGAACTTTATCAGCGCAGAGATAGAAGGGAGCATAGAGAGACGCAGAGAAAAGGAAAAATCCGGGCCTTGCCCGGAGGAAGGGAGGAGGTTCTCAATTATTGCAGTTGAGAGATTAGATCCGTGTATTTACTCTCTCTTTCTCCAGGCAGGGTCCCAGATTTTTCCTTTTCTCTGCGTCTCTCTATACTCCCTTCTATCTCTGCGCTGATAAAATTCAGACCGGCACTGGAAGTAGGCTTCAAGCCGATTGCTCAAAATAGATGTTTACAGTATAGTCTCAGGCCATTTTTGGAGGATCCAAATGACACAACCAACAAACAATCAAAGCACAGGTATCTGGGAACTCAACTCAATCGCTTGCATGGCAGCCGAAGGGGGGCTCTGTTATGCTTTTCCAAGCCAGAACTCTCCTCTGATGGTTGTTCCTCTAATCGCCTCCCTTAAAATGGGGATTGAAGCAGGAGATGAGGCGGCCCTAGCTTTTGACCAGCCAACTTGGGAGAAAGTAAAAGAATTTGCCAAAGCCTATTTGCCTGAGAAGTTGGGACAAATGGTGGTAATAAATGCAACGGTTGCCGGAGCGGTAGAGTTTTGCAAATGGGTTGGATTCAAGCCAGCTGTAGCCCTGCTCCCGGTTCCCCTGTATTCTGGTTTACTCGGGATCATGTCCTGCGTAAGCGTCGGAGCGGCTTTTGGCACTTTTAGAGCTTGGTATCTTAAGAAATCACAGTGAGCAGCTGCCGCCGTGCTTCTCGTGGTAGCGCTGATGGTATTCCTCGGCGCGATAGAAGGGCCCAGCGGGAACGATTTCGGTGACGATCGGGGAAGAAAAGCGGCCCGATTTTTCGAGCGCCTCTTTCGATCGAAGGGCACTTTCAAGTTGATGAGGGCCGTGAGTGAAAATCGCCGACCGATATTGGGAACCGACGTCGGGCCCTTGCCGGTGCCAGCTTGTCGGATCGTGGATTTTCCAAAAGATGGCGAGGAGTTCTTCATAGGTCACTTTCGTGGGATCAAAGAGGATCTCGACCGCTTCGGCATGGCCCGTAGTATGGCTGCATACCTGCTCGTAGGTCGGATTTTTGACCGTCCCACCCGTGTAGCCCGATTGGACGTCGATGACACCTTTCACTTTCCGAAAACGATCTTCAATGCCCCAAAAACAACCGGCCGCGAACGTCGCCTTCTCCATCAGAGCTTCTCCTTTTTAGGATATTTGACTCGAACATGGTGAGTGAGAAGGAGCGACTTGACGAGGGTTCGCTTCACTTTCCCTAATTCTTCGAATGTGAGCTGGCAGTTGTCGAATTGCCCATCTTCGGCTTTTTCTGAGACGAGCCGGTCGACCATCTCGGTCAACGTGCCCTCGTTGATCTCCTCCATGGAGCGAGACGCCGCTTCTACTGTGTCGCAGATCATGACGATCGCCGACTCTTTGCTCCGCGGCTTCGGTCCCGGATAGCGGAACTGTTTCTCATCCACCTCATCGGGCCGGCCGCCTTTCAACTCGAGCTGCTTTCTGTAGAAATAATAGACGAGGGTCGTCCCGTGGTGCTCGCGGATGATGTCGATGAACGCCTGCGGCAAATGGGCCTTTTTCGCAATCGCCTCGCCATCGGTCACGTGAGAGATAATCACTTGAGCCGACTCGAGCGGCGTGAGGAGCTGATGGATGTTGACGGCCCCCTGTTGATTTTCTGTGTAAAATTGCGGATTGTTGATCTTGCCTATGTCGTGATAGAGAGTCGCCACACGGCAAAGAAGGCTGTTGGCCCCAATCGACTGGGCGCATGATTCAGCGAGATGGCCGAGCACGAGACAGTGTTGGTAAGTTCCAGGCACCTCCATAGCCAAACGTCTCAAGAGCTCGTTGTTCGGATCCATGTATTCCATCAGCGTCATGTCGGTCAAAACGCCGAAGAGGGTCTCGAGAGCGGGCAAGAGGCCGACGACGAGGACCGCCGTCGCCATCAAAAAGACAAACGAGGCGCCGATGTCGGTCAAAAGGGCGTAGCTCCCCAAATGCCCCTCGCTCAAAACATAGGCGTACAGAACCGGAATGGCGCTCAGCCACGACTTCATGCAGACGCCGAAAACCTCTTTCCTCTTTCTCAGCGAGCGGGTCGCGATGATAACGACGATCGAGGTGACGAGGTTCAAGATGAGAAAGCGGCTGTGGTCGACGGCGAGGCTCACCGAGAGGATGATCGAGAGGAACGTCGCTGCAAAAAGGGCTGTCCGGGGCGAGAGCAAAATGCAAATGAGAATCGTAGCAAATGGGGCTACGATCGGATAGCGGATCGCCTCGATGACGTTGCTCGTGCTCTTCAGCAAGGCATACTCAGTCAGCTTCGCAAAAAGGAGCGTCAATAAGACGATGCAGACAAAGAGGGAAATTTGCTGGAGCGACCGGATGAACGTCGGTTGGCTGATCCGGAAATAAAGAGCTGAAATCGCCGTGAAAATCAGCGCGAGGAGGAGGCTCGCCAAAATCGTGAGAGGATCCCAGATTTTGCGACTTTCCGAGATCGCCTGCTTCATCGACTGCATCATCGCAAGGTGGCGGGAGGTGACCCTCTCTCCTTGATCGACGATCCGGGTCCCGGCATAGATTTTCGTGATTTTTTCAGGAACTGTGTGGCTCACCTGGGAACGCAAGGACCGCTCGAGAGCGGTATCTTGGAGAAGAACCCATCTCTTTTCCCGGAACGCGCCGATCATGTAATCGATGGCATCTTGATGGAAGGCGTGTTCCATCGCAATCTGCTGCCCAAGACGGCTCCAGAATTCGGACGGAAGATCGAGCGGCTGCTCCACCTCGGGAGGGATATAGTCGTAGTAGGAGACGTCGGAGAGATTGATTTCTCGGATCTTTTGCAAGGTGCGAGCATCTGTGAAGCGGGCCTCAATGAGGAGCGTCTCCATCTCGTCGGCCGCTTTGTACATCTCCTCAAACGTGCTCGAAGGAGCCGCCTCGCGCCAGCCTTGATTGTGGATCAGGCTGTTTTCCAGATCGTTCCGGACCTCTCGGATCTGCTTGTCGTCGATCTGGTAAATGTTCCCGATATCCTTTGTCGCTTCCTGCTTCAGGATGATCGTCGCTTCATAATCGGGGAATTCGAAATCAATCTGTGCGACCGTGTAATGGGGAGCCAAGCCATTCAATTCGAGGACTTCAAGCCGCACTTCTCGGAAATGGAGGAAGAGGGCGAGGCAAATCACGCAGATGAAGCCGACCACAAGACGCCAGCCTCTGTCATTCGAAGCCAGCCAGTTTTGCCACCTGCTGCTCAATTCATCAGATTCCTTCATGCCGCTAGTGTAGCAAATTGTTGACAATTTAGTGAACTGGGGTCTCTAACCACCCGCCAAAATTAAAATTCTTTTTTCACTCTTGCATTCACGTTTACCAAAGATTTACTTAATTAAGTAAATAAATTATTTATACATTAAATAAAATGGACAGCAAAACACACATCCTCCATACTTCAGACTGTTCGGGCCATGAGAGTTTTTTATCTAGTGTTATTGGGTGCTAGATGTTATCATGATGCTTAGTAAAATTTTAAATTTTCTCTGACACGCGCAGGTTCGGTTAAGGGTGCCGCATGGGGAAAAAATATCAAGTTTTAGCGCGCAAATATCGTCCGCAGCGATTTGCTGACGTTGTTGGGCAAGAAGCTGTTTTGACGACGCTCAAAAATGCTCTCCGCTTTGATCAAGCGGCGCACGCTTATCTATTCTGCGGATCGCGCGGCGTGGGAAAAACGACGCTGGCCCGCCTTTTTGCCAAAGCCCTCAACTGTCCCAACCGTGGCGCCGATCTCGAGCCTTGCAACCAGTGCCCCTCCTGCCAAGAGATCTCCTCAGGCCAATCGCTCGACGTCATCGAGATCGACGGCGCATCGAACCGAGGCATCGACGACATCCGGCAGATCAACGAGACGGTCGGCTATGCCCCTTCGCACGGCAAATACAAGATCTACATCATCGACGAAGTACACATGTTGACGAAAGAAGCGTTCAACGCCCTTTTGAAAACCCTCGAAGAGCCGCCCGAGCAAGCCAAATTCTTTTTCGCTACAACGGAGCCGCACAAAGTTCTCCCGACAATCATCAGCCGCTGCCAGCGGTTCGATCTCCTCCGGATCAACGCCGAAAAGATCGCCGATAAGCTCGGCCAGATCGCCCGCGACCTAAACCGGACCGTCGAACCTGAAGCTCTCCACCTCATCGCCTCCTTTGCCGACGGCTCTCTCCGCGACGCCGAATCGCTCTTCGACCAGATCCTCTGCTACGCCTCCTCCGAGACCGTTAAAGCGGAGACAGTCCGCCAAGCGCTCGGGCTCATTCCTCAAGAGCACTTCTTCGATCTCGACACTGCCTTTGCCGAGTGCCGACTCCCGTTTGCCTTCGAGCTCGTCGAACTCCTCTTCCAAGCCGGCAAGGATCTGACCCATTTTCTCCAGCAGCTCATCGAACACTACCGGCGCATCTGCCTCTGCAAAACTCTCGGAGACAAACAGCCGCAACTCTCCGAACGGTACGCCGCCTCTGCCCGCCTCTACACGCAAGCTCAGAGCCTCTACATCCTCGACACCCTGATCGCTGCTGAGCAGACGATGCAAAAGAGCCCTTTTCCGCGCGTGACCCTCGAAACGACGCTGCTCCATCTCATCCGGAGCAAGAACCGGATTCCGCTCGAAGTGATCGTCCGCCGTCTGAGCGAACTCGAGCAGTCCCTCAAAACCACCGAACCCGCCTCAGACGCCCAGCCCGACCTGAAACCGGTCCCCTTCAAACTCGAGCCAGCCGCGCCAGCTGCCAAAGCCGAAAGCGTATTTACCCCGGTAACTGCCAACGCTGAAGCGCCGAGCGTGTTTCCCGCGCCAGCGCCAATAAAAAAAGAAACGGCTCCCGCGTCTGCGCCGAGCGCGTTTGCCCCGCCAGCCGCCAAAGCAGAAGCGCCAAGCGTATTTGCCGCGCCTGTGCCAATAAAAGAAGAAGCGGCTCTCGCGTCTGAGCCGAGCGTGTTTGCCGCGCCTGCGCCAATAAAAGAAGAAGCAGCTCCCCTGCCTGCGCCGAGCGTATTTGCTCCGCCGCCGGTTGAGAAAGAAGAGCCAACTGCGCCGCCGAGCGTGTTTGCGACGCCAGCTCCCACGGTAATGGCGAAGCACCCGAGTCATTACGAGACGCTGATGCGGTTTGCTGCAGTAGAATTAGAAGGAACACTTAAAACGTGAGATAATAATATGGGAAGTGGATTTTCCAAAATGAAGAAACAAGCCCGGATGATGCAAGAGCAGTTTGGGCAAGTGCGCGAAAAAATGCAAAACACCCTCGTCGAAGGATCAGCCGGCAACGGCCTCGTCAAGATCACCCTCAACGGCGAGAAGGACATCAAGAAACTCGCAATTCAACCTGAGTGCGTCTCCGACATTGAGGGGCTTCAAGACTTGATCATCGCCGCTTTCGAAGATGCGGCCAGCAAGATTCAAAGCAACTCCGCCGTCCCCTCCATGCCAGGATTCGGCTTCTAATTCTTCCCTCCTTTTTTCCGGGGTGCAGGGCTAAGAGCCCTGCGTCATGCTTATCATCAGCTGCGTCTCGCAGCGTCCATAATTTGAGCCGCGCTTCGCGGCGTATCCTGTACTTCTAGGTTAAACGCAGGGTACAGGATGGACATGATGACGCATGATAAGCATGATGCAGGGCTTCGCCCCGCACCTCGTTATCTTGAGGTTTCGGCGGTGAGGAAGTTCTTGAGGTCGGCGGCGGCGGTGTACTCGAGGGCGGCTTCGGCGAGGCGGCACGCCTCAAGGATACGCCATTTGCGGATCGTGTGTTTGACGAGAGGGATGTGGCGGGCAGCGACAGAAAAGTCGCGGATGCCAAGGCCGAGGAGAATCGGGATCATCGCCGGATCGGCCGCGCTTTCGCCGCAGATGATCACCGGCTTTCTGTTCTTGTTCGCTGAAGCGACTACCATCCGGATGAGGCGAAGGATGCTCGGATGAGTAGAAAAGTAGAGATCGCTGATGTTGGGATTGCTCCGATCGGCGGCGAGAACGTATTGGACGAGATCATTTGTTCCGATCGAGAGGAAGTCCGATTCTTGGATGATCGCATCGCACATGATGGCTGATGAAGGGACTTCGATCATGCAGCCGATCGGGATGTGCTGCGCGACTTTGATCCCTTTCTTGGTGAGTTCTTCTCGGATTTTTTCCACTTTTTCACGAACGACCCTAAGTTCCGACACGTCGGAGACCATTGGGACAAGGATGTGAACTTCGCCGAAGGCGCTGGCTCGGAGGATCGCCCGGATCTGCCGGTCGAGAAGATCGGGATAGCGGAGGAGAAATCGGATTGCGCGGCATCCGAGAGCTGGATTCTGCTCGGCACCGATCGAGTGGAAATACCAGGCGTCTGGGCTCGTGGGGAGAAGATCGATTTTCTTGTCGCCGCCGATGTCGAAGACCCGGATGACGAGGGGGCGCCCTTTGAGAGATTTCACCATCCGGCGGTAGATGTGGAACTGCTCCTCTTCGGTGGGAAAGACCCGCTTGGAGAGGAAGAGATATTCGGAGCGGAAGAGTCCGATGCCTGAGGCGCCATTTTTGAGAAGCAGGTCGATCTCTTTTGGATTCTCAAGGTTGGCAAAAATCCTCACCTCATATCCGTCGACTGTCTCCCCTTTGAGGTGGCTCGCGCTGCTAATCAGCCGATAGCTCTCTAGAAGGCCCCTTTTAATTTCCTGATATTTCTTCAGGGTTTTTCGGTTGGGATTGATGATGACGATCCCTTGCGATCCATCGACGACCATCGACTGGAGTTCGATCCTCTTTAAAATCTTGATCTCGACGTTGGCGACGTAAGGGATCCCTTTGGCGCGGGCGATGATCGCCGCGTGGGAAGTGATTCCGCCTGCAGCCGTGACAAATGCGCTGACGTGGGTGCCGCTCGCCTCGATCGTTTCAGAAGGGACTAGTTCATGAGCCAAGATCACCGAGCTATGGGGGATCTCGGTCATTTTCACCCGATCGAGCGGGCGCAGGTGCCCTAATATCCTCCTCGAGACGTCGATCAGGTCGCGGACTCTCTCTTGAAAATAGTGGTCTTGGAGCGTGGTGAATCTCTGTTTGTAGTCTTCAATCACGTGCTGGAAGATCGATTCGGTATTGAGCTGGAGATCTCTGATTTTTTCCTCCATGACAGTCGTCATGAGAGGATCTTGGAGCATTTCCAGATGAGTACCTAAGATGGCGACGATTTCGGGAGGGCCTTCATGCAGCGACATTTTCTGCAGGCTCTCGACATCTTGCCGGCTTAAGTGGAGCGCGCGCCGGTACCGCTCGATCTCTTTATCGATCTCCTTTTTCGAAATCGGGATCTCGGGGACTTCGTCATCGACGCTGGAAAAAAACACGGGCGTGCCAATGCCGATCCCTTTGCTGATCGGTAGCCCGCGGAGTATGACCTCATCGGTCTGACTCATCACTTCTCTCCGAATTCCTCGTCAAAGGCTTTGATGAGATTCGCCATCGTCATTTCGGCGTCTTCGCCTTCGACGGTGACCGTGATCATCGCATTTTTTTTCGCTGCCAACATTAAGATGCTCATGATGCTTCTCGCATTGATCGTCTCATCTTTGTAGGTAAACTGAACGGAGGATTTCCGAGGCTGGAGGAGTTTGACAATGGCTGCAGCGGGGCGGGTATGCAATCCGAGCGAGTTCTTCACTTTGACTTTATGCACGATTTTCACGGGTGATCCTCTTTTTCTGCCGCCGCGCGATCGCTTCGAGCAGCTTGGCGTTGAATTCTTTTGCAGAGTTATAGCCCATATCTTTTAAGCGATGATTAAGAGCAATCGTCTCCAAAAGGAGGACGACGTCCCGGCCGGGCTTGACCGGGAGAACATGATAGGGGACGCTAATTCCGAGGATATCGATGAATTTTTCATCGAGTCCCACTCGGTCGTAAAAATGTTGATCGTCCCACTCTTCTAGCTTGACGACGATATCGAGTCCTTTATCTGGCCTCACGCAGACAGCTCCGTAAAGGTGGGCTACATTGATGATGCCGATTCCCCGGATCTCCATCAAGTGGCGGGTAAGTTCGGGACCGGAGCCGACGAGATACGACCCCTCCTTTTTCTTGACGCGGACGACGTCGTCGGAAATCAACCGGTGGCCTCTCTCGATCAAGCCGAGAGCGGCTTCACTCTTGCCGACCGATGATTCTCCCTGGATCAGAACGCCGACGCCGAACACTTCGACCAACGTTCCGTGGAGGGTGACGCTCGGGCAGAATTCTTCGAGCAAAAGGAACGTGATCCGGCTGAGGAGATCGGTCGCCGGCGAGTTGGCTCGAAAGAGGGGGATTTTCGCTTTTTCGCAGAGAGAGGTGAGCTCTTTGGGAGAGCGGAACCCTTTGGCGACGATGACGGCTGGAGTCGATGGAGTTAAGATCGCCTGAAGCCGCGCTAAGCGAACTTTCGGTTCCTGCTCTTTCAAATACTCGATCTCTTGTTTTCCGATGACAAGGATGCGGGCGGTCACATATCCTTTCATGTAGCCGGTTAGGCTGAGTCCGGGACGGTGGACCTCTGGTTTATTGATGCGGCGGGTCAAGCCGGGAGCTCCGGCGATCAATTCCAGCCCGAGATACTTGCCATGCTGTTCAAGCAGATGTTGGACTAAGTACATATTTTTGAAATGCTCATCCCCTCTAAATAATAGACCAGCCACTCGGTAAAAGTCGGAAAAGCCAGCTCTTCAGCCCAGCCGTTTCGATCCGACGTATCTGATACTGTATAATCGATTCCCGATAAATATACATTCCCCATCTCGCTCCCGGGATACCAATCGGCATAAAAACATTGGTAGGAGGCCAATCCAAACGCCTCAAAGAATGGGATTAGCGAGCCTGGATCGACCTGTTTGCCTCCTGAAAGCAAAGGCGTTTCCGCTGTAAGGATCAAATTGGCAACTTTTCTTCGCTCCTCTTGAAGGACATCGATCTTCAAAAGGCCCAGCTCCGAGAGTTTTCCAAATCCGTTATGGATCTGAAAAAAGGAGAGATAATCTCTGGGCAGAGCGCTCGAAATTTCTCTTCTGCACCCTTCGATCTCCCCTTCTGTGGCGGGGGGAAGCCCCCGGAAAAAGCAGCTATTGTCGGCCAAACTATAAACCATTTCCGATTCGAAAGGGTCCTCTTCGCTCTGTCGATGGATCACAACGCCGACATCGTCGAGGACTTGGAAAAAATCTGCAATCGCCGCATGGCCTATCGGATGAAAAGGCAAGAGGTCGAGCCAATAATCCCGGACAAATTCAAGGCGGTCTTCAGGCGATACGCGACTCAATTCGAACCAGGGGCGAGGGAGATTGGGGGCTCTTTTGGAGGCATCTTCCCATGTCCATTCTTTTTGCTCCTGGATAAAAAAAACTTCATGGAAATGGACGTCCCGATCCTTCTCCTCGACGCTGAAAAATTGTCGAATCAATGAATTCATGAGCAATCCAAGTAAGCAGCCCCTTATTTCCTAAATTATCCTGAAAATCGAAGCAAACTATCACTATCTGAAGTTCAAATGTTGATTATGTCAGAAAACAAAAAAAAGTGAAACTAAGAATCTTTCGGGGCGTAATCTTTGAACCTATCCAGAAAGTATTTTTGGGCAATCCCGAGAGTTCGGCTTGCCCAAACTACTTTACGGACAGGTTCTTTCAACATTTCGAGTGCCAATTTTTTTTTCTCTGGTATAGTACATAGTAGAAGCAACAGAAGAGCTGGCGATGGCGTTTACAAAAGTAGTGATCTTGGGCGGTGGCTTTGGGGGGATCAATGCAGCTAAGGCATTGGGGAACTCCAAGCTCGATGTGTGGATGATCGATCGGACAAACCACCACCTGTTTCAGCCCCTCCTCTACCAAGTGGCCAGCGCCGCCCTCTCGCCAGGCGACATCGCCGTCCCAATCCGGGAGATCTTGAGTCCTTATGAGAATATCACTGTGATCATGGGCGAAGCGGTCAAGATCGACAAAGAAAACAAAATCGTAGTTTTGCGAAATGGGGATCACGTCGGTTTCGAGTACCTGATTTTAGCTTTGGGAGCTAACCACTCCTATTTCGGCAATGACCAATGGGAAAAATTCGCACCCGGCCTCAAAACCCTCAACGATGCTCTGCAGATCCGCGAACGGATCTTGATCTCCTTTGAAAAGGCCGAGCGGTGCGACAGCATTTCCGAGGCGAAAAAATACTTGAACTTTGTGATCATCGGCGGCGGCCCCACCGGCGTTGAGATGGCCGGAGCGATCGCCGAGATCGCCTACGAGACGATGCTCAGAAATTTCCGGAGGATCGATGTAACGAAGACCAAAATCTATCTGGTCGAAGGATCGCCCCACATTCTCCCTGTCTATCCCGAGAGGCTCTCCGAAAAAGCGAAAGGATATCTCGAGCGTTCGGGGATCAACGTGATCACAGGCAAAAGAGTCACCGACGTCACATCTGAGGGCGTCATGGTGGAAAACACCTTCATTCCGGCCCACAACATCATCTGGGCAGCCGGCAACCAGGCCTCCCCTGTCCTCAAAACGCTCGGAACTCCGCTCGATCGGCAAGGTCGCGCGATCGTCGAGGCCGACCTCTCCCTTCCGGGAAATCCAGACATCTTTGTCATCGGCGACGCCGCCTGCGCGATGGACCAAAAGGGGAAGCCCCTCCCCGGCCTCGCCCCGGTCGCCGTGCAGCAAGGGCGCTACGTGGCAATGCTGCTTCGGAAGCGGATCCCCAAAAACGAACGGCCTCCTTTCCGCTATTTCGATAAAGGGACGATGGCGACGATCGGCAAGACGAAAGCGATCGGCATGTTCAATAAAATCCAGTTCAGCGGCTTTTTTGCTTGGCTGGCCTGGTGCTTTGTCCACATTCTCTATCTCATCGGCTTCAGGAACCGGTTCACGGTCCTTTTCCAGTGGCTTTTCTCCTATTTCACAAGCCGCCGCGGCGCCCGCCTCATCTACCGCTACCACATCGAATCAGAACTTACTCGTCCCCCAAAACACCCAGAGTAGCTAAAAAAGGGCAACACAGAGATAGAGAGGAGACACTGAGACACAGAGGATCGCCCTTGTTTGCTTCGCAAACTCCAATAGAAAGAAGATCTCATTTTGAGAAACAAGGAGATAAAATGATCTTGAAGAAGAGCACACCTTGTTTCTCAAAATGGAGCCTGTTCCCTGTTGGAGTTTTCGAAGAAAACAAAGGCGATCCTCTGTGTCTCAGTGTCTCCTCTCTATCTCTGTGTTGCCCCCTCTTCCTTTCTCCTCATGCCGGCGTCAGGCAATTCAAATTGTTCCGAACCAGAGCTAATGTCTCTTCAGGAACATTCGGCAGTGAGAGGATTTTGAGATAGGCGGCGCGGGCCTCTTCGTGCCGATGCAGATAATAGGCGCAGGTGGCAAAATGGTTCAGAAGGCCGTACTCGTAGACGAACCGCTCGAGGTAGAAGAGCTCGCTCTCAGGCATCGGGATCGCAAGGCCCTGCTTGCTCACCACGTAGCCGAATAGGTAGTTTTGAGTTGAAATGTAATAATCGGCGAGCCAATAGAGCGGCTCGGCGCGCGAGGGCCGCCGCAGATAGGCCCTCCAGTAAGAGTCGATGAAATTTTTCCGGTTCAATCTCCGCTCAAGATGGGCGATCCGGAAAAGAGAATAGAATACCTCCTCCTCCCAACCTCCCATGAGCGATCTTTTTTGGTAGTTTTCTATCGCCTTTTCATACAGACCCGCGACCTCGCATGAGAGGGCCAGATAGAGAACATAGCGGCTGTTCAAGGGTTCTTTTTCTAGCGCTTGTTCGAGAGTGTGAACGTCTTTATGAAACTTCTCAGGATCGGACGAGCGGCTTCCGTCTTGCCGGTAGATCGACTTGACGCCGCAAAGGATCGCGGAGCTTCGCCCCTCTCGAAGGGCCATCACTTCGTGGAGAACCCCTTCCCATCTCCACTCGAGCCGGTTGTCGACGAGAGCGAGAACTTGAGACGTCATTGAGAGGAGCGCCTCTTTCTCCTGGACAATGAGATAGTAATCTTTGTCGAGAGGCGGCAGAGAAAAGGACTCTTCAAAACGGAGCTCGTCGTCGGCGTCGAGAAAAAGGAGATAGTCCCCTTTTCCACGGGCGAGGAGAAGGGCCTCGTTCCGATTATGGGAAAAATCGACCCAGGGCCGCTCGTGGAGCTCACCCGGAATGTCACGGAGAAACTCGCGGATGAGCTTTTGGGTCCCGTCGGTCGAGCCAGTATCGACGATCACCCAAGTGTCTATGAGACGCTTGGCCGAGGCAAGACACCGCTCGATCGTCCGGCTCTCGTTCTTTACAATCATGTTTAGGCAGATCATACGGTCGCTTTCATGCGGGAAGCTACATAAGCGAGGTTTTTTTGCAGCCAATCCTTGACGTCTCGAGGCGTTTTAGGATTTGCAATCAATTTTACGAACAGATCGTGAGCCTCTTTGAATTTCCCAAGATAGAGGGCGCTCTCGGCGACTTGGAACATAATCGAGTAGTCGTAGATCGGGTGTTCCACCAACATGCAATCGGTGCATCTCGGTAGCGACAGGGCAAATTTCGATACGTGATAGGCAAGGAAGTAGTTTTTCACCGTCAAGTAATGGTTGACCAAACGATGAAGCGGCTCCGCGCGCGTGGGGCGGTTCTGATACGCCTTGCAATAGCTGTCGATAAAAATCTCCGGCGGATAGCCGAGAATCTGCTGCAGCTTGCCGATTTTGTAGAAGGCGTAAAAAATCTCTTCCGCCCACCCTTTCATCTTGGATCTTATCTGGAACATCTCCAGAGACAGTTTATATTCTTGCGCCTCTTCGTAACATTGGGCTAGATAGTAGGCATAGCGGCAGTTGTCGGGCTCCTTTTCAAAGGCTCTCTTGAGAACTTCGGCATCCTTGAGATATTTTTTCGGATCGCTCGACCGGTATCCATCCCCTGTATTCGAAACATTGGTCAGCCCCTTGAGAAATTCGTAGCCATTGATTTTGGTCGGATGGATGTCTTCATGGACGACCCCTTTCCACTCCCAAGGAATCCGGTTATTGATGATGAGGACTCGTTGATAGACGCTCCCGTCTGAAACTCGGACCGAGGCGACATAGCAATCTTTTTCGAAATTCGGCATCACAAAGTCAGGTGCAATCTCGAGCCATTCGTCTCCGTCAATGAAAAGAAGAAAATCCCCCTTCCCTTTCGACTGCCGGAGTACTTCATTCCGGTTGTGGGAAAAATCGACCCAGGGACGCTCCATCAGCTCGCCGGGAATATCCTTCATGAACTCGCGGATGATCTCTTGCGTTCCGTCGGTCGACCCCGTGTCGGAAATGACCCAGTAATCGATGAAGGGTTTGACCGAGGTCAAGCATCTTTTAATGACCTTCGCTTCATTTTTAACAATCATGTTTAAACAAATCGTTCTCCGTTTTTTCATATTTCACTCCAATTTAGAACAGAAATTATTACAATAATTCATAAAAATCAAAATAATTTGAAATTATTAAAACAGTTTTGTTAGTTTCAATGAAAAATACGGAGTTATTAAATGAAAAAGACAATCTGTCTAAACATGATAGTTAAAAATGAGAGCAAAGTAATTCAAAGATGTTTGAATTCCGTAAAACAATTCATCGACCATTGGGTCATCGTCGATACGGGATCGACCGATGGGACGCAAGAGATCATCCGCGAAACGATGAAAGAGATGCCCGGAGAACTCCATGAACGCCCCTGGGTCGATTTCGGCCACAACCGGAATGAAGCTTTTAGCTACGCGAAAGACAAAGCCGACTACCTCCTCTTCATCGATGCTGATGAAAGATGGGATCCAGCGGCCGAATTTAAAATGCCCGATCTCACAAGAGATCAGTACTTCATCTCGACGCAGCAGCCCGATGGGATGACCTACTTCCGGGTGGGGCTCGTCAAAACGAGCCTCCCCTGGAAATGGATCGGCGTCGCCCACGAAGAGATCCTCTGTCCTCAAGCGCAAAAGCCAGAAATTCTCCCCAACCTCGTCAATCGATCGAACGCGGGAGACGGCCACAGCTGGCAATCGCCCGACAAATATTTAAAAGACGCCAAATTACTAGAGAAGGGGCTAAAAGATGAGCCCAACAACAGCCGTTATGTCTTCTATCTAGCCTTGAGCTATGGCAAAGCGAAAGAGTATGAGCTGGCCATCAAGAATTTTCAGAAAAGAGTCTCCATGGGAGGCTTGGAAGAGGAAGTCTTCTACTCCCTCCTCAACATCGCTCGGATTCAAGAGGGACTCAATAAGCCAGTTGAAACGTTCGTCGAAAGCTACACAAAAGCCTATTTTTACCGCCCCAGCCGCGCTGAACCCCTCTACTTCCTCGCCAACTACTACATCAACGCCGGCAACCCCTTTTTGGGCTACATCTATTCGAAGCTCGGACTCGAAATCCCCTACCCGAAAGATCTCCTCTTCGTCCTCCACGACGTGTACGACACGGGACTTGCCCTCCAATTCCTCGACACCTCCTACGCGATCGGAAGATATGACGAATGTTTAACTGTCTCCGAAAAGCTCATGAAAAACCCCCGGATTCCCTCCGAGCGGAGAGAGCAGATCCGGGCGAACATGGTCCATCTCAAAACGAAGATGAAGCAAAAATGATCTGCTTGAATATGATCGTGAAAAACGAGGCAGCCATCATTGGAAAATGCCTCGCCTCCGTCATACCTTTCATCGATCGGTGGGTCATCGTCGATACGGGTTCGACCGATGGGACTCAGGCAATCGTCCAGGAGGCGCTCCAAAAAATCCCTGGGCAACTCTACGAGCGCCCCTGGGTCGATTTTTCCCACAACCGGAACGAGGCGATGGCGCTGGCAAAAGGGATGGGCGACTATCTCCTTTTCATTGACGCCGATGAAGAGCTGAAATTTTTAAAACCAGTCGACAAATCGAAACTCGATCAAGACTGCTATTTCACACTAGTTCAGGAGATAAGCGGCATCCAATACCACCGGGAACTCCTCGTCCGCTCTTCTCTCAATTGGAAATGGAAAGGGGCGGTCCACGAGGCAATCAGCTGCCCAGAGGCCCAAAAGTTCCAAGTCTTGAAAGAAGTCGTCAACCTCTCGGCGACAGAACAAGGGCAAAGATTCAAAGATCCGGAGAAATATAAAAAGGATGCAGCGGCCCTTGAAAAGGACTTAAAGAATGATCCCGCCGATCCAAGGACCGTTTTCTACCTCGCAATGAGCTACAAAAATGCGGGAGAATTTGCCAAGGCCGTCTCCCATTTCGAAAGGCGCTCGCAAATGGGGGGTGTCGAAGAAGAAATTTTCCTCTCTCTTCTTTTCAAAGGCAATTTGGAAAGGGAGCTCGGACTCGATCCTCAGGTTTTTATAAAGAATTTGGAGCGGGCCTATCTTTATCGCCCCAGCCGTGCAGAGCCTCTCTTCTGGATCGCCGACTATTACATCCAAAACGGCCAGCCCCTCAGCGCCTATTTGTTCGCCAAAGAGGCCCTGACGATCCCCTATCCTAAAGACGTCCTCTTTGTCCAAAATGTCATTTACGAAGGTCTATTGCTCCTCCTTTTTGCCGATGCAGCCTTCAGAATCGGCCGCCGCGAGGAGACAAAAATGATCTACCAAAAGCTCCTTAAAGATCCCAAACTTCCCGACTCCTTAAGAAACATCATCCATAAAAACTTAGAACAGGTATTCGAATGAAACAGACGATCTGCCTCAACATGATTGTGAAAAACGAACGGAAGATCATCGAAAGATGTCTGAATTCGGTCAAAAAAATCATTGACTATTGGGTCATCGTCGATACGGGATCGACCGATGGGACTCAAGAGGTCATTTTGGAGTGCATGAAGGACATTCCTGGCGAGCTCTACGAAAAGCCCTGGGTCGATTTCGCCTACAATCGGAACGAGGCTCTTGCTCTTGCCAAAGACAAAGCCGACTACATCCTCTTCATCGATGCCGATGAACAGCTCCTCTACGAGGCCGATTTTCAAATGCCCCCGCTTACGAAACACTTTTATTTTTTCCTCATCCAGCAAAAAGACGGGATCAACTACTTCAGAGAGTCGCTCGTCTTATCCAAGCTCAATTGGACCTGGCGCGGCCCCGTCCATGAGAACGTCTCGAGCACGGAGGCCAAAGAGGCTGAGATCCTCTCCGGAATCACAAATCTCTCCATCACAGAAGATGGGGCCCGGTACCGAGATCCAAAAAAATACCTCAAAGACGCCGCCATCTTGGAAAAAGCCCTCAAGGACGATCCGAACAACGACCGGTACGTCTTCTACATCGCCCTAAGCTACGGCAACGCCAAAGACTACCGGACAGCAAAAAAATGGCATGAAAAAAGGGTGGCGATGGGGGGCTTCGAAGAGGAGGTCTTCTACTCGCTCCTTTCGATCGGAAAGATCGAAGAGAATCTCAAAGCCCCTCCTGAACAGTTCGTGAATAGCTACGCCAAAGCCTTCCAGTACCGCCCCATCCGGGCCGAGCCGCTCTATTTTCTTGCAAACTACTACATCCGGATTGGCAACTACCTGCTCGCCTATCTCACATCGAAAATGGGCCTCTCCATTCCGGTGCCGAAAGACATCATCTTCGTCCAGCATCCGGTCTACGACACAGAGCTTCTGCTCCAGTTTGCGGATTGTTCTTTCTACATGAAACAATATGGAGAAACCTACGAGGCGTACCAAAAACTCCTCACCAAAAAGACCCTCTCAGAAGAGACCCGCGCCTCAATCGAAAAAAATCTCCCCGTCATCGAAAAGCTCTTATGAAGATTTGCCTCAACATGATCGTCAAAAACGAAGCGGCCGTCATAGAAAGGTGCCTCTCGTCTGTGAAAAATCTCATCGATTACTGGGTCATCGCCGACACCGGTTCTACCGACGGCACGCAAGAAATCATCCGGCAATCCCTTGCCGGTATTCCGGGGGAACTCCACGAGCGCCCCTGGATCGACTTCTCCCACAACCGGAACGAAGTCCTTCAACTTTCCAAGGGCAAGGGCGATTATCTCCTTTTTATCGACGCCGACGAAAAACTCATCGCCACTTCGTTTCAGAAAAAACTCGAAAAAGACCACTACTTCATCCAGGTGCAGCAGCCAGATGGGAGCCAATATTACCGGGTCGCCTTCGTAAAAAACGGCCTCGATTGGAAATGGAGAGGGGCGATCCACGAAGAGATCTTTTCCAGTGAAGCGAAGAGCGTAGGGACGCTCGAGGGGATTATCAATTTTTCCGACTCAAGCCAAGGGGCCCGCTCCCAAGATCCGGAAAAATATCTCAAAGACGCAGCTCTCCTTGAAAAAGAACCCGAAACGCCCCGCACCCTTTTTTTCCTCGGCTTAAGCTACGGCAACGCCCTCCAATTCGATAAAGCTCTCAAAAACTACAAGAAAAGAGCTGCCCTCGGCGGCGACGAAGAGGAGGTCTTCTTCTCCCTCTTCTGCATCGCTAACGCCCAGCAACATCTCGGCTATCCCCCCGAAACCTTCATCCAGAGCTTTATCAAGGCCCATCTCTACCGCCCCACCCGAACAGAGCCGCTCTACGCCCTCGCCTATTATTACAGCGAGACAGCCAATCCCTTTTTCGCCTATCTCATTTCCCAATATGGACTCACTCTCCCCCCCACAAAAGACACCCATTTTGTTGTCGATTACAAAGAGCAACTTCAACTCGTATTTGAAAAAAGCGGCCGCGCTCTGGGAAAAAGCTCATGACTGTTTGCCTCAACATGATCGTCAAAAATGAAGCGGCCGTCATCGCGAGGTGTCTCAAATCGGTGGCCCCATTCATCAACTACTGGGTCATCGCCGACACGGGTTCGACCGATGGAACCCAAAAAATCATCCAAGACTGTCTGAAAAATATCCCCGGCGAGCTCCATGAAAAACCTTGGGTCGATTTCAGCCATAATCGGAACGAAGTCCTCCTTCTTTCAAAAAACAAATGCGACTATCTCCTTTTCATCGACGCCGATGAAAAACTCCTCGCTCCCCCAAATTACGCTCTTCCACCTCTCGACTGCGACTGCTACTTTGCCAACACCCACCAGGAAAACGGCTCGACCTACTTCCGTATCCTCCTCGCCAAAGCAAGTCTCAATTGGCAATGGGTTGGGACGATCCACGAAGAGCTCCATTGCGACCAAGTCGAGACCAAAGCGATCCTCCAAGATCTCGTCAATTTCTCGATCTCCTCCGACGGCTCCCGCTCGAAAGATCCCGAAAAGTATCTCAAAGATGCGGCTCTCTTAGAAAAAGCTCCCCCGACAGGCCGCAATCTCCTCTTCCTCGCCCTCTCGTATGAAAAATCGGAAAAATACGAACTCGCTTTACAAAACTACGAAAAAAGAGTCGCCTTCGGCGGTTGGGAAGAAGAAGTATTTTACGCCCTCTACCGGATCGCCTCAGTCGAAGCCCTATTAAAAAAGCCGCCTTCCCAAATCATCGGCAGCTACTGCAAAGCCTACCTTTACCGCCCCTCGCGCGCAGAGCCGCTCTACTGGCTCGGCCAATATGCGATCTCGATGCAAAACTATCTGCTCAGCTACCTCGTATCCCGCCATGCCCTCTTTATTCCCCGCTCAACCGACACCGTTTACGTCGAAGACTCGGTCTACGACTACAATCTCCTCCTCCAATACGCCCTCTCGGCCCGGAGACTCGGCCGCTTTCATGAAGCGGCCCCCGCCTTCCAAAAAGTAATAGATAATAAAAACCTATCGCCCGCCAAACGGGCATTTGCAAGAGAAGAACTGACGAAAAATCATCTCAAAATAAAGGCATAAAAACATGAAAACGATCGGCATATTTACCTTCTTGCCCAAAGGGGTGAAACCCTGGGATCCCGACAGCATCAAAACAGGCATCACCGGCTCTGAAGAGGCGGTGATCTACGCCTCCGAAGAGCTCGTCAAACATGGCTACCGGGTCATCATCTTCGGCGTCCCTCCTGAAAATTCCCCCCACTCCCATCCGTCCGCCAATCCCCGCTACGTGAGCATGAACATCCAAGAGTCGATCTACATCGACATCGCGATCGCCTGGCGCTCTCCTGGAGCCGGTCCGCAGCTCCGCCGCTTCGCCAAGAAGGTCTACCTCTGGCCCCACGACATCGTCAACCAGCGGGTTCCCGATTCGGTCGCCCAAACCTTCGACGACGTCCTCTGGCTCTCCAAATTCCAGCGGGCCCAGTGGGTCTCGGTCTGTTCCGGATTTGCCAAGTTCAACAACATCTACGGCAACGGGATCAACGCCAACTCGTTTAAAGAGATCCAGGAACGGCCCAACCCCTATTCGTGCATCTACGGTTCCAACTACGGCCAGGGGCTCGAGTACCTGCTCGATCTTTGGCCGAAGGTCAAACAAGAATTCCCCCGCGCCACCCTCGACATCTACTATGGCTGGGAACACTGGGGCTTCCTCACCCCCTCTCAAGAGGCCAAAGTCCGAAAACTTGTCAAAGAGTACACGATCCTCGACGTCAAGGAGCATGGCCTCGTCAGCCACGAAGAGGTGAACGACGCCTACCAGCGCTCCTCATTTTGGACCTACCCCCTCAAATTCCACGAGACCTTCTGCATCACGGCACTCCGGGCCCAGTTTGCTGGAGCCATTCCGGTGGCCCGGGCCGTCACCGGCCTCTCCGAATCGATGCAGCACGGCTACAAGTGCTCCACCCAGGAGGAGTTCCCCTCGACCCTCTTCCGAGCCCTCAAGGGCGCCGAGAAGGTCACCCTCGAAGACCGCCGCAAAATGAGGGAGTTCATCCTCCGCGACTACACCTGGGAGCGGGTCACCGCCAAGTGGAAAACCCACTTCGAAAAGCCCTAAAACTTGGACCTCCGCCCATCGGCGGAGGTTACTCACTATCAATTACTTACAAAACCCCTCTCACAAAACAACTAACAACCTAAATTACAATTGATTAATTACTTAATTTTTTGTATAATTGATACTTTATTTAATGAAAGAGGTTATTATGTCTTCATCTTCCGACGTTTCTAGTTTACCCCCCTTTTCCGGAGTGGGTGCTGTCGAAACCGCCCCTTCTACACCTCCATCCCAGCCGATGCTTAACACCTCCTCAAAAACAGAGGCCTCAGCTAAAAGGACTTTTGATGAGATAATCACCCCTTCTAAGGAAGAAAAGGCTGCGGCATTAAATAACAGAAAAATTAATTTTGATTTCCCTGGTAGATCGATCATCACGATTATCGTTGCCATCTTTGAAAAGATCATGGCAAAACTATGCCCCAGAAAAGTTCAGCTCAAAGCCGATTTCGAAGTGGCGGCCTTTATCCGACGTTACATTACTCACGATAAGCCTAGCGAAATCAAGTTCGGGGGAAAAAATCCTCCTGAAGGCAAACTCTTTTTAAGCTCGATCCCCAATAAAAACTCCCCAGAAATGCGAGAGTTCTTCAGTGCCTACAAAGACGACAGTCACAAGCTCGCTTGGGTCTCAGTAAATGAAAAATGGGAAATAGTGCCGCAAGGCGAATCCATTCCATTGACCGACAAAGACTATGAGGATTTGATGGGCTCTGAAAACAGGTTATTCATCGAATCGAATGACCATGAGCCCGTGAGCCAAGAAGAGATGACGAAGGCTGCAAGCTTTATCGATAACCAACTTTCAAAAGGCAAAGACGTCGGCGTTAACTGCCGCGCCGGAAAAGGGCGCTCAGCCATGCTCGTCGCCGCTTACTTGATGAAATACCAAGGTCTTAACGTCGATCAGGCGATCGAGGCCATTGAATCGAGCAGAAAAGGAACAACTGTTCGGAACAAGAGAGCTGCCCTCGAAGATTTTCATAAATCTCTACCCAAGTCACCAGCCTCTATCTAAAAGCATTCACCTTAATTTTATTTCCGACTAGAATGGAGCGGCCAAAAGCCGCTCCTTTTTTTTATGCATAGACTCTTCTGGAGAGGAAATCCAGCGCTCCTGTTAGGGGTCAGCCTCCTCCTTGGAACAAGCTCCTATCTCTACCTCCACTCGCCCCTTTTTCCTCTTCTTTGGCTCGCCTACCTTTTCTTCGTCGGTCCGCTTCATCTCTTCCGCGGAGCCTGCTTTATACTTTTTGGTATTGCTTACGCCCTCTTTCTCTATAGCGGCGCGCCCGACGGAGGGAGAAACATCGAAGGGGTCTTTTCGATCTCCTCTTTGCAGCCCCACCAATCCCCCTTTCAAAAAGGGTATCTCTACAAAGGGACACTCCGGCTTCCTGAAGCAATCCCTTGCACGATGAGCTGGAGTCAAGACGGCCGCCCTTCGGCCCAATGCGACTACTGGATCCGAGGCAGGCTTGAGCAAAGAGGCCCTTTTCAATACTCGGTCAAAGCGAAAGAGCTCAAACCACTCGACAATACTTGGAGTCTGGCCGAATGGAGATTCCGGATGAAGGAGCGGTTTCGGACTCTTCTCCGAAACAACCTAAGCCCTCGGGCGGCCGCTCTTTTGAGCTCTCTTGTCACAGGCGACGTCGAAGAGCGCTCACTCCGCTACGAGTTCAACCGAGTCGGACTCCAGCATCTCCTCTCGATTTCTGGATTCCATTTCGCCGTCGTGATCCTCTTCTGCTCCGGATTTCTAGGCCTCTTTCTCCCCGAGCGGGTCAAACTCTGGACGCTCCTGATCGCGTTGACCGCCTACTTTCTCTTCGTCGGCTCCGCCCCCGCAGTCCTCCGCAGTTTTATCACAGCGGTCCTCTATCTCGTCGGCAAGCTCTTGCGCCGCCAGCCTGCCGGGATCAACCTCTTGGGCTGCGCGATCCTTTTCGAAACGATCCTCGATCCTCTCGCCGGCGCGCATATTGGCTTTCAACTCAGCTTCGTGAGTTGCGCAGGGCTTCTCCTCCTCTTTCCCCTCTATGAAAAAGCGCTCCAAACATTCTTTCCCAAACGGAGCCTCTCAGAACTTGCCGCCATGACGCGCCTCTCCCCGTTCGGCCACCTCCTCTCGGCGTTTCTCCGGAAGGGACTCGCGACGACTCTCGCCGTCAACACGGCGCTCCTGCCCCTCCTCCTCTTCCACTTCCACTCCTTTCCTCTCCTCAGCCTCCTCTACAACCTCTTCTTCCCCGTCTGCGCAAGCCTCTCGATCATCGCGCTCCTCGCCAGCCTCATCGCCTACCTCATCTGGGCGCCCCTCGGCCATCTCCTCTTCACCCTCACCGGCTTTTGGACAACCCAGCTTCTCGACCTGGTCGCTTACCCGCCGCTCCTCCTCGACCGCTCCCTCCAATTCTCCCACATCCCCGCAGCCTTCTGCCTCCTCTACCTCTTCGCCCTCTTCCTCCTCCTCATCCACTTCCGCAAACGCGATTTCTTCTAGCTCCCACTAAACAAAGAAAAATTGAAATATTGGCATCATTTCTTTAAAGTTTTCAATTTTCTTGAAAACCAGAAGGTCATTGCCGTGTTCGTATGGACATTTTAAAGAGCAACTCGACACCTCCTCAACTTCCATACAGCGATTATATTATCTATGTCGACGAAAGCGGCGATCACAGTATCGAATCGATCAATTCCCGTTATCCACTTTTTGTTCTTTCATTTTGCATTATTCGGAAAGACACATATGCACAATACATCTCTCCCGCTTTGATGAGGCTCAAGTTTTCTCTATTTGGTCACGACATGGTCATTTTCCACGAGCATGAGATCAGAAAAAAATTAGGTGCTTTCAAAACTTTAGGGAAATTTCAAAGAGAACATCTTCTTAACTCTCTTTCTCACCTTATTTCACAATTTGATTTTACGATCATTCCGATTATCATCGATAAAATAGCTCTGAAATGTTCTTCTTTTGATTTTCCCCATGTTTATCACCTAGCAATGAAACTAGGCCTTGAACAAGTATATAAATTTCTTTCCTTGAAAGGTCAAAAAGATGTGAAAACCCATATCGTTTTTGAAGCTCGAGGACGAATTGAAGATCTTGGATTAGAAATGGAATTTAAACGTGTTTGCGATTCTCAAAATTCCATTGAAAAAACTCTCCCGTTAGAAATTATTTTGGCTGATAAAAAGACAAATTCTGCGGGTCTGCAATTAGCGGATATGGTCGCCCGTCCTATTGGACTTTCCATACTTCGGCCATATCAGCAAAATCAGGCATTCGATATCTTACGAGAGAAAATTTTTAGAGAAGACAAGACGAAAAATGATCTTTATGTTTACCCTATAAAAGCGAAAGGCCCCGAGGCGGACCTCGAGGCTCAGGCGCCGGTAGGGTAGTCCCGACCCACTTATGCTTCCATTTTAAATCATATACGATTTTTTGCAATCCAAGAATTTCTTGAAACTCGAGTTTTGAGACTTTATTCCGCCCCCTCGCACTGAAGTCGGCAGCGCGAAGGGGTGTAAATAATTTTAATACTTAATTAAAATTAACGGAATCTAGATAATTCGGGCGCAATTAAGGAGTTTGTCATGATATTACTTTCACCCCTCGCCCTGGCTACTATCCAGGAACAAGTGGCCCCCATCCAGCAACATTGGGCTATCAATACGAGCAATCCGGGCAAACTGAAAGAATTTGAAAGACTCTTCGCCAAATACAACGTCTTGATTTCGGCGACAAAATTTGATTTGGATGAGATCAAGGCCGACCCGATCACCGTCGCCGTCCATAAGGCGAGCCAACTCGGCGACAACGTCCTCATTGAAGATACGTCTTTAGACGTCGAAGGGGCCGATGTCGGCATCAACGTCCGCTGGCTGCTCGATAATTTGGCCGATTTTGAAGGGAAAAGGGCCGTCTGGCGCGTCCTCCTAGCTTATCAAAGGAACGACCAGATCTTCGTCTACGAAGGGGAAATTTGCGGAACGATCGTCAAACCGAGAGGCGTAGATGGCTTCGGATTCGACCCCGTCTTCCTCCCCGACGGATCGGAATACACCCTCGCTCAAGCCAAGCCGGATGAGACAAACGCCCGGGCCAAAGCAGTAGAAGCTCTCCTGACAGGCGAGCCAGTCGCGATTCAGCCCCCCATCAAAGAATGGACCGGCTCCTGGCAATAAGAAGGTAGTCCGCAACAAGTAAGGCTTGAGTTATGCGAAGCGCGGGTGGGTGAGCTGCAAGGAGCCCCGCAGGGGTTTCCCGAAGCAGACGACCCCGCAGCGGGT
>JAFEGL010000043.1 GCA_018239895.1 Verrucomicrobiota bacterium
CGCATGGGATGCCCTCTCGCAACGGGCTTCGCCCGTGTCTGCCGGGCCGGCGATCGCCCCCGGTTTTGCGAAACGCAAAACATCGGGGGCGATTCGAATCCCACACGCAACGCAAATTGTTGCGTTGCTTCTCTCCGACCCCAAAAACAAAAAAACCTTTGGCAATCGCCAAAGGTTTTTTTGTTTTTGGGGTCGGAGAGAGTGGGATTCGAACCCACGGTACGCAGTTAACGTACACACGCTTTCCAAGCGTGCTCCTTAAGCCACTCGGACATCTCTCCGCAAATAAAGATGTCTAGGTTATGCTATTGGCTGATAAGATACAAGCGTCTAATATGGATTTGCCTTATGATTAAAAAATTTTTACCCATCGCTCTCCTCCTTTTGGCCGCAGCTTGCGGAGGCCGAAAGTCGGAAGAAAATGCCTCTAAAAAGCCTCTGGTATGGGTCAGCATTGCCCCTTACCAACAGATGGCCCAGCGGATCGCCGGCCCCGAGATCGAAGTCCAAACGATCGTCCCTCAGGGAGCGAACCCCCATTCGTTTGAGCCAACATCGCGTCAAGCTGCCCGGATGGGCGACGGCGCCGTTTGGTTCCGGATCGGCGAACCCTTCGAGCAGAAACTGCTCGGACTCTTGAAGACGCGCAATCCCAACTTAAAGGTCCTCGATCTCCGGGATAAGATCGAAATGATCGCCGAAACCGAGCATGAATGTGAACATTGCTCCATGGACCACCAGGATCGTCACATTTGGATGAGTCCCAAAGACGCTCAGACTCAAGCGAAAGAGATGGCGCTCGCTTTAGAGGAGGCATTTCCCGATAAAAAAGAGGCGATGGAAAAAAATCTTGAAACCTTAGTCGCCGATCTTCAAGAATTGGACGAGGAAATCCAAGCCCGTTTAAAACCGGTCGAAAATAAAGTGATTCTCGTCTCCCACCCTGCCTTCGGATACTTTTGCCGCGATTACGATTGCGTCCAGCTCTCTGTAGAATATGAAGGGAAAGATCCGCGCCCCAAACACATCGAGGGAATTTTGAGACAAGCGATCGCTCAGAAAGCGGAAGTCGCCATCGCTCTCCCTCAGTACAACAACAAGGGAGCTCAACTGATCGCTGAAAAGCTCCATGTCCCAGTCCGGATGATCGATCCCTATTCTCCCGACTATTTCAAAACCATGCGGCAAATGGCAGAGCTCATCGCCGATCCCAACGAGCAGCCATGAACGCAATTGAAGTAGAGGACGTCACTTTTTCCTACGAAGAGACTCCGATCCTAAGATCGGTCAGTCTCGACGTGGTCCAAGGCGAATTCATCGGGATCATCGGACCCAACGGCGGAGGAAAAACGACTCTGCTAAAGCTTCTGATGGGATTTTTAAGCCCATCGAAAGGCTCTATCCGGATTTTACGAGAGACGACAGAGACGGCCCGCCTCCATATCGGATATGTGCCGCAAGCCCACCGATTCGACCGGGAGTTTCCGATCACCGTGCTCGAACTGGTGCTGATGGGGGCCCTTTCGAAAATAAAATCGCTCCGGAAAGTGCCCGAAGAGCTGCAAGCGAGAGCTGAAAAGCTCATCGAGCGGCTCGGGCTAAAGCTCCATCGGGAAAAAGCATTTGGGACCCTCTCAGGAGGATTAGCCCAACGCGCTTTGCTAGCGAGAGCGCTTCTCGCCGATCCGAAAATCCTCTTTCTCGATGAGCCGACAGCTAACATCGATCCCCCATCGGCCGGACTCATCTTCGAAATCTTGGAAGAGATGAAAGGGAAAAAGACGATCCTCCTGGTGACGCACGATTTGAAGACAGTGATCGAGCGGGTCGACCGGGTCATCTGCGTCGAAGGAACCGCCAGCTCCTTTTTGCCAAAAGAGATGTGCGAACATTTCGCTTTTGGGCTGTACCACGCTCCCCTTCTTGGACTGCCGCCGAACCATTTTGGAAAGAAAAACTGATGTTCTTTGAAGCCCTCTGGGAAAACCCCTTTTTGCAAATGGCTCTTTGGGCCAGCCTCCTCGCCTCGGTCGCCAGCGGAGTGATCGGCTCGTTCGTCGTCGTGAAGCGGATCGCCTTCATCGGCGGGAGCATCTCCCACTCCATTTTAGGCGGGATGGGGCTTTGCCTCTGGCTTCAGAGAGTCTACGGGATCGATTGGCTCGACCCGATCCTAGGCGCATTTGGCGCCTCGCTCCTCTCCGCCTGGCTGATCGGCTGGATCCACCTCAATTACCGGCAAAGAGAAGATTCTGTCATCGCCGTCATCTGGTCGACCGGGATGGCAATCGGCGTCATCTTCATCAGCCTCACACCCGGAACAAACGTAGAGCTGATGAATTTTTTATTTGGCAACATCCTCTGGGTCAACGCCCGCGATTTAACCCTTTTGGCCGGCCTCGATTTGGCGATTCTCGCCCTGGTCGCCATCTACTACCGCCGCCTATTAGCCCTCTGCTTTGATGAGGAGCAGGCGCTCCTGCAGGGAGTCGCCGTCCGCCGCCTCTACCTACTCTTATTAAGCCTAGTAGCCCTCTCAATCGTCCTTTTGATCCAGGTGATCGGCACCATTTTGGTGATTGCCCTCCTCACCATCCCCGCCACGATGGGGTGTCTTTTCACCAACCGCCTCTCCCGCCTGATGGGGATTGCCTCGATCCTGACCGCCATCTTCTGTATCTTAGGCCTCGGCGCCTCGTATGAGCTCAACTGGCCCCCAGGGTCGACCATCTCTTTAATCGCTGCCATCGCCTACCTTTTCACCCTCGCCGCAAAAAGAAAAAAATTGAATTGGCGCAAAAGCAGACAGCCAATCGTAGATACCCGTTGACACAGGGACTTTCTTCCGTTATTATTTTTGGCAAATTCGATTCGTTCCGGAGGAACCATGTACGCGATTATCGAGACCGGCAGCAAGCAATACCGAGTAGAAGAAGGCGACGAGATTAACGTCGAACTGCTGGGAGCTGACAAAACGGTTACATTTGACAAAGTATTATTCGTCGACGACGGGAAAACACCCCGCGTTGGACTCCCTTACGTCCCCAATTGCTCTGTTCACGCTGAGCTGATCGGCGAAACGAAAGGGCCTAAAGTGATTGCCTATAAATACAAGCAGCGGAAGAAATCCCGCCGCCTCGTAGGCCACCGCCAAAAATATTCCCGCATCAAGATCACGAAAATTTCTGCAGCATAAGGTTTGAATCATGGCACATAAGAAAGGACAAGGTTCTACTCGCAACGGACGCGATTCCCGTTCCCAAAGACTCGGCATCAAAGCGACGATGGGACAATTCGTTACCGCTGGCAGCATTCTCGTTAGACAATGCGGAACCAAGTGGCATCCAGAAAAAAACGTGGGAATGGGCAAAGATTTTACTTTGTTCGCCCTGACAGACGGAGTCGTCTCTTTCCGCAAAGCGGACAAGACCTACGTCTCGATCGTTCCCCAACAAGCGTAAAGAAGACCCATGTTTGTCGATAGCGTCACACTCCAGTTATCGGCAGGCAAGGGAGGCGACGGCGTCATCTCGTGGCGCCGTGAAAAATTTATCCCGAAAGGAGGCCCTGCCGGCGGCGACGGCGGCAACGGCGGCTCCGTCATCCTCGAAGCTGATCCACAGATCCACTCTCTCGAAGATTACAGGAATAAACGGATTCTCAAGGCCGAGAGCGGCAGGCCTGGCGGCAGCAACAACTGCACAGGGAAAAACGGCTCCGACCTGATCCTCAAAGTCCCCTGCGGCACCCTCGTCAAAGACTCGGTCACCAAAGAGGTCCTCTACGACCTGACCGAAAAAGGGCAACAGTGGAAGATCTGCCAAGGCGGCAAAGGCGGCAAAGGGAACAGCCGGTTTAAAACCCCGACCAACCAAGCCCCCTTCGTCTACACAAAAGGGACCGCTGGCCAAGAGTGCGAAGTCGAACTTGAGCTCAAACTCATCGCCGACATCGGATTCGTCGGTATGCCGAACGCCGGCAAATCGACCCTCATCTCCGAACTCGCCCACATCCGGGTCAAGATCGCCCCCTACCCCTTCACGACTCTCCGCCCCAACCTCGGCATTCTCCAATTTGACGATTACTCGAGGCTCCTCCTCGCCGATATTCCGGGGATCATTGAAGACGCCCACGAAGACAAGGGCCTCGGCCTCTCCTTCCTCAAGCATATCGAGCGGACCTCAGCCCTCATCTACGTGATCGAGCTCGCCCCCTACCAAGATCGGGACCCCTTCGAAGAGTTCCTGATGCTTCGGCGCGAACTGGAAGCGTACAACTCAGAGATGCTAAGTAAACCGTTCCTCGTCGCGATCAACAAGATCGACCAAGAAGAAGTCGCGTCTCTCGCCGCCTCTTTCCGCGAGCGCTATCCCTTCGACGCATCCACTCTCTTCGAAATTTCCGCACTCAACGGCATCGGCACCGATGCGCTCAAAGAGGCGATCCGGAATTTGGTCCCGCGCCAGCTCCTCGCCGAATCTTACGTCTAATTTTTTATCGTTATATCGTTTCCATCGTTAACCCTGTTTTGACGCGTAAGAATCTCAACGACGGAAACGATATAACGATGAGACTATTGCGTAAAAGAAGAGAACAGGATTTGCATGATCACAAGTGGCATGATAGGCAGGATAAATTTAGTGATGTCTCAAGGACAATTCTAGGGTTTAACAGAAGACCAAATCATCCTGCTTATCATGCCACTTGTGATCATGCAAATCCTGTTCCTCTCTTTTGCAATGGTCTCAACGATATAACAATAAAAAAAAATCGATCTCCTAAAATTTGATTGCCAAGAAGCTTACGGAAAAGGTACGATTTCGCCCTTCTTTATCAACCTTTGAGGAAACGTTTATGAAATCGAAAATCTTCTCAGCACTTCTCATGCTACTTCCGTTCACACAGATGAACGCCTTCATCGACGACGATGATGGCGAAGTTCTCGACCAATTCATGCTGACGATGGGAAGCAACGGCTACATGCTTTGCAAAGCGATCGACATGGCTCGCGACAGCGGCTATCGCTACGTCAAAGTTCTCACAGCAGAGTACACCATTGGAAATCAATCGGGCGGCTTCACTTGCCAACTAGACAACGACGATGAAGAAGGGGAACTACTCCACTACCAAGACGAGACATTCAAGATGACCCTCTCGTGTCTCAACTTTACGCCGGCTGACACCGATTACATGGATACGGAAATTTATCAAGACATCCTCGGCGCCTTCGACGATGACGATGATGATGACGACTGGAACTAAGGCAACATAGAACTTGGACTACATCCAGGGGGGAGCTTCGTTAGCTCCTCCAAATCTGCGCCAATAAGTAGATCTGCTGATCTTTCGTCTGCGCCTAAATCGAGTCCATCGGAAATATCATCGCTAGCAGCCGACGAGGGGGAATGAGGATCGAATACGACAACCTCATCATCTGGCCCAAGCCCACTGAGATCAATATCAAAATCTGTATCGCCATCGCCTAACGCAACAACAGCATCTTCGTCTGCAACTTCTGGAGCCAGATTTTGTAAATTCCGAGCAATTTTATCAGCCATAGCACTGCGAAACTGATTTATATTGCTTGGCGGCTGCATCGTTTCATCGTGAGTCGCATTCCAAGCAACATAGACCCCGCAACTATGGACATCGTATTGGTATGGCACTAAATTTTGTCTGACAACACCTCTAAACGTTTCGCTGATCTTTTTTACCAATATTCTAGCAGCTTCATTTTTGGGGTGAAAAAGGGAGAGACCTTTCGAATCGGAGAAGTCGATTAAAAATTGATTGTTTGCCATCCGGCATTTGACGTTTACGATATGAGAGCCGGTGATTCCTTTCACGATTACAGGGATAGATATTCCGTTCCCTATTCGAAGATCGGGATACTTTTGGATAAGCTTACCTACGACTTCATCCGCTTTTGTTTTAGCTTCCTCAGCCCCAACGGGTTTTTTAGTCAGAAAGGTTGCGACAAAGTTACACTTAGACGCTTCCAGATATTTCTCGAGCGTATACCCTTCGAGCTGGAATCCCTTCTTGCCCAAATTTTCGACAGCTCTATAAGCGATCGGCCGGGTTGTCTTGTGTATAAGAAACAAATTCGGATGCAGTTTAGAGAACAGGGAAAGAAATAATTCCTTTACGGTGCTGATCAGCCTCCTGAAAGAAAAATCAGGTCCTTTACCTAAGTCATTGGAATTCAATTTCCCGAAAGGCCTGTAACCGTTACTATCAGCTGCTATAATTAGAGGATTCACAACCAGAACTACTTAATTAATTTTCACCAATAATTATACAACATTTAATTAATTACATATTAAACAAATGTAGTTAAAGCGTTGTTATTTTCAAATATGACAAATATTTATTTTAAATCATGCCCTAAGTCACGAAAAAACAAGTTCTTGCAGGAAAAGGCGCGTCGGGTTACTATTTAGCCTTTTACGTCTTAAATGGCCAGATAGCTCAGTTGGTAGAGCAGAGGACTGAAAATCCTTGTGTCGCTGGTTCGATTCCAGTTCTGGCCAAAAGCAAAAAGGGCCCGGGTTTTACCCGGGCCCTTTTTGCTTTTGGCCAGAAAGGAAAGCCACCTGCGTGGCTTTCCGTACGGGAATCGAAATGAGGGCGATGTTTTCGTTTCGAAAACCGACCGAGTCGGACCCGACCCAGACGGGGCGGGCATCTCGCCCGCCCGCGGGAGGGGATTCCAGTTCTGGCCAAAACAAAACCCTGCATAGCAGGTTTTTTTTGGCCGGAAAAAACGCCAAAGTCTTGGCGTTTTTAGGGAATCGACTCGAGGCTTTAGCCGAGATCGCCGCCCCGGCAGACACGAGCGTAGCAAGTGCGCGAGGGGTTCCAGTTCAGGCCAAAAACAAAATTGCTAAAAAAAATTTTAACACACCTCCTTTTCCGAGAAACTTTTCAATCACGTTGGAATGATCATGTACTTCGCCTGCGACTACAACTTGCACCTGAGAGCGTTACATGTTTAGGACTCCCCGATCTCGTTAAGATCCGTAAGATAGGCTCATGCAGCGCCCCTAATTAATGTTTTGCTTTAACTAAATATAAATAAGATGTACAATATTACTTTAAAAACATGGTTTTATTAAAATGACAAATGTATCTTCAAGCTCAAGCAGAGAATTAAATACTATTTATGACGATCTAAGGAAGTTTACATTCCGTCTCCGCTACGCGGCAGAATCGGCCAACTATTTTCGAAAAGCAGAAGACAGTAAAAATCGCCGCAGCGATGGGGCTGCCCTAGTGAAAATTTTGACAGATCCAAACGAGCTTCTCCATTATGATTTTCCCGCGTTGAATGAACGGGTTCAAAGACTCGATACGATCGATCCCCGTCTAAAAGGAATCTGGGATCAATTATTCCTTTCATCGCTCAAGCTAAGAAGTACAGCCAAAACACAACAGAATTTCAGAAATCTCTGTGAGCAATTTCCAATCGATGATGAACTAGAAACCTTTAAAGATACCGATTTGATTCTTTTTGAAAACGATTTCCCAGGCGAGCTTCCTGACAATGGCATTACGAGGGGACAGCTTGAAGTGGCGCGTGATCATTATCAACTTTTGACACGTCTATTTAAATTCAAATGGAACCATAATCCAAGTATCGATGGAGACAAGTTTATAACACAAGTTTTGCGCGATCTGCGTGTCTTTATGAGCCGCTCTATTGGAAGGGATATGGTAAAAGATTTCCTTCAGCTCCCCATATCTGAAATTCGAATAGTAGTTTCCAATGGGTTTACTTATAGTTCCCTAAATTTTCCCTATAATACAGTACACCAGATCGAATATGGGATTGCACCTAGAACCTATTACCAAGAGGTCCCGAATGTAGGACTCAGGAGCCTAAACAGCCCCCCCTTCGTCCCCTTAAGCCACGAGTTCTGCCATCTTTTTAACCGTATGACAAATCAAGCGGACCATACCCCTAATCCCCAACTTCCCCGACATTATTCCGGTAACCCTGAAGAAGTGCGGGCAATCGATGGAGACTGCGGTTGTCCCAACCACCGCCCTGCTAAGTATTATGAAAATCTAATTAGGCTATTCTTCGGCTTGCCTAAGCGCCGTTTTCATTTAGGCGGCTCAGGTAGTCAGGTTGCACAAGATACGAAATTTGTGAACGGCTCTGTCGTAGGCGCAGGACCCGACGTCCTAGAATCTGCACATCATACATCTGACACAGCCTTAAATGCGGGTGTTGCAGAACTAGTGAGAACAAATCGAAACGACATTCTTTTTCCCTTGCTACAAGAGGCATTGACAAATCCCTCTTTACAAAGAGGACCTTTTGCCCTTCTTAAAAGCCCCTCTGACAGCCCGAGCCAATCCCCGAGAATATCTCAAGGCCAGACCAGCGGAAACTCCTCCTCCTCATCATCCTCACCTCTCGCATCCCAATCCCCAAGAAGACCCCCCGAGGAAATCCTCTCTGAAAGTCCAAGAAAACGGACAAAACCGATAGCCCCGCCTACTCAATCTACCCCTTCTGCCACAAACTATCCGGGCCTTCCCCCTCTCCATACGTTCGGCCCCATCATACCTCCTGAAGTCGAAAGTCAAGTGTCACCATCTCCGAGAACGCCCCACTACAACACTTTACCGCCCCCCAGTCCAAGCAACTCCCCTACAATCCTAAACCTCTGGACTCATTTCAATCCCAGTTTAAACTCTCCACCAGTTTCACTTGATCCATCGAGTCTCATTCCATCACTTCCCCCATTCAGCTTGCCGCCAACATCAGTTCAATACTCTTTTCCAAACCCTTTACCCCCTTCACAGAACTCGTTGAGCCATCTTCCTCCGCTGCCCTTCTTCAGCTCGCTTTCGACGTCAACCCTATCCCCTTCTTCACACTCCTTAGCTACTCAAGACCCATATCCCCCTCACTCGGGATTCCTTCCTTTTTCTCCCCTTGCCCCAGCAACTGATGACCCTTTCTCTTTGAACTTGCCAAATGGATTCCAGGATAAGAGTCAAACCGACTGCGATAGCGTCCTCTAAATAAATTTGAAGAACTCCTTCATGAATGGAGGAGATTGATCTTTTTCTTTCGATCCATTAAATCCAAGACATGAGCGAGATCGATATTGGCGGTATAGAGAATTTCCATGCGCCTTTTCAGGGCAAACCTCAACCTTGCAAGGAAGCTCCCCTCATTTTATTCGTATTGGCTATATGCGCTTTTGCTATCGGAACAACCGAGTTTGTGATTGCCGGCTTGCTCAATGTAATGGCAACGGATTTAAATGTATCGATCCCCACAGCCGGCTGGGTCATGACAAGCTACGCGCTGGGTGTGACGGCAGGAGCGCCAATCATCACTGCATTTACGATCCACATGCGACGGAAGTATGTTTTGACCTCTCTGCTGGCTCTATTTGTTCTTGGCAACGTGATTTCTGCCTTGGCTGGGACTTTCAGTCTTCTGATTGTAGGGAGGGTGCTCGCAGCTCTTTGCCACGGCTCATTTTTTGGCATCAGCGCTGTTATCGCCTCGCATATCGTCGAGCCGAGCAAACGATCTATGGCAGTAGCCCTTATGTTTTCTGGGCTCACTTTGGCCAATGTTTTGGGAGTGCCTCTTGGAACGTTAATGGGAGAGCATTGGGGATGGCATGCCCCTTTCTACGCCATCAGTGCCATTGGAATTATAGGTCTGATTGGGATCGTATTTTTTATCCCTTATCAGCTCGCCTTGCCGCCGACTCATTTGTCCAAAGAATTTAGCGCTCTCATGCGCCCTGACATCGGTCTCGCCTTTTTGGTCACAGCTCTTGGATTTGGCGGTTTATTCGCCTCTTTTAGCTACATTGCTCCGCTGTTGATCAACGTCACCCAATTTACCCAATCAGAGGTAGCCTATCTTTTGATTCTTTTTGGGGTCGGCCTCATGATTGGCAATTTTCTGGGAGGGAAGGCAACAGATAAGTCGCTAAAAGGAACTCTTTATGCCTCGCTTTTTTTTCTAGCCCTCACGCTTTTTATCCTCGTTTGGACTGCGGAGGCAAAATGGCCCGCTGTCATCACCTTATTCATTCTAGGCATCATTGGTTTCGGAACTGTCCCCCCTTTACAAATGCAAGTCGTCCATCGCGCTAAAACGGCTCCTACTCTCTCCTCTTCTACCAATGTCGCTGCTTTCAACCTTGGAATTTCTCTGAGTGTCTATCTCGGAGGTCTGGGAATTTCCTTGGGCTGGGGCTACACATCGCCGAGTTGGATCGGCTCTATATTGACATTTACCGCTCTTCTCATCGCTATATTTCTCAACAACAAATACAAAGAGTAGCTGAAATCACCAGTTGAAATAGCTGGGAAGATTCAACGAATAGCCGAGGTTCTGGAGAGGGGCGAAGGCTGCGTTGATCTGGGCGTTAGTGACCAGGCTCCCTTGCTGGAGGGAGGTGTTCATGGCGTCGAGCGCGGCTTTCAAGGGAACGAGCTCTTGCAGGAAGCTGGAGTCGGCAACCATGTAGGGGAGCATGGTGTTTGGATCTGTCATTTTCGCGTAGTCTTGATAGATCTGATTTAGAGTGGCTAGCTGAGCGGCTGGAGTGGTTCCTCTAGGGATATCGAGGATGAGCTCGCTTATCTGAGAGAGATAGTAGCTTGCCGAGCCATTTAAAACGCTCGTCTTGACCTGAGTGACGGCAGAGGCAGCTGAAGTGGCGTCTTGCGAAATGCCGTTTGTGTATCCCTGCATAGTAGCCGTTGCGTCCTCGTAAGCTTTCTTGGCCAGAGGGTTTGCAGGGTCTTGGATGTAGTTGTCGACGGCTTGCTGGTAGCTGGTCAAGAAGTTCTGGATCTGAGACAATTTTGTCGAGCCGTCGGCGGAAAGGCTCGAGGTAGTAATCGATAAGCTTTGCATGAGATTCAAGATCGCCTGCCCCGCTCCATTCTGCTGGGCGAAGGCGTACATCTGCTGTAAGTTCGAAAGGCTCGAATTCATCGTGTTGTCGGTAGAAGCGGCGTTGTTGTAGTCTGATTGGGCCGCCGAGGTTCCGATGCTGTTCATGGCGGTATTCAAGTCCTTCTGGGCTGCGTTATCGAGAGCGTCGAGCGCCGACAGGGCTTGGACGACCGCTTGAGCATTCGAGGGGGTGGGGTTTTCGACATTGGTGACGAAGGCGCTATAGTAGGTTTCTAAGGCCCCTTGCTCGTTCGAAATTTGGTTTTGCGTATCTGTCGCGGCCGATTCAGCTGCAGTTAGCTGGTTCTGGATGAGGGCGATCGCTGAGGGATCCATGTGAGCCGTTTGCGCTTTGGAGAGAATGAACTGGAGTTGTTTGATCTGAAGATTGATCTCTTTTAGTGCATTCCCGGAGTCTTGGATCGCACTCATTCCGCTATTCGATTGGGAGAAGGGGAAAATAGTATTGGCATTATTGACAGAGATTTTTACGGTCGCATTGTACTGAGGAATGTCGCTCTCAACGGCGCTTGTATATCCTGTCAGAGTTGCAAAGGCTGCATCGAGAGCCTGTTTGTTGCTGCTCGTTGGATTTGCATTGTAGTTCGCGAAGGCAGTCTCGTAGGTGGGGAGATACTGATTGGCGTCAGTCAGCTGGGTCTCAGCTTGATTCAAGGCGGCGCCTGCCTGATCTAATTGAAGTTGAAGTGCCTTGATTAAGATGGGATCTGCCCCATTATTTTTGGCTTGGTCGATTAAATTTTGGATGGTCTGGATCGCAGAGGCATTTTCAGCAATTGACTCGTTTAGGTCGTTGGTCGCCTGGGCAACGGTCGCCTGGCCCGGATCATCGGTCGCGGTTGAAATGGAAGTGAGTGGGTGGAAATTTGGGCTAGAAGAGACAATCATCGTGAGCATATAAAACCATGTTATTTTTAGTTACAGCATTTAGAATCGCCATTAACTCTAAACGCTCTGCTTAGTTAATTATATTATCAAATGAGTTTGCCGTCAATTATTATTTTTAAAAAACAATAGGCTCTTATTTCCTTCTTCTTTAAGATGGTTTGCAATGCGCTACTTAATCTTCTCACTTCTGTTTTTGAGCCAAGTGTTTTCTGTCGATGTTGCCGATAGGATTTGGAAAAACGAATGCGGCGGCAAGTTGGAAGGGCTCACCCATTGGAATAAGGGGGAAAATTTCCCATCGCTTGGGATCGGCCATTTCATTTGGTACCGGGAAGGGAAAAAGGAGCGGTTTGAGGAAACGTTTCCGGCGTTGCTGGCTTTTATGGAGAAGGAGGGAGTCTCCTTGCCCAATTGGTTGAAAACGGCGAAGGGGTGCCCTTGGAACTCTCGAGAGGAGTTCTACAGAGAGATTGATGGAGAGCAGATGAGGAGCTTGCGGCAATTTTTGTTCGAGACGCGCAAGCTCCAGGCCTCCTTCATGGCCCATAGATTGGAAATGAGCCTTTCATCTATTCTAGATGGCTCTTCGGAAAGTGTAAGAGCCAATTATCAACAGCTTGCCAAAGATCCAAAAGGGCTCTATGCTCTCCTCGATTATTTGAATTTTAAGGGGAGCGGCACCTCCGCGGAAGAGAGATACAAAGGCAAAGGATGGGGACTATTGCAGGTGCTGCAAAAGATGAAAAAGCCCGAATTAAAAGAATTTGCCGAAGCAGCGAAGTTCGTCCTCCAGCAGAGAGTTCAAAATGCACCGCCTGAAAGGAACGAGGAGAGGTGGCTGAAAGGCTGGCTCAACCGGATAGACACTTATTTATAGGAGAATCGCAATGTCACTACTCGAGAAAATCAACCAGGGAATCAAGGATGCGATCAAAGGGAGAGAGCAAGTTCGTCTCGATGTCTTGCGCATGCTGAAATCCAAAATCTTGGCGGCCGATGCGAGAGGAAATCTCTCCGACGAGGAGATCACCAAGCTGTTCAAGACCTACTACGGCAACATCCAAGAGTCGTTCGAGCAGGCAAAGTCGGTCAATCGCTCCGATATTGCCGATCGATTAAAAGAGGAACTGGGGATCATCCAGGAGTTTTTACCCAAAACTTTATCTGTCGAAGAGACAAGGAAGGTTGTGGCCCAGGCGATCGAGATCTCAGGAGCGAAGAGCAAAAAAGATGTCGGCCTCGTGATGAAAACGATCATGAAAATGGGTCTTCCGATCGATGGGAAATTGGCGAAAGAGCTCGCAGATCAATCTTTTGCCGAGTAGCCATGTATGGGCTGGTTTACAAGATCGAAGGAGATTCGCCCGGAAGTATTGGAGAAGTGCCGCTTTGAGATCGAGAAGGCCCCTCCCCGATCGGCTTTGAGAAAATGGGTCTCTTGGGCCGTTACCTTCCCGTTCACTATTCCGGAAAAGGTCTACAACACCTATCTTCTTTTCAAACACAAAGAGTTGCGGGAGCCCGCGAATGTACGTTCGAGTTGACACCCAGGCACGAACTGGGCCAAGCGGGCCTTTTGACTTTAAAGCCGAAAGAAGAGGTCCATATCGTTCCCCATAAACGGCCATGAAGCCGAAAAACTGGCCCGATAAACATATTTACTCGTCCGAATCTGTGGGTGTAAACCAGCACATCGAGCTGCTTCGTCTCGCATGGGCCGCTGATCGGATCGAAGGCAGGGCCGCTTGCCTGGAAGAGAAGAGGGTCCACAAGGGGATCGAGATCCGCCGGCTTGGGAAAGACCATCCTCTAACGGGACAGTATGGAGTTTTTGCGAAGGAGAAAGTGGCCGCGGGCACTTTTCTGGGAGAGTATGTGGGAGAGGTCTATTTGCTGAATGAAGGCCAAGAGAGGACGTTTGATTGGGTTATCCCTTGCGGCAACGGCTTTTGTTGGTGCATCGACGCAAGGACTGTGGCCAATGAGATGCGGCTTGTGAACGATTATCGGGGGCTCGGAAAAGAGCCAAATGCAGCCTTGAAACGGAAGAGCCACCGAGGGTTTTACTATGCAGGCTATGAGACGATTCGGGACGTTGCGGCGGGAGAAGAGATTTTAGTCGATTACGGCCCTTGGTGGGAATCTACGAACCAGTTTTTTCGAGCTGAGCTTCCGACTTGATCTCCGCTTCGAGGATGATCATGTCGCGGACGATATTGACCGCCTCGCCCATTTGCAGATCCTCGATCCCGATGTGGATCATCTCATCGATTGTGTTCGCGGGCAGGCTGTTCTGCCGAGCCCGGATCTTCTCTTGGCGCTTCATGAAGGCCTGGAAGTTCGGATCCCGAGAGAGCCGGTAGGCGCTGTTCTTGCGCAATTGGGGGATCATCTTTTTCCAGAAGGGGACCACCCGCTGAAGATACGGGAGATATTTCCGCTGGAACAAGAGGCGCGTTTTCTCGTCGAGGTCGGTGAGCGGGTCGAGAAAAGCGGGGTCGACTTTATCTGGCGGAAGAGGAAACTCGAGAAATCTCTCGCCGATATTGTATGGGGCGTACTGGGTCGGGACGACGATGTCGGCGATGACGCCATCGATCTGGGTACTTTTGCCAGAAGCTGTGTAGTAGCGGCCGACAGTCACTTTGAAGAAGAATTCAGCTCTCTCATCGGTCACAGTTTGATACTGGATCGAACCTTTTCCAAACGTCCTCTCATCTCCGACGACGACGGCGACTCCATAATCTTGGAGGGCTTGGGCCACGATCTCAGAGGCAGAGGCCGACATTTTCGAGGTGAGGACGACGAGCGGGCCATTGTAGTAGCTGCGGCTGACGATATTGCGGAGGAAATGGAGCTCTCCCTTAGCATACTTCGAGATCACAATGACGCCGTTGGAGACGAAGAGACCGGCGACTTTAACTGCCTGGCTTAAAAATCCCCCGGCATTTTCGCGAAGGTCGAGGACAAGGCCGTAGAGGGGGCCAATCTCGCGGAGCGACCGGATCGCCTCCTTGATATCTGACTCGCTGCTGATCCCGTCCGAAGTCTCATAGAAGGAGAAGAGGGCGATTTTACCGATGATCCCATCTCCGTATCTTTCATAACCGACTTGGATCCTCTCGTCGTTCATGACGATCGGCTTCTTCTTGAGGGAGACTCGGAAGTAGGTCTCCTCTTCTGAGTCGGTATCGATCCGCTTGAAACCTAAAATGATTTCCCCGCGGTCTTTCTTCTTGAGTTTTTCGAGTACATCTTCAAAAGAGGTCAGGGCGACGCTCTCCCCGTCAATTTCGATGAGGAGGTCGTTGACTTGGATTTTGCCGCTCTGTTCCGCGGGGCTCCCTTTAATGAGCTCTGCAATCAATACGCCATCGATGCTCTCAGAAAGGACGACGCCGACCCCCTCGAACTGCTTTTCGAGGCTGGTTCTCATTTCAGCCGCCTCTTCGGGGCTAAAGAAAGAAGTATGGGTATCGAGGCTCTTTGCGAACGACTTGAGGATCCGGAGCGAGAAGTAATGGTCCCGCTTCTCTTTAGATAGGGCTGAGCCATCGGGCTGCAAGAAGAGGTAGCTATTTTCGATCCGGCGGACTTTCTTTTCGAAGAGGGAAAAAACCTTCTCTCTCCGCTCGGCCGTCTCGATGATCGCTTTTGATTTTTGATATTGATAGAACCGGACCATCCGGCTTGTCTGCCGATCGGCGATGACTTTTTCGTTCGAGGCATACTGAGCAGGCGGAGCCGCTGAAAAAAAGTCTTCATCGGCCATAGATTGAGTCAGTTGGGCCGCCGCCGCCTCGCGGAGCTTTTGGGCTCTCACGATCGACTTTTGAAAAAGCTGATTCAATTCAATAAAGTCTTGATAGTTACCTGCTTTCAGGCGCTGAATGATCCCTTGAACCTGAGAATCGGAGAGATTGAGATAGGCGATCGCCTCTTTGTCCAATAGATAGCATTTTTCAGGGTCGAATTGCTCGATGTAGATCTTGAAGCAGCGGCGGACAAGAGGAGCCGTTAACTCTTTATTTTCAATGTGAAAGCTGAACATCTTCTGCATCACGCGAGAGATGTCTGGTTGAGTCAATTGTTGAGGAGCCGACCAAGCGGGAGTGAGCGCGATGGTGAAGAGAATGAAAAGGATAGTCGCAAATCGTTTTATCATGGCCCAGCTTCATAATAAAAAAAAATGGGAGGAGAGGGATGTATTCGGCCATCACTTCAAAACTTAGCGTCTTAAGCTTTGCCTAATCCCTCTAGCCTCCCAAGGCTGATTATATATTTAAAAGATTAATTTTCATAATAAATAAAAATTAACGCATTAAACATATCATTAAACCAATACAAATCATAAGGTTAATAATACTAATATTTATAAACCTCCCCTCACTTCCCTTTGCGAATAAATCGAACGCCCTGTATAGTTCTGTACTATTCTTCTTAACAAACCTAAATTTGGAGATTGGCACTCATGCCGACATTCAACCAACTCGTGAAAAAGGGCCGTACTGACAAGGCAAAAAGACGCAAGTCCCCTGCTTTGCAGCAATGCCCACAGCGCCGAGGCGTTTGCCTCCAGGTCAAAACGAAGACGCCAAAGAAACCGAACTCCGCTCTGCGGAAGGTAGCTTGGGTCCGTCTTTCGAACGGCCAAGAGATCATCGCCTACATCCCAGGAGAAGGTCACAACCTTCAAGAACACAGCATCGTACTCGTACGCGGCGGCAGGGTCAAAGACTTGCCTGGCGTTAGATACCACATTGTCCGAGGCGCCCTCGACTGCGCAGCGGTCAAAGACAGAAAGAAATCCCGCTCCAAGTACGGAGCTAAACGTCCGAAGTAAAGTAATTCCAGGATGCCGCCGAATCGGCCTCCTTGCTCTCGGCTTTAATTGGGCAGTCCCAACTAAAACCACGGGCAGGTTCCTTGAAAGAGGAGCCGGGTGAAAAGGACTAAAAACCTCATAAGGAATATAAAGCTATGTCTAGAAGACGCCGCGCAGTCAAGCGCCGGATCCCGAACGATCCGATCTATCAGAGCTACACCCTAGCCAAGTTCATCAACCGCGTGATGCAAGACGGCAAGAAATCGGTCGCCCGCGCCATCGTTTATCGAGCGCTGGAGAAATTCGCTCAGCGAGTCAAGACCGACAACCCCCTCGAAGCCTTCGAACAGGCCGTCGAGAACTCCAAGCCATCCCTCGAAGTAAAGACCCGCAGGATCGGCGGCGCCAACTACCAGGTGCCAGTCGAAATCCCCCCTGAGCGCCGCACTTCGATGGCTATGGGCTGGATCATCACCCACTCCCGCGCCAAGCCAGGCCGCGCGATGGAAGAGGCCCTTGCCTCCGAACTCGTCGATTGCTTCAACAATCAAGGGACGACCATCAAGAAAAAAGACGACACCCACCGCATGGCCGAGGCAAACCGTGCATTCGCCCACTACAAGTGGTAAGGAAAAAACATGGGTAAACGTCCAGAAACAGACCAATTAGAGAATGTCCGCAACGTGGGAATCATGGCCCACATCGACGCGGGCAAGACTACCACCACGGAAAGGATCCTCTTCTACTCGGGCCGCCTCCACAGGATCGGCGAAGTGCACGAAGGGGCCGCCACGATGGACTTCATGGAGCAGGAGAGAGAGCGTGGGATCACGATCACCTCCGCTGCTACGACTGTCTATTGGAAAGGGTGCAAGATCAACATCATCGATACCCCGGGCCACGTAGACTTCACGATCGAGGTAGAGCGCTCCCTGCGCGTCCTCGACGGAGCCGTCGCCGTCTTCTGCGCCGTCGCAGGTGTTCAGCCCCAGTCTGAAACCGTTTGGCGCCAAGCGGAGCGCTACGGAGTCCCCCGAGTCGTGTTCGTCAATAAAATGGACCGAACCGGCGCCGACTTCTTCAACGCCGTCCGCTCGATGAAAGAGAAGCTTCACGCGAACGCGATCCCCGTCCACTGCCCAATCGGAGCCGAGTCGGAATTCAAAGGGATGGTCGACCTCATCGCGATGAAAGCCTACCTCTTCCACGATGAGACGATGGGAGCCAAGTACGACGTCGAAGAGATCCCAGCTAACTTGCTCGAACAGTGCAAGAAGATGCGGATGGAGCTCCTCGAAGAACTCGCCACCGTCGACGAAAACGACGAAGACTTCATGGTGAAGGTTTTGGAAAACCCCGATGCGATCAGCGAAGAGGAGATCCACAAAGTTCTCCGCAAAGCGGTCATCGGCAACAAACTCAACCCCGTCCTCTGCGGTACAGCCTTCAAAAACAAGGGCGTACAGCAGATCCTCGATGCGATCGTCCGTTGGATGCCGTCGCCAATCGACCGGGGCATGGTCAAAGGACACAAGATCGACTCCGATGAGGATATGGCGATCCCCCCAGCGGATGATAGCCCCCTCTCGGCCCTTGCGTTCAAGATCATGACCGACCCTTACGTCGGAAAACTGACCTTCATCCGGATCTACAGCGGCAGCCTAGCGAAAGGCTCTGCCCTGTTGAACTCGACAAAAGATAAGCGCGAGCGAGTCTCCCGCCTTCTTGAAATGCACGCCAACCAGAGAAAAGATAAAGATGAGTTCTTTGCTGGCGACATCGCAGCTTGCATCGGGTTGAAATATACCAGCACGGGCGATACCCTCTGCACCGAAGAGAAGCCTCTCCTCTTGGAGAAGATGAACTTCCCAGAGCCGGTTATCTCCATGGCGATCGAGCCAAAGTCGAAAGCCGACCGAGAAAAACTCTCGCTCGCCCTCTCGGCCCTCTCTGAAGAAGATCCAACCTTCCGCGTCAATACGAACGAGGAGACGGGTCAGACGATCATCCGAGGCATGGGAGAGCTCCACCTGGAGATCCTCCGCGACCGGATGTTCCGCGAGTTCAGCGTAGAGGCCAACGTAGGCAAGCCAGAAGTTTCCTACAAAGAGACGATCACGACCCCTGGCTCTTCGGAGACGAAGTATGTCAAGCAGTCGGGCGGCCGCGGCCAGTACGCGCACGTTTGCTTGGAAATCGAGCCGAACGAAGCGGGCAAAGGCAACGAGGTCGTCAGCAAGATCGTTGGCGGCGTCATCCCGAAAGAGTACATCCCAGCTTGTATCAAGGGGATCGAAGAGGGCTTGACGACAGGCGTTCTCGCCGGCTATCCGCTGATCGACATGAAAGTGGCGATCACGTTTGGATCCTACCACGAAGTTGACTCGAACGAGATGGCGTTTAAGATCTGCGCCTCGATGGCTGTAAAAGATGCTGCCCGCAAGGCGAAGCCGGTCATCCTGGAACCGATCATGAAAGTCGTAGCGACCACGCCAGACAACTGCGTGGGCGACGTCATCGGCGATCTCAACAGACGCCGCGGAAAGATCCTCGGACAAGAGAGCCTGAAAGGAACCATCGAAGTCACCTCGGAAGTGCCTTTGAGCGAAATGTTCGGTTATTCGACCGTCCTCCGCTCGATGACTTCAGGCCGTGCGACGTATACTATGGAGCCCAGCCACTTTGAGCGAGTTCCAACCAAAATCCAAGAAGAAATCTGCAAGAAGTAAGAGAATATGGCAAAACAACCAAGAAAAAAGATACGCATCCGGCTCAAGGCGTTCGATCAAAGAACGTTGGACCGCTCGGTGCAGGACATCGTCGAGACAGCGAAGCGGACAGGCGCGCGCGTCGTAGGTCCCATTCCCCTTCCCACGAAGCGGGAGATCTACACCGTTCTCCGTTCCCCTCACGTCGACAGAAAGTCGCGCGAACAGTTTGAGATGAGGACCCACATCCGCGTTCTCGACCTGCTCGATCCGACTCTCGACACGATCGACAAACTCAAAGTCCTGCCTGTCGCCGCCGGCGTCGACATCAAAATCAAGGCATAAAAAAACCTCCTTGGGTTTCCCCAAGGAGGTTTCTCCTTTTTAAAAGAGCAGAGGTGAAAAACCCCTGCTCTTTTTTCATTAGTCTTGGCGTCTTGTACGGGCAGCTCCAGATCCAGACGAACCATGGCTTACAGAACTAGCGCGCTCACTCTGAGAAGCATCAGCACCCGGTTTTCTCGCAAAGTTTTTCCAGAGCGGCAGCCCCAATAATTCAAAGCTATTTTCTTTAAATTCTTTTGGAACAATTCCTGCCGCGCGAAGCACTTCGACTTCAGGCGTCCCTTCATCCACATTATTGTAAATGTTCGTGACTGCCTGCATCGTCGGAGACTGCTTCTCCATATCGACCTCTTTCAAGTCTTTATTGATGGCATAGGCGAGGAGCAAGAACAGACCGCCCACAACTAGACCTGCCAAGAAAGAGATTGCGGTGAAGATCCCGAGGGCAAAAAATGCGACGGCAGCGATGACCGCCATGTTGTAGATGCCGACCTTGACGTTGTAAGCGATGCGGGGGATCTCGGTATTGAGATCTTGCGGATCGATTTTGGTCCATTGGGCATATTTCGTAGCGAGTTTAGTCGCCATTTGGTTGAATCCGAGAGCAACATTTGCTCTTACGTTAGTGAATGAAGAAACATTGGAAGCCATTGAGTTCTCCTATTTGAAGGTTTTTATGAGAGAGCCGGAGATCTTAAAGAAAAAATCAAATTACCGCCACAAAAAAATCCGCCGCCGTTCATGCTCCTAGCGGAGCATGAACGGCGGCGGAAAAACCCCTCCAAACTTCTCAGGTTAGACTCATCTGAATTTTATCAGCGCAGAGGTAAAGGGAGTATAGAGAGACGCAGAGAATAAAAATAAAAAAATAGAGATAGACCGGGACCCTGCCCGGAGTTAGAGAGAAACCATTCAAGCTTCATCCTTGGACCGAACTTTTAGGTTCTGGTCGAATAAGCAAGTCTTTATGGACGCTCTCTAACTCCGGGCGGGGTCCCGGTCTATCTCTATTTTTCTCTCGCTCTCTTTATATTTATTCTCTGCGTCTCTCTATACTCCTTTTACCTCTGCGCTGATCATTTTTCATGCCGTT
>JAFEGL010000044.1 GCA_018239895.1 Verrucomicrobiota bacterium
ACAAGAGTACGGGAGAGTAGGTAGCCGCCAGATTTTTCTTTCACCCCTGACAAGTTATCTTGTCAGGGGTTTTTTTTTGCCCAAATTTTCTTGATGTTTTTTTTTCATAAGCGCATAGTCTTTCCCTAAAATTATTTTGAGGAGATGCTAATGAGTGCACCAGCCAAATTACAATTCAGCCCGTTTCAACAACACCTTATTGATTCTTCGGCTAAAGCGAGCCAAAGATTTCAAGAGGCAACAGAAGAATATAATAAATACATCGATGCTACTCCGTCGAAAATTCAGAGCTATGGGGGGGCCTTTTTAAATTTAGATAGACAAACTGTGATTCAAGAGTTGAAAGAGCTCAAGGCCCGTTATAAACAATTTGAGTTATGCATACGTATCGCTTTAAGATGCGGTACACCTGAACCGGACATGCAAGACGTTATTTTAGCTCATCTCCAAATCGACCGACATTACAATTTTTTTCAAGATCGAGATCTCTATTCAAAATCGCCCAGCAATGAACCAGTCAGATTGAGTGACCTATCGGCTAGAGCGGTTCCTTCCATTTCTGAACATACCAAGACACAGCTTGTTGCTCTTCGCGTTTTGCTGAAAGGAAACTGATTAACTAAAAGTTCCTGGAAATTTTTTTCCAGGGACTTTTTCTTGAGGATATTTGTCTAGTTTACCTAACGTTTGCGGCAATCGGGATGGGTCTCAACATCTCCTAAATAGTCCAGTGCCTTCTAAAAAATGCAACGGCTGTCAAAAAGTCTATTATTGCAACAAGGAATGCCAAAAGGAACATTGGAAAAAACACAAACCCCACTGTCAAAACCTCGATGCACTCAATGCCATTCAACTGAGCGGTAAAGTTGCTCTTTTTCTCGATGCTCTTCCCAAACTTGAAAGCCAAATTTTGAAAGATTTCGAAAGGGTTTCAGAGCTCTCTAGATCTGATAAAGAGTCTCTCTTTGAAAGAATCAATTCTTTAATCGCCTCACTCAAAACACACCTCGCATTCGTGGCCTGTTTAAAAAAATCTTCCGATTCGGGCTCTTTCTCAAAAGATTGTTGCCCACCCAATCTTTGTCAAAGTGCAACAGAAACCTTCGAGCAAAAAGTTCAAGAGCTCTCAAAGATAGCCAGCGACCTGCGTCAAGCTATTGACGCTTAATTGTTTATATTTTCCTGTTATTAATAGAAAAGGATGAATATAATCATGAGTATGAAATTTAAATTGCCGAGGCACGTTAGTTCTGATTATTTAACCCGTTTAATTTCTAGAGAAATTAAACGTCAAGAGCTTGCATTTCCTAAAGCGTCACTAAAAACTTTGACCGAAATCAAAGAGATATCAAATGCCATTGAGAAAATGGGGCTCCCGAAATATCTAGTCTGTAAAAAGCTCCCCTCGAAACTGGGGTTTGGGATTTTTTTACATCCTCAAGCCAAACCGATATTGAGGGGGAGTGTCATCGCACCCTATTCGGGGATTCTTTCTTTGGAGCCCGAAAATGATCCTGAAGATTCCGACTACGCCTTTGCTCCAATGGGCGAGATGCTTCTTCATAAAGAAGAACAGGCGCTTTTTGATCCCAAGCGAAAATTTCATTCCCGCAGACATTACGCTTTGAAGCTGGATGCGGCAAAAAACGGCAATTTTACCCGCTTCATCAACCATTCTGACGAGCCAAACGTAAGAATCGAGTATATGAGGATCCCAAAAAATTCTCTCGGTCTTGCTGTGGCGCCTCTCGAAGTGATCTATTTTGCTAAAAAGACGATCCATCCAGGGGAACAGCTCTTAGTTTCTTATGAGGGGGATGAAAATTCTTACTGGGGAGCGATGGGGATCAAGCCGTATCCTCTATTTCCTAAAACATTCGTTCTTCAAGGAAAATCTAAAATCGAATTTCGCCGTTGACGTCGATCGCATTTTGATTGAGCATCCTCGATTCGATGGTGAGAGAACCTCGGCTGCCGCTGATGATGGTGGCTCCGACGGCGAGTCCCCACCTTCTGTGGCTAATGACCGATTTCGAGATGATATCTACGGGAGTATCTCCCATGCCTGCAAATGGGAGCCGGACAGCGACCACGTAGGGGCTCGGTTCCAATTTTGCTAAGAGATAGGTTACCTGGATGTAAGGAGATAAAAGGGGAATCTTGTATGACATCCCGATGGCCCCTTGGATCTCTGTATACTTCAACTTAAAATCTGAATCGACGTTGTAGGGGAGACCCTCAGAAACAAAGTAGAGAGGCTTTTGAGTTGTTTCAAAGTATTTGAAATCGGCCCCAATTCGAAATCCGCCGGTTCGAAAGAAGACAAATTTTGTCCCGAATCCCCAAGCCGGTTCCGATTGGGTATATACTTCATGGTCGAGCTGCATTTCAGATGAGCCTGCGATTCCGTAAATGTCGAATATGTTCTTAAAGTTTAGAGTAACTAAAGCAGCATCGGTCGATAGCTTGATGTAGCTAGATGTATCTGTCACGCTGGGAAACTTGAACTCATCTTTGAATTTGGCTCTGTATACATAATCGTCTAAATAGCCGACCCGAAAACTCCACCAGGTGGGATCCGACTGGATGACGCCGATTTTTTGGAGGACAGGCTGAGCTGGATTGCCAATGAGCATTCCCCAGCAAAAACCAGGTAGAAGCAGAGCGAGAACAAACTTTTTCACGGGGCCCTCCAAGGCTCCCTATATCAGACAGGGGTTGTTTCGACAAGCCTAGAAAAATTCTTGCGCGATAATTCTGGAATACTTATGGACTGTTGATGAAGCGGAACCCCATCGGTTCTGCCGTTTTGACGAAGGAGTTTGGAAGATGTCCTTGACCGATACGATGAATCAGTTGAACCACCTGATTACAAATTTGTCTAAAGATCTAACCAAAGCGTATCGGGGCAATAAAGCGGCCGCCCAAAGGGTCCGCACAGGCACCATCAAACTCGAAAAAGTTGCAAAAGTGTTCCGCAAAGAGTCGGTGACGGCCGAGCGGACCGGCAAGTTCAAAAAGAAGCCTAAAGAAAAGTCTAAGTCTGTCAAAAGAAAGAAGCGATAAAGTCTAAAGAGGCGATTGCAAAATTCCCGGCCTTTGGAAAACGGCCCTTTTAAACCATTTTGCGACCCCGCCGCCGGGTCCTACATTTCAAGTATGTCCCCGGCGGCGGGGTTCAGGCGG
>JAFEGL010000045.1 GCA_018239895.1 Verrucomicrobiota bacterium
ACAAGAGTACGGGAGAGTAGGTAGCCGCCAGATTTTTCTTTCACCCCTGACAAGTCACCTTGTCAGGGGTTTTTTTTTGTCCTTAATCTGTTTTAGGGTATGAATAAATTATGACCCGAAAACCGATTTCACTTAAGTTCATCCTTACGGCCACGCTCCTTGGAAATACCCTCGAGTGGTACGAATGGGCGACCTACGCTTTTATGGTCCCTCTCTTCTCCCAGATTTTTTTTCCATCCGCTGATCATTTGCTATCTTTAATCTACACGATGGTTGGGTTTGCTTGCGGATCAGTTTTCCGGCCGATCGGCGGTCTGATTTTCGGCTACATCGGCGACACATACGGAAGAAAAGTCGCCCTGATCTTCTCTGTCCTTTTCATGACCATTCCGACTTTTGCTATTGGAATTCTCCCTACCTATTGGCAAATCGGGGCTGTCTCTACAGTCTTGTTGATTTTCTTTCGCCTTTTGCAGGGGATCGCCTCAGGCGGAGAGCTGCCGGGAGTTATGGTCTTTTTGGGTGAATCTTCTCCCCACGAAAAGCGACCTTTCTTCATTAGCTTCACATTCTGGGGGATTGCTCTGGGAATTTTCATCGGAGGACTCGATTTTTTTATCCTCACCGACTCCCTCTCTTCAGAGACGATTTCTGAATCGGGTTGGCGAGCCGTCTTCATTTTAGGGGCCATTCTCGGGTGCGTCGCTTTTTTTATGCGGCGGATGATCTGCGAGACTGCCCCCTTCCAGAAGTTGAGAGAGTCCCATGAAATCCTGAAAGACCCGATCGTCGATCTTTTCAAGGACTATAAAAGCCCCTTGATGAAGGTGATCGGTTATTCCCTCTTAGAAACTCTCGCTTTCAACTCGATCATCGCCTTCTCTATCACGAACTTAACTGAGTATTTTGATATTAGCTTCAAAGAGGCTGTCGTATTGAACTTGGCCAAACTTGGATGCCTCGTTTGTCTAATTCCTGTCGGAGGAGTCATCGCCCAGAGGATAGGTGCCAAGCGATTCGCTTTTTGGCTCTCCCTCTCTTTTCTCTTTTTTTCTTATCCCTTCCATCTCTTGGTGTTGCATCCAGGATATAGGCTTTGGGGAGCTCTCGGCTTTTCATTCATGATGGCCTTTTATATGGCTTGCCTACCGACCCTCGTTTACGATTTATTTCCCGCGAAGGTCCGCTATAGCGGGATCGCCCTTGGCTACAATTTATCAGTGGGGATTTTTGGGGCATTTAGTCCTTTGGTTATTTTGTATCTCGTTCACGTCACTGGCTTTACTATTTACCCCGTCCTGTTCCTCATGGTGGGGGCTATTTCTACATTGATTACGCTTCGATCCGACCGTAAAACCCATCTTTAATTATTTTGTTTGCAAAATATAGCTGCTGTTTTTATTAGGAAATTAAATACGAATTTCAGGCTTTAGGCTTGGAGTTTATATGTGCATTAACAATCGAGAGAGGAAATCTCTCTCCATAAGGAGCAAGCTCTATGAAACAGCATCATGTTGTAGATCTTATCGCGATGATCTTGTTGGTCGTCGGGGGATTGAACTGGGGACTCGTAGGTCTCTTCAAGTTTAACCTGGTTGACGCTATTTTCGGCGATATGTCTGCCCTAACCCGCATCATCTACGTTTTAGTTGGCGTTTCTGCCCTCTACAAAGTAGTTTGCTGGGCAAAAGCAAAAGCGAAGTAATTTACTTACCCTCAGCTAAAGTCTATCTGGATTTAGTTGGGGGTTTTTTATTTTTAATAATTTAATAGAGTATAGAATGGCCATTGTCTTTTTGATCGTCATCGCAAGCGTATTTCTCCACCTGAAATCCCAAAACGACCTGACATAAAAAAACCGGCGGGTTTTATCCGCCGGTTCAATGCTAAACGTTTTTGAGAGCAAGCTTAGAAATCGAAACGAGCTTTCAGCGTCAGACCGTGTAAGAACAGATCCAACGGCGCTGCAGCGTTTCCAACATTTCCGTTCATTTCAAGCATGTAGCGGATCATGTTCTGACTCCAAAGATAGTTGAAGTCATAAGTCGCGCTAAAGTCGAAATGGTACGAGTTACGTGAGAAATAGCTGCCCCAGCCAATCCCCAAATTCGCTTCGAGCATTGGGCGGAGAACGTTGTAATCGTGTACACTGAAACTGACAGGATAACGCAAAGTTCCTGCAGCTGTCGGCATTTGATCCTCTTGGTGAGTGATCTTCGTGTACTGTGTGAACAGCAAGCTACCGCCGGCGCTACCTTGGAATCTGAATCCTGCTCCAACAAGCCAGTGGGCATCCATTAACATTCTTGGGCCAATTCCCCAAGAATAGGAACGGTTGTGCGAGTGGACATTGTTTTGTGTGAGCGGAGTAGTATTCATATTTGTAACGTTTGCCGCTATACTTACGCTTTGGCGGATCCAAGAAGCGCGTAAACCTGCGCTTGGAGTTACGGTGAGTCTTCTGCCTTGGTAGAAAGGACGTTTGAAGGTCAAATCAATCCAATCCAAGTTCATGCGCCACTTAGATGTCAGCGCCGAAGCAGCAGCCCCTTGAGAGCCGATGCCAGCAGCGTTGCCAGTGTTCTTCTGGAAGAACCAGCCGTTCAGATAATAGACACCTGTTCCCAAAGTCGAAGTGGGAGCTGTGCTCGATGTTGTCGTGTGGTTGCGGTAGTAGGTGTACTCCAAGTCGGCAACCCAGTCATCGACGTTCAAGTTGCAGCCGATACCAGCTTTGAATGCAGAGTTGTACTTCGTATCTTGGAGGAGTACAAAACCTTTGGTATTTGGTTGATCAATTACTTGAGCGCCTGTGGTCATTACAGCGTAGGTGCCCAAATCCAATCCCTCTTCTTCTGAGAACCAGTAGAGGTAGGATACATCGGCATACACATCCCAGCAGCCTTCCACTTTAACGTTGGCTGGGTGGTTGAACGCAGCAGGATATTTGCAAGTCATGGGCATCCCTTCAATGGGATCATCGCCGCGCATAAAGCATGGGCACGGATCTGGGGCGCACTCTTTTTTGCAGGGATCTGTTTTCTCTTTCTTCATTTCAGACTTGGCGACTTCGCTGTCTTGCGCAAACAAGCTACAGCAGGCCAATACTTGTAACGTGACTAGAAACTTCTTCATGATTGCATACCTCCTTCAAGGATAGATTCAGGTATGCACTAATAATTATTTTTAATCAAGTGTGCAAATTAAAAAATTCACAAATGTGGGGTTGGTAATACGCCTCTTCTGTTTGCAGAAGAGGCGATTTTTTTAGTTGGCGGCGGGAGCTTCTTGTTCTAATTTGGCAGGTTCGGCTTTGCGGATGTAGCCTTGGCGCAGCTCGGCGCTGTAGACCATCCAGAGGCCGAGAGAGACGATGCCGGTGGCGAAGAAGATAACAGGGGAGAGTGGTTCGCCTAAGAAAACCCAGCCGCTCAAAGAGGCGAAGATCGGGCTGAGAAGTCCCATGAAGGAGACGAATGTGGCGGTGAATCGTTTGAGCATGAGGCCGTAGAGGTTGTAGCAGATGATGTTCGAAATGAGGGTCATGATCAAGATCCCTTGCGTGAAGGGGAGTATTCCCGACGAGGCGACGGGAAGCGGGTTCCAAGGTTCGACTAGGTAGGAGTGGATCAGGGCAAAAAGGCCCCCGATCAACATGCTTACGCCGTTGGCCATCATCGGCGATACTGAGTCTTTGACCAGAATTCTCAAAAGAACCCAGCCGTAAGAGGTGCAGAGGGCGGCCCCCATCATGGCCAGTTCCGGCCAGGAGAGGAAGCTGAAGCCTTGAATGAGCTCTTCTGAGCCTGTCTGTAGGGATAAAACAGGGATGAATCCGAGGAAGCCGATGGCCATGCCGAGCCATTTGCGCCGGTTCATTTTCTCGCCGAAGTGGAGGTAGGAGAAGAGGGCGGAGAAGAAGGGGCATAAGCTATAGATGAAGCAGGTCTTTGCGGCGGTTAAATGCTGGAGGCTCCAAAACTCGAAGGCGTTGGTCAAGTACATGCCGAAGACGGCGAAGAGTCCCAAGGAAAGTATTTGTTTGACGCTGAGCCGAAACGAGCTCCTTTTTCGGATGGCTATGAAAGTCAAAAGAAGAATTGCGGCCAAGAGCATCCTGGCAGCTGTCAAAAATAATGGCGGCGAATGCTCCAAAGCCATTTTGCCTAAGGAGAATACGTTAGCCCAGGTGGCGTACATGAAAACAACAAGAAAAATATACATAGTGCAGCTCGCTTTCAGTATTATATATTAATGAGTTACTTTTATAGAAGCTTAACATCGCTCCCAGATTTCGTCAAAAAAAGATTTTCAGCCTGAACCGTAGATTTTTTCACTTATCTCGGCTATCCTAGTGCGCTATATGATGTGTCCAACTTGTTTTTTAAAATACCTGGCCTACCTCTTCGTCTCAGTGCAAGATTTAGGCCCCGAAATCGCCGTCAAGGTAGAGACTGAGACGAGAACTTCGATGACCACTCTTCGGATGGAAGAGTGCCGCATGGCCATTCCTACCCCGGAGAAGCCAGGTGTATTGGAACTAAAGGTCGAAACCGACCCTGACGCGCTCCATCTTTGGGCGTTTGGCTCTCACAAAGGAAACTTCCATTTTAAAAAGGGGGGACGGCTCCCTTCCTTACCCATCGGCAACTACGAATTGTGGGTGAACGGGACCTGTTATGGCCCTTTCCAATGTAAGCAGGGATCAAATGAATGAACTCCTCTTTTTCGGCCACATCGCCCTTGTGATCGGATTCATCCTCTACGCCTATCGGCTCGGCTCCGTTGCCCTCAGCGCAATGGTCGCCCTCCAAGCGATTTTGGCGAATCTTTTCGTCGTAAAGCAAATGAGTTTATTCGGCTGGTCGGTTACCTGCAGCGATGTCTTTGCCATCGGCGGCATTTTAGGCTTAAATCTCCTACAAGAGACTTGGGGCCGCGAGATGGCCTCAAAGGCGATCCGGGCGTCGCTCCTTGCGATGCTCTTTTTTGCTGCGATGTCTCAAATCCATCTCCTCTACGCTCCCAATTCAGCCGACACGACGCAGAGCGCCTTCCAGGCAATCTTCTCCTCATCGCCCCGAATTGTCATCTCCTCGATCGCCGTCTATTACCTTGTTCAAAAGATCGACGTCTCTGTCTTCTCCTTTTTGAAGAAGCTTTTCCATGAAAGAGTTTTAGCTGTCAGACTTGTTCTTTCTCTCCTCTTTTCTCAGCTGCTTGATACGGTCCTCTTTAGCTTCCTCGGCCTCTACGGCCTCGTCGAGTCGCTTTTCGACATCATCGTCGTGAGCTACTTGGTCAAGTGTCTCGTCATCGCCTCAAGTTCTGCTTTCGTGGCAGGGGCTAAAAAATGGGTGAAGACAACGTGAGCTACTTCCGCTTTGAAATTCTCCATCGATCGACAAAATCTCGAGCCCGCGTTGGTCGCATCTACACCCCCCACGGGATCATCGATACCCCCAACTTCGTCGCTGTCGGAACGAACGGGACGCTCAAAGCTCTCGACAACCGGATGGTCGACTCGATCGGCCTCCAGCTGATGTTTTGCAACACATACCACTTGCTCCTCCAGCCGGGCGTCGAAGTCGTCCGCCGAGCAGGAGGACTCCACAAATTCATCAACCGGCAGATGCCGATCATCACCGACTCAGGCGGCTTTCAAGTATTTTCTCTCGCGTACGGATCGGTCGCCGACGAGCTGAAGAGCCGCGGCGCGAAAAAGCAAGATGGGCACGTCCTCAAAATCACCGAGGAGGGGGTCCTTTTCCGCTCCTACCGCGACGGAGCGAAAGTCCTTTTGACGCCCGAGAGTTCGATCGCCGCCCAGAAAGCGCTCGGCGCCGACATCATCATCCCATTCGACGAGCTCCCTCCTTATCATATCGGTCCCGAAAAACTGAAGGCCTCTCTCGATCGGACTCACCGTTGGGAAAAGCGCTCTCTCGACGAGCACCTTAAAAATCCCCAAAATCAGGCGATGTACGCCGTGATTCACGGCGGCGTCGATCCTTCTTTGCGGAAAGCGAGCTGCGATTATCTGACGCAGCACCCATTCGACGGCTATGCGATCGGCGGAAGCGTTGGGAAGACAAAGTTCGAGATGGTCGAGATGCTCCAGGCGATGCTGCCGCGCCTCCCTGAGGAGAAGCCGAATCATCTTCTCGGCATCGGCGACCTCGAGTCGCTCAAGCAGTGCGTCCCGATTGGGATCGACACGTTCGACAGCTCCTATCCGACCCGCGCTGCGCGGCACGGACTTTTGCTCACGCAAGAGGGGGGCTTAAAAGTCTTGAAAAGTGAAAATGCCAATTGTTTTGGGCCGATTGAACACGGCTGCACCTGCTGGACCTGCCAGAATTTCACGTTGGCGTATCTCCACCACCTCTTCAAGGCGGCCGAGCTAACGGCTTACAACCTCGCCAGCGTCCACAACCTCCACTTCATGGTGGAGCTGATGCGCCGTTTCCGCGAGTCGATTCTTAAGAATGAATTATAACGGTGATTCGCCCGACCGGCCGAGAACATAGAGCATGAGCTCTTCCAGAATGCCGGGATTTCTTTCCAGATAGGAGCGGGTCTTCTTTCCATCAGAGCCCAAAAGAGCTTCAGAAGCTTCGGGTTCTGTTTGAATTTTTTCCAAAAGCTCGGGATTTGTCTCTTGCAATCTCGTCTCTATTGTATCTAAAGCTATAAACTGTTTCAGCGGTCGATTGTCCGGGATCATTTCATATTTTCTCAACTCAGCAGGCGACCAATTTAACGCAGCATCTCCTTGCAGTTGATCCTTCAACAATTGATAAGGTGTGAGATCTAGTTCCTCAGTATCCTCAGTGGGTGTGGATGCCAGTTCAAGAAATCCGCCTAGAGTGGAATTCATCACCATATCGACGAGATCGCTTTTTGCGACTTCTAAGCCGTGCTGTCTATCATCTTCTATCTCTTCTGGAGTCGGTGGAAAGGGGAGAGCGCAAGGAACCGAGCCTGCGACGCGTGACAGGAATTCGTAGTAAAGGGCTGGACTATCTGCAAATATGTCGGAAGTTTTGCTGGGAAATGGATTTTTCAATTGGATTTGGATGTCCTGGTGAGCAATCAACTGAAGCTGGAAGTAATAGTTGTTCGTATCGAGCTGATTCGCTACTTCCATCCAAGCCATTGGGACTTGCGGGTGATTCCCAGGGGAAGGATGGACCCAAATTTTTCGACAAATGATGAAAAGATCATTTTGAATATCAGGAGCTATTGTCTCTCCTCTTTTGGGTAACTCACCATGTTTCTCTTTAAATTCGGCGAGCGCTTCGGGAGCCCGTCTTTGGAGAACCTGCTCTAAAGCCCCTTCTCTCTGTTGATAATGTTGAATGATTTGGAGTTGAAGGAGATCGTTGTAAGGGATCGGCTCGGCATCATCTAGTCTTTCATTTCCTTCTTCAATTGCTACAAGATGCTGATTTTGCGGCATAAACTGGATATTAAAAATGGCTTGAGGAGGTTGGCTGAAGAGGGGATCGGAATCTGACACTGGATCAGCATTTTCAAAATTATTATTGTCAGTTGGGGGCTGGACTTGAACGATCTCTTTTTTATAGAGGCAGGGGCAGGTGGCGTGCAGGATGCAGAGCCCCATGTTGACGAAGAGCTCGATCAGCCCAAGGATTGCGGCTGGAATGTAAAGAACTATTTTGAGAGCGGTCTGCCGCCAGTCTGAATACTGGTCTTTTATAGAATAAAACGATTCAGTCCAATTAAAATTATCTATTCTAGGTTCTGTGGAAATCATAATAATTCTATTTTTTAGTTAAATTATAATAAAATTAACAGTAATTGTGTATAAAAATAAAGATTTGATGAAAAATGAGGTAGGGATATAAGAGATTGTCTCCGAACTTGGGAGGATTTATGGTGTCAGCTGTGGGATTTTCCAAAGCCCGCCTGGTTTTCGATATCGATGAAGTGCTCGGTAGTCAACTGAATAAAATGGATGAGGAATTGGCAAGGTATGCCATCAAAAAGGGGCTTTTAATCGTTGCGAAAAAATCGCACCTCATTTTTCCTGGCGTCCAAGAGCTCTTGAGACTTCTCTATCTAAGAGAGTTTGAGATTTCGTTTCTTAGTGCAGGGGCCGAGTCTAGAAACCGGGTCTTTGTTACCCAAATACTAGAAAGGACTTTGGGAAAAGAGAAGTCGGAGCGTATCGCCGCCAAAATTTTTTCTCGAGAACATCTAAAAAACCAAAATAGCTTTTCTTCCGAAGAACAATTCCATAATTTTGGGATTTCTAAGGACCATCGAAAAGATCTGTCGGTTCTCGATCTTGCTTCATTAGATCATGTAGTCCTCATCGATGATGATTATAATAATGCCATGCCAGGACAAGAGCGGAATCTATTGAAGGTTCCTGAGACAGATGCCAGCAGCTATTTTTTTGACGAAGAACCTGTGGAAGGCATTTATTTAACAGCCAATCGAATCTACTTTTTAGCTGGACTGTTATTTGAAGCCATGGAACAGGCAGAAATGGAAAATAGGCCGATTTCCGACTGGCTTTTTTCCGTTCAGTGGAAAAGGAGAGATGATGGGACTTATTGGGATCAATTTAGTAAATTGTCTGTAGATGTCCGCTATTACAGGAAGGGGCTAGAGATTTTGCAGCAGATCAATCCAAAATTGGAATTTTGCACGAAGGAGAGTTATGAAGCCTTATGCAATGAGCCTCTTACAGATGAGGAGCAACAGCAATTTGAGGTTTTTCAAAAAAATGCTGCAGACCCAAATGAGTGTCTAGTTATGTAGATGCGGGATTGAAAAAAGGGGTTTTTTTAATCGAGAATTTGGATAGAATGGCCCCTTTTGGAGGTCCCATGTTCAATTCAAGCAAAGCGAAAAAACAAGATGTTCCCGTTCTCCTGCAGCCGCCGCTTTTAGAGGCGATTTTTGAGGTGAGATGGGAGCTAGAGCAGGTGCAGCAGACAGGCGGCTTGCGCGATCCGTCCTATCCGATGATGTACGGCCGGCTCTATGAAAAGTTAAAGAAAGAGCTGCCGGTCATCGAAGATCTCCCCACAACCCAGATGCATCCTGAGGCGAATCCGTTTGTCGTCCGCCACCGGATGAGAAAAACGAAAGAGGGATGGCCTCTAGTCCAAGTTGGACCTGGCGTTATGACGGTCAACGAGACGAAAGACTATAGCTGGACCGGCTTTCGCTCTCTGATCGCCCGCTGCGTCGAATCGATCCAAGAGTCGTTCCCGACAGGCGGCATCCCACTCAATTTCATCAAATGTGAAATCCGCTATGTCAATGGTTTCCCCTTCGATATCCAGTCTGAAAATCCGATGAGCTTCTTGGCCAATAAACTCCACACGAAGATCGATATCGATCCGGAAATTTTTGAGCTGAACGATGCGAAAGATGATCCGATCGGCGTGGGTCTGAATTTGATGTATCCGATCGAGCGCCCCGTGGGTCAGCTCGGCCTCAGCTTCAATCTGGGCCAAGTCGACAACAAGCCAGCCTACATTTACCAGTCGGTGATCCAATCGATCGGCGAGACCGTGCCGCAAGACCGCGATTCGTTCGTCTCTTGGCTCAATCAGTCTCACGACGTGGCGGAAAACTGCTTCAAGACAATTTGTCGCGGGCAGTTGATGAATCAGTTCGCCTCTATCGAAAAATAGTTATTCGGATCGGCCAACGCCGATCCGAAAATTTACTTTGTGCAAATTCAAAGGTCTCTGCATATTTTTGCCTATGAGGTGAAAATATGAAACCATTGAAACGAATTGCCGTCACCGGCGCCGGCGGCCAGATTGCCTACAGCTTGATTTTCCGACTTGCGAATGGGGATCTGTTAGGCCCCGACCAACCTATTGCTCTCCATCTTCTTGAAATTCCCGAGGGAGTCCCGTCGCTGAAAGGGCTCGCAATGGAATTGGATGATTGTGTATTTCCTCTGTTGAAAGAAGTGAAGGTGGGCTCTGACGCCGAAGAGGTGTTTGGAGGAGTTCAGATTGCGTTTCTGGTGGGAGCGAAACCCCGCGGACCTGGCATGGAGCGGAAGGATCTTTTGGCCGACAACGGAAAGATCTTTGTGGGGCAAGGAAAGGCGCTCAATCGGGTCGCAGCGAAAGATGTTCGGGTGCTCGTCGTCGGAAATCCATGCAACACAAACTGCCTGATCGCCATGCACCACGCCCCCGATCTGCCGCGTCACCATTTCCACGCCATGACGAGGCTCGATCAGAATAGAGCCGTATTTCAACTAGCTCGCCAAGCTCATGCAAAAGTCGAAGAGGTATCGAATGTGACGATTTGGGGCAACCACTCGTCGACTCAAGTTCCCGATTTCTTCCACGCAAAAATCCAGGGAAAATCTGCCATGGATGTGATCAAAGATCGCCATTGGCTCGAGACGACTTTTATCAACACAATCCAAAAACGGGGAGCTGAAGTAATCGCGGCTCGCGGAAAATCGTCGGCTGCATCGGCTGCGAACGCCGCCGTGGGTGCGATGCGATCTCTGTGGGTTCCCACAGATTGGTTTTCGTCGGGTGTATGTGCGAAAGGAAATCCGTACGGTATCCAAGAAGATCTTGTTTTTTCATTCCCCTGCCGATCGAAAGGGGATGGGAATTGGGAGATAATAAAAGGGCTCGCATTCGATCAACACTTGCAAGAAAAAATAGCAATCACGCAAAAGGAACTGATAGAGGAGCGAGATTTGGTGAACCACCTCCTCAAAGGAACCTGAATGAGAGATGGGGTGCTGTTTGAGATCACAAAAGATCAAATTGAAACGGGCCTGCGTGGATTTCCTGTCGGATATTGCGTTACTTCTTATGTCGATGCCTACAAAGGGCTGACCTACGTCGGGAGGCCCATCTCCGAGGTGCAGAATAAAGAGCCGATGGAGGTGATCTATCTCCTCTATCACGGCGAGATGGGGAGCAAAGAACAGGTAAGGCAGTTTGAAAAGGATCTCTCCCACAGAGCTTCTTGCAAACCAGAGACACTGCGGCACATCGAATCGCTCCCCAAATCGGGTCACTCCATGGACGCTTTTGCCGCGGCTCTTCTCCTTGTAGGGATGATCGAGGGGAAAGGGGACTATCGGGAAGATTGCCTCGATGCGATCGCCAAATTGCCTCAAATTGCTGCTGCTGTGATCAACCATTTGGCTGGATGGGGGCCGACGCCACCTTCGAAACCAGAGATGGGGTACATGGAAAATTTTGTCCATATGCTCCAAATGCCGGGAAAGAAATCGGCTGAGCTGATCCAAGTGATGCGCCTTTTCAACATCGTCCATTATGACCACTGCGGCGGAAATCTATCGACCTTTGTGGGCAAAGCGGTCGCATCGGGGCTAGAGCCGATGTGGGGTTCGCTCGCCGCGGCGATGACCGCCCTCGCAGGTCCGAGACACGGCCGTGCGAACCAAGATTGTTTGGAATTCGTTCAGCAGGTTCTCGATGAGGCGGGAGAAAGCGCCACAGCGAACGATATCGAAAAGTTGATCCGGCACAAACTTGAGAACAACCAGCTCGTCTTTGGGTTCGGCCATGCTGTGCTTCGGGTCGAAGATCCTCGTGCAACTGTATTTTACAACTACGCCCAAAAACATTTTCCCCACTATCCTCTCGTAAAAATTGCTCTTCTTTTGCGATCGGAGGGATCTCGCGTCTTGAAAGAAAATCCCAAAATCTCCGATCCTTATCCCAACATCGACGCGATCACCGGCACAGTTTTGATGGCCGCAGGGTTTACGTATCCAGAGTATTATACGATCCTGTTCGGCCTCTCCCGCTGTATTGGAATCGCGATCCAGATTGTGTATGAGCGGTTGGAAGCCCGTAAAGGAAAGGGGACGCCGATCGTTCGCCCCCTTTACCTTTATAAATCGAGAATTTAATGAGAGTCAGATATCCGCCGATCGAACCGAACAAAACTGGGCACCTTCGCGTCTCAAATGAACACGAACTTTATTGGGAAGAGAGCGGCAATCCTAGAGGTAAACCAGTTATCTTTCTCCACGGAGGCCCCGGCTCTGGAACTGAGGCGGGCCACCGGTGTTTTTTCGATCCGAAGCGCTACCGGATCATTCTCATGGATCAAAGAGGGTGCGGCAAGAGCCTGCCCCATTCGAGCCTCCACGAAAATACGACCTGGGATCTTGTCGAAGATGTCGAGAAGCTGCGGAAATTTTTGAAGATCGACAGTTGGGTCGTCTTCGGAGGTTCTTGGGGGAGCACGCTGTCGCTCGCCTACGCCGAAACGTACCCCGAAACTGTGTCTGCCCTCATCTTGAGAGGCATTTTCTTGTGCCGCCGGGCTGAGCTGCTCTGGTTCTATCAGAACGGCGCTCACAATATTTTCCCCGAAGAGTGGGAAAAATTTTTGGCCCCGATCCCTCTGGGAGAGCGAGAAGATATGATGCAGGCCTACTACCGGAGGCTGACCTCTCCCGACGAGTCGATCCGAAAAAAGGCAGCCAAAGCCTGGACCCGGTGGGAAGGGGCTGCTCTAAAACTCATCTTGGATCCGGCTCTTCTCGATTCCTTCACAGAAGATCGTCATGCGGACGCCATCGCCCGGATCGAATGCCACTACTTTGTGAATAACTGCTTTCTCAAGACAGACAATTGGCTGATTGAGCAGGTTCATCGGATCCGGAAGATTCCAGGAGTGATTGTCCACGGACGCTACGACGTCGTCTGCCCGTTCATCAACGCATGGGATCTCCATAAAGCGTGGCCTGAGGCCAAATTGGAGATCATCCCCGATGCGGGCCATGCCGCCAGCGAGCCGGGAATTACAGATGCCCTCGTGAGGGCAACAGACTATTTCGCAGGTTGAAGTTCCGTGAACCTATCCAAATAAAATTCACAGGCTAGTTTCGGGTTAGTTTGCACCAAATTTTGAGTCAATTTTGGGGAGACAGTATCGAATCATACGGCCCCCAAAATTGACTCGAAATTTGGTCAAAATATACACAACGTCATTCAAAATTTTGTTTTGGACTGCGCCCTCATCCCATAATTTTGATCCGCAAAAATAGCCCCTATTTCTAATAGGGGGCCATTTTTGCATCGGCTGCGCCTGATCAAAATTCTGGGTGATGGCTTTGTCCAAAACCAAATTTTGAATGACGTTGTGTATAATCCCGGAGATCGCCTGTGAATTTTATTTGGATAGTTCCGTAATCATGCGGGACATGAGTCCCGTTTTAGCGACGCTTTTGACGAGAATCCCATTGCTCAAAGAGAACCAAGCGTCGACGACTGTGAGTACAGAGTGGAGCCTTATCTGCATGTGGCGCACTTCGCCGTGGCCATCTAGAGTTTCTATCCCTTTTTTCACAGCTTTAAGAGTGGTCAGAGTGAACTCTTCGGGGTGGATTCCGTAAAACTCGAGCTCTTGTTCATCCGAGAGGATAAATTCCTGGAATCCTAGCGTCGTCTGCTGGATCCACGGCGTGTCTCCAATGGGATAATCTTTTGTAAACTCTTCGATCTCTTCGGAATTCTTTGTGGCCCGTTTGCCCTGGAGGTGAATCGATTTTCCAAGGAGAGTTAAGATAAGTTCCCCTTGCCCGGTGTGGGAAGTGTAGTGGTACTGCTGGATCCGGTTGTTGAGGTAGTGGGATTCGGTTGTCGCTTCGGCCGAATGGCTCTTTGCTGTGAAAAGTTCTTCACCCTTCTTTTCAAATGTCCAATCTGCTTTTATCTTTGCCCCTTTTTTCCGCTCGTCAAAATAAATAGCTGATTTGGGAAGGGTAGGTCGGATCGGAGTTTTTTTTGTGGTCTTAGCAGCTCTTGCCGATCGGTGAACACCAGAGAGAGAGAGATTCGACGACGACTGATGAACGAGCCTTCGCATCGGCTGTTTTCTGGAGTCTTTGATCTCTACAGAGAAACGGGGATCGGGAGTTGTTCGATGAACGAAAGGGGCGCTGAGAAACTCGGGATTGGAAAAAAACCGCATGGCGATCCAGATGATTGTCCCGATCAGAGGGACCATCAAAAAAAAGCCGACAACCAAATAAACAACCCGATCCTTCAGACTAATCTTGGGTTTCGATAAGAGGTGGCGGTTGACGCCGAAAATCCCTCTCCATCCCCTCTCCTCCCCCTCATTAAAAGGTTGAGTAATATAGTCGTGGATCCACCTTTGGCTGGGTATCAATGCTGTAATAACGGACATTTTAACCTCTAAGAGCATCGATAATAACCTAATTTCGGTCTAAGTTCAACCTTGTCTTTTCCGTGAAGGGAGAGTATTCTTGTTGATTTCAGGAGACAATCAATGAATGGAAAAGATTTAGAATCGGCTTTCAATCGGGCGCTACTGCATAGTTTTTCCCGCTCCAAGGCTCTCCTTGTCTTCCCGGCGCTAGTCCTTTGCGGCATTTTGATCGTCTTCTGCAGGGCCCTCAGCTTTGGGGCCAGCGAATGGATGTCGATGAGCTTGGCCTTTTTACCTGTTTTGCTCGGATCGGGGGTTATGCTTTCGGTCGGCGTCTTAGTCATTCGTCTCTATCAGCATGAAGTGAAAAATTTGCAACTGGGTATTAAAAAATTGGTGACAGGTTCGCTCGATGTAGTGCTCGGCACTTCGTACCTTTCTGTTCCGCCCATTTTAGCCTATCTGCTCCTCTGGATCATTTTGGGCATTTTCTTCCTTTTGAAAGAGATCCCTGGCCTCGGCTCTTTCTTCAGCACGATCCTCTCTTTTGGCCCCTTTTTGTTGATCTTCTGCTCGATGCTTCTTTGCCTTTTTAATTTGGCCCTCCTCTTTTTCGTCGCTCCAGCGGCTGCCCGCCTCTCGTCGAAAAGGCTGAATCTGGCGAGAGCTGTTTTATCCCTTTTTCAAAAAAGGATGTTTCAGAGCATGCGCCTCTTTTTCATTGCGCTGATCCCGATCGGCCTCTTCGTGGGGCTTTTGAGCTGGGCTGCGATCTTGACGAACTTGAGCTTCTCAACGGACGGCGGAGAAAACTGGACCCTTTCGTTAAAATGGTTCTTTTTGATGCTCCCGTTTGCTGCGATCCTCACGCCCGCCGTGATTTTCTTTTTTAACTTCGCCTCCGAAAGCCATCAGCTGCTGAACGAACAATGAAAATCGCCATCGCAGGGTGCGGGTTCGCCGGTCTTTCGACAGCCTGGCATCTGCTTGAATATCCTTCCGTTTCGGTGACCCTGTTTGATCCTAAGGGGATCGGGGAGGGGGCTTCGGGCGTTTCGACCGGCCTGCTCCATCCTTTCCCGGGAAAGTTAGGGTTGAAGTCGTGGCAGTCCGATGCGGGGATGAAAGCGACATTAGACTTGATCGGCCGCCTGGAGGAAATGGAAGGGATCCCATTAGCTGACCGGAGCGGAATTCTCCGTTTGGCATTGACCCAAGAACAAGAAGAAGATTTCCAAGAAAACTGCGACCTTTCATGTGAATGGTGGCCTCGCGAACGGGTGTTGGAAACGATTCCCGATGCGGCGCCTAAGCCTGCGATGTGGATTCCGCAGGGGACAGTAGTCTATTCAAAACGGTATCTAGCTGCTCTTTGGAAAGCGTGCGAGAAGAAGGGCGCGCTCTTTTGTCAAGAAGAGGTGTCGGGTCCATACGACGTTTTGGTGTGGGCGGTCGGTTCCGATATTTTAGGACATGTTCCACTGCCTCTGCAGGTGAGCAGGGGACAGACGCTTTTGTGCCGCTGGCCCAAAGCTCTCCCTTGCGCGCTGCTTTCGAATGGCCATTTAACTCCGACTGAATTTCCCGACCTTTGCCAAATCGGTTCAACGTACGAAAATCCAGAATCTCCCCTCGATCCCAAAAGAGCTTTGGAGCTGAAAGAGAGGGCGGTTCTCTTTTATCCCCCTGCCCAGGATTTTGAGGTCGTCTCGATTGGGGTAGGCTCCCGAATCGCCCGCGATCGGGGGTATCGCCCGATTGTTGCCAAAACGGGTCCCAAGACCTGGGTCTTCGCCGGGCTCGGGTCCCGGGGACTCCTGTACCACGCCTGGCTGGGCAAGGCTCTGGCTGAGGCGATCGTTCAGGGATATGAGGGGCTTAGGCCGGAAGAGCTGTATAAGTCATTAAGGATCAGTTGATTAAACTAATAAATTTACTTGATTTTTTAACCCATTTTGTGGTATAATTAATAGATACGGAGATAGGTTATGAAGAGAAAATCATGTCCCATAGATCCTGAAGAAGAGGCCCTTTTGGACCTCCAAGAACTCGAGGCCTTGGCCGCCGAGATCCCTTTTCATACAGAAGATCATCAATTCCAGATGAAAGTGTATGAGACGGTAGAACTGCTTCAAGAGGTTAGCCCCTTTTCGCAAGCCGAATCGACGATCCGCCGCTTAATTGCCCAGTTTGGTGAAGCCTATTTCTTCTTCAACAAGACGGGCGACCTTTGCTTTTTGACCGATTTTGTATCTTCGGCAAAAAATGCAGAAAAGGAATTCGTTTAATCTCACTCCTTTGATATTATTGGCCGTCTATGAACGGCCATTTTGTTTTTTTAGGAACTGGCGGCTCCGCAGGAGTCCCTCTCATCGGCTGCAAATGTCCGATTTGCACTTCCACGTCGCCTCGCAACAAGAGGCTCCGACCGGCTGGGCTCATCCAAGTCGGCGGGCGCAACTACTTGATCGACGTCACGCCCGACTTTAGGCAGCAGGCGCTCCAAAGCGGAATCGACAAGGTTGACGGCCTTCTTTTGACCCATACCCACTACGACCACATCGCAGGGATCGATGATCTTCGGATCTTTTACGTCCGGCAGAATACGCCAGTTCCATGCCTTCTCTCGAAAGAAAGTTTTGACGAGCTGAAAATCCGCTACTACTATTTTTTCAAACCGTCCAAAAATCTTTCGGCCCAGCTCACCTTCCAAGAACTTGCTGGCAATGAGGGCGAGGTTGACTTCGCAGGGCTCCACGTCCGTTATTTCAGCTACTACCAAGGCGACATGTTGGTTAACGGCTTTCGACTCGGCAATTTCGCCTACGTCTCCGACATCCAAAATATCGACGAGTCGGTCATCGCCCATCTGCAAGGAGTCGAACACCTGGTCTTGAGCGCCCTGCGCCCTGAAAAAACCCATTTCCATCTTTCGCTCGATGAAGCAGTCGAGTTTGCGAGAAGAGCGGGAGTCAAGCACACCTGGATCACCCACCTTTCCCACTATCTTGAGCACGATGAGACGAACCGGAAACTGCCGCCCGAGGTCCAGCTGGGACACGACGGCCAAAAATTTGCAATCGAGGTATAACCCATGGAACCGGGACAAGGGAGACTCGTCGATTTGACCCCCGAACAGAAGAGGGCTCTTCTCGTCGGCACCTATAAATCGAGCGCGGAAAAACAGCAGTGCGTCGATCAACTCGACGAACTCGATAGCCTCTGCACCACCTATGGTCTCGAAGCGATTTTGAAAATTCCCTGCCCCATCAAATCCTACGATGCGGCCACCTTCATCGGAAAGGGGAAAGTCGAAGAAATTTTGAATCTTGCCGTTGAAAACCAGATCGACGTCATCATTTTCGACGATGAGATCTCGCCCCAACAGCAGAGAAATCTAGAAAAAACCTTCGAAAAAATCACCGTCGACCGGACCGAATTGATTCTCGGTGTTTTTGCCCAGCGGGCCCATACGCGCGAAGCAAAGATCCAGGTAGATCTCGCCACTTTGCGCTACCAGATGCCTCGACTAAGAAGAATGTGGACCCACTTGAGCAGGCAACGAACCGGCGGTTCGGGCGGAGGCGCTGGCGGCGGCGGCGGGTACTTGAAGGGGGAAGGGGAGAAGCAGATTGAAATCGACCGGCGGATCGTCCGACGTCGCCTCGATCGACTTGAGTCCGATCTTGAAGAGGTCAAAAAGGCCCGCGAGACGCAGCGGCGCGCCCGCAAGAGAACCGGAGTTCCCACCTTTGCCATCATCGGCTACACCAACGCCGGCAAATCGACGTTGATGAAGGCGTTGACCGACGCCGATGTCCTCGTCGAAGATAAACTCTTCGCCACCCTCGACACGACGACCCGAAAATTTCTCCTACCGAACCGGCAAGAGATTCTCCTCATCGATACTGTCGGCTTCATTCGGAAAATCCCCCACATGCTTGTCGCCGCATTTAAGAGCACCTTGGAAGAGGCGGTTCAAGCGGACATTTTGCTCCATCTCATCGACGTAAGCAGCCCGTTTGCCGAATCTCAAGCCGAGGCGACCCATGAAGTTCTCAAAGAACTCGGAGCTGAAAATTATCCGATGATTACCGTCCTCAACAAGGCCGATCTCTCTAAAAACCGGCTCCTGGCTGACAAATTGCGGGTGAAATATCCCAAAACGGTCGAAATCTCGGCCCTCAAAAAGGAGAACTTCGACCGGCTCCTCGAGCTCATGACCCGAGAAATTTCTCTCCTCCGAAAAGCGGTCCGCCTCCGAGTTCCCCAGAGCCACTATGCCCTCGTCAGCGAACTGATGCGGGAAGGGAAAGTCCTTTCGTGCGAATATGAGGGGAACGACATCCTCCTCGAAGTGGAGATCCCCCGTATCTTGGAGAAAAAAGTCTCCCTTTTCGAGGTTGCGGGATGAACCTCAAAGCGCTGCCAGTCCAAGACCGGCCGCGCGAGCGGCTCTCCCAAATCGGCCCCGATGCTCTCTCCACGATCGAACTTCTCGCGATCCTTCTCGGCAGCGGCACAAAAAACCGCTCTGTTCTCGAGCTCTCAACCGACCTGATTTCCCATTTTGGCTCTCTCAAAAACTTATCCGAAGCGAGCGTTCAGGAGCTCTCTTCTCTCAAAGGGATCGGCCCCGCCAAAGCGATTCTCCTCAAAGCGGCCTTCAGCCTCATCGCCCGCCTTCCCACGCAAGCCGATGAGAAAGCTCTCCTCGACCAACCGCGCAAAATCTACGATCTGATCAACGGAGAGCTCACTAAAGAAAAAGTAGAAGTCCTGATGGTCCTCTTGCTCGACACCAAGCGCCGTTTGATCCACAAAGAAGTAGCGGCCCGCGGCATTTTAAATGAGATCCTCATCCACCCCCGCGAGATTTTTCACCTCGCCATCCGCCATCGGGCCCACAGCGTAGCAATCGCCCACAATCACCCTTCAGGCGACCCGGCTCCCTCGAAGCGCGACCTCGAGATGACCAAAATCCTTCAGAGTGCAGGCCAGATCGTAGGCATTTCGCTCTACGACCATCTCATCATCGGCGGCGGCCACTACACTTCCTTTGCAGAAAAAGGGCTATTGTAGCTTGAAGTAGTCGCTGACTAGATTCAAGATGCCGCTTGTGAACATATTGCTTCCGATCAAGCAGACGAGCATCCCGCCGAGCCGCTCGACAGCGACGAGCCCCCGTTCGCCCAAGATGTTTTTGATGTAGGAGCCTAGGAGTAAAATGATCAGCGAGGGGATCCAGGCGAGAAAAGCGGCAGAGGCTACGAGGAATGGATCGCCCGTCTCATGTGAATAAGTCATCACGGTCGAAATGGCGCCAGGTCCCGTGATCACAGGGATCGCGAGGGGGATGATCATCGGCTCCTGCGTCAGGTGCTCCTTCGGCTTCTCTTCTTTAGGAAAAATCATCCCCAAAGAGATTAAGAAGAGCAAAATGCCCCCCGCAACCGAGATGATCGGCTTTGAGATGCCGAGCATCCGCAAAATCCAATCGCCGAAGAAAGTAAACAAAAGCAATAGGACGAGGGCGATTACGAGTTCTCTCGTGATGATTCTGAGCTGTCTTTTCTGATCAAAGCGGGCCAAAAGGGCCAAAAATAGGGGGATCTGCCCCGTCGCGTTCAAAACGAAAAAGATCGGAACGGCAATGGTCGTAAGAGTTGCTTCCATGGGATTTGCCTCAAAGGTTGAAAAGAAAGCGATAGTATAGAAACAAAAAATTTCTTGCAAGTTTCGTAAGAACTTAAATATCAGTTATTTAATGAAACTCATGCGGCAAAGAGATCAAAGAGGTATACTTGACCGCTATGAAACGTTTTAAAGTCGTCACATTGGGCTGCCGTACAAATCAGTACGAATCGCAGGCATACACAGATCAACTCCGCCAATTGGGCTATACCCAAGTGCAAGAAGGGGAGGAGGCCGACATCTGCGTCGTCAACACTTGCACAGTCACCGAGTCAGCTGATAGTTCGTCGCGCCACCAGATCCGCTCGCTGCTCCGCGCCAATCCGAATGCCAAAGTCGCCGTCACAGGGTGCATGGTCGAAAACTCTCCCGACGCCATCCAAGCTCTCGATCCCCGAATCCAGATCGTCTCGAATCTGAAAAAAGAACAGCTGGTTTCCCTCGTCCTTCCTGAAGAGGAATTTTATCCTGAATTCAACATCCAGGCCTTTGATGCCCACACGCGGGCCTTTTTAAAAGTCCAAGACGGGTGCAATTCGTTTTGCACCTATTGCACGATCCCTTACGTCCGCGGCCGTTCCCGCTCCAGAAAAATGGCCGAAATTCTTGTAGAAGCGAAAGGGTTGATCGAAAGAGGATTCAAAGAGATCGTTTTGACTGGAATCAACATCGGCGATTTTGAGGATGAAGGGCGCCGATTGGCCGATCTCGTCCGCGCCGTCGACGAGTTGGAGGGGCTCAAAAGACTCCGAGTCTCCTCAATCGATCCAGACGAAGTCGACGACGACCTCACCGACGCGATTTTAAACGGCCGCCGCACATGCCCGAGCATGCACATCGTCCTCCAGTCGGGCTCCAATGTGATTTTAAAGCGGATGAACCGGAAATACACCCGGCAGATCTTCATGGAGACGGTGGAAAGGCTTACTCGCCTTAAACCCGATTTCACCGTGACGACCGACGCCATCGTCGGCTTTCCGGGCGAGAGCGACGCCGATTTCGCCGATACGATGGATTTAGTTGAAAAGGTTCAATTTGCCAAGGTCCACATGTTCCCGTATAGTCCGAGAAAAAGGACCCGCGCCGCCTTGTACCCAAACAAAGTGCCTCCCGATGTCATCAGCGAAAGAAAGCACGCGCTCCTCCGGCTTGCGGAGAAGATGAGCTTCAAACTTCGCGACCGATTTTTAGGCCGGACGATGAGCGTCCTCTTGGAAAACTCCGATGAGTCGCGCCCTGGATATCTCTGCGGCCACACCGAAAATTTCTTGAGAGTCTGGGTCCCTCAACGGACATATAAGCAAAACGACCTCATCGACGTGAAGCTACTAGAAAACGAACCGGATGGCCTAATCGGAGAGCCTGTATGAAAATCGACATCGCCGAAAAACTTGCCCCTTTCTCTCACCATGCAGGAACAGGCTGCCTTATCCCAGGCACCTGGTGGCATCTGCACGCTTTTCCGACGCTGCTCCGCCTCTCCCACGGCTTTGAGAAAATTGAGATCCCCCTCAAACTGACAGGGCCGGTCAAAGACTTCACCGTCGAACTCGATCTCGAGAGAAACTGCGTCTTCATTTTTGGCCACGCCCAAGAGGGTTACTTCCGCTTGCGCTTAGAGGCGCAAAATTCGGGATTCAATCTCCATGGCGAGAAAGTCTTTTCAGAGGGGATTTTCACAGGCAAAGAGCGGCTCAAATCGAAGGAGCATCTCCATTTTCCGGCAGAGATCTCCTTTTCTTTCAAAGCCCATCCCGAAAGGATCTCTTTTGGGAACCACAAGCAGCAAGATTGGGATCTTGTCGCCAGAAGAAACGATCTGAGAGAGATCCTCCCGCCTCTCCTCCTCCTTGCCCAGAAAATTCCAACGCCGCCTCCCCACGCTCCGTTGCTACCCGACAAAAAGCCTGCAGAAATCGAGAGCCTGATCCTCTCCTTTTTCAAGGCCCATTTTCATCAGATTTTAGTTCCTCGACTCACAGATGAGCAGCACCAAGGGATTCCTCTACCGAAAGCCGACCCCTCTTCAGAGCCGTGCTTTCTCGTTCAGCAATTTGCCTCTTGGGTCCGCTCCCTCTTCTTTTCGCAAAACGAACGGCGGCTCCAGATTCTCCCCACCCTGCCGCCCTCTTTCGACTGCGGCCGTTTCATCGGGATTCACTGTCTTGGAATCGGCACGTTTGATTTCGAGTGGTCGAAGTTCACATTGCGCCAAGCGATTCTCCGGGCCGACACGCCAGGAGAGGTCCTTTTCGACATCGCCCCCGCCTCATTCCGCGTCCGAACTTCCCGCTGGGAACTCGGCCGTCGCCAAAGCGCTAAGGAGCCGCTTCTCATCGAGCCCGGCAACACCTACTTCCTAGATCGCTTCCAAAAGTAAATAATCCTGCATGATAAGCAGGATTATTTAGGGTGGTGGGGTTTTGAGGTGATGCAGATGTATTTGAGTTCGAGGTAGTCGGCCACTCCGTATTTGGAGCCCTCCCTTCCCGTTCCCGATTCTTTGATGCCGCCGAATGGGGTAACCTCGTTCGTGAAGAGGCCGCCGTTGATGCTGACCATCCCGTAGTCGAGCCGCTCTGCTACGCGCCAAAGGCGGTCGATGTCGCGCCCATAGAAATAGGAGGCCAGACCGTAGTCGGTGTCGTTGGCCAATTGGATAGCCTCCTCTTCCGTCTTGAACCGCATGACTGGGGCCACAGGGCCGAAGGTCTCTTCCCGCATGATCTGCATCGAGTTATTTACATGGGTGAGGACGGTCGGTTCATAAAAGAGCTTACCTGCTGAATGGTGTTTGCCGCCGCAGGCGAGAGTTGCCCCTTTTGCCAAAGCGTCTTTGACGTGCGATTCGACTTTGTCGATGGCCGCCTGATTGATCAGAGGCCCTTGCTGAGTCCCCGGTTCAAAACCGTCTCCTACTTTCAGCGCCTTGGCGGCCTGCACGAGTGAATGGGTGAAGGCATCGTAGATTTTGTCTTCCACAAATACCCGGTCGGCGCAGACGCAAGTTTGCCCCGAATTGCGGAACTTGGAGAGGATGAGCCCCTGAACGGCCGATTCGATATCTGCATCGGCGAAAATGATGAAGGGGGCGCTGCCGCCGAGTTCCAAGGATAACTTTTTCATCGTCGGAGCCGATTGGGTCATGAGCATTTTTCCAACTTTCGTCGAGCCGGTGAAGGTTAATTTTCTCACCTTCGGATTGCTGGTCATTTCGGGGCCGATATGAGTCGGATTGCCGGTGACGATGTTGATGACTCCAGGAGGAATGCCCGCTTGGTGGGCCAGCTCGGCCAAGGCCAGAGCTGAATAGGGGGTCGCTTCGGCCGGTTTCAACACGATCGTGCAGCCGACTGCAAGAGCTGGGCCGCATTTGCGGGTGATCATTGCGTGGGGAAAATTCCACGGAGTGATTGCGGCGACGACGCCGACCGGTTGCTTGATCACAAGGAGACGCTGATCTTTCATGACAGGAGGGATGATATCTCCGTAGATCCTCTTGGCCTCTTCGGCATACCACTCGATGAAGCTGGCGCCGTAGCGGACCTCCCCTTGAGATTCGGCGAGAGGTTTTCCCTGCTCAGTCGTCATGATCGCAGCCAAGTCGTCGACATGCTTCATTATGAGATCGTACCAGCGGCGGAGGATCAAACCCCTCTCTTTCCCGGTCTTTTCTCTCCAGGCAGGGAGAGCTTTGGAGGCAGCCTCGATCGCCTCGTGCGTCTCTTTGGCTCCCATTTCGGGGACATGGCCGATCAGAGTTCCGTTGCTCGGATTATGGACAGCAAATGTAGCGCCGCTATGGGCAGATCTCCACTCGCCGTTGATGTAACATTGCTGCTTAAATAATTCCGATGCTTTGATCTTCATGCGTGTCTCCGTTATCTCTGAGATAACATACAAAAATATTTGTGGAGAAATGAAAAACTACCTACATATGGGATAGATTCAATTCACACACCAAAGGCAGCATGGATACATGGGATTATGTAGTTGTGGGAGCCGGTTCCGCCGGATGCGTCATCGCCAACCGGTTGTCGGCCGATCCCAACGTAAAAGTTCTCCTTCTCGAAGCGGGAATTACCGATAATTGCAAGTGGATCAAAATTCCTCTCGGTTTTCTCTACTGCATGGGAAATCCGAAGATCGATTGGTGTTTTAGGACCGAGAAAGAGAATGGGCTCAACGGCCGTTCGATCGCTTATCCTCGAGGTAAAGTTCTCGGCGGCTGCTCCTCCATCAATGCGATGCTTCACATCCGGGGCCAAGCGCGCGACTTTGACGAATGGGCCCATTTGACCCACGATCCCTCTTGGAACTGGGAACATGCTCTCCCTCTATTTAAGAAATCGGAAGACTACTACGGCGGTCCCAGCAAGTATCATGGAGTCGGCGGAGAGTGGCGCATCGAGCGGGCCAAAGTCCGCTTGAAAATTGTCGATGCCATCCGCGATGCGATGGTTCAGGCAGGCATTCCGAGAGTCGACGATTTCAATCGGGGAGACAACGAAGGTTGTTCTCCCTTCGATGTCGCTCAGCGGCACGGGGTGAGAGAAAGCTCCTCCACCGCTTTCCTGCGCCCCATCAAAAATCGGCCAAATCTCACCATCCTCACAGAAGCGAGAGCGACGAAGATCCGGTTTGCGGGGAAGAGGGCGATCGGGATCGATTACATCCGAGATGGGAAGTATCTTTTAGCCAAAGCGAACCGGGAAGTTATCCTCTCAGCTGGAGCGGTCGGCTCGCCCCAAATCCTCCAAGTTTCAGGGATCGGGCCAGCTTCTTTGCTCCATAAGTTCGGAATTCCTGTCGTTAAAGAGCTCAATGGAGTCGGTGAAAATTTGCAGGACCATCTTCAACTCCGGATGATTTTTAAAGTGAGCCATGGACCCACTCTCAACGATATGACCCACAGTTTTTGGCGCCGCTCGCTGATGCAGCTTCAGTACTCTCTCTTCAAAACTGGCCCCTATTCCGCAGCGCCGAGCCTTCTCGGGGCATTCACGAGATCAGATCCGAGCTATAAAACTCCGAATATCGAGTTTCATGTCCAGCCTCTCTCCACGGAGAGGCCTGGAGGGAAGCTCGACCCGTTTCCGGCGATCACTATCTCTCCCTGCGATCTCAGGCCGACGAGCCGGGGGCACATCCGGATCAAATCTCCCGATCCCCTCGATGAGCCCATTATTTTTCCCAACTACCTTTCGACCGATGAAGACAAACAAGTCGCCGTCGACTCGCTTCGGTGGACGAGAAGAATCGTCAAACAGCCCGCTCTTGCAGGCTACAATCCGCAGGAATATAGGCCGGGCAGCTCCTATCAAAGCGACGAGGAACTCGTCAAAGGGGCCGGGATGATCGGCACCACCATTTTCCATCCGGTCGGCACCTGCAAGATGGGAATCGCTTCGGACAAGAACGCCGTCGTCGATTCCTCCCTTCGGGTATTTGGAATCGAAGGACTGCGCATCGCAGACGCATCGATCATGCCCACGATGACATCGGGCAATACTTACGCGCCTGTGATGATGATCGCAGAAAAAGCAGCTGAAATGATTAAAGAGGCACCATGAAACTCATCCGCTACGGGAAAAAAGAACCAAGACCAGGTCTGCTCGATCGGGAAGGGCACATCCGAGACCTCTCATCGGCCATGGACGATTTCAATATCGAAAAGCTCATGGGACATCCTCTGGACGCCAAAGCATTTCCTGTCGTTGGCAAGGAGACCGATTTCCATATTTTCCCCTGCATCCCGCGCCCAGGCAAACTGATCTGCATCGCCTTCAACTCGAAGGTTCATACGCAAGAGATGAAAGAGGAGGTCCTCTCCGAGCCCTTCTTCTTCATCAAAGCCTCGAGTGCCATGTGCGGAGCTCACGATCCGATCATCTATCCCAAAGTCGGCAAAAAACTCGACTGGGAAGCCGAACTCTGCGTCGTGATTGGCAAAAAGGGGAAGCACATTCCCAAAGAAAGAGCGCTTGATTACGTCTATGGCTATTGCGCCATGAACGACGTCTCAGATCGGTATTGGCAATCTAAATCGCCCGGCAAGCAGCATGTGAAGGCCAAAAGTTTCGACACATTCGCCCCCATTGGCCCTTATCTTGTGACAAAAGACGAGATCCCCGATCCAAATAAACTTCACTTCATCATGAAGATTAACGGAGAAGTCCGCCAAGATTTCTGGACAAGCGAATATGCGTTCAACACCCAGATGGTGATCTCCTACTTGAGCGACTTTTTCACTCTCGAGCCGGGCGACGCGATTTCGATGGGGACGGGCCCCGGCAACGCCGGCTTTTGGAACGACCAATTCCTGCAAGTCGGAGACAAAGTGGAATTCATCAGCCACGAACTGGGCACGCAAAAACAAGTTCTGATCTCAGAATAATTCTTCTGGGTGCGGGGCGGAACCCTGCATCATGCTTATCATGCATCATCATGTGAGCCGCGCTTCGCGGCGTATCCTGTTCTCTGGGCTAGGGCGTGTCGTCAATTATCCATGGTAAGCTTTTTGCGCCTTTTCCAATTGATCTGGGGGCCCGTCCTTGGCCTAGGTTATCAACTATGTCCTACGGAAGGGCTCCCAGATCAATTGGAAAATCCATCAAAAATCTTCCAGAGGATAATTGACGACACGCCCTAATCCAAGGAACAGGATATGCAGGATCGGCTTTGCCGGCATGATAGGCATGATGCAGGACTTCGCCCCGCACCCCAGTTTTTTGTAGATGGCTAAATTCACAAAAACGTTAAGATAGAGCTTATGTCTAGCGTTTCTGCTCCGATGAGTTCCGATGTTGAATTGTTGTCCGAAGGGCGCCACTACGACCCGCACCGTTTTCTCGGGTTGCACGAGGTCGAACAGGGGCAAGTGATCAGGCTCTGGCGGCCCGGCGCTACCGATGTTTATCTGGAAGTTCTCGGCTCGATCGTCACTGCTCAAAAGACAAACGATCGGGGTCTCTTTGAGTATTTTCCCCAGCAAAAAATCAAAGGAACCGATTACAAAATCTACCACCAAAATGGGCAGCTCCACTGCGATCCTTACGTATTTTGGCCGCAGGTCGGAGAGACGGACCGGTTTTTATTCAACAAAGGCTGCCATTACGAACTATTTGAAACAATCGGCGCACAAATCAAACGGGTCGACGGCGTTGAGGGGACTGCCTTCTCCGTCTGGGCTCCGAATGCGAGGAGCGTCAGCCTGGTCGCCGACTTCAACTACTTTGATGGGAGAATGTCCCCGATGCGGAGCCTCGGCGCTTCCGGATTGTGGGAACTTTTTGTCCCGGGCATTGCCCAGGGCGAGAAATATAAATTCGAAGTCCGCACTCGCGAAGGGCATTTGCGGATCAAGAGCGATCCAATGGCCTTCTTCTCTGAACTAAGACCCAAGACCGCCTCTGTCGTGTGGAACGTCCACGCCCACGAGTGGAAAGATCGGGAGTGGATGGCAAAAAAGGGCGGGTTGAGCCGGCCCATGAACATCTATGAAGTCCACCTCGGCTCTTGGAAAAATTATGGGACCGAGTTTCCCAATTACCGGCAGCTGGCGATCGATTTGGCCGCCTATTGCAAAGAGATGGGATTTTCCCACGTAGAACTGCTCCCCGTGATGGAGCATCCGCTCGATGAGTCGTGGGGATACCAAGTCACTGGATTTTACTCTGTCACAAGCCGGTATGGAAATCCGACCGAGTTCCAAGAGTTTGTCGACCATCTCCACCAAAATGGGATCGGAGTTCTCCTCGATTGGGTTCCAGCCCACTTTCCGACCGATGATTTCTCTCTTTTGCGTTTCGATGGGACCGCTTTGTACGAGCACGAAGATCCGCGCAAAGGGCTCCACCCTCACTGGCAGACGGCGATTTTCAATTACGGAAGGAAAGAGGTCACCAACTTCCTCATCGCGAGCGCCCTTTTCTGGTTTAAAATCATGCATGTCGATGGGCTCCGAGTCGATGCGGTCGCCTCGATGCTCTACCTCGATTACGGGCGCAATGCAGGGGAGTGGATCCCCAATCCCGACGGGAGTAATTTCAACATCGACGCGATCGAGTTCATCAAGCACCTCAACTCGATTGTCCATGAGCGGTGCCCAGGCGCTCTGATGATCGCCGAAGAATCTTCTGCCTACTCTGGCGTGACCCATCCCGAAGGGCTCGGGTTCGACCTCAAATGGAACATGGGTTGGATGAACGATACCCTCCGCTATTTTTCCAAAGATCCAGTTTATCGCCGCTACCACCAAAACGATTTGACCTTCAGTCTGCTCTATGCTTTTACGGAAAAATTCATGTCGGTCCTCTCGCACGATGAGGTGGTCCACGGCAAGAGGAGCCTCATTGGCAAAATGCCCGGCACCGACTGGCAGAAATTCGCCGGAGTCCGCCTCCTCTACAGCTATCTCCTCTGCCATCCTGGCAAGAAACTTTGGTTCATGGGAGGAGAGCTGGCGCAATGGAACGAGTGGGACTCGTCAAAACAGCTCGACTGGGAGCTCCTCCAGTATCCGACCCATCAGGGCGTTTCAAACGTAGTGAAAGAGCTCAACCATTTTTACCAGGCCCATCCAGCTCTTTGGGAATCTGATTTCGAGTGGCAGGGCTACGAATGGATCGACTTTTCCGATTCCGACAACAGCGTTATCTCCTATCTGCGCAAAGGGAAAGACTCGAAGCTCGCCGTCGTCCACAATTTTACGCCCCAGTATTGCGACTCCTACTGGGTCCGGCTCGGCCACGTCCGGTCGGTCCGAGAGGTGTTCAACACAGATGAGGAGCGATTTGGCGGCTCTGGCAAGCTAAATCGAGAAATAAGATATTCAAGCGAAGGATTTTCGATTGTCCTGGCGCCGCTGGCCACGATGATTTTCGAGGTGGATCTTGGTTAAAAATCAAAGAGAATATATCGAGCTGGCCGAAGAGCTCATCGAACACGATAAACACTACTACGACGAAGCGAAGCCTGCCATCTCAGATTTCGAATACGACCGGATGATGAAGGCCCTCATCGACTACGAAAAAAAGCATCCCGACCAGATTCTTCCCAACTCACCCAGCCAACGGGTTGCAGAATCGGCCACCGAGGGGTTTAAGCAGAGAGAGCACATGGTCCCCATGATGTCGCTCGCCAACACCTACTCGGAAGAGGAGATTTCCGATTTCATCAAGAGAGTTCAAAAGGGACTCGAGAAAAAAGAGGTTGCCTTTTGCTGCGAGCTCAAAATCGACGGGACGGCCCTCTCGCTTCGCTATGAGAAAGGGAAGCTCGTCCATGCCCTCACGCGAGGCAACGGCAAAGTGGGGGACGATGTGACAGCCAACATCAAGACGATCAAGTCGGTGCCCCTAAAACTATCAGGTTCTGTTCCAGACGTGTTTGAAGTGCGGGGAGAGGTCTATCTCTCAATCGCCGCGTTCGAGGCGCTAAATGCCCAACGGGAAGAAGAGGGGGAGATGCTCTTCGCCAACCCGCGCAACGCAGCGGCTGGCTCTCTCAAGCAGCTCGATCCCCGCGAAGTCGCCAAAAGGAAACTGAACCTCCTTTGCTATGCGATCGCCGAAGGACAGTCGCCCGAATCGACCCAGCATGAGACGATCCAGTTCTTGAAAAAAGCGGGCTTTCCGACCGCAAAACCAGAATATGTCGCCCGGTGCCATAGCATCTCCGAGATCATGAAATTTGCCGAAAAAGTTCACAAAGACAGAGAAAAACTCCCCTTCGAAATCGACGGAATCGTGATCAAAGTAGACGATCTCAAAGCCCATAAAATCCTCGGTGCGACCGGCAAGACGCCCCGCTATGCCGTCGCCTACAAATTTGCGCCAGAGCAGGCCACTACCCGAATCAACGACATCACCGTCCAAGTCGGCCGTTCCGGCGTCTTGACCCCCGTTGCAGAACTCGAGCCCGTTTTCTTAGCTGGAAGCACGATTTCACGAGCGACTCTCCACAACCAGGAAGAGGTCGCCCGAAAAGATATCCGCGTTGGAGATTGGGTCGCCATCGAAAAGGGGGGAGACGTCATCCCCAAAGTAGTGAAGGTCGATTTCAAGAAAAGGCCCCACAATAGCAAAGAGTGGAAGATGCCGCGGGTATGCCCCGCCTGCCACACGGCCGTTGTCCACAAAGAAGGGGAGGTCGCCGTCCGGTGCCCGAATCCGAAATGCACAGGCCAAAGGGTCCGCCGCGTCCAGTATTTTGCCAGCAAACATGCGATGGATATCGAGCACATGGGCGAAAAGGTCGTCGAACAGCTCGTAGAAAAAGGGCTTGTGAGCCGCGTCTCCGATATCTATCTCCTCACAGAAGACGATTTGGCGACGCTCGAAGGGTTTAAGGAAAAATCGATCCAAAACCTCCTCGATAGCATCGAAAAATCGCGCAAATGCCCCCTTTCCCGCTTTATCATGGCCCTCGGGATCAAATATGTCGGAACCGAGACGGCTGAACTTCTCGCCGAAGAGGCGCGCGACCTCGATCACCTCATGCACATGAGCGAAGAGGAGCTTCTCCACATCGAAGGGATCGGAGAGAAAACAGCGAGTGCCATCGTCGAACATTTTAGCGACAGAGCGAATCGGGAAGAGATCAGACTCCTTTTGGACCACGGCGTAACGCCTCAGCGGCAAAAAAGGCAAAAGATCGCAGGTCATATTTTTTCGGGAAAAACTTTCGTCCTTACGGGCGCTCTCAAACACTACACACGCGATGAAGCTGCTTCTCTCATCAAAGAGCGGGGCGGGAAAACAGCCGGCTCCGTCAGCAAAAACACCGACTACGTCCTCGTAGGCGAAGACCCTGGCTCCAAATACGACAAAGCCAAAGAACTCAAGATCGATATTCTCTCAGAAGAACAATTCAAGAAGATGCTCTAGGCGGCAAGGAAAGCTGGATTGATCCGATAGAAAGTGGGAGGAATGGGGCGGGAAGCTGTCCCTTTTCTCGCTTTGACGGCGATGGCTACGTGGAAAGGGTAGCCGGAGGGGAGCGAGGGGAGAAAGCAGCGGCGGCGAAGAGTCTCTAGCTCCTCGGCGTGGACTTGGAAAAACCAGACCTCTTGCACTTCGGGCCAGCTGGCGGGTTCGACCGAGTAGAGGTTCTCTACATCAAAGCTATATTCTTTTCCCAGTTCAGGCATCCGGTCGAGAGAGTGGAAGGCCGCCTCTCGAGCTGTGATGACCGGAATGTGGGCTCCATCGGGGCTGCCAAAGAGGTTGAAGTAAGGGGGGCGGACAAGTCCTTGGGTTTTAAGAAGGGGAAATAGCGAGGAGATGAAGCTATTGTCTACATCGAGGTAGTAAAGACCTTGAGCGTTCTTCCGAAGAGTCCCTTTTCCCTTATTTAAGGCCCGGAGGAGTTTCCGGTTCCTGGGGATGGGGCGGGTGACCATGACCTCCTGGCTCTCCGACATCAGGTACGGGATCGGCTCAGGGTTCTTCTTTTTGTCCTTATCGAAGGCTCCTCGGGTAAAGAATCGGGAGGGACCAAAACTCCGGTCGGGGGGCAGGATCGGGTCGGAGAGGAGGGGTCGGGTCGTCTTGACGCCCGAGACGACAGGGGGGTCCTGGGAATCTAAAAGATCTTGAAGCTTTCCCTTGATAGTCGAAATGGCAATGTAGGCGCTCTTATGAATCTTAGCCGCTGATCGTGAGGCACTTGAGCCGATTCTCTGGAGGAAGGCCGAAGGGAGTGAGTTTCTTCGAAAGGTTCTAATTGCCATAGTGCCAAACATTATAGTTAATAATTGATTTTTATTCAATTGAAATTAATTTTTATATAACAGTGTGTGTTTTTGTTTTAAATGTTCTGAAGTGTTAAAATCTTGGCGATTTAAATAAATAAAGGTGATTTTATGTCAATTCCAAGAGATCCCATTCATTCCTTGCCCACTTCAGCTCAAGAAACCGTTAAAGCTCTTAGAGCCATCCAAAAATATGAAAGAAAAATCAGCTCGATGACATTCAACGGAAAATTGATCCCTCTCGATACATATCTTTTAACTATGATGGAGCAAACGAGTCTTTCAATTAGTAAATATTTAACTGCATTGGATACCCTTGAAACCTCTTCAGACTCATTTAAAAAAATTTTTGCTGAAGCTTCCGTCAAATCTGAAGAAAAAACAGTGATGAGTCTCATTGAAAAAACCAACACGTCTTTGAACAGCCAGGAAGAAGAAATTGCAGGGAAAGTGAAAAAAGCTCAAATGGAAGCTGGTTTTCAACGAATTATAGAACAAAATAGAGCTTTCCGGTAAAAATTATGAACCTAATTAATAAAGACTGGGATGCAGTCAAGAGAGCGAATGCCCATGTTGCATCCTTCAAATCCACGATCGAAGATTATTTTCTAGTAGGCGGCCAGGTTATCTCAGTTGATCTAATGGTCGATTCATGTATTGCGAGAACAAATGCTGCAATTGAGAACTTTTTGCAAAACTTAGCCCAATATAGAGCCTATGAGCCCAATGTCGATTTCTGGTTGCGACACAATGTCGATTGGGTGGGAAACCAACCAATCCCTGAGACTTTCGCTCAGGCTGCAAAAGATGTGCATACAGAATTCACAAGTCTTGAGTTCAATTTACTTGAGAAAAGAGAAGCAATATTTAGTGCGAAACGAATAGCTGAAGAGGGATTACTTCGCGATACAGAAACTAATATCCACGAGTTTTATAAGGTAATAAATAGCAATGAGTACAAATATTTGATGCAGGGATATGACGTTCATACTCTCCAACCTTTACAAGAAATAGCAATTGAGGGAATCGCCGCCTACAGCCTGTTAAGACCAGAACATAAGGTTCAGCACGCTCAATATGTAAATGAAGTTATATACCAATTCACAAGCGAAGCTGAGGCCTGCTTGCCCCAAAGAGATACTGCTTAAATGAATTCTTGCACTAAATGGGATTCTGTTAAGGAGGCATGTTGGCAGCGTCAGACATTTGATTCGACGATTGAAGCGAATTTTCTAGTTGGGGGCCGTTTTATCGGGTTTCCCAGCGAAGAGCTAACTCAGCTTTTTGCCGGAGCCAAAACTGCGATCGAACAATTCTCAAAACAGCTTGAAGAATTCAGGTCCCGAGAGCCGAACGTCGATGGTTGGATCGAGCGGAATGTAGATTGGATTGACGATGATCTGATTCCCAGTCCTTTAAGCGAGAGTGCCGAGAGTGTAAGTAGAGCCATTTCACCCTTTCTTATCCGAACAACGGTTCTCTCGGAAACCATAGCTGAGGCCAAGAGCCAAGCAGCCAGAACTTTTGTCGAAGGCGCCTATCAAAGTAGCGCCACATTTCGAAGCGGATTGGAGCGAGAGGATGTTCAATACCTCTTGAAGAGTCAAGGCGGACCTATCGAGGAACTTAGGCAATCTTTGTTGAACGCTCGAATGGCTTTGGCCGGTTTTCAAGAACTTCATCGGGAGCTCATTGGACCTGCAAAAGTTCTAGCTGCTATCCACCTCAACGAAGCTGTCTTAGAATTTTTTGACCAAATTGATCTCAACATGCCAATCAAGCTCTAAAATGCGTTTCAATAAAGGTAAATAATTATGTCGTTTCCTGCACATAATCAAGTTATAATGTCTCTTAATATTATTAAGGATTATCAATGTCGAGTTGAGTTAATAAAAATTGATGGCAGATTAATTCATATTAATCGGTCTGTTAGAGAAATAATAGAAGCTACTAACGAATCGATCGAAGAATTTTGCGAAGTTTTGGATAGTTTTCAACATTCGAGCAATTCTAAATTTCGATTTTCTTTAGATGTTTATAACAAAGTTCAAGGTAATGTTATTAAAAGTATTGCTGATGCCAATTATTCAATTAGTCTTGTAATCGAACAAGTGAAGAATGAGTTGGCGTGGCAAAAAGCGCTGAGCGCAATTAGAAATATGGGACGTTAAAGGTAATTATGAATTTAGTCGGAGATTCAAAATGGAATGCAGTCAGAAACGCAAATACTCTTGTTCAGGCATTTAGTAGAACAGTTGAAGAGCTTCTTGTGGTAGGAGGGCGCCTCATTAAGGTAAGCCCTGAATTCGATGATCTTTTTAAAAGGACTCAAGCTGTCGTTGAGAGGTTCATGAATGAGCTCGAATCATTTAGAGCTTTTGAACCCCATATCGACTTAAGAATGATGGCTAATCAAATTGAATGGGTTGGAACTCATCCGATCCCGACGCCTTTAGTCGATGCGGCACGCAAAGTCGCCTTGAATGTAGCGGTATTTAATACTGAAGCATCTGAAAACAGGGGAGCGATCGCAGCTTTAAAGGATGCTGCTGAAGAAGCGGTATTACAAGAGTTGAGGGAGTCCGCCGGTAAATTTGAAGAGATCGTTCAAAGTTTAGAATATCAATGGTTGTTGCAAAGCTATGATGGCAAAGATCTGCTCTCTTTACAGGCAAACGCGAGCCAAAATCTAGAAACGTTTCTCGCTCTTTCTCCCGACGGAGATCGAAATACAATATCTGAAAAAGCCATGGAGACACTTTCAGAGTTATGCAGATTCTTCGAAAAAGTCGAAGAATGTTTACCGACAAAGGATACGGTTTGATATGAATTCTTTAGATAGATGGGCTACAATCAAATCGGCTTGGGAAAGCCGCCGCTTATTCGACTCAACAGTCGAGGCAAATTTTGTCGTTGCCGAGCGATTGATCGGATTCCCGACACAAGAGCTTTATAATCTCTATGAGAGAGTAAGTCAGGTTTTCGACCAGTTCTGGCAAGAATATAAGTTGATTAGGTCGGGCGAGCCAATCCATGCGTGGGATGTTATCCCCGAAGATCAGATTGCCGATACCCTCCTAGCAAAAGCGGTGGCTGCAAATCAAGTTGTGGCGCAATTTGTCGGAATAACAGCTCAAATACCACAAATACAAGTAGCAAAAGCCAAGGCTGAGGCTGCAAATAATTTTGTTGCGGCAGCTCAACAAAACTGCGTAAAAATTGAAGCCCTCTTGAAAAGGGAGGATACTTTAAAACTCTTGGCGCAAAATCCTTTGATTAGAAATGGAGCCACTGATGCTTGGGGTAAAATGATTGAATTTAACATGGCAAATGACTGGTCAACACAAGTTCTTGCAGCTTCCCGCTTGAATGGCGCCCATATGCGATTGGAAAGATTGATTAATGAAAATCTCGATTTGTTATTTAATTCTATAAAAATAAATTAAGGAGAGTTATGACAAGCCAGATAAGGCCTTCTAGTGATGAGATATTAAATTCTCATTGTGCAATTCTAAATTATCAAAGACGAATTGATTCGCTAAAAGTCAACGGTGTATTAATTCCGCTCAGACCCATCGTCCAGAAAATAATGGATGCGACGAACAGTTCGATCCAAAATTATCTCATAGTTTTAGACAGTTTCCGAAATCCAGACGCATCGGCAATAAAATACCCTGTAGCATTTTATTCTCTTGTGCAACAAGTGGTTCTAAATAATATTCAGTCAGTTGACGAAGCTCTACGTACTGTTCATCAAGAAGTTGAACAGGAATTAGCTTGGCGCAAAGCGGCAAGTGCTGTTAGAAAACTCAGATAACATTCAGTTTTTTTGCAGGGAGGAGCTCGCCGATGAAGGTTTGATGGGCACAGCTGTGGAAATGAACCTGCTGCAGCGTGCCGATGAGCGATTCGCTCCCTTCGAAAATGACCTTTCTCCAGCAACGGGTACTTCCTCTCAAAAGCTTCCCATCCTTATTCTGCCGCTCGACGAGCACCTCGAAGGTTTTGCCGAGAAGGGCGAGGCGATCTTCGCTCTCGATTTCATCTTGAAGATCTAAGATCCTCTGGAGCCGGTCTTGCTTGACCTCGTCGGGGACGTCGTCTTTCCATCGCATGGCGGGGGTTCCTTTTCTCTGGCTGTAAGCGTAGAGGAAGGCCACCGAGTAGCGGATCTGCCTCATCACCTCGAGCGTCTCCTGGAACTCCTCTTCGGTTTCGGTCGGGAAGCCGACGATGATGTCGGTTCCGAGGGTCACGTTCGGGACGAGCTGCCGGAGGAGAGCCACTTTTTCAAAATATTGCTCTTTGGTGTAGATCCGGTGCATTTTCTTGAGGATCCGGTTTGAGCCGGCCTGGATGGGGAAATGGACGAATTCGCAGAGGGAGGGGAGGTCCCGGATCGCCTCCATGAGCTGAACGGTGATGTCGATCGGGTGGGAGGTCATGAATCGGATCCGCTCCATGCCAGGGATCTTGTCGAGCTGGTAGAGGAGGTCGTGGAAAAGGCAATTCCACTCGGGCTTGTCTTTGCCGTAGCTGTTGACGTTTTGGCCGACGAGGGTCAGCTCCTTGTACCCTTGATCGACGAGGCGGCGGCACTCTTCGACGATGCTCTCGGGCGGGCGGGAGACCTCTTCGCCCCGGGTGTAGGGGACGACGCAATAGGTGCAGTATTTATCGCAGCCACGGATGATCGAGACGTGGGCTTTGACCTTGTCGTTGCGCTTGGCGACGAGGTAGTCGAGGTTCTCCTCGAACCGGTCATCGGTTTTAAAAATTTGTTTTTTCGTGTAGAGAACCTCGTCGATGACGGCGCCGAGATCGGTGATATTGTTGGTCCCGATGACGAAGTCGAGGTGGGGGAATTTTCGGAAGAGGGAGTCTTTTTTCGCCATCGCCATGCATCCGGTTACCCCGATGACGGTGTTCTTCTTTTGGCCGCGGCCCATCCGGCCCAGTTTGCCCATGACCTTCCTCTCGGCGAGGTCGCGGATCGAGCAGGTATTAAAAATTAGAATGTCGGCCTCTTCTTCGGTGGGGGAGGCGGTAAGACCCCGTTTTTCAAGTTGGCCTGCCATGATCTCGGTGTCGAGCTCATTCATCTGGCAGCCGTAGGTGCGGACAAAGTAAGTTTTCGGTTCCATAAAAATCAAAATTTGAGAATCCAGCATAGCAGATAGGGAGAGTCCAATGCAAATAAGAAATTAACCTTGGCAGAAAAGGGGCAAATCAGCTATTCTGTCGATTCAGTTTTTTGACGAAAAGGTCTATTCAAATGAACCATAAACAGAATTCTACTCTCTTAACCAAGCAGCAGGCTACGAACTCCCGCAAGTGGTTGCAGCTCGATGCTACTGGTAAAACCCTGGGCCGGTTCGCCGCTGAAGTGGCGAAAATCCTCCGTGGAAAGCACCGTCCCGATTTCACCCCCCATGTCGACTGTGGCGACGGCGTCGTCATCATCAATGCCGACAAGATCCAGGTGACCGGGATGAAAGAGGCCCGCAAAATCTACCGCAGCTATACAGGCTACATTGGCGGTTTGAGAGAAACCCCTTACAGAACTATGATGGCCCGCAAGCCTGAGTATATCCTCATGCACGCGATCAAAGGGATGATGCCGAAGACTCGCCTCGGCGGGCAGCAATTGAAGAAATTGCGCATCCACGCTGGCGAACAACATTCGCTCAGAGCACAACAGCCTCAGGCCACAACCATTTAAAGGACGATCATGTTGAAAGAGACTATCGGCATTGGCCGCAGAAAAACTTCCGTATCCTCTGTCCGCCTCCGCCGCGGAACAGGAATCATCGACGTCAACGGACGTTCGTTCGAAGAGTATTTCCCTCTCCAACTCCAGAGGGATGAGATTTTGGCTCCGCTCCAAAAGTTCAGCAATCCTGAAAAATGCGACCTCATCATCCGCGTCAAAGGCGGCGGAATCGAAGGTCAAGCGATTGCGACCCGTTTAGGGATCAGCCGCGCTCTCGTTCAAGAGAACGAAGAGATCCGTGGCGACCTGAAAGAACTCGGCTACCTGACCCGCGATCCTCGCAAGAGAGAGCGGAAGAAGTACGGCCGGGCTGGCGCTCGCAAGCGCTTCCAGTTCTCCAAGCGTTAATTCGAATTTTCTTCTACAAACCTTTTGTGGGCTCTCCTACAAAAGGTTTTTTTTTGTCTGGGCCTTGTCAGCCGCAAGCGGCTGACAAGGCCCCTTCCTCTTATTTTTGGGGTGCAGGGCTCAGCCCCGTACCCCAGATAGAAAAGAGCGGAATGGGTCATTTTACATAGTCGCAGTATACTTTAATGTGGATTCTTGATATGGGAAAGCCATGGAAGGCAAGCCTGTATCCGCATCCCAAATCGTCGATCAGGTCGTCGAGGTGTTCCCCAACGACTTGAATCCCCACGGCACCTTATTTGGGGGCCGGGTGATGCAGATCGTCGATACCCTGGCAGCGATTGTTGCTAAGAGGCATAGCGGCAAAGTCTGCGTGACGCTCGGGATCGACTCGGTCCGCTTCTTAAACCCAGCCCGCCGGGGAGACATTCTCGTCTGCATGGCGTCGGTCAACCGGACCTGGCGCACTTCGATGGAGGTGGGGGTTAAGGTGGTGGCTGAGGACTTTAGGACTTTGGATCACAAGGACATCCTTTCGGCCTACTTCACTTTCGTCGCGGTTGACGATGACCACAAGCCGGTCGAGATCATCCCGGTGATTCCAGAAACTCCAGAGCAGATGAAGCGGTTCGACGAGGCTGACCTACGCCGCCGCTACCGCCTGACCGCTCACAGATCGTAAATTGCCGAGTATTTTTTCTTGAGATACGTGCAGTAGGCATCTTCCGAGAGGGGCTTCCCCGTCACCCGTTTGGCCAATTCTTCTGAAGTATAGGTCCGTCCCCACTGGTGGATGTTCTTTTTCAGCCAGTCGCGGATGAAGGAGAGGTCCCCCTTGGAGATTTTCTTGTCCCAGTCGGGAATCTGCTTGGCAAAGGCGCTAAAGAAATGGGCGGCAAAAATATTGCCGAGCGCGTAAGTGGGAAAGTAGCCGAATTCCCCGAGCGCCCAGTGGATATCCTGTAGACACCCTTGCGCATCTGTCGGTGGGGTGACGCCGAGGAGTTCTCTCATTTTTTCATTCCAGAACTCAGGCAGATCGGATACGGGGAGCTTTCCTGACACCAGCTGCTTTTCAACTTCGAAGCGCAAAATGACATGGAGGCAGTAGGTCACCTCATCGGCTTCAACCCGGATGCAGGAGGGGGAGACCTTGTTGATCGCTCGATAAAATCTCTCCAGAGGCACCCCTTTCAAACCCGAATAGCTCTTTTGCAACAGAGGGTAAAAATGCTTCCAAAAAGGGAGGTTCCTGCCGATGAGGGTTTCCCACCAGCGGGATTGGCTTTCGTGGATGCTCAAAGAGACCGCTTCTGCTAGGGGCGTGCCCCAGAACTCGACGGGGAGTCCCATCTCGTACATCATGTGGCCCCCCTCATGAAGCACAGAAAATATATTGCTCATGAAGGCGTTGGGGATGATCCTTGTCGTGATCCGGCTGTCGTGGGGGTGGATGCTCATCGAAAATGGGTGGCTCGAGAGATCGAGGCGCGAATAGCTCGGATCGGCAGGAAGTTTGCTTAAAAACATCTTCCCAATTTCAAACTGCTTCTCTTCCGACACCTTTTTGTGGAGAAACCCATCATCGATCTGTTTTGCCTTCACGATTTTCTTCAGAAGAGCCGTGAGCTCTTTTTTCAGTCCATCGAAAATCACCCCGACCTTTTGCGTTGTCATGCAAGGCTCATGATTTTCCAAAAGCGGATCGTACGGGTGTTCCGAGAAGCCTAAAATGTCGGCCTTTTTCCGATTCAGATCTAAAATTTTCTGCAAAAATGGCGCGAAGAGTTTAAAATTATTCTCTTTTTTTGCGACGGCCCAGATTTGGGTCGCCTCAGATGTTACCAGGGTGATCTCTTCGACAAATGAGGTCGGAAGTTTTGTATCTTTCATGTACTTCTTCCACCACTCTCTCAAACAGACTCCCTGCTGTTTGGTAAGACCTTTGACTTTATGTTTTCCCGTGCTGAGGTGGATCAGCTTTTCCAGATGGGCCTTGAACTTTCTCCCTGTTCTCTCATCGTGGATGTGCCCTGACAAAAGGGAGACTTGCTGGCTGCGAGGGGCGATGCCACCTTGCGGCATATGGGTCTCTTGGTCCCAATGCAAGAGGGCGAGGATCGATTCGTAGTTCTGAATCTTTTTCGAATATTCAGCAAGCTCGACAAAAGCGGGGTGAGTTTTAGCCATGTTGTTCTCCAAACTTGCCATTTAAGCACAGGGCTACATTTCCGTGTAGGGGCTTACCCGTTCTTATGATTTTCTTGTGAATGGACGGTAAGACAATACAAAGATGGCGAGGAGCGGAGCGCCGAAGGCGATAGCCGCCGGCAGCACCTGGTTTTCAGCCAAGATGAGCATCCCGTCGAGGCACATCATAACTGAGACAAAGCCGAAGAGGGCAAAGGCGATGACAGCGAAGGCGGAGCGGGTCCTAGAAAAACGGAAAGTTACGGGGGCGATGGCGAGAATCGCGAGGAAAAGTAGCAGCGGTTGGGAGAATTTGTAGAGAAGATGAGCGAGAAGTTTGGGCCTCTCTCCCGACTTTGCGAGCGATTGGAAGGCAAGCTGTTTGAGAGTCCTTTGCTCGTAGGGGATGAAAGGTTTGAAGGCTGCCTCTTCATCGATATGAATTTCAGGAAAGAGCCTCTTATCGAAAGAGGCTACTTTTTCTAAAAGAGAGTTGCCGCGACTGAATTGGTCTACGTAGCGTCCCTCCGAGAGACCTACTTGGAAATATTTCATATGCCAGATCTTGGAGGGGTTTTGAATCCAGAAGACATCGAATAGTTCTTTCTTATTTGCATCGAACCGTTGGTAGATCATCTCCGAGCCGTCTTCGAGGATGAGCGTTTGGACATGTTCGCGCAGCTGCTTCTTTTTGTGGCGGGCGTGGGCCACGGTGTATTGAAAGGCAGAAGCTTGCGCCGAAGGGGCGACCCACTGCTGGTTAGCCAAAGAGAGGATGAAGAGAATGCCGGCCAAAATGAAAAATGGGGCGAGGAGCTTTTTCCGGGAAAGACTTCCCATCTGAAGCGCGGTCAGTTCGTTGTGAGAGTTTAAATCGAGGAGAACCTGGATCGAAGAGAGGAGGAGAGCGAGGGGGAAAAAATAGCCGAGGTAGTTGGAGAATTGATAAAAATAGTAGAGGATCGTCTCGAAATCGGGGAGGAGATGGCTCCCGAAAATTTTTCCGCTCCGGATCGCCAGATCTACGATGGAGAAGAGGGTGAAGATGGAAAAGAGGATGAATAGGAACGATTTGAGGAGGCGGAAAAAGAGGTAGCGCTGCCAGATTTTCATGCGCCGCCTCGCGAGACAGAGAGGAATTTGCGGATGCTGGCGGCCCACAAAATCGGATGGGGGATCAAGAGGGCTACAGTTGCGATGAGGGGATGGGCCCGTAGACTTTTTCCTAAAAGATAGCTCACGAGGACGAGGAGCGTCCAAGCGAGCGCGGCCAAGAGGTTTTTTCTCCCCGGAGTCCGCCCTAGCTCGATCCCGTAAGCGCAGCCGAGGAGCGTGAAGCTAAAGACGGCGCCGCTGAGAGAAAAGCGGCGGAGGATTTCGATGAAGGCGAGCCTCGATTTTTTGTCCGAGGATTCTTTTAGCTGAATTTTCAGATGGCGGTAACTGAGGGCATTCGCGTCGATGTTGGGGCGGCTTTTTTTGATCGCTTTAGAAAGGAGCGGCGCCGAAGTGGACATCAGAGATTGATTTTCTAAGACCAGCTGATCGAATGTATCGGCCGGTAAGTGGGAGAGGATCGCCATCTCTTTGCCGAAGAGCGTTTCTCCATCGATCCAGAGCTTTTTGGCCGAGATCAGGCTGAGGCGGCCATTGCTCTCGTTGTAGGCGATAGCGATCAGATCTTTGGCCGATTGACCGTCGTCTTTGATTGCCATGTTGAGGTAGGCATTTTTGAGTCTGACCAGCTGTTGTCTTTGGAGGAGAATGAGGGGATTCGCCGAAGTTTTTCGGTAGAGGAGCGTTTTGACTTCGCGCCGGCAAAAAGGGGAGAGTTCGGCTGAGATCGAGAAGTTGACGAGGGAGAGGAGGGCCGAGGCAAAAAGGAGGGGAGCGACCAAGGTCTTTAAGCTAAGCCCAGAGGCCCGGAGAGCGGTCAATTCGTAGCTCCGGCTGAGCCGCTGGAAAAGGAGGAGGGAGGCGATGAGGGCCGAGATGGGGATTGCTATCGGCAAAATGAGGGGAAACTGGTAGACTACGTACAGTCCCGTTTTTAAAAAATCGGCAGAGAGAGCTGCGAAGCGGGCGATATCCTTAAATCGGAGGACGAACAGGACCGAGATGAAGGTGCTGACCGATAAAAGGAAGACCCGCAGATAGCTCTGCAGCAAATAGCGCCAAAGAATAGGCATAATAGCTTCCATAATAGCTTGGTTTCATGGATAGAGTGAAGGAGTTTTTACATAAAAATTGGGATGGGAAAAGCCCGCTCCTCCTCGGCTACTCGGGCGGCTTCGACTCGAAGGCGCTTCTCTATCTTTTGCTAGACCTTGGAATCAAGCCTCATCTGGCCCATGTCGACCACGGCTGGCGCGAAGAAAGCCGCATCGAAGCGGAAGCTTTAAAGCGGGAGGCAGAGTCGTTGGGCCTTCCCTTCCACACAATTCGGTTAGAGCCCGACCGGCGCGAGTCGGCGGCGCGTGAAAAACGGCTCGAGTTTTTCGCCTCGCTTTTTCAAAAAATCCCCTTTCAAGCCCTTTTGCTCGCCCATCAGAAGGACGATGCGGCTGAGACAGCTTTGAAAAGGGTGCTCGAAGGGGCTCACATGGTCCATTTGGGCGGGATGAGGGGAGTTTCTCAAATGGGGACTCTGACCATTTGGCGCCCCCTTCTCGAAGTTCCTCGGGTAGAACTTAAGGCATATCTTGCATCGAAAAATTTACAGCCGATCGACGACGCCACAAACTCCGACCCGGCCTATCTCCGCGCCAGAATGCGAAAAAAAATTCTCCCCGACTTGGCCGAAAATTTCGGCAAAGCGATCTCCCATAATTTGGCCCTTTTGGGGAGGCGGGCCTATGAGTTTAGGGACTATTTGGATCGGAAGACGGATTTGGCCCTAAAAAAAATCCAGAAGGGCCCCTGGGGACTTTATCTGCCTGTCGATTTGGAAGAGCCGATTGAGGTGCGCCATCTTTTACAACGGACACAAATCCCTTTTTCCCGAGAAATACTCGAGGGGCTGACCGAAGCGTTGATTCGAAAGCTTCCGCAACAGAAATTTGGATCGAGACTGATCGCCGATCGGGGAAATTTCTTTTATTTAGCCGAAAAGATGCCCCTGTTTCAAGATCCGATCCTTGTTAAAAAAGGGGTTTACAGGTCTGGGGACTGGCAGGTGGCCGTGGAGGCGGGACCTTTGCCGGAAAAGCTCGACTGGGAAGGGATTTGGCAGGGGAATTTTTCCATGGCTCTGCCCGAAGACTCCTGGATCGAGACGCCCAAAAAAGGCTATAGAAAAGAGGTCCCTCCATTCCTTCGGCCCCATTTTCCTATTTTTAGCTGGAGGGAAAGAGGGGGACTTGTGGTAAGATTTTCCATCGATTCAAATAATTCTTCCTCAATGGGGTGAGGATTTTCTTCTCGAGAGGAAGACAATTTAAGTCTATTTTGTTATGAGCTAATTTTTGCGAGGAAATCGGGCCCCTGCTGAGGCTGATGGAGCTTTACTTTTATGGGGAAAAGATGCTTTAATTAACCCGATGCAATTATAATCTAAACTAAAGAATTCAAAGAAGATAAGGTGGCAAAAGAATGAAACCAGACACGAAAAAAGGCTTTCCCGGAGGGTTTTTGCTGATTCTCCTGGCAGCTATCCTGATCATTCTAGGCGTTCAGACATTTACATCGAGCCGGGAGGCCAAGGTTTCGTTCAGCCACCAGGTTGAGCACTTGATCAACCTCGACTTGACCGTCCCCGAAGAAAATCGGAAGATCGCCCAAAACGAGAACCTCGTCACCTTCAGCGGCAAATTCCGCGACCGAACTACAGACGATAGCAACGACAGATACCGCTACCTAGAACTCCTCAGCGCCAACCACGATCTGAAAGGGCAAGAGGCCCGCCTTTCCGATCAGCTAGATTCGCTCCAGAAAAACGTCCGCGAGTCGGCCGATCTCTACCTTCATATTAACGGACAGCCTTTGCCCCGTTCTGGATATACAGTTGTCGGCTCTGTCTACGATACCCCCAATCGAGAAAACTCGATCGTCATTAAAACCTTGACTGATCGGGAAGTCATCTCTCTTCCGATGGCTCAAAAAGCTCTCGCCCTGGCCCAGCAAAGCCAAGCGCCCGAAGCGATCGATGAAGCAGGCAAAGAGATCCGCGGCATCGTATCGCTCCTCCGCTCTCCCGCTCTCGGGATCGGCAGCGAGTCGACCAAATCGGAACTGAAAAGTCTCGATCAACAGCTCCAATCGGCCCTCGATCAAGCTCCCGATCAGCAATTGACCATTTACCGAAATGCTCTGACCCAAATTTCCAAGACCCTCGCCGATTTAGGCCGCGAGCAGGATAGCGTCCGCTTAGGGACTCTTAGAAATGTTCGAAACTACATTGAAGACGTTCAGAAATATTCTGGCATCGAACAGGACTTGGAAAAAAATGAGGCCCTTCTCGAGAAATCTCGCCAGAAAGTTGCCTCGGTCATCTGGTATTTCAACAACCAGGAACTTTCAACCCGCGCTCTTGAAAAACAAGATTCGGAAACATTCAACCACTGGTACGCCTCGGCCAAACAAGAGTGGGACAGCTTCAATCAGAACAAGGGACTCGCTTATAGAGCCCCTGATCAACCGCGCAATACAGTTCTTGAAAAGACCTTCAAAAGCCAAGAGCCTTCGCCGAACTATTTTAGCTACATTCTGACCATTCTCCCGGTCCTCTTGGTGATCCTGTTCCTCTACTTCATCTTCTCCCGCCAAATGAAAGGGGTCGGCTCTTCAGCGATGAACTTCGGCAAATCGCCCGCCAAGCTCATGACAAAAGAGACGAATAAAGTGACCTTCAAAGATGTCGCTGGCGCAGATGAAGCTAAAGAAGAGCTGAAAGAGATCGTCGACTTCTTGAAAGATCCAGGCAAGTTCACCGCCCTTGGCGCCCGCATCCCGAAAGGGGTACTCCTCGTAGGTTCTCCAGGAACCGGTAAAACCTTGATCGCGAAAGCGGTGGCTGGCGAAGCGGACCGCCCCTTTTTCTCGATCTCCGGATCTGACTTCGTCGAAATGTTCGTCGGCGTCGGCGCGAGCCGCATCCGCGACATGTTCGACCAGGCGAAGAAGAATGCTCCTTGCATCATCTTCATGGATGAGATCGACGCCGTAGGACGCCACCGCGGCGCTGGCATTGGCGGCGGCCACGATGAGCGGGAACAAACCTTGAACCAGCTCCTCGTCGAGATGGATGGATTCGACACGAAGGAAGGGGTGATCCTCGTCGCTGCGACCAACCGCCCCGACGTTTTGGACCGCGCGCTTCTCCGCCCCGGCCGATTCGACCGGAGAGTCACTCTCGACCTCCCCGACGTCAAAGGGCGCCACGAAATCCTCAAAGTACACGCCCGAAAAATCAAAATCGACTCCTCGGTCGATCTGATGGATATCGCCCGCTCGACTCCTGGAGCTTCTGGCGCCGACCTCGAAAACATTCTCAACGAAGCAGCTCTTTTAGCTGCTCGCAAAGGGCGATCTGCCGTCACCTCCTCGGAGGTCAAAGAGTCCTGCGATAAAGTCCGCTACGGCAAAGAGCGGCGCAGCCTTGAAATGGACGAGAAAGAGAAGCGGACGACCGCCTTCCACGAATCGGGCCACGCGATCGCCGGCCTCGTCGTCAAACACAGCGACCCAGTCGATAAAGTGACGATCATCCCTCGGGGATTCTCTCTTGGCGCGACCCATTTCATGCCGCAAAAGAACCGCCTGAGCTACTGGCGAAAAGAGGTTCTCGATCAGCTCATCGTCCTCATGGGCGGAAGGGCGGCCGAAGAGCTTTTCGTCAAAGATATGTCCTCCGGCGCACAGCATGACATCGCCCAGGCGACTAAAATCGCCCGCGCCATGGTCTGCGAGTGGGGGATGAGCGACACCCTCGGCACCGTCTCTTACGACGAGCGCTCCGAGTCGGGACAATACCTCGGGATGCAGAGCTATCACGAGAAGAGCTACTCCGATGAGACAGCCCGCGCCATCGATAAAGAGGTCCGCGCCCTCATCGACGAAGCTCACAAGCAAGCTCTAAAAATTCTCGAAGAGAACCACGATAAAGTCCAGTTGATGGCCGACATGCTCATGGAGTTCGAAACTCTCGATGCCACCGACGTCAAAGAGATCATGGACGGCTCTTGGGATAACGAGAAGAAGAGAAGCCGGCTGAAGACAGCGGAAGATTTGCAGAAAAAATCGCCCCCGCCGCCCCCGCCGCTTCCAGCTAAACAGTCTGTTCAATCGAATCCGGAGCCAGGCTTAAGTTCCTGAAACCAAGTCACAAAAATAAAAATCTAGCACTCTTTATGCAAGAGTGCTAGACAAAATCTAGACCTTTCTCTTATACTGAGAAATATCAGCAACAAACTCAGTTAAAGGAGAAAGCGTATGAAAAAAGCACTGATCCCATTCCTACTCGACGAAGTGATCGACGGTTTCAATACATCATCTTGCGAAACCTACTACTCGGACGTCTCGATTTCGGAAGACGAGGAAAACCTCTACGTGAAAGCTCCGGTTCCTGGAATCAAGCCGGATCAGATCCAGATCACCTTTGAGAAGGGGATTCTTTGGATCAAAGCGGAGGCTGTCGAAGAGAACAAGAATGAGAAGTACCTTACCAAGGCCAACAGCGCCTTTTCTTACCGGGTGCCTCTGCCGATCCGCGTCGACGAACAGGTGGCCCCAAAAGCGGCCTGTAAGGATGGACTCCTCAAGGTCACCTTCCCGAAGGCCCGCTCTTCGCGACCTTTAAAAATAGCCGTCTCTGAATAATCATATAAACCGCTCTGCTGCATCGCAGCAGAGCGGCCTTTCAAATTATCCTCCCGGCGGAGCCGATCATGCCTACAAAGAGATACAGAATGGACATGATCGGCTCCGCCGGCATGATAAGCAAGATAAGAAAAGATAAATTTATCTCATTGCCATTTACGCTTATTTCCTGCTTCTTTCGGCAGTAGAAAAAGAGCGTCTAGGGCCGCTCTGCTGAAGCAGAGCGGCCCCTAAGTCTTTAATTATCAAATCCTATATCCACTTATTTTTGTAACGTCGTTATAATTATAAATTAATTTATTTAAATGTTATAATGTTTGTTTAAAAATAATATGGTTTTATTATGTCAGTTAATGCATTTGATACAGCCGGCATCACGGCTTCCTATTTATACGATAAAACGCCAGCCAAGGATTGTTGTCTGTCTAGAAAAGTTTCGAGCCTTCTGCAGATCATAAAGTTATCGGAGGCTGAAGAGATTTTTGCTCCCGATCTAATCGACCGAGCTAGACATGAAAACCAGACAGATGTCACGTATAGTTCTACTGCGAAGGCTATCGCGATCACAGCAATTGAAGCTGAACAGGGGAATGTGCCTGCTGTTTTAAAAATGTTGAAATTGCCCATTTGTCAACAATTCGATGGTTCAGACAATTGGTACAACCAACCTAGAGTTCTTGCATTTGAAAAAGCTGTGGAAGCCGCTGCAACTCACAATAAACCTGAAGTGCTAGAGAAACTCTTGGTCCACCCACTCCTCACCAAATTAAAGAACGATAAGCCCATTCCACTTTCTCAGCGCGAAAGACGGCATCTGAATTCAGGCCCAGCGAGGCGGAATCTAGAAAAGCTCCGTACAGCGATTAATTCTCAAGAAGCAGTCAAACATATCTTCAGAACAGCGGCATCAAATGCCGCCAGAATGAATGATCTCGCCTGTCTTCAGGCAGTTTTTAAAGCAGATCCAGAGTGTCAATACATCGACATCTTTTCTCTCTTGAAAATCGATGGGATCAATAACGACTGCAAAGGGATGCTCTTGGACAATATCGATACAAGTGACCGCATTTAAAGGCTCTATTTTTATAGAGCCCCTTTTCTATGCTTTGGCGAAATGGCCGAATTTGGGGTCGACGATCGCGATGAGGTCTTTGGACCTCATGATGATCGATTCGGTCGTGAGGCCGCAATTGAAGGCCGCCCTTTCATGATTTCTGATCTGCTCATCAAAGTAAGTTTCCAGGTTCAGCAGTGTGCCGAACGGGGGGACGCTTCCGATTTTTAGGCCGTAGCGCTCTTCAAGAACCGCTGGATCTTCAAACTCACATTTTTCTCCCACAGCATCTGCGACAGCTTTCATGTCGAGCTTGAGGTGAGAGGGGATGTTGAAGTGGTAGTTCTTCTTGGTCGACTTGCCACGCAAGATGAGCGCTTTGACCCCCTCTTCCCGAGAGATGCCCCGAACGCGGGCCGAATCTTCCGATGTTGGCGTCGCCTCGTGGGTCTTGTGATCAAATTCAACCTTGTGTTGGTGGAGGAGCCGGATGATCTCGTTCCGGATGTTTTCTCCGCCGAAGAAGAACTTGGCCTTGATCCGGTTGCCAGCGATCCGCTTGGTATCGGAAGGGAACAGTGAGGCTTCACGGATGTTTTTCAGGCGAAGGAGAGTCATCGTGAGCCGCTCAAGACCCATCCCAAATCCGCCGTGGACCGGCATCCCATATTCGAAGATGCTCAGGTAGTCGGTGAAGTGGGCTGGATCCATCCCTTTCATCTGGATCCCTTCGAGCATCGAGGCGTGGGTATGGCGCCGCTGGCCGCCTGAGGTGATCTCGGTGCCGGCGCAGAGGAGGTCGAAGGTGTTGGTGAGGGTCGGATCATTGTCCATCGGATAGGCGTAGAAGGGCCTTTTTTCGGTCTTCCAGTCGGTAACCAGGACTAGGTCGGTCCCTTTCTCTTCGCGGGCCCAGGCGCAGAGTTCCCGCTCGGCTGCGGGGCTCAGGTCGGGCTCGTGCCTCTCGTCGATTCCGGTCCTCTTGAAATAGAGCTCTTGGGCCTCTTTGAAGGTGAGGCGGGGAAAGGGGACATGGGCTGGCGCCTGGACGATCTGGCCGCCGAGGTGTTCGATCTCCGCCTGGCAGTGTTTGTGAAGATGGGCGACGATGAACTTGATGCACCCCTCTTGGATGTCGAGGATCTCGTGCCAGTGTTTAAAAAATCCCATCTCGAACTCGAACTGTTTCCCTTCGGAGAGGTGGCGAGTCGTGTGGGAGGGTTCAGCGCGGAAAAAGGGCATGAGAGCAAAAACTCGTTCGTTGACGCCAACCATGATCTGTTTGTAGAGCTGGCTGCTTTGCGCAAGCGTCGCAGTGTAGCCAAAGTAATCGACGTTGAAAAACTCGGCGCCCCCCTCAGACGAGGCTCCGATGATGTTCGGGGCAAAATATTCGACCGCTTGCACCTGATCGTGCATGTAGAGGCGGTAAGCGTGGGCAAGCTCGGCCTGGATCCGGAATACGGCGGCGATTTGCCGGTTGCGCAAGGTAATCGGCCGGTGGTCGAGAATGACGTCTAGATCGCTGCGGATTTCGGGTTTGTAATATTCGATGGGTGGGACGGCATGGATCGGATTATCTACTGTGATACAGGGCTGGGAAATTTCGACGCCGTGGACCGCCTCTTTCGATTCGATGGCTGTCCCGTGAATTGTGAGAATCGATCCTGGTTGGAGCGATTCGACTTTTTGGAGCTCTTCTTTCGATTCGATGACGATTTGTAAGAAGCCGGAGCGGTCTCTCAGAATGAGGAAGGTGAGTTTTCCGAATGAGCGGGTATTATTGAGCCACCCTTGGACTTCTACTTTTTGGCCGATGTGGTGGGGGAGTTCTCTGGCTAAAATCCTTTGCATACGAGTACCTGATTGAAATTGGAATCGGGCCGCCGCCCTTAGGGGCGGCCCGTATAGAAGCTTATCTGTGTGCAGCTTCTTCGAGAACGGCGCGGTGGCTCAGCTTGATCTGGCCTCGGTCGTTCACGTCGAGCACTTTCACTTCAATCATGTCCCCTTCGCGGAACGGAGCGTCGTGGATCGTGGCGATCCGCTTCGTGGAGATCTCGGAGATGTGGCAGAGCCCCTCTTTTCCAAAAATCTCGACAAAGAATCCGAACGGAACGAGCGAGGTGATCCGGCCATTGTAAATTTTGCCGATCTCTACTTCTGCCGTAAGATTGAAGATGATTTTCTTCGCTTTCTCCATCGCTTCGGAATTCGTCGAGGCGATGCTGACGAGGCCCGAATCGTTGATGTCGATTTGGACGCCGGTCTCTTCGATGATAGCGCGGATCTGTTTGCCGCCGGGGCCGATCACAATGCCGATCTTGCTCGGCTTGATTTGCATTGTTTCGATACGGGGCGCGTAGACCGACATCTCTTTCTTCGAATGGGGGCATACAGCGAGCATCTTGTGAAGGATGAAGGATCTCCCTTCTTTCGCCTGCATCAGCGCATGGCGCATGATGTCGTGGGTGATCCCTTCGACTTTGATGTCCATCTGGAACGCGGTAATCCCTTTGTCGTCGCCAGAGACTTTGAAGTCCATGTCGCCGAGGGCATCTTCTGCGCCGAGGATATCGGAGAGGATCGCGTGCTTGTCGCCTTCAAGGATGAGGCCCATCGCGATACCAGCGACTGGACGCTTGATTGGGACGCCTGCGTCCATCAAGGCCAAGCAGCCGCCGCAAACGGAGGCCATCGAGGAGGAGCCGTTCGATTCGGTGATGTTCGACTCGAGTCTGATGACGTAGGGGAAGTCTTCCTGCTTAGGGAGGATCGCGTTCAGGGAGCGCTCAGCGAGCTTTCCGTGGCCGATCTCGCGGCGTCCAGGAGAGCCTATCCGGCCTACTTCGCCGACCGAGAAAGGGGGGAAGAAGTATTGCAGATAGAAGCGGGCAGCTCCTTCGCCGTGCAAATCTTCGAAACGCTGGGCTGTGTTTTCGCCGCCCAAAGTACAAACGGCAAGCGCTTGGGTTTCGCCGCGGGTGAAGAGGGAGCTTCCGTGGGTTCTCGGCAGGATCGATTGCTCGACGTCGATAGGTCTGATCTCTTTCAGTCCTCTTCCGTCGATCCGCTTCTGGGTATCGAGAACCATTTTGCGCATCAGGTTCGACTGGAGATTTTTGAAGGAAAGGAGGACGTCGGCTTTGAGGTTTTTCGAATCTTCTCCAGCTGGGATGGCAGTTTTAAGGACCGTCTCTTTGATTTCGGCGATCACAGTTTCCCGCTCAGCCTTGCCCGGGATTTTCAGGGCCGATTCGAGGAGGGCGGCTGCCGCTGCGTGGACAGTGTTGTTCACTTCCTGCGGGATTTTCCGCATGGTGTCGAGCTTCTTCGGTTTTCCAACTTTCTTTTGCCACGCGGCGAGGTGATGGCAGATGCTCTGGATCGCCTTATGGCCTGTTTCGATCGCTTCGAGGACTTGCTCTTCGGTGAGGAAGTCGCAAAAACCTTCGATCATGAGGATCGCATCTTCTGTTCCGGCGAGGACTAAATCCAAGCGGGATTTCTTCATCTCTTCGGCGGTCGGGTTGATGACGAATTTCTCGTCGATCAGTCCAACGCGGACAGCCCCGATCGGCTTGACGAGGGGGATTTCCGAGATGACGAGAGCAGCCGAAGCGGCGCAGATCGCTAGGACGTCAGGCTGGTTGGCCGCGTCGTACGATAAAACGTAAGCTAAAACTTGGACTTCGTTGTAATAGCCCTCTTCGAACATAGGTCTTAAAGGTCTATCGATCAGGCGGCAGGCGAGGATTTCCCTTTCGGAAGGGCGCCCTTCGCGCTTGATGAATCCGCTGGCTGTGCGGCCGACAGAAGAGTATTTTTCTTGGTAGTCGACTCTCAAGGGGAAGAAGTCGATCCCTTCGGCAGCGGATGGCGCTGCGCAGGCGGTCGATAATACGACCGTTTCGCCGCAATGGACGAGGACAGATCCGCCAGCTTGGCGTGCGATTTTGCCGGTTTCGAATTTCAGGGTTTTATCGCCTACTGGAACTGTGATGGTTTCACGATGTAGCATGTAGAGGGTTCTCCTAATGGATGGATGTGTTAAATGTGGACTGAGAATAAATCAAATTTTGATTTAACCCAAGAGAAGAATCGGTGGGGGGATAGAAATCAGAAATAAAGCCTCGATTTTCGAAGATTTGTTTCTGCTCTCTATCGCTCCGTTCTTCAGCGCGCCTGAAACCCATGTCTCAGGCGACTTTCAGTCTTTTACTTTCTCAAGTTCAGGCGGACGATCAGGTTTTGATACCGTTTCGTGTCTGTAGAGTTGAGATAATCGAGTAGTTTGCGTCTTTGGCCGACGAGTTTTAATAGGGCAAGTCTCGAGCTGTGGTCTTTAGGAGCCAACTTGAGGTGCTCTGTGAGTTCGGCAATTCTTTCAGTCAGGATAGCGATTTGGACGTCTGCCGAACCGGTATCTTTTTCGTGTAACTGAAATTTTTTGGTGATTTCTTCCTTGGTACCTTTATCTAGCGACATGGGAGGAAGCTCTCCTGATTCAAGGGTGGTTTATATGTTTACAACATTCAATACGTGAATTGTACCTGATTTTATGAATGAAAGCAACTCCGGAGGCGATTACAAAATTCCTTAGCCTAGTAAAATCGCCCTTTTTCTTACAGAAGAGCCATTGCAAATTGTTCCTTTGGATGTTATGATCCCTTTTCAAGAAATCAGTACGAGAATTTTTATGAACAACAAATTTGAAACTTTGAGGCCTTGGCTCAAAGATATTTTAAGCTCAATCAAGCGGGATATCAAGGCCGACTATCTGCCAGCCGATAAAATTTTCTATAGAGCCCATTTTGGCAACCGCCCTCTCAACCGCCTCTCGGCCGACGAGATCTACGCTGCCTTTGAAAAGGAGCTCCTCGCAGGCAACGAGTCGCTCGCTGAGTGGGTTGTAAACCATTGGGTTTTCCAGCACGGAGAACTCTACGACCATTTCGCCGAACAGCTCTCTCAAATCAACCCCGAATTCGACGAAGTAAAGGAGCTCACCGAAGCCCAAACGACCAAAATCCTTGCCGGCACGGAAGCGTTCGGCGCGATCCAGACCTATCTATTCTCGGTCCTCAACGCTGTAGTTTTCCCCGCATCGACCTTCGAAAAGCTCCGCCAGGCTGCCATTCTCGAGAAAAGTCAGCGTGAAGAGGCCGAGGCGTCTCAGTCTGCAAAAGAGTCTCTCGAGCAGACAATCGAAATACAACAGCGGGAGATTGCCCGGCTCCAAGATAAGTGCGAGAGCAAGGTGGCCGGCGTACTGAAAAAGTACACAACCGACACCGAAGCGCTCAAAAAGCAGATCAAAGCCCTACAACAGAAGTTGAACGGATGTCAGCGCTCATAAATTTAGCGACGCTCACAGAGGCCGACCGGGACACCCATTTCATGCGGGAGGCCTTAAAAGAGGCTCGGAGAGCCTATGATAAGGACGAGGTCCCCGTCGGGGCTGTTCTCGTCCTTGAAAACAAGATCATCGCCCGGGGTCACAACCAGGTCGAGCTCCTCCAGGACGCGACGGCCCACGCCGAGATGATTTGCCTCACATCGGGCGCCTCTAAGCTCAACAACTGGCGCCTGACCGACGCTACCCTCTATTGCACGCTGGAGCCCTGCTGCATGTGTGCTGGAGCCCTTCTCGCCTCCCGAGTCAAAAGGCTTGTTTGGGGGGCTAAGGACATCCGCCTAGGGGCCAACGGGAGCTGGATCGACGTCTTCGCCCAAAAGCACCCGATGCACGAAATAGAAATCGTCTCCGGCATCCTCGAAGCCGAATCGGCTGAACTCCTCCGTTGTTTCTTCACAGAAAAAAGAAAAAAGGCCAAGAGCGATGTCTGACGAGACTCTTCGGTTGATGCAGGAATTAATTGAGGGGCAAAAGCAGAAAGTTTACGCCTCTGCTCAAAGAGTCGTCCCTCACATTACGCAAGATGACCTCCTCCAGCCCAATGATTTTCCCGAACTCGAATTCCACCCCCATTTCCGGTACGAAGAGGGGATTTTAGATGGCCTTCAAGTAGCCTATACTGCTCTTTTGGCGATGACTGCTAAACTGTCGTAGAAGCAAATACTGTAGATATTCTCTTCGAAATGGCTCAACATGGCTTGAAGATCTGGGGCTATTTTTTGGTGGCTTGCCCTTCTGCTGATAGCGCCGACAAAATTCACCTCGTCAATTAGCCCTTTTAAAAAATCGACTGCGGTTGGTTCTCCCTTTTTTCTTAGCCAATATGAGGTGTGCAAATCCTCAATGAAATAGAGTCCCCCTGGTTTTATGTGAGGAAATAAGTAGGTAAAGCTGGTGATTTGCTGGCTCATCGTATGGCCTCCGTCATCGATGACAATATCGAAGCCAGATCCAATTTCTTGAACGAGCTTTTCGAGGTCTCGGGGATTTTCCTGATTTCCTTGGTGATAGTGGCATCGGGGAGATTTATATTCGACTTGGTCTAGATGGAGATCTAGAAAATGGAGTTCAGCTTGAGGAAAGTATTCTTCCCATGTTTTAGCGCTTTGCCCTTTCCAGAGGCCAATCTCTAAGAATTTTAGAGGCAAATTTCTGATGGAATGGAAATAGGAGGCGTAGATTTCGGTGTAGTTATGGTGATGGGAAGCTTTATCTGTCCCAGCCTTCAAGGCGATCTCATCGAGAAGCTGGATTTCAAGTGGAGATGCTTTCATCTCTTCAAAATACACAAAAGGGAAAATAAAAAACCCGCTAGATTTAAAGTCTAGCGGGCAGAAGAACTAAGGTCGAGGAGGAGCTTAGTTTGGGTAAGGGTATAAGAATGCGGTTCCGAGGTCGTCTACCAACCCTTTTATTGTGCTGAACATATTGTCGCCGAAAACACCATTTTGGGTAGGGGCAATCGCTTTATAAAAGGCATCGTAGTCGGCTTGGGTTGGGCTTCCCATCATTGTTGCTAAGAGCGACTGAAGCGAGCTCGAACCGAGTGTTCCTTGAGCCGATTCTAGCTTGCCTGAGAATGCATCGTTGATCATATTGACCCACGAGTTTCCAACGCCTGAGGTTCCAACGTTAGCGAATTGGCTGAAAAAGCCTTCGATCTCATTCATCGCTGTGGCGATGGCATCCAAACCTTCCTTGATATAGCGAGCCGATGCAGCGGGGTCGGTTTTTGCTAGGCTTTGACCAAGAGCGATCAAAGATTGACCAGCGCTCATGCCCGAGTAAAAGGCGGTCTGAATCGTATTGTACTGCTGAATTACTGTGCTCGTGAAGTAAGATGAAGGGTTGTATTGAGCATTCGGGTTTGAGGTCATCCAACTGCCTACAGCTGAAATCGCTGTATTGAGCATCGATGAAGGATCTTTCCAAGCAGCAAGTAGTGCGGCGTTGTTACCTACTGGATCTTTGCATAAATCGGCCAATGTCCCGTGAGAATCTGCTGTAGTCAAGGCCTGGTTTAGCAAATAACCTTGAGGATCCGAGGCCATAGAAGGGGGGTTGGCTTTATAGTAAGCGGCGAGTCTTTCGAGCTGGGTCGCGATCTGTTGAATCTCGAACGCAGCATGCTCGTCTTTGCTATTGTAGTTTAAACCGTTGATGAGCTCTTTATAGAGGTCTACCATCAATTCGTGTTCTGTATTATCTGGTGGAGTCGCGCCTAACAAGGCGAAATTGGTAAAAAGAGCTGAATTATTATTGTTTGTATTGATTTGTGTCATATTATTCTCTCGTTTAGTTCTTCCTTCATACTATTTTATCACATTTTGTTTAAAATATCCACATTTAGTCTTAATGTTAATGTGAATGAAGTTGATAATAAATGAGATAAGGAATTGTTATTTTTTAAACGACTTACGGTAAGAGATTTGGGTCATTCTCATTCGCTCTGAGGGGGTTAGGGAGTCCTCTCCGTGCTGGGAGATCCGGGCGAGCATAGAATCCATGAACTCGTCGTCGTTCTGGACTGGCTGTCCCGATGCGATGTCATAGACTTTGGGAGAAAGGACTCTTTTGCGTCCCCAGGTGAAGGTTTGAAAGGCAGCGCGGGTGAAAATAAGTGAGTAAGTCATTGAAAATGAGACGCTTGCTAAATGGATCCATTGGCCGTTGGTTAGGTCGATGAAGAGGGTGGACCCGATCAGGACGAACAGGGCGGTTCGGGCCTTGAGGGGGATGGCGAAAAAGAGGAGGATCTCGGTCTGGGGGTTGAGGAGGGTCCAGGCGAGGAGGAGGCCGTAGAGGGGGGCTGTAGGGCCAGAAAAGAGGGTAGGGAGGTGGAGGAGCTCTTGGGCTCCCCAGGCGCCGAGGCCTCCAGCCAGGACCGCTCCGAAAAAGAGGCCAGATAGCTTGGAGTAGCCGAGCCTGTCGAGAAGGGAGGTCCCGAAAATCCAGCCTAGATAAAGGGTGAGGCCGAGTTGGAGGAGGAGGGAAAGGCTGATGGGGCCGGGTTCGATGAGAAAATAGGTGAACCATTGCCAATAGAAGTTTTGGGAGATGCCGGCTGAAGAGAGGCCAAAGTAGAGGGCTAGCTGGGGCAGGGCGGCCGCGGCCAGGGTCAATGTGGCGATGGCTCCCAGGATGACTTTCAGGGGTTTTGGGGCCGGCGCGGGGCGGGTCCAATTGTAAAATCGGTTCGACATATAGATTTTTCTACCAAATAGCCGGATAAAATTCTTGTGTTTTTGCTTACCTTAGGATACATTTGATGGGAAATTTGTTATAGCTATAAGGTTCATTCCCATGAAAGACAAAACACACCCACCGTATCAAGAAGTTCTTTTTGTAGACTCCGCGACCAATACCCAGTTCTTAATTGGCAGCACTTTGCAGCCAAAAGAGAAAGGGACGTTCGAAGGAAAAGAATATCCTCTTTACCGAGTGCCGGTTTCTTCTGCTTCCCATCCTTTCTTCACGAAAGCCAACCAGTTCATCGACTCGGAAGGCCGCGTAGATAAATTCACGAAGAAGTATCAGCGCAAGACCGAGCAAGTGAAGAAAGATCAGGAAAAACAAGAAGAGTCGAAAAAAGAGGCTCTCAAGGGTTCTAAAAAGAAGAAATAATCTTCTATGGATGCAAAGGTTCAGCAGCTGCTCAAGCGGCTCCAGGAAGTCGAAGACCTGCTGGGCCAGCCCGATATTTTTTCCGATCAGAAGGCCTATCGCCAACTGACCCAAGAACACTCTCAACTATCGCAGTTGAAGGAAGTCTGGGACAAGTTGGCTCGGGCTGAAAAGCAGCTTCAGGAAAATAAAGAGCTTGTCTCTCAGGAACAAGATCCTGAGATGGTCCAGCTCATGCGGGAAGAGATTGCCCAACTGGAGAAAGTCCAGGAGGAATCCCGCAAGCAGATCGAAACTCTTCTCGTCCCCCCCGATCCTAGAGATAGCCGAAACATCATCATGGAGCTCCGCGCCGGCACAGGCGGCGACGAAGCGGCTCTTTTTGTGGCTGATTGCGTCCGGATGTACCGGAACTACGCCGATATAAAAGGGTGGCGCTACGAAATTCTCTCAACTTCAGCTTCCGAAGTGGGCGGCTACAAAGAATATATCATGTCGTTTGCCGGTCAGAATGTATTCCGTCTGATGCAATATGAGGCGGGGACTCACCGGGTTCAGCGCGTTCCAGAAACAGAGACGCAAGGGAGGGTTCACACCTCCGCCATTACCATCGCCGTCCTCTTGGAACCGACCGAAGACGATGAGATCAAGATCGAGGAGAAAGACCTCCGGATCGAGACCTACCGGGCTTCGGGCGCTGGCGGCCAGCACGTCAACACGACCGACTCAGCCGTCCGAATCGTCCACTTGCCGACGGGGACCGTTGTCACCTGCCAAGATGAGAGGAGTCAGCACAAAAACCGCGATAAGGCGATGCGCCTCCTATCGGCGAGGATTGCTGAAGAGCAGAGGCGTAAAGCTCAGCAGGAGATGTCGTCGATTAGATCCTCCCAAGTTGGATCGGGCGACCGTTCTGAGCGGATCCGGACCTATAACTTCCCCCAAAACCGGATCACCGACCACCGGATCGATTTAACCCTTTATAAACTAGACAGAGTCATGGAGGGAGATCTCGACGATATCACCATCCCTCTCGTCAACCACTTTTACCAAGAAAAGCTCCAATCGTGAAGACGCTGGGCGAAACTCTCAAACTCTCCGCCTCCTATCTCCAAGAGAGAAAGATCGGAGAGCCGCGCCGCCAGGCAGAAGATCTGTTGGCGCACGTTTTATCTTTGAAGCGGATTGACCTATACATGCAATACGACCGGCCGCTCGAAGAAAAGGAGCTGGGAATTCTCCGAGAACTCCTCAAGAAAAGAGGGAAAGGGGAGCCGCACGAGTATATCGTCGGCGAAACTTTATTTTACGGCTGCAAGATCCGAGTCGATCGATCAGTTTTAATTCCGAGGCCAGAGACAGAGATTTTGGTCGACCTGATTGGAAAAAAAATAAGTGGAAAAAAGGTCCTTTGGGATCTTTGCACCGGCTCTGGATGTATTGGCATTTCTTTAAAGAAGGCTTTCCCTGAATTGAAGGTGGTTTTGTCCGATATTTCGCCCGAAGCGTTGGCTGTGGCTAAAGAAAATGCCCGGATCAATGAAGTGGACGTAGAGTGTCGGGAAGGGGATTTGCTGGCCCCTTTTGCGGGGGAGAAGGCCGATTATGTCGTATGCAACCCGCCCTATATCTCTTCTAAAGAATATTTGACGCTCGATCGGTCGGTAGCCGATTTCGAGCCGAAGCTGGCTTTGGTCGGCGGCGAGAGGGGAGATGAGTTTTATGGCCGTTTGGCGAGGGAGCTTCCAGCCTATTTAAATGCTGGGGCCTCAGCCTTTTTTGAGCTGGGGACAGGGCAGGGAGAGGTAGTAAAAAATCTTTTTTCAGACCCGCTTTGGACCCAACGGGAACTTAAAAAAGATTGGGCTGGGCACGACCGCTTCTTTTTCCTTGAAAAGCAATGAAATTCTCTAGTACCATTACTCGTTAAATTGGGTATTTATGTTCGGCGCCTTGACCGACAAGCTGCAAAATTTGTTTTCAAGCCTCACTGGCAAGAAGACCCTTACGGAGGATAATATCTCCGATGCGGTCCGCCAGGTCCGCTTGGCGCTGCTCGACGCCGACGTCAACTACACCGTCGTCAGCGATTTTGTGAAGCGGGTCAAAGAGAAGGCGATAGGCGACGCTGTTTTGAAGTCGGTATCGCCAGGAAACCAGTTCACAAAACTGGTCCACGATGAGTTGATCGAGCTGATGGGGTCCAATGAGGCGCCGCTCGATTTGAACGGAAAGCTCTCCGTCGTGATGCTCTGCGGCCTACAAGGCTCAGGGAAAACGACGACCTGCGCGAAGTTGGCCGCTTTCATCGGCAAGACCGAGAAGCACAAGAAAATAATGCTCGCCGCCTGCGATTTGCAGAGGCCTGCTGCTGTAGAGCAGCTCAAAAAGTTAGGAGCCGATCTCAACCTCCCCGTCTTTACGATGGAAGGGGAGAAGAACGCGCTGAAAGTTGCTAAGAGGGCGCTAGAAAAAGCGCAAGCCGAAGAGTTCGACGTATTGATCGTCGATACGGCGGGCCGCCTCCATCTCGATGAAGAGCTCATGAAAGAGCTCGAAGCGATCAAGGGGGCCTTGAACCCTCGGGAAATTCTCTTCGTCGCCAATGCGACGACAGGGCAAGACGCCGTCAAGACGGCCGCCGAGTTCGATAAACGGGTTCAGATCACGGGAACGATCTTGACGATGCTCGACGGCAATGCCCGCGCTGGAGCCGCCATCTCGATCCGCGAAGTGACGAAGAAACCCCTCAAGTTCGAAGGGGTCGGCGAGAAGATAGGCGACCTACAGATTTTCAATCCCCGCTCGATGGCCGACAGGATCCTCGGGATGGGAGATATCATCAACCTGGTCAAGAAAGCCCAGGAGAACTTCGACGAAGCGGAAAGCGCCGAGTTGGAGAAGAAGTTAAAAAAGGCCACCTTCACCTACGAAGATTATCTTCGTCAGATGGGGATGGTCAAGAAGATGGGATCCTTCAAGAGTTTATTGAAGATGATGCCCGGATTCTCATCGGTTGAAGGGCTCGAGTTTTCCGACAAAGAGTTTGGAAAGCTAGAGGCGATGATCCTTTCGATGACTCCCAGCGAGCGGCAGGAGAGAGACGAACTCTCTTTCAGCCGACGCAAGAGGATCGCGTCAGGAAGCGGCGTCCCGGTCGACGATGTAAATAGAATGGTGAAAGGATTTAAACGGGTAAAACAACTCTTTAAATCGATGCCTAATATGAAGGCCCAAGCCTCTAAAATGGGGATAGGCGATCTCAAAAAGCAAATGGAAGGTTTTAAAAAATGGCGTTAACAATTCGTATGAGACAACAAGGGGCCAACAACCGGCAGACATTCCGTGTTGTAGTGACCGATATCCGCAATCCCCGCGATGGAAAATATTTGGAGATGCTCGGATGGTACAATCCTTTTGTCGCAGACAATGAAAAGAATCTCTCAATCGATGTGGCCCGTCTCCAATACTGGATCGACAACGGCGCAATCGTGAGCGATCGAGTTAAATCTCTCGTCAAGCGTTATGCGCCTGAAGTCGTTCAGAAAATGAGCGCGAAGAAAGTCGCAAAGATCGCTAAGAAGAGAGAGAAGCGCAAGAAGTAAGCTAAGATGGAGATCGATATCCTCTCCCTCTTTCCGGCCTATTTTCGCGGCCCCTTCGATGTCAGCATGGTCCAAAGGGCCCGCGACGCTGGGATTCTCGATATAAGGCTGACCGACATCCGCGATTTTGCTGAGAATAAGCACAATCGGGTCGACGATAGACCGTTCGGAGGAGGGCCGGGAATGCTTCTCGCTCCAGGGCCTGTGGCCCGGGCGATCCGAAGCGCAAAGAAAGGAGATCGATCTCGCGTTATCTACTTGACGCCTCAAGGTACTCCGTTGACTGCCGCCAAATGCCAGGAGCTGGCTCGGATGGAACATCTGATCCTCCTGTGCGGCCACTACGAAGGGGTCGACGAGAGAGTCCTCGAGAGCGAGGTAGACGAAGAGATTAGCATCGGCGACTATGTTTTGACGAATGGCTGCGTAGCGGCGATCGTCTTGGTCGATGCGGTGATCCGGTTCATCCCAGGAGTGCTGGGACATCCGGATGCAGCGAAAGAAGACTCCTTTCAGAACGGGATTTTTGACGGGCCCCACTACACTCGGCCCGAAACGTTTGAAGGGAAGCGGGTCCCTCAGGTTCTCCTAGATGGAAACCATGAGGAGATTCGCAAGTGGCGCTTAAGCCGCGCAATAGAGAAAACAATTCGAGTCAGACCCGATCTCGTCGGAGCTGGCTCACAAAAATATAGTAAGGAGAACTCACGTGAGCCGCTCACCGTTGATTGTTGAAGTTGAATCCTCTTATCTTAAAAAGGATGCCCCCGTATTTTCGATCGGCGACACAGTCCGTGTCCAAACGAAGATTGTCGAGGGAGAAAAAGAGCGTATCCAGGCCTTCACTGGCACTGTCATCGCAAAGAAAGGAACCGGCTTGTCTGAGACTTTCACTGTTTATAGAACTGCCTACGGCTCGAGCATGGAGCGGGTATTCTTGCTTCACAGCCCGCGCATCGCCGGCGTCGAAGTAATGCGCCCAGGAAAAGTTCGCAGAGCGAAGCTCTACTACATCCGCGGCCGTTCCGGCAAGGCTACCAAGATCCGCGAACTCTACGTAGCCGGTTCTTCCGAAGAGAAAGCAGAAGCTGCTCCTTCAGAAAACCAATAAGGTTAAAGAGAGCGACTCTCAAAACAAAATCCCCTTTTTGACGGGTATACCCGCCAAAAAGGGGATTTTGTTTTGAGAGTCGCCTCTTTTCTAAAAAGGCGCTGAGAGAGTACAGTTTCATGCTAATATGAGACTCTCCAGAGCTGAAGTATCTCGACTTAAAAAACTTTCCCAGTTCGAATCTGAACTTCGAGTGGAAGGTTACTTACGTGTTGCAGGGGTCGATGAGGCTGGGCGAGGCCCTCTCGCTGGTCCCGTTGTCGCCGCAGCCTGCATCTTGCCAGAAAACTTCGCTCTTGAAGATGTCAACGACAGCAAGCAGTTGTCGCCTCAAAACAGGGATCGCCTCTTCGCATCGCTGTCGCAAAATCCCCAAGTTCTCTATGGCATCGGTATCGTCGAGGCGGCCGATATCGACCGGATTAATATTCTGCAGGCGACTTTTTTGGCGATGCAGAAGGCGATCGCTGCTTTGCCCGAAATTCCCGACTACCTCCTCGTCGATGGGGACAAATTGCCGCGGACGAAGATCCCCGCGCGAGCCGTCGTGAAGGGGGACTCCCTCTCTATTTCGATCGCATCCGCCTCGATTTTCGCCAAAGTGACCCGGGACCGGATCATGGACGCCCTCGACGCCCAATATCCGCTCTACGGCTTTAAAAACCACAAGGGCTATGGAACCTCTGAGCATCTCCAGGCGATCGACCTTTATGGCCCCTGCCCCATCCACCGCAAATCGTTCGACCCAATCAAAAGTCAGCTTGAGCTGAAGCTTTTTTGAAAAAGCACTGAAAAGACTACAACACGTTATGTCCCTTTAGGTCACTTTAGCAAGGAAACCATTCCTTCTTTGCGCGTTTCAATCCTCTTACATTTTACGGTAAAAATGATGGTATTAAACTTTCTTCTTGTGCAATAAAAATTCTTTTGCTAAAAACCCTAGCTCTTTCAAACGAGTTGCTCGAAGTCACTGTCGCGTCTTAACAGAGATGGGGTAACTGGGTTATTAATAGGCTTGAAGTAAGGCACTTAAGTTTATATGGAGAGAGTTAGATGCTTGACTATGTAAAAGAAGCTTCCGTGATTGTGGTCGTGTGCGCTGTATACTCTTTCTGCTTAGCTCGTCTTGTTAAACTGATTTTTCTCCTTAAAGAGAAAAAAGCGAATGAATCTTTTTGTCCTAAAAATCGGAGGAAAATATGGGCAATAGCAATCTTTTTCTCGGCAATGGTCGGTTCATTTCTATCTTATCTGCGATTTTTTCAACGACTTTAGCACCCATTCATGCTAATGCATCTCCTCAAGACCATTCAGCTGAGAATGCTGTAAATTTTCTTATGAGCGGGGACGTACAGTCTGCTTTTGATGAATTGGACCAGATTCGTGATAGTTTGTCTGATGTTGATAATCCGTCTCAAAAGGCTTTAATGTTCTTGAAACGTATGGTCGAGATTCTTAATTTACACACAAACAAAAAGTTAACCTTGGATTCTATTGCCGCGATCGCTAAGCAGAACCCAAATGTTTTTAAAGATTATCAAGATGCTTTACTTCTTGAGCACTGGATAATGACTCGGGGTGACCTACCAGGTGAACTAGAACCAGATAATATTTTTGGACTGCTCTTGATGGGAGCTGGGATTGCTGTTTCTGCTGCTACTGGATGGACTGGTTTTGGAGCGCTCTTTGGTGGGGCGCTCTTTGGATATGGCATGTCTAAGACTGCTGATTGTGAATTCAGTAACTGGAAAAGGCAGCATGGCTACGGAACTCAAAATGAATATCCTATGCCCAAGTGAATAAATAATACTACAGAGGTAAATCACAAAATTTTCTGCACAGCAGGAAGCGAACCACTACGAAGTTGGCGCGATCTTCTACCCCCAGAGGGGCCGCCAAGGGGAAATCCTAGGCGCAGCGAAGATTTGGTCTTGCGGAAGGGGGCAGCGGGGGCTTCGCCCGACTGCTTATATTTTTGTCAGCAGCTTGCGGTTAACGCAGCCCGCATCAAGGGTGGGGAGGAGAGCCTCTTTTAACTTGACCCTGAGCTTGGCTCTCGCTTAAAATCAACGCAACGTCTGAGCATTTTTCTATGATAGCAAGCATGACCGGCTTCGGCCGAGCCCTTATCGATGCCCCCTTCGGCAAGCTGATTGTCGAAATCCAATCGGTCAACCGAAAACATTTAGAACTCTTCGTCTCGATGCCGAAGGATTATGGCCGCTTTGAGCATGAGATCCGGAAGTGGGTTTCCGAGGCGATCAGCCGCGGTCAAGTTTCTCTAAGAATTTATTTGACTCCCAGCGCTGACCAAGTTGGGCACTTTTTACCCGACCTTGCGATGTTGAAGCAACTGAAAGAGGGGTGGGAAGGGATCGCCGGCGAGCTCGGGTACGGGACGGATGCCATCGACCTCCCTTTTCTGATGCAGAACATGCCCTCTTTGTCGAAGCAGGAGACTGCCCGCGATGAAGATTTGGACTACTTCAAAAAGGCGACGGCGGAGGCACTGACGGCCCTTGTGCAGATGAAGCGGAAAGAGGGGCAGGCGCTGGCCCACGATATTCAAAAGCGGCTTGGGGCAATGGAGCATAGCTTGGCTGAGATTGAGAAAATGTCGCCCGATGCTGTTACAAAGATGAAGAAAAAGCTCCATGAAAGGATCGTCGAGGCGGCTCCCAATTTGGCGGATGTTGATGAGAGAGTGCTGCGAGAAATCGCGATGTTTGCGGAAAAAGTCGACATTGCGGAAGAGATCACCCGGTTCAGATCCCATTTGGTTCAGTTTCATGAGTTGCTGAAAGAAAAAGCTGCGATTGGGCGGAAAATGGATTTTCTCGTCCAGGAGATGGGAAGAGAGATCAATACGATCGGCTCCAAGTCTTTAGAGTCGAAGATCTCACACCTTGTCGTAGAGGTGAAGTCGGAATTGGAAAAAATCCGAGAACAAATCCAAAATATCGAGTGACATGGACGCAAAATTGTTGGGCGGATTGAAAAGGGGATTGGTTTTTGTGGTCAGCGCCCCAGCCGGCACTGGCAAGACGACCCTTGTCCGGATGCTCCGAGATGAGTTCTCCTGCGTCGTCGAGAGCATCTCCTACACGACCCGGAAGCCCCGCCCCAATGAAATCCCCGGAAGAGACTACCATTTCATTACCGTCGAAGAGTTCGAAAAGAGGATTGAAGAAGGGGAGTTTTTAGAGTACGCGAAAGTATTCGATAACTACTATGGCACCTCGAGGAAGTTTGTCCGATCTCAGCAGGAGGGGGGCAAACATGTGATTTTGGTGATCGATACGCAGGGCGCCTCGCAATTGATGGGGCAGTTCGAGGCCACATTTATTTTCATCAGCCCGCCCAGCATCGGAGAGCTCAGATCGCGCCTCTACGGCCGTAAAACCGATGCCGATGAAGTCATCGAGCATCGCCTTTCTTGGGCCGAAAAAGAGATGGCCCTCGCCTCCCGGTACGACTACCATGTCGTCAATGAAAATCTTCAAACGGCCTATGCCGTTCTCCGCTCAATTCTCATCGCTGAAGAACACAGAAATCGTTTTTAGTTGAAAATTAACTCTTTTTCAGCAATTCTTGATGCATAAAAGGATTTACACGACTATGGCAAAAGACGATTTAACCACCGAGTGGATAAGAAAAAAATTTAGAAACAATTTCGACCTTTGCAGCTTTTCGATCGGAATTGGTAGGAACCTTGTTCTAGGCGGCGGCAACCAGGGTACTTTAGGGGACCTTTTGGAACTGATCAACAGAAGAGCAGAAGAAGATCGCGAGCACAATGCTCTCCGGGGTGTTTCCGTAGAATAATCAACCTGAGTCCCTGTGTCTCAAAGAATCCTTATCACCTCGGCGCTCCCGTATGCGAACGGTCCTCTCCATTTTGGGCACATCGCGGGAGCTTACCTACCCGGCGACTGCTACGCCCGCTTCCAGAGGTTGATGGGCAACGATGTCCTCTATCTCTGCGGCTCCGATGAGCACGGCGTGGCGATCACTCTTAGCGCCGAGATGGCCAAAAGGACTCCCAAAGAGCACGTCGATCTATTCCATTCGATCAACGAAGCCTTCTTCAAACAGCTCGAATTCTCCTTCGACCATTACAGCCGGACAACCTGGCCTGGCCACGTCCCTACAACTCAAGAATTTTTCCTCGACCTCCAAAAGAAGGGGTTCATCGAAGAGAGGACAGAAAACCACCTCTACTCTGAGTCAGAAAACCGCTTTTTGGCCGACCGGTATGTCGTCGGCACCTGCCCCAAGTGCGGCTACGAAGAGGCGAGGGGAGACGAGTGCCAACGGTGCGCCGCCTCTTACGAAGCGACAGATCTCAAAAATCCCCGGTCCAAACTGACCGGCTCTCCGCTCGTTCTCCGCCCCAGCAAACACCTCTATCTCCGTTTCGACCGTTTCAAAGAGCAGCTGACCGATTGGATCCGGCAGAAAAACTGGAAAGAGAACGTCGTCAATTTCGCCATGCGCTACATCGACGATCTAAAACCCCGCGCCATCACCCGTGATTCGACCTGGGGCGTTCCCGTCCCTGGCTATCCCGATAAAGTCTTCTACGTTTGGTTCGATGCCCCGATCGGCTACGTCTCTGCCGCCAAAGAGTGGGCTCAAAAGAATCACCAACCCGACCGCTGGAAAGACTATTGGCTCGATCCAAAAACTAAGCTTGTCCATTTTATCGGCAAAGACAACATCCCGTTCCATGCGGTTTTTTTCCCCGCCATGTTGATGGGGCAGGATCTTCCGTACAAACTTCCCGATGAAGTCCCCGCCAACGAGTTCTACCTTCTTGAAGGGCGCCAGTTTTCCAAATCAGAAGGATGGACGATCGACCTCGAGACGTTTTTCACCCGCTACACGGCCGACCAGATCCGCTATGCGATCGCCGCCAATGCGCCTGAAACATCTGACTCTGAATTCAGCTGGAAAGATTTCCAAAACCGCTGCAACGCCGAACTCCTCGGCAAGCTCGGCAACTTCGTCAACCGGGTCCTCGTATTCACCGCTCAACAGGCGAACTCCCACATCCCGGCCCGCCATGAGCTCCAAGAGGTAGATCAGCAGTTCCTCCACCAGATGAAACTCCTCGTCGACTCGGCTGAGCAGAGCTACGCTCACTTTAAGCTCAGGAAAGCGAGCCAAACCCTCATGGAGTTAGCGCAGCTCGGCAATGTCTATTTCGATGCAAAGAAGCCGTGGCAGCTCGCCAAAAATCCCGCTCATCGCCACGAGCTCGAGACGGTCCTTTCGCTCTGCATCGAATGCATCAAGAATCTCGCCCTCGTCGCCTCGCCGATCATCCCCGCATCGGCCCAGAAAATCTGGAAGATGCTCGGTTGCTCAGGCGAGCTCGCTAAAGGCTCTTGGCAGAAGATTGCCCATGAGACTCTACCCGCTAATCAAAAGCTAAATCCACCTGAGATTCTGTTCCGGAAAGTTGAAGATGCCGAGATCGAAGAGCAGATCGCTCTCCTTGGCAAGAAAATGGCCAAAACCCAAGAGAAGCCCATGTCCACCGCCACATACGAGCCGCTCAAATCGACGATCACCTACGAGCAATTTCAGCCGCTCGACTTACGCGTCGGCCAAGTTCTCGAGGCTGTCAAAGTCCCCAAGTCGAAAAAGCTCCTCAAGCTTCTCATCGACCTGGGCTTTGAAAAGCGAACCGTCGTCTCAGGGATCGCCCTCTCCTACGAGCCAGAGCAGCTCATCGGCCGCAAAGTAGTCCTCATCGCCAACCTCGCTCCCGCCACCATCATGGGGATCGAGAGCCAGGGGATGATCCTCGCTGCAGGCCATGAAAATCTCCTTGAGCTTCCGCAGATACAGAACCTTCCTCCCGGTTCCGTCGTCGCATAAAAAGCTTTAGACCGGAATAGCGTTAAAGTAAGGCTTTCGGATCTGATCGATTAGTTCATAGCCTGCGGGGGCTACGGGAACTCGCCAAGAATGCCGAGTGGCGGGGCCAGATTCTCTTCCATGGAGCTTTTGCTCTATGACTTTGACGTGGTTGGCACCGTCATCTACAACGGCCACATAGTCAGTTCCTAGATTGCGAGAGAACATGGCTCGGAGAACCTCTGTTCCAAAGTAAATTTTCCCCCGTTCTGCTCCATGCCGCAAGTTGATTACGTCAAAACTCTCGTCAATTCGTCCTGTCTGCATGTTTCTAAAAGCAGTTACATGGATCCCGGCTAGACTATTTTGAGTGCAATCGATCAAGATAGCTTGTCTATCCGAGAAAAAGAGGATCCGGCTCCGTTTTTCCTGTTCGAGATCGGAATAGGGGCAATAGATAAATTTGCAGAGAAGATCGACTAGTTTTTCCAGGCGAGTAAGGGCCACTCTAGAAATTTTTTTATCGATGATTTTTTCTAAACAGGTGGGGACCCATTTGGAATGAACGGGGATGGAAATTGCGACTGGAGCTGACATAGTACCTCTTGTTTGAGGCGGAAATTCTACTTATGCGTGAGGTTTTTGGCCACACAATTGATTGAAATCGAGCTGGCGGGCTTGGACGGAGGCTTCCGGCTTGTAATTGATCGCCATCTCCTTCATCGCCTTGACGAGGCCGGTGTAGCGCTTTTGAACCTGGTCGTTCTGGACGGCGATCGCGACTGCCTTGGGCGTGCCGACGAGGTAGACCTGTCTTTTGCCCCGGGTTACCCCTGTGTAGAGGAGGTTCCGATGCAAAAGCTTGAAGTGGGAAGTATGGACGGGGAGGACGACGCAAGGACACTCGCTTCCTTGGTATTTGTGGACTGAGCAGGCGTAGGCCAGTACAAGCTCATCCAAGTCGGTAAAGTCGTAATCGACGACCTTATCGTCGAATTCGACCTCTATCTTCCCTTCGATCGTGTCGATCCGGACGATTTTCCCAATGTCCCCGTTGTAGACATGCTTATCGTAGTTGTTCTTGATCTGCATCACCTTGTCTTGAGAGTGGAACCGGCGTCCAGCTCGGAAAAGAGGTTTATCGGACGGGTTGAGCAGACTTTGCAACGCCTCATTCAAAAGATCGGCGCCGATGATCCCTTTCCGCATAGGCGATAGGACTTGAATATCCTCAATCGAACTGAAGCGCCATCTTTCAGGGATCTCTTTGGAGACGAGGCGCAAAATGATCTCTTGGATCGCCTCGGGCGTCTCCGCGGTGATGAAATGAAAATCGCTCCGCTCATGACTGTGGATGTCGGGGAATTCGCCCTGGTTGATTTTGTGGGCGTTGGTGATGATTTTTGAGCCCTTCGCCTGTCGGAAGATCTCAGTGAGCCGCGTGACGCCTAAAAGTCCCGATTGGATCAGATCGCGGAGCACCGTGCCGGGGCCGACGCTCGGCAGCTGGTCGATGTCCCCTACGAACAGAACTCGCGCCGAATTGGGCAAAGCCCTCAACAGATGGAACAAGAGCGGCGTATCGATCATGCTCGCTTCGTCGATGATCATCAGATCGCAGTCGAGCGGGTTATCTTTGCCTCTTTTAAATCCGCCAGATACAAAGTCCATCTCGAGCAGAGAATGGATCGTGAAGGCTTTTTTCCCCGTGATCTGCGTGAGCCTCTTGGCGGCTCTTCCAGTCGGTGCTGCGAGCAAAATTTTATCGGTGAGTTTGCAGGAGACGGTCAAGATCGCCTTAGTGATCGTGCTCTTACCGGTACCTGGACCGCCGGTGATGATGTGGACCTTGTCGGTGAGCGCCTGGATAACGGCCTCTTTTTGCTGCGGGGCGAATACGATTTTCAGCTGCTCTTCGACCCAATCGGCCGCTTTTTTGGTGTCGATGGTCCGGATAGCCAGCGGACTCCTCGCAAGCCGCATCAAATCTCTACTGATCCCTTGCTCATAGGCATAGAACGGTCTGAGCCAGACAAACGGCTCTCCCATCTCTTCGAGCGCCAAAAAGTGCTTTTGGAGCAACTCGCGGATCTCCGCCTCGATCAGAGGGATGTCGACCTCCAGGATCTTTTGGGCGATTGGTAAAAATTCCCTCACCGGAAAGCAAGTATGCCCCTCTCCCGACAGCTCCCACAGCACATGTTCGATTCCGGCCCGGATCCGCTCCGGCGAATGGATGGCGAAGCCCATCCTCTGGGCGATCACATCGGACAGCTTAAAGCCGATCCCAAAAATATCTTTTGCCAGTTGATAGGGGTTCTCTTTGACCTTTTCGATGCTTTTATCGCCATAGGCCTTATAGATTTTTTGGGCGTAGGCGGGGGTGACCCCGTGGGTTCTCAAGAAAATCATCACATCGCGGATCGAGCGCTGTTTTTGCCAGCACTCCTTGATGCTATCGAGCCGCTTTCTTCCCAGCCCTTGGATTTCCAGCAGCCGGTCGGGAGCCTCGTCGATGACCGTCAAAGTATCTATTCCAAACCGATCGACGATTTTCTTAGCATAGCCGTGGCCGATCCCTTTGACGAGGCCCGATTCCAAATACTTTTGGATCCCGACGACATCGGACGGCGACTCGATCTGGTACTCGGCGACCTCGAACTGCCTGCCGTGGGAGGGGTGGTTTTTCCATTCGCCCCGGCATAAAACTGTTTCGCCCGGCTGGACTGAGGGGATGTAGCCTCGGATGACGGTAAATTCTTTTTTATTGGCCTCTTTGAGCCTCGCGACGGTGAAGCCATTTTCAGGCTGACTGTAGACAATGGCCTCGATGTAGCCGCCGATTTCTTCCAAAAGAGACCTCAAATAAAGAACTACTCTAGCAGGTTATCCTCTTCATCCTCAAGGTCAAAATGCTTGGCAAAAATCCCGGCTCAAGCTATGATGGATTTTCTTTTCATGATCCGGGTTAGCTCAGCGGTAGAGCAGTGGACTGTTAATCCATTGGTCGTATGTTCGAATCATACACCCGGAGTTTCTTTATCGCTTTTGTCTCGAAAATGTCTTTATGTCCTGTATCCAGTCTTCTATTTGATTTTAGATCATTATCTATTTCAGCAGTTCCGCGACCTTCGAGCCACTATTTTGCCGATGATTCGGTTGTACTCACGTTTGACGGGATAAATGAAGCTCATGTGTTTGAAAGCATAGCTTCACTGCTTTCCTCTGATGGTTACACAAGAACAAAAGTCAAAGGTTCCCAAGTTGAATTATCGCTTACTATAAAAGCTCATTTAGAGTTAAAGACACTTACCTACCTGCTCCTTGTCCTGAATAAAATCTACGGGAAGATGCCTTAAAATTGTGCGCGTTTCCGAGCTACCGCAGGTTGCGGGCGGGAGTAGAGAGATCCTTTAAGCAGAGAGTACGAGTTGAGGAGTCAAATGATTCGATGACGCTAGCGCCTACAGGGCCAATCTATGTTTCGCGGACTAGACGAGGAACGCGTCCAGCTGGGCCGCAAATTGAAGAGGTATCATGAACCCTACTACCATCAAAAAAGCTATTGAGTCCGTTGAAATTGCATTTGGATCGATCGAATTTTTGTACCGATTTAATAGGGATTTAGGGCCAGGAGTGGTTCAAGAGCTCTTTTCTTCACCCTATGTGCTAAAAAGGGTCGTTTTAGCGCCAACAGCATGACATTCCAAAATTCCCAAGACTTTATCTGGAATCAACTCAACGTCAATTTATGCGGATTTTGGATTACGCTCGATGAAGCCTTGCAAGATGGCTTTGGTGATAAATGCCCGAATAGAGACTCACCCCTCGACGATTTCAGAGCTATTTTTTTCATGTTCCGCTGTGCTTTTGCCCACAAGATCAGCCAACCTACATGGAAAGTAGGAAAAGCCGCATACCGCCGTCGTCCCTACTGTTTCTCAGTGCCTCAGGAATACAGAAATTTGGGCTTTGATGAACTGTACTTTGATTTTGCTGCTTTGGATGGTCAACGGGTAAGAAATGAGCAAATGAAGGCGTTCCCTGGTCTTTTTTTCTTTGCCCAGATGACGTGCAAGCTATTAGCTGAGCGGTCGTCCGAGTTGCTCAATGAATCAACCAAAACTGTCTCCAAGTAGATCGATTGACCTGTTCTCTAAATCAATCCAAAATTTCTAATCAATTAATCCTGTTGCTGCTATGTTTTAACACATGTTGTCAAGCGCTGGAGTTTTAGCGCTCGAAGTTTTGCTGAATCAGGAGGTAAGAGCATGTTAATGGGAGATCCGACAGGGATTTTGGACGAAAAGAAGCGATATATGAACCCTGTAACAGGGGCGGTGTATACCGGCAAAGGTTGGCTGAAGGTTGTAGACAGATCCCGGTACGATATTTTCGATGCAGAGTGGCTAAGATCTTTTATTGAGGTCGAAAGGGACAAGACAACCAAAGAATGGGTGAAAGTCGACCGATCATCCAAAAATCTAAAAGCAGTTAAGAAGAAACCCTGAAACTGCTGCTAGCGTTTGAAGGATTCCGTGGCACACTCTTGGCACACTTGGGCACAAATCCTGGCGGCAAGCCCCAACACTTCCCGGCAAATCAGAATTTTCTAACCGATTAATCCTGTTGCTGCTATGTTTTGGCACATGTTGTCAAGCGCTGTGCTTGAAGTGACTGTTAATCCATTGGTTGTATGCTCGAATCATACACCCGGAGTTTCTTCGAATGACTCCAATGCCTAAATATCAGCTATCTCTAGATGACTATAATAAGCTAATCAATGCCTTCGCTCAGGACCTCTGGCTTCTTAGAGAACGTTGGAGGGGGATAAAAGCGCTAAGAGACGTAAACAAAAATCATTTCTCGGTATGGAAGAAATATCACCGGTTTTTCGATTCTGTATATAGGTCATTTGTATATGATTTTTATGTAGGGATTTGTCGGCTTGCAATTGATGACACAAAAGGGGTTGAAAGTATGTTGAAACTCCTAAAAAAGCCAGCGAAGAATAAGCCAACAATTGAGGATAAACAACAAGCGGACCAACTCCTTCTAGAGGAAGCCCTGTTGATTCAAAAAATTAAAAAAAATCAGACCTTAAAAAAGATCGAAGAGCAAAGAAATAATTTTTTGGCTCATAAAAATTCAAATCTTTTATTTAATGATGAATTTTCATCTCAATTTCGGGAGGAAAATAACCCATCATCTCAAGAAATTGATTCTTTAATGAATTTTTTAGATGTTGTCTTGACTAAAATGGCTGTTCGAGGAAGTTTTATTCCTTTGACGGTACCAACGACGTCTATTAGAAGCGAAATAGAAGAAATATTTTCTTTTTTAGACAAAGAATCTAAGGTATAACATGAGTCAAATCGCAATTCGAATCATCTACGACAACCGGAAAGACAATCCTGCCATGCAAGAAGGGTGGGGGTTTTCTTGTTTAATAGAAATCGCCCAGCGGAAGATTCTGTTTGATACTGGGGCCGATGCAAAAGCCTTCTTCTCAAATCTCAAGCAAGCGGGAATAGATCTCGCAGATGTCACAGATATTTGCTTTTCTCATAAGCATGCCGATCATGTGGCGGGCCTGGAAGAGGTTTTGAGCCGCATGAACAAAGAGACCCGTTTATTTGTCCCCAAGGGGTTTCCTAAACGCAATTTCCCGGTTCAAGTAACCTATGTTTCAGATTTTGCCGAAATCGATAGCCAAGTCTACTCCCTCGTTTTAAAAGGGGGGCTTTTCCTTTATGAACAAGCTTTGGTTCTCCGATCGAACAAAGGCCTTGTTGTCATTACAGGATGCGCTCACCCTGGAATCGTCCATATTTTAGAAACAGTCAAAGCGCGGTTCGGGGAGGCCATTCATCTTGTCTTGGGGGGATTCCATCTTTTCAGGAAAGATCATAAGTCCATCAATAAAATAGTGGACCAATTCAAATCTTTGCAGGTTGAAAAAGCGGCCCCTTGCCATTGTTCTGGCGATCTTTGCATAGCCGAATTTCAAAATGCCTATCAAGATGGGTTTTATAAGATTGGAACTGGCACCGCCATCACGTTAGACTGCTGAGGGTTTTAGGACCGCTGCCTGCGGCAGCGGGCGAGGTGGTAATCGCTTATAAGTTTCTGTTCCGTTTTGAGTCTAAACTACTTTTGCTCTATTGAATATGGAGCTTATTTCTGAATCGGACAGAACGGTTATTTTGGGTCTCACCGTCGCTTGGGCCCATCTAATCAAGTTCTGAACAGATGATGTGATTTCAGCGGGCTTGAAAATTGTTTCTATTGTAGAAATACGCCCAGATGGGTACCCATCCTCGATTCGATACTCTTCATTGATCTTAATCCAATTAACTTGAACAGGATCTATCGAATAATCTACCCCTCCAGGAATATCAGTTCCTTGAAAGAGCAAAAAAGCGAGTTTGTATACTGTCGAAGCTAAATTCTCTGAAGAATAGAACCCTACTACTTGTCCTTTCTCAAATTCGAAGGGGTAAAAATTGACAGAGACACGATAGACAGTTGATGAGCCGCTCATAGAGAACCTCGTTTTGGGTTTTAAATGGGCAGGGAGTCTACTGTACTAGTTGGTAAATAGCAATATCAGATTTTAGGTCGGGCCGAGCTATTGCATCGCGACAGCTCGGCCCGACCTCCGCTCCCCTGCCTGCGGTAGGGGGTGGCAAACAGGGTTTTCAAGATCTTTTTCTGACTTACTATAAATCACTTTGCGTGAGAAAATCTTTCTCTTATTTTATTAATGAGTTTGAAATATGTATTTTTCCTGCGAATCCAATAACCAGAGACAAAATGAGATTTACGGGAATTGGAGGAAACTCACTTATCTTGAGATGAATACGGTCAACTACATAGAAAATTTTCTCAAACCAAATTGGAATTGGACTAGAGAAATTGCTGCAAAGCAGAGAATTGAATTACTGAGAAGTGCGAACGTGAATTGGGCTGCTATATCGGATCACATCAAAGGTATGGAATACCGGGATTTCTTAACTACACCCTATTGGAAAGCTATAGCTGCTCATGTCAAGTATAGAGCTGGGTACCGATGCCAACTTTGTAACTGCCCGCACAATTTGACGACTCACCACAGGAATTACGCAATTCATGGTAGAGAACATGATCATATGAATGAACTAATTGCTCTTTGCACCAAGTGCCATCAAAAGTTTCATGGGAATGGGGAAACGAAATCGGAAAACTTTGGCTTTATTTCGCGCGTTATTGTTTCAGGATTGGTTGTATTGATGGTTGTGTATCTTCTTGTATGTTTGACGACAAAATGATTTTGACAAGAATTTATCCAAATATATTTAGAAATTTGGTACACTGCCTGCCATTTTGAATTTGGGAGGATTAAATGAATAGTTTTCCGATTACATCTGAAGATCATTTTAGGGCAGTGAAGGCTTGGTTTAAAAACTCGGATGCAGCTCCGTTTTTTGAAAATATTGAGGAGATCAAGGTGGAAAATACATTCCCAAACGTGGTGAATATTGTCTGCGGGGGAAGGTCCCGCTTCTTTACAGTTTCCACTGAGCTAGCTAATAAAGTTGCGAACTCCATTTTTGTGCAAATTCCCGTTACACCCGATGAGGGAGCTTTTCTTGAAGAAGTTAGAACTCAGCTAGATGGCCGCATTCAGTACATATGTGATGTTCCAGGTATGGCTATAGACAAAACGAAGATGATAGCTGCAAGTCAACCCCGGTTTATCCGATCGTTTGAAGTCCCAAGTCGGATGATAGGTTATAAGAGATTGGCAATAGATGTAAGGGTAGATCCAGACTTACGGAGGGCAGGGGGTTGGGTCGGAACAGGATTGAACGTTGCTAATTGTGCCTGAGGGTGCAATCATCCCTGTGTTGATGCTGTCGACGTTGCAGGGGCTTAGGTTGAAGACCCCAGCTCCCGGATTAGTGAGTGAGTATACTGGGTCTAGATTGCCGCTGTTTCCAGATAGTCTCAAACAAACATTGGGGTTTCCGCCGGTAAAGAGGCCGATGGCAACGCCTGGAGTTGCATCATTTGAGAGATCGTTGTTTATCACTGAAGAGGTCAGGTTAACGTAGGTATCCAGACTGATCCCTGATCCGGCATTGGCGTTCAAATTTTGGCAATTGGTAATTTCGTTGCCTGTAATATTAGCGGTCATATTTGTAAATTCCGAGGAAAAGAACAACATTCCTGTCCCTTCGCAATTGTCGATTGTGTTGTTTTTGGCTGTAAAATTGAGCGTTGAGCTTCCCTGAGCAATCGCTATTGCACTTTGGCTGTTTGTGATGTTTCTGATAGTGTTGTTGCTGATCGTTATATTTGCTGTCTGAAAGGGTGTTCCGCCTGTCACAGAGATTCCGTTGTCATTCAATTGGTTGATTGTGTTGTTGGTTGCAGTTAGGGTAAAGGTGTCGACCTGGGTTCCGCTGGTTATGGCGGAGCCTCCATTGTTGGACATAGTGTTGCCGGAGGCTGAAATTTCAAAAGTTGAGATTTTTCCAGATGGATCTACGTAAAATGAATTCGATATGTTCCCTGAGATTGTATTGCTCTCCATGACCACCGCACAATGGTTGGTTGTACCGGTTTGAAGGATGACTATACTCGATCCAAGATTGGCTCCTATTGCTCCTGCCCGGTTATTTGTAATGGTATTATTCAATAGGGTGAGGTCGGCATTGGCCAGGCTGGTGAAGTCGAACCGGATGCTGCCGGTGAAATTGTCGTCAAAGAGGTTGTTGTTGATTTGAGCCGTGAGCGTGTTGTTATTGGATACTAATCTGATTGGCATCTCGGATGAGGAGGTTTGGCCTTGGAAGGTGTTGCTAGAACAGACTACGTTAGATGCCCCATTGAGATTCAAAACGATCCCGTTGACGTTGTTCAAGAACTGGTTGTTCGTAATGGATGCTGCAGCATCGCCAGAGAAAGTGGCTTGAATAGGGAAAGTGTTGATGTTTGTGAATGTGCATGATGAGACGTTTAAGCTTTGAGCATCGGTCCCAATGATGCCGTCGTTGAGTGTGGAGGTGACGGTGAAGCCGCTGATGGCGTTGTTGGTCGCTAGCGTGATCGCATCGCCGTTCGTAGAGACGTCGGTGTTTGTAATGGTGGGGGAGGTACTGCTTTGCGCGGGGATGGAGATAGTGCCTGCCGTGGTTTGGATCAGGTGGGCGATTCCGGAGCCCCAGAGTTTTTGGTTGGCTTTAAGAACAATCCCCGAATCCATCCCTGCCGTTGTCCCATCGCCAGGGAATACATAGATGATATCGTTGGGCGAGGAGGTGGCTTCCACTTGCGCGAAGCTGTGGTAGGGGCTGGCGTAGGTGCCGTTTGAACTGCCCGTGTTGTTGACGAACACAAAGAGGTAGGGGAGTCCCGTTGCCGGATCGATGGCAACCGATTTTTTCTTCGTTTTGTCGATGACGATGATCTCTTGTCTACCTACAGGCTGAAGCATCCGGCTATTGAGCGTGTTGGCTAGCTTGCAAGTCCGATTTTCTTTCTTAATTTTAGATTTGGGGCCGAAGGAGAAGGAGAGGCCGATCTGCCCTTGGAATTTGTTCTGAAAGGTTCTGTCGTACGAGTCGCTGATTTCTAGGGTCAAAATGTCCTTGAAGACGCCCAAAAGTCTCGCTTTGCCGCCCCAGGTAACTGGGTCGATTTCCCCGATGTAGTAGTAGGGGCCTGCGGCTGCGTAGAAATCGCAGAGCCCAGGTTTTCCAAAATGGAAACCGAATTCGGCATCGGCCCCTTTCATCGCCGATTTGCTCTTTTGCGAAATATACATGTAATTGCCCGAAAAGTAGGCGAAGGTGGGGTCGTAAGGGCCGCTGGTCTTTGCGCCGACGGGCAGATAGCCATTGATCCGGAAATCGAAGAGCTGGCCTAGTGTTTCAAGGCCCACTCCGATCTGATTCGATTGGAAATGGCCCGCATTCCTGTAGTCGTAGTAGGTGTTGATGCCGTAGGCTCGGTTTCCCCATAACGCTCTCAGGCCGAGGCCAGCGTTGGCGGCCCACTTTCCGTTGTCGAAAATGTGGCCTCTCGCATCGAAAAAGGGGGTGACTACCCATTGGCTGGGATCTGAAGCGAGAAAGACCTCGAGAGTGGAATAGCCCGTTTCGTAGCCGATACCGCCCCTCTCAATGTGGCGGATAGAGGTCCGGAAATGTTGCTGACCGTCTGGGCAGCTTTCTGCTTTTGCAGGATCGACGAGAAAATCGCTTACAGTAAGAGCTGTGGCTAAAATAACTGAAAGAAACATGTACACCTGATCCAGTTTTAACGGGTAAGAGATTTTGAGGTCAAAAGATTAAAATTCTTATTTTTTAATCCGCAGATGTGTAGACTCTTCGGCCATATATTTGAGGGGGCCAGTGAATAGAGTCGATTTATCAGTTGCTCAGCAGCATGTTGTGCGTGCCTATTTTAAGAAGACAGGTGAAGTTAAGTATCTCGAGGCGAAGGGAAATGTCCGCAACGGGACGATCAGTTTGGTTTTTAAAGCCGCGATTGAACCTAGCGAGTTAGTGCTGAAGTTGTTAAAGCCCATCGATGTTAAGGCAGATGCTCGATCGGATGAGCGGGTCTATTCCAGTTGCAGTGTCTTGCATGGAGCTGGAAACGAGGAATATCAGCTTTGCGGAACTTTGCTTTGTGGTCTTAGTGATATGCACTCTGTGAGGAGGGTTTTAATCAATGTAGAGCTGGGGACGCTTGAAGAGTATAACAGTCCGAATTCTTTGGATCCTGCGCTCATTAAGGGGATTGTCCACTTATGTAAGGCGGCGTTTCCTCATTTGAATGCGAAACAATCTTCATTCAATGTCAAAATGGGCGATTGCACTTATAGATTCGATCAATTGCTTCAGCCAGGGGTGGATTTGCCGTGGGTAGACGTTATTTCTAAGTTCCCTTCCGCCGATGGTCATGTAGAAATAGAAAAAGTTCCGGTTGTAGGAATTAACCAGTAGGAAAATGAAATGAATAGAGTTTATTCGTCGGCGGAGTTTGATGTTGCCTTAAGAGAAGCCACCCGTTCGTACGTTGTCCATTGGCCCGGTTATCAACCTGGAGGCCATCTGTATGCGAGGGCGATTGCGAGACCAGTAGATGAGGCAATCAGCCTCGTTTTTGAAACTTCTACGGAGCCGTTTGAAGAGTGGATAAGGCCTCAAGACCCGATTTTGCCCCGTCAGCAAGAGGTCATCGATGACAACACCCCTTCTTATAACAGAGGAACTAAAACAGCCAGAACTCCCTCAGCTGAAATGGGCCAAAAAATAGTGGACGCCCTCGATGAGGAAGACGCAAAAGTAAAAAGAGTTCTCGTCAACATGAAGTTTGGCCCATTTTCCGAGTTCTTTAAACCTAATTCTGGGGATCCCATGCTCGTCGCCATTGTTGCCGATCTATGCCAAAAATACTTCCCTTCAATGGACCCAGCTCAATCTGCTCTCATTGTGGAAATGGGGGATGAGGTCGTTCAACTGGATGAATTGCTGCAGCCTGGCAAGGAGCTTACTGACGTAATGTTCATGGGTAAATTTCCTAAACCCGATGGTTCTTTCCGATGCTTTAAGATTAGGTGAGAAATCAGAATGAATGCAGTTGACACATCGACATTGGCCAGCAAGGCGCAGCAACACTTTTTAGTTCGCAGTTACAGTTACAATACGGGTGAAACTAAGTATGTTAAAGCTATCGGAAGAGCCCATGCTGGAACGATCAGTCTGGTTTTTAAAGCCACAACAAAACCGCTTGAAAATATGTTGAAAGGCTTAAATCCGGTGGTTGTCGATCTAGGAGCTTCTCCAACCAAGAAGAATTTTTCCGACTGCCGAGGCATTGCCCTCCCAGAGGATATCACGCCTGACATTGAAGTGAATGTAGGGGCCGCTATCGATCTGGAAAATGGGAGTGTGAATAGAGTTTTAATCAATATGGCTTTTGACTCATTTGAGGAGTTTTCCAATCCAAATTCGCTGGATCCGTGTCTGATTGCAGGGGTGGCTCAGGTATGTAGGAAGTATTTCCCTGCGCTCAATGCCGATGAATCGGCTTTCAATGTCAAAATCGAAAACCGATCTTATCGATTTGATGAAGTTTTGAAGAGGGATGATGCTCCACTCGACATCCGATTTACAACAAAATATGCAGGATCTGACAACACATTTAAAACTTTTAAGGTCTAAATGAACGGCTTTGATTTTAGAGCTGCACAGGCCGCTCGGCGTCATTATCTAGGCCGCACTTCGCGGCTAATGATGTGCATGATGCAGGGTTCCGCCCCGCACCTCAAAAATAAGCTCTGCTAAGGGGCCGTGAGAAGGGGGCGCCCTGTTGACGGTTTTCTCGAAAAACTTATCCGAATAAAATTCATCGACGATTTCTGAGATTATTTTGGCCAAATTTCCATTCAATTTTGAGGGTCGTATGATTGAAGAGCTCCTTCATTTATGAAGGAGTTCTTGAAAAGTAGGACTTGGCGGCGGGGATGGCTTAAAAGGGCCATTTTCTCAAAGCTGGGAATTTTGAGAGCCGCCTCTATAGTGCCAGAATTCCCTGTTTTAGTGGGAATTCTGGCAGATTTAGTAGGTGTAGTCGAGGTTGATGACGCCGCTGCGGAACTGGGTGCTGTTGCGGCCCCAGGCGGTAAACCAGCAGCCGGCGATGATGCCTAAATTGCTGCTGAAGTTGTACTCGATGGCGGGGGCGAAGCTGACCTGCTCGGAAGAGGGGGCGCCAATGGTGGCGGGGAGGCCGGCGGCTGTGGTTCCGACAGTGCCGTAGAATTGGGTGGCATCTGTGTGGGTGTAGACGTTGTCGATGGCGAGTACCCAGTTTTTGCTGAGGGTGAGCTCGAAACTGACAATCCCTTGAAAGGAGTTCCCAGGGAGAGCCCGGCCGTTCGTCCCGTATCCTCCGCCGTAGGTGTTGAACCCATGGACGTGGACGGGGCTGGTGATCGTGTAGCCTGCACTGTAGGTTGTGCTGAGGAAGTGGTGGCCTCCGAGGTGATAGACTTTGTAGAGGAGGAGGTTGAACGCCGAGGCAAAGGTCCCAGCGCCCGTCTGGTCGGTGAGGAGTTTGTGGGGGGTGAGGTTTTGGAAGCTTCCGGTGGGAAATGTCTCTCGCACGATCAATTTGATCCCGGGAAAGTAGGGAGTAGCGGCCGGATCTAGCAGCTGGAAATCGAGTGCGATGGGGAGATCGCCGAACTGGGTAGAGTGTTGACCGTGGGATCTATTGTAGAAAAATTGCGGTGTGATGTTGATGTCCATCCATGAAGTCAGGCCGAAGAATAGGAGAAACTGGGGATTTAAACTGAAAAAATTATGAGGGGATGAGACGGTGCTCCAGTTTTTATTGTAAGCGCCGGTGTTGGTGGTGCAGTAGACGTAGGATTGTATTTCAAAGCTCCCGTAGGGGACGACAGCTCCGATCGGAGCGATCAGGGGGCCTGTCAGCCAGGGTTTCAGAGGGGGAGTTTGGGCTATAAATTCTTTCTTATCCACAGCAAAGAGTAGGGAGCTGCAGGTGAAAAGAGAGGATAAAAGCCATTTGACATTCATGAGAACCCTTTCCTTGCTATTATAAAGAGCCTTTCAAGTTGTCAAGAGAATCAGTTTTATCAATAAAGCTAAAGTAGATTACAGTGTTTCACTATGACTGACTGTATTTTTTGCCAGATGGCCAAAGAGAAGAACCTCTTATTGGCCGAGTTCAAGCATTGCTTTGTCATCAAGGACCAATACCCTGTCTCGCCGGGTCATTTGTTGATCATTCCCTATCAACATACCGAGAACTGGTTTACCTCTTCTTCCGAAGTCAAGGCTGAAATCAATCTCATTCTTGAGAAGATGAAAAAGCTCTTGGATGATGGATACCATCCAGATGGATACAACATCGGGATGAACTGCGGACCCGCTGCGGGCCAAACAGTGATGCATCTCCATGTTCATCTCATTCCCCGTTATCGTGGAGATATGAGCGATCCGAGAGGCGGGATCAGAGGAGTCATTCCAACCAAACAAAAGTATGAGTAGAGTGCTTCTTAAAATCTGTCGATCAGTAACAGTTTTGTCACTATTTAGGGATTATTTCGGCCAAACTCCGACTCTGAATTTGGCCGAGGCAAATTGAGAATCGACTGAAACTTTTTCATGAGATAAGGTCAATATTTGAAGCCGCATTTTTAGAGTTTGATTTTTGTTCGGGAGGTTCATGAGTAAGGTTTTCGTTACAGGTTCTACCGGGTTCATTGGGAAAAGGCTTATTGGCCAGTTGTTAGAACAGGGGCATACTGTTTATGCTCTTTGCAGGATCCATGGGACGAAAGTTGGATCTTTGTCGGACCCGAACCTGCACATAATCTACGGAGATTTGGAAGAACCAGAAAAAATGGATCCTCTCCCTTTTGAAATAGACGCTGCCTACTATCTCGTCCATTCTATGGCAAAAAAAATCAAAGACCTAAAACAGAAAGAGAAGGAAGTGGCTCGCTCTTTTGTCGGTTTAATCGATCGGACTCAATGTCGGCAAATCATCTATTTGGGGGGGATCATCGAACCAAATGTGGAATTGTCTCCCCACCTCCTTTCGAGGCAAGCGGTAGAGGAAATATTGAAGAGTGCAAAAGCTGCAACAACCGTCTTGCGTACGAGCATCATCATAGGCTCCGGCAGCGCTTCATTTGAGATCATTCGAGATCTTGTAGAAAAATTGCCTGCAATGGTTGGTCCCAAATGGGTTAAAAGTCTTTGTCAGCCGATTGGCATTACAGATGTCCTCTACTACTTGAAAAGCGCCCTGTTGAATCCTTTGCTCTACAATCAAACTTTTGATATCGGCGGGCCTGAAGTAATGTCGTTTAAAGAAGCTCTTCTGAGATATGCAAAATTTCGAGGTTTAAAAAGGTTTATTTTGGAAGTCCCTTTTTTAACGCCGAAACTATCTAGCTACTGGCTTGTATTTGTAACATCTGTCCGGTTTTCGCTTTGCTCCTATCTTGTCGAAAGCATGAAATGCAATAGCGTTTGTATAAATAGAAAAATTCAGGAGCTATTACCTCATGAATGCTCTACCTACGAACAGGCTCTAGAGCGGGCATTTCTTAAAATCTCCAGAGATGAGGTTGAATCTACTTGGATGGACGCTTGGCTGATCGATCAAAAAAGTCCAGATATTGCTAGATTCTCTCGAATCCCGTCAGAAGGTTGTTTTAGAGAGGTTAAAAAAGCTCCGATCATCGATTCGAAAAAGGAGGCTATTCAAAGAATTTGGTCTCTTGGAGGAGACCATGGTTGGTATGGTCTCGATTGGGCCTGGAAAATCCGGGGATTCATCGATAAGTTGTTTCACGGTCCTGGATTGAACCGAGGGAGAAGGCATCCTTCTGAATTGGAAGTGGGAGATCCGGTCGATTTTTGGCGCGTTGTAAAAGCTGATAAAACACTTGGGCACCTGATTCTTTATGCTGAAATGAATTTACCAGGTGAAGCTTGGTTAGAATTTCAAATTGACGATAAGACTCTTTTTCAGATTGTGGTTTTCCGTCCAAAAGGTCTTCTTGGAAGACTTTACTGGTATGCAATGCTCCCTTTCCATTTTTTTATTTTCCGTAAAATGATTCAAGGACTTGCGAGGGGATGATTTTCGAATGGTCCTGAGATAGGTTTAACTTCCCTTTTGTTTGAGGTAGGCCTCGGCTAGTCTATGGACTGTGATGTATTGGACGGGAGAGTAGACGGAGAAAATTCTCTGCAAAGAGAGCCGGTAGACGATCTCTTCAATGCTGAAAGGCTGGCCCCGATCGATCGCATCGATCGCTGCCATGCTGGCGAGGAAAGTTCCGGTCCGGCCAACCCCTGCGCTGCAATGGACGAGCAGTAGTCCCGTTTGCAGATCTTCTTTGATCTGGAGTGCGACCTTGAGAAGTTCGGAGGGGTCGATTCCGTGGTGGTCTTTCCAGAAATCGAGATGGAATAGTCTTACGGAGTGGCCGGGAAGATCCAAGTACGTTTTGCCTTCAGATTCTTTTACGAGACCATCCCAGTATGGGGCGCATTTGGGGATCCACCCTTCGTAGGCTCCGGTTAGCCGGACAAGGTGGGTCACGTTTTGAGATGATAGGAGTTCAAAAAATTTAGGAATGTCCTTTGAACGGGGCCCTTCGGCCGCGATGTAGTATCTGTCCCCGATGTAGATCGTGCTGCAGTTGTAATAGGGGACCGTGTTGTTGTAATTAAACGCGATGGCATCGGCGGCCCGGATCAGATCGTTGTCGATTAAGTGTTGAGCAATTTCGTAGTCCGGTTTTTTCCACACGGCGTAGCGGATCTGGTCAATCTTTTCGTGCTCGGTTCTCAGTTCCTCATCGGATTTTCCGGGACGGAACGGGGAGAAGCTTCTCTGGGTTTGGAATGTTTCCCACCTTTTCTCAATTTCGATTCTGACTACGGGTACGTCCTGCATAGGACGAGACTATAACATTTCTAGAAAAAAATATGCAAGGGAGCTAAGATAAGTGGCTTAAAATTGGAGATCGGATGAAACGGATCGGAATGTTTCTACTATGCTGCGCCACATGTTTGGAGGCCTCTTCTTGGACTTTGGATCGGGCTGTTTTGGAAGAGCGGCTCCCTCCAGGAGTTACAACAGAGGAGTTGCTCCGCGTATTGAAGTTAGAAGGGATCGATGTCTCTTTGAGAGATTCTCCCGACACTCTGCTTTGGAAAGGAGATCGGACTTCGATCTCGCTCGCTCGGACTCCATTTAGCCCTTATCATCTTTGGGTTGAAGTCGAGGGGAGAAAGACGTTAGACGAGTGCACGGCTGAAGAGTTAGGCGACCTTTACGAGGCGATTTGGAAGGGGCGCAAGGCTCTGGGCGAAGCGACTGGAGCGGATGGGTTCATGATCTTGGCCACCGAGCAGAAGCGGAATGGAAAAAACCGATCTGCGGCTGGATTCGAGATCATCCCGGCTGGTTTTGGCGGCACCGACGGGGTGATGGACGCTGTAGAGAAGAACGCTTTGAATGAGTATCTCTTGTACAACCGGTTTCCTAATCGAACCGTAGAACAATCTCCTGAGGTGATTGCCGCTTTGCGAGAGAGGCTGCGAACCCTGGAGTATGTGTTGGAGAGGGAAGATACTCAGCCTTGCTGGACCCAAAAGTTCACCCACCACGAAGAGGCGCTGCATCAAAGTCTAGAGGTTCTCTACGATTCCCTGGTTCAATTGGGAGCCCTTGTGGAAGGGGAGATGCCCTCCATGGTGACTCCTGCCGAAAGGATCCATGAGATTCAGATCAACCTCGACTGCTGCGCCCTTTGCAACCCCAAAGTCATTCAGAAGCAGCTGGTCTCCGATTGGAAAGGGGTCGAAATTCTCATGAACCATAAGCCTGTCAGCCCGTATCGGGACTTTTTGATTATCCCGAAAAGGCATCAGTGCGTTTGGGATTTATCGAGAGAAGAGGCGATTGCAACCCTGGAGGCGATTGTCGCTTTTAAGAAAATGTACATCAAGACAGTCGGCTCGAACGAGTGGATTTGCTACATCCAAGATGGGAGATCGGTCGGTCAAACGGTGCCCCATGCCAACGTCCACTTCTTCATCATTCCAGACCGTTTGGTGACGGCCATTTCCGGCCTTCAGCACATCCACAACCAGCGGCCAGTCCTCTCCTATGAGGAGATGAGAGCCGACTGCGATAGGCTCAAGCCGCTTCTCTTGGAGGAACTCGGCCGTTGATTTAATTTCTCATCCCCGATATTTCGGGGGGGACGGGAGATTTTATATGAAGACACATGGATATGGAGCTTTAAACGCCGATTCCCCTTTAAAACCGTTTTCGTTCGAGCGCCGATCGGTGGGCCCCCATGATGTTCATATCGAGATCCTCTACTGCGGGATTTGCCACTCGGACATCCACACAGCCCGCAATGAATGGCACGACACCATTTATCCGGCCGTTCTCGGTCACGAAATTCTCGGTGTGGTGAAACAGGTCGGCCGCGAAGTAAAGCGATTCCACCCGGGCGATCATGTCATGGTCGGCTGCCTGGTCGACTCGTGCAGAACCTGTCCAAGCTGCAAACAGGGCTTGGAACAATACTGCGAGGGTGGTTTTACCCTGACTTACAATAGCCCCGATCCGCATATGAAAGGGAAACCGACGTACGGGGGATATTCGAAGCAGATCGTCGTCGATGAAAAGTTCACGTTCCAAGTGCCGAAAAAATTTAAGAAGGAGCAGTTTGCTTCTTTAGCTCCCCTCGTTTGTGCGGGGATCACCACCTACTCTCCGTTGCGCCACTGGAAGGTGGGCAAGGGGAGCCGAGTGGGGATTGTCGGTCTCGGCGGGCTAGGCCATATGGCGATCAAGTTGGCCCATGCGATGGGAGCCGAAGTCACCCTTCTCACCACTTCGCCTGGGAAAATGAAAGATGGGAAAAAACTCGGCGCCGACCATGCTGTCTTATCGACAGAGCAGGGGGCGATGGAAAAGCTGGGCGGCACATTTGATTTTATCCTCAACACGGTAGCCGCATCCCACAACCTCGAACCTTTTTTTCAATTACTCAAACGGGATGGGACGATGTGCCTTGTGGGTCTCCCCGATGTTCCCCACCCTCCGTTGCCCGTATGGGAGTTGACTCTCAAGCGGAGACAGCTATCTGGCTCCTTCATTGGCGGGATTGCGGAGACTCAAGAGATGCTCAATTTCTGCGCTGAGCACAATGTCACCTCCGACATCGAACTGGTCTCGATCGATCAGATCAATGAGGCCTATGAGCGGATGTTGAAAAATGACGTTAAATACCGCTTCGTGATCGATATGTCATCTCTCAATTAGGGCGCCAAGCTTTTTGGAGCGCCTCTAAACCTTTGACGATGTCCTCTTCGCTTTCGGTGAAGGCGAAGCGGGCGTAGCCCTCGGTCCCAAATCCGATGCCGGGGACGGCGGCCACGCGGGCCTCGTCGAGGAGCTTTTCGCAGGTTTTGATCGAATCGGCGCCGATCTTGGAGAAGAAATAGAGAGCGGCGGGAGCCGGCTTGATGTGGGTCGAAAAGAGCCGGTTGAAGGTCGAGTAGAAAAGGGTGCGGCGGTGGCCCATCGCTTTTCTGACATAACCTGAAACTTCATCGGCGTGGAGGAGCGCCCCGACGGCCGCTTTTTGGCTTGTAAAAGAAGTTCCTGTGGTGCTCTGGCTTTGGAGCGCGCTGATGTTGGAGATCACGGGCGCAGGGGCAAAGGCGAAACCGACGCGCCAGCCAGCCATGGCGAAATTTTTAGAGCAGCTCTCGATGACGACAACTCGGGAGCGGTGTTCGGGAAACGAGGCGCACGAGACGAATTCGCCCCCATCGAAAGTCAGTTCGCTGTAGACTTCGTCGGAGATGATGGTCAAGTTGGCCTCAGCAGCGACGTCGAGGATGGCGCCGAGCTCTTCGCGAGTGTACAAGATGCCGGTCGGGTTGCCTGCGTTGTTGAGCAGGAGGACTCGGGTCTTTGGAGTGATGTGAGCTTTGAGGAGGCTCGGAGTTAATTTCCATCCCCCTTCGAAAGTCGTCGGGACGATCACGGGGATGCCCGAGGCGATCCGGACCATTTCAGGATAGGAGACCCAGTAGGGAGCGGGAACGAGGGCCTCTTCGCCCTGTTCGATGAAGAGCTGAAGCGCTGCGTAGATTCCGAATTTCCCCCCGCAGGTCACGATCGTCTGCTCGACGGTGTACTGCGATTGGTAGCGGCGGTTCATCCACTCGGCAGCTAACTTTCTCAAGTCCATGATCCCTGAAATCGGCGCGTAGGGGCACATCTTCTCTTTGAGCACCTGGGCCGCCGCATCGAGGATAGCCGGGTGATTTGGGAGGATCGGGTCTCCGACTCCAAAATTGTAAACTTTAATCCCTTCTTTCGAAAGGAGATGGGCTTTTGCGCTGATCGCGACGGTGGGAGAGGGCTTTAATTGCTTCATATTTGGTTCAAAAACTCGATGAATTTCTTCAAGGATACCTCGATGTTGTCTCCATTGTAAACTTTTATTTCTGCATGGAGGGCGGGATTATCCTTGGCGAGGCGGGTCATCGATTTGAATCCGGGGCCGGCAATCTCGAGACTTTTAGGATCTTCGTGGGTGACGAACTCAAGAAGAGCTTTTGAGAGGAGATAGGGCATGTGGGAGATCAGAGCCACTTGCTGGTCATGTGTCTTTGCATCGAGCCGTTTCGGATGAGCGCCCAGTAGAGTGGCGATCTCTTCGACCGCTTTTAAAGCTTTTTCGGTGTTTTTTTTGTGAGGAGTCACAACCCAAGTTGCCCCCTGAAAAAGGGAGGCTTCGCTGTTAGCGAAGCCGCTCATCTCCTTGCCAGCCATCGGATGGGTGGCGACAAACTCTAAGTTGCCTTGGGTCCACTCTTCAAACCGTTCGGCAATTACCTCTTTTACGCTCCCGACATCGAAAACGACCAGAGGGTGCTTTGTTTTGATTTTCGCGCCAATTTCTAAAATTGCCGAAATGGGGACTGCGAGGATGAGGGCATCGATCTCGTCGAGTCTGTCAAGAATGTCATCGCCGTCGATGACCTCTTTTTTCCCTTCCAGCCCTTTCAGGATCGATCCTCCGATAAGGCCCAGGCCGAGAATGCCGATTTTACGAAAGGACATCGTACTTTCCAAAAACTTTAAGCGAGTTTGTCTTCTTCTGCAGCTCTTCGAGAGCCGCGCCATCGATCGATTCAAGATCGACGTAAAACATATATTCAAACGGTTTCCCGATGATAGGCCTCGATACGATATAGGTCAAATTGGCTCCAGCAAGGTGGGTCAATACATCGGCCAAACTTCCGGGGCGGTGGTCCAGTGTAAAGCAGAGAGAGGCTTTTTTCCCCTCGACAGCTCTTTTGCCGATGAGAAAAAAACGGGTATAATTCTCCTCATGGTCTTGGATGTTTTGGGCGAGAATTTCCAACCCGTAGATTTTTGCCGCAGAGCTGTGGGCAATCGCCGCTGTGGAAAGATCTTTCAAATTGGCTGCAGCTCCCGCCGTGTCGAAGTAGGAAATCGCCTCAAGATGGGGATTTTCCGCCAAAAAGCGGGTGCATTGCATCAGCGCTTTCGGATGGGACTTTACTCTCTGCGGCTCTGCGCCAGGCAGGGCCATGAGGCTATGTTCGATCTTTGTCTGGGTCATGCCGACAATTTTCAAATCTCCCTGGTTCAAAAGATCGATCGTCTCGTAAATTGTCCCTGCGAGGGTATTTTCAATTGGCATCAGAGCGAAGTCGGCCTCTCCCTTCTCTACCGCTTCATAGACGGCCTGGAAGGTGGGAAGTCCCAGCAATTGAGAGGAGAACCGTTTCGCTGTGAGGTGGCTGAAAGACCCTTCGATCCCTTGGTAGGCGATCCGGTTCATTCGACCGCCTCCATCTCGATGCGGGTATATTCGAGCAAGAGCTGGAAGATCTCTTCGACGATCGGCGCGCTGAGGTTCTGCTCTTTTGCTAACCGCCGGATCTCTTCATGGATCAACGCCTCCCGCTCAGCATCCAAAATCGGCAATTTCCGATCTTTCTTGATTCGGGCGATCTCTCGAGCTACTTTGAGCCGCTCTCCCAAAAGATGGACAATCTCCCGGTTGATTTTGTCGATCTTGGTTCGCAAAACTTCTAAAGTCATAAAGATCTCCCAATGGCTTCTGCGACTTTTCTCAAGTCGGGAACAAAATTTGTGAAATCTTGGGGCAGCAACGACTGCTTTCCGTCCGATTTCGCATTTTTCGGATCGTTGTGCACTTCAATCAAGAGTCCGTCGGCTCCCGCAGCGATCGCAGCTTTTGAAAGGGCGGGGATGAGATCCGTTCTTCCGGCGGCGTGGCTCGGGTCGACGATGACCGGCAAGTGGGTGAGCTGCTTGACGACCGGGATGCTGCTCAAATCGAGCGTATTCCGGGTCGATGTCTCGTAGGTCCGGATGCCCCGTTCGCACAAGATCACGTCGGGATTTCCGTGAGCCATGATGTATTCGGCGCTTAAAAGCCACTCTTCGATCGTGGCCGATAGGCCTCTTTTCAAAATAACCGGCTTGCCCGATTTGCCGACAGCTTTCAATAGATCGAAGTTCTGCATGTTGCGGGCTCCGATCTGGAGGATGTCGACGTGCTGGGCGATCATCTCCACATCTTGGATGTTCATTACCTCAGTGACAGTGGCCATCTGGTGTTTTTTCTGAGCGCCCGAGTGAAGTTTCAACCCCTCTTCTCCCATCCCTTGGAAGCTGTAAGGGGAGCTTCGGGGTTTGAAGGCAGAGCCGCGCATGACCGCGACGCCCGCCTTTTTCAATTCGACGGCGATCAAATCGAGCTGTTCTTGGCTTTCGATCGAGCAGGGGCCCGCCATAAGGACGACCTTGTCGCCTCCGATCTCGACGCCGTTGGCGTGGATCACAGTTTTTTCCGGCTTGGCCGCTAAGCTTGCCAATTTGAATGGGGTTGAAATGCGGGTCGCTTTCTCTACAGCAGGGAGTTTCCTGAGTTCGAGAGCGATCTCTTCCGAGGGGTTCCCCTCTAAGCCGATGACGGTCTGCGTCCTATTTTCGCAGATCCTATGACCTAGACGGTGGTGATCCAGCAATTGTTGGACCGAATGAATTTCTGCGGCCGAAGCCGATTTCTTAATTGTAATTAACATATACCTATTCCTTTTTGGTATTTTGGGGGGAAATTAAAATCTAGTAGGGAAATTAATTGTTTATGGCTGGGGAGCCATAAAAGGAATAGCTATAAGAATAGAAACAGCCGGGAGCGACTTGGGAAAAAGAGGAAGATCTGGTCGTTCTTTCGTGTTTCATACAGGATAGATTATACCAGATCGGGGATTGTTTGTCAGGGATTATTTGAATTGGAAAAGCATAACATATTGACTATCAGTCTGATATGTAATAATTGTCGTTTACCTGGGCAAGGCGGAGGACGGGCCCCTTCGCACAATACACATTTAGGTAGGATCCATCGAACTCCAGGCGGAGAGTTTCGCCGCTCTGGTACCGTCCGAAGCCCCATTTCACCTCGAGGGTCATCCCATTGCTCAGTTCCACGAGGTCCTCGTGTTCCAGCCTATTTGGGTATGACTCAGACCGGACCACCTGAACGTAGAGTTCGTTGGATGGCCGGGCTGCTTGCTGAGGGAAGTTGGTCTGAATGACAATCGTCATGCTTGCATCTTATTGAAGGCGTCTTGGTAAGTTCCCAAATCAACCACGATTTTGATGATCCGTTTGGCTTGGTCCAAACCTTGTTTGGGAGTGCCAAGCATAACGCACTGTTCAAAAAGAATCTGTTTTTGAAGATCCAAGAGGGCGGAATTCATATTGTTTAATTTTGTGATTTGAGTCATTTTCTGACTCAAATTGCTACGGACGGTCTCTATTTCTACGTTGGGAGAAGATCGGATTTGATCCGATGCCGCGAGCAGCTTTGTTGCCGTTTCGAGAAGGGCTGTTGTTTTTTCGGTTACCTTGGCTGTGAAGGCTTCAACAGTTCTGTAGAGTTTTGATAAATCTATACTATCCGTAATAAGTCTTCCTGACATATTTATTTCCTTTTTTTTGCATCTATTATAGGATTTCTTCCAGATTTTTTACAGGCTTTTATGTTGAACTGGAAAGAGATCGTTCAAAATTATATTAGCAAGTATTCCAACCTGATTCGGGCGGCGACCAAGCCCCTAAGAGACCGTCTTGGGCTTAAGTATTTTACGTATCACAAGATTGATAAGCAGGGGAAATACACCGTCTTAGTCGATCGCCCCGATTGGGCCGAGCACTATGTCGGGGAAAAATATTACTTGGTAGACCCCTACTTGAGACACCCCGATGTCTACCGATCGGGTGTTTGCATGATCGGCTGCCATGGCTCGGAAGAATTTAAAGAGAAGCTGCATGGGGCAGCCAAAAAGTTCGATCTCGAGCAAAACGTTTTATTCATCGATCGGTCGGAAGATTGCGTGGAATTCTACGGCTATTCGGGGAGCAAACGGGAATCGACATTAGATCGGGCCTATCTCAACCATCCGTGGATCTTCAAAGCTTTTGCGGGCTTTTTCAAGCGGGAGCTGGGGGCGATCTTGAGGCAGATGGAGGGAGAGGCAGGCTCTCTCATCGAATTGAAGGGGGGCGATTTTTTCTGTCCCGAGCCGATCAACCCCTCGTTGGACGACGAATTCGAAGCCTACTTAAAAGAGATCGGACAGGGAGAAGATCTTGAAAAGATCAAGCTTTTATCTCCAAGAGAGAAGCAGTGCATCCGGCTTTTTGCCGATGGGAAATCGGCCAAAAAGACGGGCGTGGACTTGGGGCTTTCTCCGAGGACAGTCGAGTCCTATTTTGAAAATATGAAAAACAAGCTCTCCTGCCACTCGAAGCAAGAGATCCTCGCTAGGGTAAAGCCCTTTTTGGACTTGTGGCCCTGAGGCTCATTATTTAAAACGGCATGAAAGATGATCAGCGCAGAGGTAGAAGGAGTGTAGAAAGACGCAGAGAAAAAATATCCGGCAGGGATCCCAGAATTTTTTTCTCTGCGTCTCTCTCTACTCCTTCTATCTCTGCGCTGATCATCTTTCGTGTCGTCTTAGAGAATAAGCCTCAGGCGCTACCGTAATTCTTACGGTGATTTGAAATTACGGCTCTTTTGGATAATCGCCCTCTCTAACAAGGAGAGAGGCGATGAAATTCATCCCCATTTTATTAGCGAGCATGTGTGCAGGAGAGTCTATGAAGGGTTTTGAAGCTTTAAAACAGCTGGAAATTTGTTACGATACCATGAGCCCGGCCTATGAGAAGAGCGACCGGTCGTTCACTTGGTTTTCGGAGATCCCCCACTTCCTATTCAACGCGATCGTTCATCTGAACGCCGATCGGACAGGAGAGGCGGTGGACGATTTGATTCGGCAGGTGCCGGCAGGGAACGGGGTCTCGTTTTGGGTCCACCCGATGAACCGGGCCGAGGGGTTGGTCGAGAAGTTGAAGGAGGAGGGATTTGTCCTCGCGATCACCTGCCCGCTCATGAGTTGGAAAACGGCGCCCGTCGCTGTCGGCGATGTCGATATCCGGCCGGTTGTAAATTGGGGCCCTTTCGTGCAGATCACAGAGGTCGGCTTTGGGTTCGATTCAGTGGTGGGGAAAAAATATATGGACCTTTTGCAGCGGCTCGATGCAGAGGCCTATGTGATCTATTGCGAAGGAAAACCGGCGGGAACAGGTTTGCTGCTCCCTACCGGCGAATGGGGTGGGATTTTCAATATCGCTGTCCACCCCGATTTCAGAAACAGGGGACTCGCTCACGACATGATGAGGTTCCTCATGAACCGCTCCCACGAACTTGGAATGAGGGAGCTGGTCCTCTTCAGCTCCCCTGAAGCTGCAAAAATCTACCGAGACCTCGGATTCGAAAAACACTTCGATATCGAGATCTACGGTCGCTGAAGAGGGAGGACTCGGGCCTCGGCTGTTTCGAGTTTGGGGCTCGAGCCATCTCCATGGAGTTGGAGCAGAACCATGCTTGGGAATCCATGCATCACGAGGAGAACGTGGCCATTTGCTGGATCCCAGGCAGAGAGCTCAGCAAGAACAGCTCCGATCCTATCTTCGACCGATGAGGGGGGTTCGCCTCCATGATCGGCAGAAGCTTGTACTTCGGCCAGCCAGTTTTTAAAATCAGGGAGAGCTGCGTGGATTTTTCCGACATGTTTCCCTTCCCATTCTTGAGCGACAGCCTCGCGGATTCTCTCTTCGATGTAGATCCGGCTCTCATCGCAAACACCCCAGTCGGCGAGGATTTGGGCCGTTTGGCGCGTTCGGCGCATCGGAGAAACCAAGACGAGTCCCACGTTCTCTTTGTTGATCCCTTGCTCGAGCAGTTTTTGGGCCGTCTCGGCCACTTGCCGCCTGCCTTTTTCGGTGAGAGCGTGATCGACGCCCCCCTCTTCCTGAGTCCAGGAGCTGATCACAAATTGGAGATTGTGATCTCCCTCGCCGTGCCGGATTACGACGAGCTTTGCGTCGGCAAAGAGAGAGCTGCAGAGAGTAAGAAAGAGCGGAATGATTTTTTTCATAAAGCCTCCTCAAAAAATTCTTAAGGGGATATACTAGCAGGACTTTAAAAAATAAGAGGAGAAATTTATGTTCCGGCGCAGTTTGTTTTTGGCCCTCTCTCTCGTAGGCTCTGTCGTTGCAAGTCCCGAAGCGATCCAAAAGTACCTCGAATATTGCCGGAACTATCCTCTCTCTTTTGGAGAGAAGGGGGATTGGCAGCAAGGGGAGATCGAGACGGTCGCCGACTACGAGCAGATGTGCGAGATCGAGTCCCAATTTGCCATGCGCTATTTCAATAAGGGAATTCCGCTGAAAGAGGCTCTTGAGAGGAGCCGGCTCGGCGTCGTCTCTGAAGATGGATTCTGGGTTTGGGTTCGCGAGCCGCTTTTGTTTCCTGACGGCTCCTGCGACATCTACAACCGATTTGTCCATAAAAACTCGCTCAAGACGCCTCCAGGAGTGGAGGGGACTGTAGCAGCCGTCTTGGCCCTAACGTACGGGGAGAAGATCGTTCTGAATGTGATCTTCCGCAACGCGACCCGTTCGTGGGAGATCGAGCTGCCGCGTGGAGGGCGGGAGCCTCTGGAATCGGCCGAAGATGCGGCTCGAAGAGAGGCAAAAGAGGAGACCGGCTGTGAGATAGAAGAGATCGTTCACTTGGGGACCTTCCCGATCGACAGCGCTGTGATTCGCGATTTCTACCACGTCTTTTTCGCCAAAGTAGCGGCCCTGGGAGATACCGACCGGGAAAACTCCGAGGTGATCGGCTCGATTCTAACCTTGACGAAAGAGGAGGCCAAAGACGCCCTTTGCGAAGGGAAGTTGGAAGTCGAGGTGCAGGGGAGAAAGGTCATGGCCCACTGCCGCGACCATTCTTTAGCTTACGCTATCCTTCTTGCTGAGTCGAAGGGACTTTTGTAGGATCATAATCTTCCACAACGGCGAAAGGTGTTTGCATCGATGATGCTTGAGCCGATTGTTCCATCTCATGATCATCATCGAAGGCTTCGACGTCATCGGCTGTGTGCTTGGTTGGCTTTTGAAAGTGGTCGCTCAGATTGGGTTGGACTTGCAGCGTCGCTACTTGCTCCAATGGTTGCATATCTTGGTTCGTATCGAAGGCTTCGATGTCGTCCGGTGTGTGTTTGGGGGGCTTTACGACGTGACTTTCAGCCAGTGCGATTGGAGCAGTGAGGGTCGCCCTTTGTTCTGATTTGTGGGAGAAGACCGCCAGTTTTTTCTGCATCGTGAAAGTAGCCCCTTCCAGTTTATGAACCCCTTTCCGAATCCAGCGGCTGGCCCAGGATGGGAGAACGTGATCCAAATAGGAAGATAAGATCGCATGGTTGAGATCCCAGACAACTCCTATTTCCTCGCAAGGATCTAATTCCTCTTTGGTGAATTTCTGCAGATGGAGGAGGCCGCAATGGACAAAGTGTTTTAAATGGATCGGGATGATTGTCCGGAGAAACAACTCGTCGTCTTCATTGAGGAGACGCCCCCCAAAAAAACCAATTTCCATTTCAATGATCGCGTCGACGATCGCGCTGCCTGGCTTTGTCCAAAGATCTACCCGATTGTACAAAAAGCTTCGGATCGATTGTGAAATCGTTTGATCTTTCTGAATCTCTTTTCTGATCTCCTCATCCAGTCTTGCTGCCTTCAGTTTGTTTCCCGGCTCCTTTTGAAACTCCGTTTGGGCGTTTTGGATTTCGGGGGTATGTTTTAAGATCGATCCATAGGCTTTTAGTGTGTGTCCAGCCAGACGCACAATGAGGTCCTCATATTCCAACTCGTTCCATTGGCTAAATGGAGTCGCAGCGAGCGCGGCTTTTAGCGAGCTTTTCCAAACTTCTAGGAAAATCGAGTAGATTTTGCTCTGATGGACTGGCGCTGCTTTTGAATCGAGGAAGCGCCTTGCTAAGAGTTGACTTAAAAGGGGTTGAATAACGGTTCCCGAAAGCTGGTTTTTCTTAAAGCAAGCAAGAACTTTCTCTACATAAGGGAACAGGATATTCCAGTTGAAGGCGGCCGTTTTTACTACCATGCCGACCAATGCACAGGGAATGTTTAAGATAGCGATGGTTGGGTTGACGACCGCGTTGTAAAAGAGGGAGGCAAATTGATACCTAGCCATACCGATCCCGTAGCCTGCAGAGGGGTCTTCGCCCAAATAGACGATGTCCCTTCTTTTGAAGAGCCGTCCAGCGAGATCCAATCCGATGAATCCGCATATATTTTCTCCTACCATAGCGATTGCCGTAGAGAGAGTTTCGTTCGCAGTATCTCGTGTTAGATCCAAAGAAAAGGCAGACCAAACGATGGCAGCTCCAGCAGCTGTCGCCCCGAGGATAAGAAGTCTCGCTTTTGCTGTTTTTCCTGCTGTCAGAACGAAGGCTATGGGTAAGGCGAGAAGGCACCCGGCTCGGGTGAAGGGCATAATTAGCCTTTGCCCCAAACGGGGAACTAGGCTATCTGCCACATTGCGACTATACGATTTTCCATAAGAACCGAAAATCATTTCTGCAAGCCCTGAAATAGTGATTCGACTCAACGTGCAGCTCGCGATGTTCTTGAGGTTTTGAAATGAGAAGAATGTCGCGCATCGGCTTACACGTCCTACTGGTTCTGTCATATCTCCCTCTTTTTCAAGAGGAAAGATTTTTACAGGAAGGGGGAAATTATTTAAAGAAATTTATACGAGGACGTCGACGAGCTGGTGATTTGGGTTTTGTTTGATGCTGTATTGCTTGTCCCACTGGGTGTTGAAAAGGGCCATCGGGCGGTCGAGCCGATCGCGGACGATAACCGAGCTGCTCGATTTAGCATACGTGTCGATATTGCCCAAGATCCAGGCGCTGCACTGGTAGGGGAGGGGAGTCAAAATGGTCTCAACTCCATATTCGTCTTTGAGCCGGTATTGCATCACTTCGAACTGGAGCTGGCCGACTGCTGCGAAAATCGGATCGCTCTCGGTTTTCAGAAGTTGGATTGCCCCCTCCTGCGTTAGTTGGAGAATCCCTTTGTCGAACGATTTTCTCTTGCCCACATCTTTCGGATAGAGGCGAGCGAAGATCTCGGGTTGGAATTGAGGGAGCGGCTTGAAGTTGAAGCCTCCTGTGATCGAGAGGGTGTCGCCGATGGCAAATAGACCCGGATTGATGACGCCGATGATGTCGCCTGGATAGGCGGCGTCGAGAGTTGTCCGTTCGCCTGCGAACATCCCATGGGGGCGGGAGAGGCGGATTTCTCGGCCGAGCCGGTGGTGTTTGACGACGAGGTCCCGCTCGAACCTTCCCGAACAGATCCGGATGAAGGCCATGCTGTCCCGATGTCTTCTGTCCATGTTGGCCTGGAGTTTGAAGACGTAGCCGCTGAAAGGAGTTTTGATCGGATCGATTTCGATTTCTGTTCCGTCGGCCTTGTCGGCCATCCGGCCATGAGGGCAGGGAGCTAAATGGATGAAGGCGTCGAAGAAAGGCTCCACGCCGAAATTGGTGAGGGCCGAAGCAAAGAAGACGGGTGTAACCCGGCCTGCTAAAAAGTCCTCTTGCCTAAAGGGATTTCCCGCCATCTCAAGCAGATCGAGTTCCTCTTGGAGCTTAGCGTAGTTTTCAGCGCCGATTTTCTCTCGGGAAAAATCGCTTGTAAGGGGCGATCGGACGATCTCGGCCCTTTGAGCGCCCCCAATCGAGGTTTTGGAGAAAAACACACACTCGCACGCCTCTCGGTCGACGACGCCGTGGAATTCTTTGCCGGTCCCGATTGGCCAATTCATTGCGAAGGAGTGGATTTGGAGGACGTTTTCCACTTCGTTCATTAGCTCGAGGGGCTCTCTTCCCGGCATATCCATCTTGTTGATGAAGGTTAAAACAGGAATCTGACGGAGGCGGCAGACTTCAAAGAGCTTTCGGGTCTGTTTCTCGACCCCTTTTGAGGCGTCGATCACCATGATGGCGCAGTCGGCCGCCGTCAGGGTTCTATAAGTATCTTCAGAAAAGTCTTCGTGGCCCGGAGTGTCGAGGACGTTGATGATTGTGTCTTTGTAGGTAAACTGCATGGCCGACGAGGTGATCGAGATCCCCCTTTCCTGCTCCATGGCCATCCAATCGGAGGCTGCAGCTTTTCGCCCTTTCCGCCCCTTGACCATGCCGGCTGTCTGGATCGCCCCTGAGTACAAAAGAAGTTTTTCAGTAAGTGTTGTTTTTCCGGCGTCCGGGTGGCTGATGATAGCAAATGTGCGCCTCTTTGAGACGGCTTCGAATAGATCGTCCATAACGGCATCTAGAATAGCTGGGAACTGACTTTTCAACCACCCTATTTGCGTTTTTTGGAGAAATTTACTATCCTTTTCGACTCAATTTTTTAATGAGGTGTTCAATGAATCAAACGGGTGGGATTTCTGCTAGGGGGGAGAGTCTTTTTATCGGGGCATCGGAGCTCCCAATTTTAAGCTATGCCCGATTTTACGATGTTTCGGAAGAAACGGAAAAGACAGACGCTGTAGTGACCCTGGTTTGCTTAACCTACGACCAGAAAATGGTTGCCATCGATATTGTTTTTAAAACGGATTCTCTGTTTCGAAAATTGATCCAAGAGCTTCAGCTAGCGAGAATTCCTTCAGGAAGATGCGAGCTCCAATTTGTCAGCAAGGCACACCGATGGATTATGATCCATCCCCACTGCCTAACAGTACTAGAAAAGCGTGATTATACTGGAACGTATACCCTTACCGAAACGAGTCAGATTACCAAGTACATTTGCGGAGACGTTCGGAAACAATATGGAGAATATGGCAATTATGTCGGTCTGGGGCATGACGATTTTGAAAGGATACGGAGGATCTAGAGATGAATCCAGTATCGGGAGTAAATGTTCGAGGAGACCTTTTCTTTGTTGGGAAAGTGCAACTGCCCATCATGAAAAGGGCGAGGATATATGAAATTCATGAGAACAAAAGACTGTCCATCTATTTCGAGGATTTAGACGGAAAAGGGGTTCTCATTGATTTAATTCGAAAAACTGAAGCTCTGACTCAGACAATGGCCAATAAACTCCACACAGTTGGTTTATCTGAAGTGAAATTCTTTGTCCCTATGGCTGTCAGAAGGCACTTTGTGATTTTCGAAGAGTGTTTCCATTTTTACGAGCAAAAAGGCGCTGAAAGATCTCTTGTAAATTTACAGGAAATCTCCAATTCAATTTTAGGAAAAAAATCATGAATCAATTACAACCGTCAAACGATTTCAGTTTTGGAAAGTGGAAACTTCCTATCAGGGATCATATCCGTTCCTATTCGATCATCGATTCTAAGAAAATGTCCCTTTCTCTTTACTCCAATTTGGGGACTCAATCCAAAGTTCGGATTGATTTGATTGCTAAAACAGAGCAAGCGATCCAAGATGCAATCAAGCAGCTAAATGGAGTACCTAATGAACAGATACCTGCGCCAGCAGGGGCTTTTCCTTGGTGTCAGCTGGAAGAAGAATCAGTAGGTATGGTCGTCGCGAACTACGTGGCCATCGTGAAAGATGAATCTCCGCTCATCGATGCAGTGCTAGGTCCTGAAAAAAAGTCGACAGCTCAAAAGTTTCATCCTGTTTACGTTAATTTGACCAAAGCTTTTGACGATCCTCAGTGGGTCTCGGTCGTAGGAAAAATTGCGATGCTCTTTGAAAGTGCTTTGGGAGTTGAAAATGGATTGTATTTCACTCCGGAGGAAGGAGATCAGATTATAGCTGCACAAGAGTATATCCGTCTGTATGTGAACGGAAAAGGACATGCCGACAAAATAAGAGTGAGCCAGCTCCTACAAGATCTGAAAGCTTGAGTCTTTAACATAAAATTTATAAAAGATTAGAAAATAATTTACGAAATGGGTATTCTCGCGATCAGTGAGGATACCCATGAACCGATTGATTTTAGCTTTGCTGTTGCTCTTCCCTTTCTCTTCTTTGAAGAGCGAAATCGCCAAATTCGACGAAGAAGATATGAGGCTGCTTCTCGCTTCAGATCCAATCGCTTTATTTACTTTTCCGCCGATCTATGCATTCAGCCAAGGAGTTCAATTGGCGAAAGAAAATGGGTACCGCTACTTCTCCTTCATCTATTACGAGGGGAATTTCAATCAGTTCAAGACAGTTACCCACTTCAAACCAAAGATTGGGACAGGGAAGGTATTGAAGTACGAAGACAGATGGATGTATTTGGAAATAGTTGGCTATACAGAACCTCCCAAAGAGAGGGAAGTGTTCGATGTAAACCACTATCGTGTCTTATTTTACGACGATGACATCGACGACCTAAAATCAGAGTAGAAGAATAAAAAGGTCTCCTTTAAAATGGATCTCCATTTAAAAGGTCGCGTATGAATCAGTTGAACGTTTATCTTTACCGCAAAGAATTAAGTCCCGATTCGATTGTAGGAGGGTGTTTAGACATCTGGAGTAAGGTGACTCCAGAAAACTTTGCTTCTGTTGTTAATTTAACGCCAGGATCCCCCAAATCCCAGAGTAAAAATTGGGCTCCGGTCCCTTTTGAAAAAGAGAATGTCTGTGTAGGCGATATGTTGGTCGTCAAAGCGGCAAGCGATATGCTCAGCCGAGCGATTGTCTTTAGAAAAAATCTCGTTATGTATGTCGATGGGAAGAGGGCTATATTCGAGGAGATGGAGAGGTATTTGTCGAGATTTCAACCATTGCCTCGAGCCCCAAGTCCTCTGCCATCTATTTCAGAAATGATCTCGAAGGCTTACCCCCTCCTTAAATAGGAAATTATTTGGCAAGGACCCAGAAAAAGAGAAATGTGGCGGCGATTTTTGCGCCGATGACGAGCATGACTCGATGAAAGTGGCGGTCGAGAAAGGTTTTCACAGATTCTCCCCACAGCACCATAGCCCCTCCCACCAAAGAGAAGCGCAAGAAACGAGCTGCAGCTAAGCAGCAGAGGAAGGGGAAGAGACCTAGATGGAAAACCCCCGCCGAGAGGCTGAGCGCCTTCAATGGGAAGGGGAGAAGGGAGCCTAAAAACACGGCCCAATTCTCATATTCTTGGAAGTGGCCCGAAATCCTCTCAAAAAGGCTCGACGAGATAAAGTGAGGGACGACGTAGGGGCCGATCAGATCCCAGAGGAAGTGACCCAGAAGATAGCCGACCAATCCGCTGAAAATCGACGCGGCACCTGCGATCAGTACATAGTAAAAAGTTCTTTGCCTATTTTGAAGGCAGAAAAACATTAAAACGGCGTCCAACGGAATAAAGAGAAAAAGCTCGAGGGAAAAGAGGACTGCGATCCAAAGGGGGGCAAGCCTCGAATTGGCCTTCTGGATGGCCCAATGATAGAGCTTGGCAGTTCCTGCTTTCATGCGCTATACTATACCAGATTATTACTCTCTCTTACAGCCCAAAATGAATCTTCCTGAGAAGTTAAGTAAAAATTTTATTCGCAAGGATGCCCACGGTTGTCCTACGCTTCTCCTCGCCCCCATGGAAGGGGTTGGAGATCGGGCCTTTCGGCGCGCTATGGCCTCGATTGGCGGCTTCGATCAGGCCTGCACCGAATTCATCCGGGTTCCCACCAATGCCCATATCCCAAGTCTTTGCAAAGAATACGTAGCCAATGAGACGCACCCGATCCCTCAGGCGGCTCAGATCATGGGATCGGACCCCCATCTGATGGGAGAGATGGCCCGAGCGATTGCTGCGCGGGGAGCGCCTCGGATCGATCTAAATTGCGGGTGCCCCTCCAACACGGTCACGGGGCGCGGCGCCGGATCGAGCCTTCTAAAAACACCCGAACTCTTGAACGAGATCGCAAGCTCCATGGTGAAGGCAGTCTCAATTCCTGTGACGGCCAAGCTCCGATCGGGCTACACCGACATTTCCCTTTTCCGAGAAAATCTCCTCGCTGCGCAAGAGAGCGGCATCGCCTTCCTCACTCTCCATCCCCGGACCAAAGTGGATGGATACGGTCCGCCAGCCCGGTGGGACCTGATCGCCGAGGCGAAGTCGATCCTCACCATTCCGCTCGTTGGCAATGGAGATATCTTAACGGTAGCTGATGCCCACCGGATGCTTGAGCAGACAAAATGCGACGCCCTCATGATCGGAAGGGGAGCTGTGATCAATCCCTGGATTTTCCAAGAGATCAAGGCCTCTTTTGCCGGTACAGTCTACGAAAAAACAGAAAAGTCGCTCGATCTTTTTTACCAAACATTCATCGCCGACATCCCTGAAGAGATCCCCGTCCGAACACGGATCAACAAATTGAAGCAGATCGCGAGTTTTCAATTCCGGGCGAATGAGGAATTGCTCGCACTCCGTTCAACTGTGTTAACTGGCGCATACCAAAACGAACACGAATTTCTGGAAAGGACTCTCCCTCTCCTAAAAAAGGTTTTATTTACCGATTCGAATCGCCGTAGAGAAGTTTTTGGGGAAGATTCTGAAACGAGACAGCTCCTGAATCGCTAAAAGAGAGGACCCAAAAACGGTCGTAGGTATCTTCAGACCATCTTTTGGGGATCTCTTTTGCGCCGAACAAGCTCGCAATCTGCGGAAGTTCTGTGTGGGGCCAGCAAATGAGAACAGTCTTTCCTTCGTAGTCTTCCGAACTCATGATTTCTTGAACGAGCGGCTCTATTTGACCGAGCGCAAATTGATTGTGCAGGGGCAAATCGAGCTCTTCTGCCAACACGAGGACGGTCTGTACCGAGCGGACCGAAGGGTCTGTTGCCGTCGGCTTCATCGCGTAGATCGCAGCGGGCTGTCCATTTTGGAGCAAAAGGGGAGAGCCTAAAAAGCTCGGCACAAGTGCCGCAGCTCGTTGGCGCCCTTTCAGCGACAGATAATTTCCCTGCGCAGGTTTTTCGGCGTGTCGGATTAAAATTACCTGAGATGGTTGAGACCAAATTGATGTTGCAGCGAGGCAAATAGCAAACAAGTATTTCATATTTTGTGAATTTATCAGATTGACGATTCTTTGCAAATCTTGTATTCAGTGATGAAGGTGATTTTTCAATTCTTAGGAGGATTATGCAAAGAAACATCGAGGCTCAACCGAGGGGGTTGTTCCTTCTCTTTTTCACAGAGTTGTGGGAACGCTTCGGTTTTTACACTTTGCAGACGATCATCGTCCTCTACTTAAGCAAAGCGCTCCTCTTCACAGACGAAAAAGCCTATCTTCTCTACGGAACGTTTAGCTCCCTTCTCTACATGACGCCAGTTTTTGGTGGGTATCTCGCCGACCGGTTCATCGGATTTCGGCAGTCGATCAATTTGGGAGGCATCCTCTTATTCCTCGGCTACCTATTCCTGGCCGTCTCCGGAACAGAGTGGCTCTTCACGGGCCTTAGCCTCGTGATTGTTGGAAACGGCCTCTTCAAACCCAACGTCTCGAGCATAGTCGGGGAACTATACGGTCCAGAAGATCCTCGAAGAGATGGAGGATTCACCCTTTTCTACATGGGGATCAACATCGGAGCTCTCGTTCCTCCGCTCATCGCTGGAGCGATCATCTCCGCCTACAGCTGGAGCGCCGGGTTTTTCCTCGCCGCCATCGGCATGGGCATCGGCATGGTCACTTTCTGGTTGGGCCGGCACAGATTGGGCCATGCGGGGGGTATTCCAAGCATCAGCCCGCTCCACAAAGGCCACCACAAAAAGTGGGTTTTCTACATGGCCCTCCTCATTGGCATCGTCCTTGCGACTGTGGTATTCCACCTTCTTCTCAAACATCCGAGAGAAGCCGATTGGATCTTGGCGATTGGCGCCCTCGCGATCATCGGGATGGTCCTCTATTACTTAATCAAAGAGCGGCCGGAGCAAAGACGCAAACTATGGGCTTGCTTGATCCTGATCTTGATCTCCGTCGGTTTTTGGTCTCTTTACAACCAGACTTTTACCTCGATGATGCTCTTCGCCGACCGGAACATGTCGAAAGAGTTTCTCGGCTTTACCATCGACGCCGAGTTCACCCAGTTTTTCAACCCGTTCTTCATCATCCTTCTCAGCCCGTTCCTCAGCTGGCTTTGGGTCCGGCTAGACCGAGATAAACTCAACCCGACGACGCCAAGCAAATTCTCTTTAGGTATTCTCTTCATGGCGGTCGGCTACCTCGTCCTCGGCGGAGCGACCTATCTCTTCCCAGAACAGGGGATGTCCTCGCCCTGGTGGCTCGTCCTCAGCTATTTCTTCCAAACGGTCGGCGAGCTGCTCCTCTCTCCAATCGGTCTGGCGATGATCACCCGCCTTTCGCCGCGCCACCTTGTCGGTATGATGATGGGCGTCTGGTTCTTAGTCCAGTCGGCCTCGTTTGCCATCGGCGGCGGCCTCGCCACCATCGCAGATGTCCCAACTACAGACACGGTCGTCCAATCGCTGTCGATTTACTCGGGAGCTTTCCTAATTTTCGGCGTGGTCTCCGTCATCCTCGCCATCATCAGCTTCTGCCTCGTCCCCTATCTCAAGAAGCTGATGGAATCCCCCCACCATCATTAAAAATCAGTCGGGGCTTTGCCCCGACTACGCTCCCCTGCCCCTGCCCTTGCCCCTGCCTATGGGGCAGCGGGGGGCTTCGCCCCGACTGCGCTCCCCTGCACCAGACTTCTTAGCCAACTTTATCAACATGGCTACGATTGTTAATACAAACTCACGTCCTCGCAAGTAATTTGATTCATCGATTATTCCTAGTTGTCTACACACATCAAGTATCGCAGCACATTCAGTCGCTGATCTTTTTGCCATTCGGTAAAATCGACACTTCTCCTGAACTGCGAATTCTCCAGCACCTTCTGCAATATTTAACGACACTGATAAACCTGCTCGCTGAAATTGATCAACTAAATAAGCTCTTCCTCGAGGCAACTCCTTCACAATCTCATCAATCAATCCAACGAATTTGATGGATGTTTGATAAACCTCCATTTTTTCATGATCAAAATATCGCATCATCCTTGTCTCTCCTTGTCCGTGTGTATGAAGACAAAATATGATCTGTTGTTAGCGAGTTCTTTTCATTGATTTATTTTTTAAGGCAGTCGGGGCGAAGCCCCCGCTGCCCCATAGGCAGGGGCACGGGCACGGGCACGGGCAGGGGAGCGCAGTCGGGGCGAAGCCCCCGCTGCCCCATAGGCAGGGGCAAGGGCACGGGCAGGGGCACGGGCAGGGGAGCGCAGTCGGGGCGAAGCCTGCTTTTTAGAAGAAGCCGGGGAAGAAGGGGAGAGGGACGCCGCCGGGGACGTACTCGAAGGGGCTGATTGTCTGGAGAAGCTGGTTGAGATTAACCCGCTTGAACACGTCTTGCATCATGAGACGGAAAAGGAGCTTTTCGATATCGGAGAGGGGTAACCCCTCTTGGTTGGAGATATTCGCGAATTCGATCCGCTCAATCGGTTCGAACCGTTTGACTGAGCCGTCAGCTTGGGTGATCTGGACGGTGATGTTTTTCAAGACTAGGCTTTTGATCAGAAAGTTTCTCGCTTTTTGAGACTGCTTCTTTTTACTTTTGGTCAAAATGTGGGACCAGTTGTTGTTCGAGCCATCTAGATTATAAAATTCGATGCCGACAACGATGTTGTCCATCTCGATCAAGTCGATGATGAGCGGATCGGTTAGGATCTTTTTGAGAGATAAATCGATCTCAACTTGATCGGCTGAAAAGGAGGTTTGAGTTTTAGATTGGGTTGGGTTGCCCGCCCAGAGGCGGATGAATTGCGATTGGTCCATCCCCAGTTTAAGAGAGCGGATTTTCACCGGGATATGGAGCTGCTTGGCGAGGAAGTTGGAGACGATGTGGGTCCTATTTCCCCAGGCGACTAAAGCGGAGAGGAGAAGGCCGAGGACGATGACGCCAAGAAAGGTGAACGTATTTTTCATGCAAGTCTAGTAATAAAGGATTCAAAAAAAATCCACAATGGTTCATCTAGAGGAAAAGGAGAAAAGCTCATGGGAAGGAAAGCCGTAGTTCTGGGGGTGATTGCCGTTGTCCTCTTTTTTTGGCTGATCAAGGCGCCGATCATGGCCTCATACTTAACGAAGAAATTGGGAGTCGACGTCTCGATTGGCAGCATCAGCATGTGGCCGAGCCAAACAAAGATGAATAACTTTAGAATCAGAAATCCCCACGGCTTTAAGTCGAAGTCGGCGTTCAAAGTCGAGTCGACCCAAATTCAGTATGCTTTTAAAAAACTGTGGGCCGAACCGACTGAGATCGATCTGATCGATCTGGAAAATATCTTCCTCAGCGTCGAATTCAAGGACTCGATGGGGACTTCGAATAATTGGACGGCGATCGGCGAACGGATGCCGAATACGAGCACCTCTCACGAGGTTTTGATCCATAAATTGGTCGTTAGGAATTTGACGATTGAAATTCGGGGCTTGGGGCTTTTGGGTGCGTCGACGAAAAAGACGGTCCCCTACTTGGAATTTTACGAGATCAACAGCAAAGAAGGTTTTCCGACGAAGGAGCTCATCCGGCAGATCTTTGGCGGAGCTGGAATTCAGCAATACATCCAGAATATGTTTAATCCGCAAAAGATCATCGAGAAGTATTTGCCGTTTAAGTTGGGAAGCGAGAATGATACCCCTGAGGAAAGCTCAGGGGTATCGGAAGAGGCTACTTATTAGTAGTCCATCTCTCCGCCAGCGGGTGCCGCAGCGGGTTTTTCTTGCTCTTCCTCGGTGATGATCGCCTCGGTGGTGAGCAAGAGTCCTGCTATGGAAGCAGCGAACTGCAGGGCGCAGCGGACGACTTTCGTCGGATCTACAATCCCTTTATCCATCATGTTCACGAAGAGGTCTTCGCGGGCATCGTAGCCTTCGTAGGTGCCCATAGAGGCGACCTTCTGGACGACGATTGAACCTTCTTTGCCTGCGTTTTCAGCGATTTGGCGAAGCGGGTAAGCCAGGGCGCGGAAGATGATCTCTGCGCCGATCTTGACGTCGCCCGTCAGCTTTGCGATCGCTTTTTCAAGAGCTGGCAAGCAGCGGATGAGGGCGGTGCCGCCGCCAGGGAGAATTCCCTCTTCGACAGCTGCGCGAGTGGCCTCTTTCGCATCGTCGACTCGGTCTTTCTTCTCTTTCATCTCGATCTCGGTCGCAGCGCCGACGCGGATGACTCCAACGCCGCCGGACAATTTTGCGAGCCGCTCTTGGAGTTTTTCCCGATCGTAGTCCGATGTACTCTCTTCGATTTGACGCTTCAGAAGGGCAACGCGGTCTTGGATCGCTTTCTTGTTGCCTGCGCCGTCGACGAGGGTCGTGTCTTCTTTCTTGACGATCGCTTTCTTGACTTTGCCGAGCATGTCGATCGTTACTTTATCGAGAGACATTCCTCTCTCTTCGCTGATGAATTCGCCGCCGGTGAGGATGGCGATATCTTCGAGCATTGCTTTGCGGCGGTCGCCAAAGCCAGGCGCCTTGACGGCGACGACTTTCAGACCGGCGCGGAGGCGGTTCACGACGAGGGTCGCGAGGGCTTCGCCTTCGACGTCTTCTGCGATGATGAGGAGGGGTTTGCCCGACTCGGCCGCAGCTTGGAGGATCGGGAGGAACTCTTTCATCGAGGAGATTTTCTTTTCGTAGATGAGGACGAGGGCGTTCTCATATTCGCAAACGAGCGTCTCGGCGTTCGTGACGAAGTAGGCCGATGTGTAGCCGCGGTCGAAGTTCATCCCTTCGACGACATCGAGGGTCGTCTCGAAGCCTTTCGCTTCTTCGACGGTGATCGAGCCATCTTTGCCCACTTTTTCCATCGCCTGAGCGATGATCGAGCCGATGTCTGCATCGCCGTTAGCGGAGATGGTGGCGACTTGGACGATCTCTTTCGAATCTTTAATTGGCTTGCTGAGTTTTTTCAGCTCGTCGACAACGACGTTGACAGCCTGCTCAATCCCTCGTTTGATATCCATTGGATTGGCGCCGGCGGTGACGTTGCGGAGTCCTTCGCTGTAGATCGCTTCAGCGAGAACGGTCGCAGTCGTGGTGCCGTCGCCCGCTTTATCTGCGGTCTTGCTAGCCACTTCTTTAACCATTTGCGCGCCCATGTTTTCGTGGCGGTCTTCAAGTTCGATCTCTTTTGCGACGGTGACGCCGTCTTTTGTAATCTGTGGAGAGCCGAATTTCTTGTCGATGACAACGTTTCGGCCTTTCGGTCCGAGGGTCACTTTCACAGCGGAAGCAAGGGTGCGGACGCCTTTCAAAATCTTTTGGCGGGCATCTTCCTTGAACTTAATGTTTTTAGGTGCCATAGTTCAAATTTCTCCTTAATAAATTTTATTCTTCAATGATTGCAATGATGTCGTCGCCTTTGAGGATCATGTACTCTTCATCATCGAGAGTGATCTCCTGGCCAGAGTATTTGTCCATTAAGACGATATCGCCAACTTTGACAGGCGCTGGGATGACTTTGCCGTCATCGGTTTTTGTGCCTGGACCGACTGCAACAACTTTCGCAGTCTCTTGTTTTTTCTTTGCGGAATCGGGAAGGATGATGCCGCCTTTTAGAGTTTCTTGGGGTTCCAACCGCTGGACTAGGACGCGGTTGCCGAGTGGTTTCAGCGTGATTTTCTTTTCAGCTTGCTGGGCCATGTTGTTCTCCTTGTGTTTTTCGCTTTTAAACTTAATAGTTTATAGGCGGTTTCGATCATTTAAATCTACAAAGGAATATACTGAAGTATGCGTTTTTTTGCAACAGAATTTAGCAGAATCTGCGCTCAATTGCTAACCGCATCAGTTATTTTTGGGGCGAGTAATTTAGAGTGCTTGAGCGTGAACCACTTAAGTAAGGAGAAACCGATGCCCAAGTCCCGAAGCGAAATCCCTATCCAAGACCGATGGAATGTGGAGGCGCTCTACCCTTCGCCAGACCTTTGGAAGGTAGATTTTCAAAAAGCCAGAGGACAGCAAGAGGGACCCAGATGGCCTGATCTAGTCTCTTACAAGGGCAAACTCTCCGATCCCAAAGTTCTTTCGAGTTTTTTTGAGCACTATTTCAGTCTCGACCGGCATCTTTCAAAACTTTATACCTACGCTCATCTAAAGATGGACGAAGATTTGGGCAACGACGCTGCGAAGCACGATTATGGCTTGATCACAACGCTTTTGCACGAATTTGAGTTGGAAAGCTCTTGGATAGAACCTGAACTTCTCTCCCTATCTGAAGATGAGTTTAAACGGCTTACGGCCCACCCCTCTTTAAAACCGTTTGCTTTCTATCTAGAAAAAATTGGTCGCCGAAAAGCCCATACTCTAAGCCCGGAGCAAGAGGAACTTTTGGCTTTGAGCGGCAAATCTCTCGACACAACCTACAAAACGTTCGCCGCCTTAACCAACGCCGACATGACCTTCAAACCCGCCCACGATTCCAAAGGGGTTGAACAGCCCCTCTCGAATGGGACTTTCACTCTTTACATGAACTCCCCCGATCGTGAGCTAAGAAAAAATGCATTCCTCAATCTCCACAAAGGCTACGAGGGGCTCTCCAATACGCTCTGCGAATTGTTGCAAGGGCAAGCCGAGGGGCATAGGTACATCGCGAAGGCGAGAAAGTTTTCAAGCTGCGTGGAGGCGGCCCTCTTCGCTCATCGGATCGATAAGGAAGTCTACATAAAGTTGATCGAGACGGTCCGCAAACATCTCCCGGCCATGCATCAGTACCTCAAACTTCGAAAAGATGCGATGGGTCTTTCGGAAATCCATGCCTATGACCTTTATGTCTCTCTAGTTCCCGAATCGCAGATTGCCATGCCCTATGCCGATGCATGCAAAGCCGTCATCGAGTCGGTCGCTCCTCTTGGAGCTCAATACCAGGAGGTGTTAAAAGAGGGGTTAGACAAAAACCGCTGGGTTGACGTCTATGAAAATCCTCGAAAGCGTTCGGGAGCCTATTCGAGCGGATGCTATGATAGCATGCCCTATATCCTCATGAATTATCACGGCACTCTCAAAGATGTCTTCACACTCGCTCACGAAGCGGGTCATAGCATGCACAGCTTTTTGAGCCGGAAGAACCAACCCTACGTCTATTCCCACTATCCGATATTTGTCGCTGAAGTCGCCTCGACATTCAACGAGCAGCTTCTCCTCAATCATCTTCTGCAAAAGGCAAAGACGAAGCAGGAGAAAGCGATCCTCATCAATCACCAGCTCGAAGGGATTCGCGGGACAATTTTTCGCCAGACGCTCTTCGCTGAATTCGAGCTGCAAATCCACCAGTGGGTCGAAGAGGGGACTCCGCTCACTCCAACTCTTCTTAAAGAGGCCTATCTTAAGCTCGTCAAAGACTACTACGGACCCGACTTTACCATCGATCCGGAACTCGGATATGAGTGGGCCCGCATCCCTCACTTCTACTACAACTTCTATGTGTACCAGTACGCGACTGGACTCAGTGCAGCGATGGCCCTTTTCCAGGGTGCAACCCGATCGCATGAAGCTCGAGACAAATATCTCCAATTCCTCAGCTCAGGCGGAACTCGATTCCCTCTTGATCTTCTCGAGATCGCAGGGGTTGACATGAAGAGTCCAAAACCAGTTGAAGCGGCAATGGCCCGTTTTCAAGAACTTGTCGCTGAAATGCAAAAACTCCTCTAAATTATTCACCCCCTCTTTCCGGAGGGGGTGAAAAAATGTTTGCAAATAAAGTCTATTCGCAGTATTCATGCCCTGTTGTCTTATGCACAAACAAGTCAAAACTACTTTTGTGATTTTAAACGATAAGGGGCTCCACACACGCCCCTCGACCGAGCTCGTTAAGTGCGCGGCCCGGTTCCATGCGAAAATTTCTCTCTCCTACCGCAATCTGACGGTGAATGCGAAGTCGCTTCTCGGGATTTTGATGTTGGCAGCCGAAAGGGGAGCGAAGATCTCGATTTCAGCTGAAGGCTCCGATGCAGAAGCGGCCGTCGCGACGATCGTGAAATTGTCGCAGAATCGTTTCAATATCAAGTTTTAGAAAAGATCAGGCTCAACTCAAAGAGCTTCTTTGGCAGTATTACTTTCCCTTCGATAGCTCTACGCGGCCGTCGGCGTAGCCTGTAAAGACCCGGCCAGCGAGGTTGAAGAAAAAACCCGTCTCGAGGACGCCCGGGATGTGGATCAGATCTTCGTTGACCTGCTCGGGTAGGTGGGGCGGCGCGTCGAATTCGACGTCGAAAATCAGGTTTCCGTTGTCAGTGATGAAGATGGAGCCGTCAGAGGTGAGGCGCCAATGACCTTTGTAGCCGAGCTGTTCGATTTTCATCCGAGTCGCTGGGGAACCGTAGAAGAGAACTTCGACGGGGAGCTTGCCGCGGCCGACGGAGGGGACCCACTTGCTCTCGTCGACGATGATAACGAGTTCGGTGCTTGCGGAGGCGAGAATTTTTTCTCGGAGATGGGCCCCGCCGCCCCCTTTGATCATCCGCTTCAGCGGGTCGATCTCATCGGCGCCATCGACTGTAAGGTCGATTCTTGGAATGTCGTTGATGTCGGCGACAGTGAGGCCCCCTTTCTCGGCCAGTTCAGCCGAGCGGCGCGAACTGGAGACAGTTTGGATGGAGAGCCCTTCATTTTGGACTCGATCGATCAAACTCGCGATGAAACATTCGGCGGTGGAGCCCGATCCGAGACCCACGATCATCCCATTACCAACCAATGAGGCGGCTTTCTTTCCTAAAGCCTTTTTTGCTTCTAAAAGAGACATGTTATTTAGCCTTTTTATTTTTTAATATAATCTAGAGATCAAAAAAATTACAGAGTTTTAAGAAGAGCTGTTTTCTGTGGAAACAGGGGATCTCCACATTTTTCCAAGATTTCTCTAGTCATTTAAATGAAATTCTTTTAGAGTTCAGAGCTTGAGGTGGAGTAGTCCACGGAGGAATCATGACAGATACAGCTACAAAAAAGAAGCACGCACCCGAGAGCCATAAGACACGCAAAGCTAGAGAAAAATTATTGGAGACGTTCAAAAAGCAGGACGCTCAGATCACTCATGAAGCCCTCCAGGCAACCTTAGAGAAAATCCATCAGTGGATCTCCGATCACAACGACAGCCGCGTCACCATCAAGGGGAAACCAATCCGTCTTTTCGCCCAAAACCAAAACGCAGCCGAGACCAGCAAAAAGGTGAAGGAATTCGCCCAGATGCTCCAACAGTCCCACGCGATTTCAAATAATCCTTTCGCGGCCGAAAAAAAGCCAGAAAAACTCCTCGATCCGAGCAAACTTTTGGGAGCTGCGGCCCATTCTTAGAGATTGTTCTAAAAAAGAGAATGGTCTATCCTTTCTCTTATGAAAAAGAATCTCATCGATTGCTTAGTAGAGCGCGGTTTTGTCGACCAAATAACGTCGGAAGATCTCAAGACTCACCTCGATACCCCCCGCAAAGTCTACGCTGGCTTCGATCCGACGGCCGATAGCCTCCACTTAGGCAATCTCATCCCTGTGATGGGGCTTGCCTGGTTCCAAAAGTTCGGCCACACTCCCGTCGCCATCGTGGGCGGAGGGACTGGCCGCATCGGCGACCCTTCCGGGAAAAGCAACGAAAGACCTCTTTTGAGCGATGAGATTCTCGACCACAACGTTCGCTGTTTGGAGCAGTTCTTCCATAAAATCTTACCGGCAAAAAATCCGAAGCCGATGGTGATCAACAACAACGATTGGCTTGGCAAGTTTTCTTTGATCGGTTTCTTGCGCGATGTAGCAAAATTGTTCCGCGTAGGTCCCATGTTGGCCAAAGAGAGCGTCCGCGCCCGAATCCAATCGGAAGAGGGGATGAGCTTCACCGAGTTCAGCTACCAGATCATGCAAGCCTACGACTTTGCCCACTTGAACCAGAAATATGGCGTCACGATCCAGTTGGGAGCGAGCGATCAGTGGGGGAACATCACCGCAGGCACCGAATATAATCGGAAGATCGGCGGCGAAACGATTTATGGACTTACTTTCCCACTCCTCACCCGTTCCGACGGGAAAAAATTCGGCAAATCGGAAGAGGGGGCCATTTGGCTTTCGGCCAATAAATTGTCTCCCTACCAATTTTACCAGCACTTGGTCAGATTCCCTGACGCAGATGTGATCAAGATGTTGAAGATGCTGACCTTTTTGGATATGGAAGAGATCCGGGAGATCGAGCGGCAGATGCCGACCGCGGAGCCGAACTTCGCCCAAAAGCGGCTCGCTAAAGAGGTGACTCTTTTCGTCCACGGCGAAGAGGGGCTAGAGGCGGCTCTTCGAGTCACGGAGGGGATCGCGCCAGGCTCGGAAGCTAAGCTCACCGGCTCTGTCTTGCGCGAACTTGCGTCCGATATGCCCCACGCTAAATTTCTCTCCGACGATGCAGTCGGTCAAAAGTATGTCGATCTCGTTGTCAAAGCGGGGCTCCTTCCGAGTAAATCAGAAGCAGTCCGCCTCATCAAAAATGGGGGCGCTTATCTCAACAACGAAAAAATCACAGATCCAGCCTACATGATCTCAACGGCAGATCTCATCGATGGATCCTTCCTTTTGCTCAGCGCGGGCAAGAAGAAACGGATGCTAATTTCTGTAGTCTGAGATCACTCTTCGCAAAAAACAAATGTTGAATCTTTCAATTTTATTTTGAAAAATATTCTCGAATCGCTATTTTGAACTCGTGAACCCCTTTACTTGGAATTTGATAGGAAAGGGATAAATTTAAACCTGTTCATCGCCTAAATCTGGCTTTTAGGTGAGGTTTAAAGAAGGAGACAAACAACTTGTCTGAAAATGCTACAGATAAGAAAATCATCAATCCAAGCCAAATAAGGAGCCCTGACATGGCTACGATCACTAAGAAGAAGCTAATCCACAATATATCTCAAACAAAGGGATTGCATCCGAATGACGTCCGCAATGTCATCCAGGCTTTTTTAGATGCTATGACTGATACTTTGTCGCATGGGGATCGTTTAGAGTTCCGCGATTTCGGGGTATTTGAAGTTGTTGAGCGGAAGCAAAAAATCGGACGCAATCCGAAAAATGCCCATGTACCGATCGTGATTCCAGCGCGTAAAGCGGTGAAATTCACGCCTGGCAAAAAAATGAAAAAATTGATCGAGTAAACTGCAGACATGGATTCTTCGCTTGCTTCCAGTCCTCCATTAGATGGGGAAATAAAAGAGAATCCCTGGAGCAGTATTGTGCAAGCATCAGCTCCGGGGGCTGAAGAATTTCAGCTCCCTGACGTTGATTTAAGAAATCCGCTCGATCATTACCGGCAGCTCCGAACTTTGTGGGCCCTTTCAACAAAGGGAGATGTTCGGGACGAGGCTGTCCAAAAACTTCTAAGACACCCCATCGGCGCCACATTTCAGCCATCTGAAGCGATCGCTGAGCTTTTAAAACCCACTTCCACTTTAGCCCCGACTCAATCCGATTCGGGCGCAGCTCTCTGTGAAAAGGGGCTCTCTTGGCCTGAGGGGAAACTTCCGCTTCTCCCTGAGCTTTGCCAATTGTCTCTGCTCTGGGCTTTGAACGGGAAAATGGAAGCGTCGAAAAAATTAGCCCAGTGGCTCCTCCCACTTCTAGAGTTCAAAACCCTTTGGACGTCGGAAAGGTCCTACGATGAGAGAGAGTTTTATCTATCGGCCTATTTGCTCTATTCTTATGCCGGTGTGAAAGAAAAAGCCTCCCATTGTTTATCTGAGGCAAAAATTTCCTCTCAACCTGTCGATCCTTTCTTCCTTGTGCTGGAAGAAAAACTCGCCGAACTAAAACCGTTTGAAGAGCGGATGGATCAAAACCTGGACCCCGAATTGGGACTTTGGACCTATTCGCAAGGGGGCCTCAAAGGGTCTATTGCCCTTTCTGGCTGGAATACGCCCCTTGGATCGTTCAAAAAGGGGGCTGTTGAAATCCCAGCCTTGGGACCTCAGGGGTATCCATTGACCGATTCAAAAAGCTTTGGCCTCTCCGGTTTTCACGCCGCCCAGAAACTCGATTGGGCCGGAATCCGCGGGTGGACTCAGTGTCTAGCTCAAAAAGATCTCTGGCTGGAAGCGGCTGTGGAAGGGGGGCGGATCGACGTCCGCTTCATGGGGCTCTCTACAGAGAAAAAGATCGCATTTGTTTTCTATCTCAAAGCAGAAGAGGCGCAAATTCAAGAGACGATTTTCAAGCCGAGGAGTTTGGAGCGTTTCAACGGACTTGCGAAGGCGATCCGCTTCAACAAGGCCTTTTCGATCGAATGCCCCTCCCCCCGAAAGATGGAGCTGATTCCTCTAGCGGGTGAAGGGTGTTTTTGGGGCGCCAATTTCCTGTTGGCCTTCGAGATGAACCCCTTCGAGCCTACAGTTTCGTTCCGCCTAATTTAAAAGGGCTGGAGCGTTCTGTTTATACCGTTTTTCAATCGTTTGAACTTCTAGTTCGTGTCTCGTTTTTTCTACAGCTAATTCCTGATCGTAAGAAGCCTGCTGAGCCTGTTGTCTTTCCCGGGTGGTCGCCCTCATCTCTCTCATGAATTGAGCGATATTGAGGCAATCGAAGCAGGAAGGGCCCTTTTGAATCATCTCTGTACGTCCCAGGTATTTGCGATGGATTTGGCTCTCATTATCTCGGTTCAACTCCATTTCAGAGTTCAAAGCGGCTTTTTCTTGAAGAGCGTAATCGACCCAAGCTTGAGGTGCGATGTTATATTTGCCAAAATTTTTGATCTGAGAGCCGATAAACCAGCATAAATCCGCTTTGCGGTAGTGGGCCTTGCATTTTTCCTGGAGAGCTTCTAGGGATAAATCGGTTCCCGGTTCGTTGAAAATATACTCTGTGACAGTCTGAGCTGAATGAGACGTCATAATAGAGAGGAAGTCGTTGTTTCGGGCTTTATCTTTCATCTCGGCGAGCTTTTTCGGGTCATCGTAGTGTTTTTGTGCCGCAAGGAAGATGATAATAGCTCCAAATGAGATCATGAAGGGTGTGGCCCATACCGCTGCCGTTGCTATGATCTTTGCGGAAATAAGGCCTATCAGCAGAGCTGCTGTCCCAAGGATGAGAATCCCGATCGCAAGGTTGGTGATTCTGGCAATTTTTTCAGAGCCCCAATAGGCTTTTTCGAAAATATGGGGTTGAACTCTCTCTGGATTTGCGCTAGCAACGTGCATATTAATTCCTTAATTTAAATATTGAACTGAATTTTGGTTATAGCGGTCATAGATCCCGCGAATCTCTTGGCCGTGTCTGGTGTTTTCAGCCGCCATCTCGCCGTTATAGCGCCGTTGTTGGTCTCTTGCGCTCTCAGTGTTCCCCGCGAAATAACCGATCGCAGAGGCGCCAGCGTCGATTGCTGCGTGGGTGAAAAAGTTGTTTCTGGCTCTATTTCTGTCAGTATTTCCAAGTTGGCTGAGAGAATAGGCAAAGTGGACTTGGCCAGCGAGTCTTCGGGTCTGTCTTTCGATTCTATCTGTTCGGCCAGGATATTCTCTATCGATCCGATCGGAAGCTTGGCTGTGAGCGGCCCTTTCTTGGTTCAGAAGTTGAGTCTCTTGCGTTGTATATTCGACCCAAGCGTGAGGGGCGATTCCCAACGCATCGAGTTCGCCGATGTTGTACCGGTAGGTGGCGCTCTCCAAAGTGAGGCGGCGCGCTTCAGCTTTAAATTTATTTTGAAGAGATTCGTGAGAGAGGTCTGTTCCTGGTTCATTAAAAATATGATTGATGAGGTTCCGAGGGCCGTGGGCTTTGTATAATTGATGAAAATTTTGATTGAGGGCTTTTTCTTTCATTTGGGCCACCTCTTTCGGATCTTCATAATCTTTTCTTGTAGCTGCGTACCAGATGGCTCCGCCGCCGATGAGGGCTAAGGCGATGATGGGGACAGCGACCCAGCCTACCGGAGAGGCGATGAATCCTGCGGCGGCGACGCCGATGAGAACTGCGGCTCCGATGAGAGCTATCGCGGCTAGAGCGCCTGCGACGGCTCTTTGGATCCTCACTTTAGTCAGGCAAGTTGCTGCAGAGAGATTTGCCCCTTCAACAGGTTGATACAAATTTGAATTTGGTTCGGCTCTCTGCATAATAATATCCTGTTTAAAAACTGCGCCTATATTTTAATCAGAAATTATCATTTTTTTAAATGATATTAATTCATATTTTTTTCTTACCTGTTTTCCAATTCTTGCCAAATAGTCACATTTGGGGGATAATACAAGTCTTTAGAGAATTGAGGATTTCTTCGTGTCTGCAGCAAGAAATTTTTTATTAGGTACAGTCGTGTTATTCTCCGTGATCGGGGGAATTTCCTACATTAAGAAAAAAAAGATCCGAGTCGAGCCGCCGATGATTGCCCAAAATCCAATCGTCGAGATCGCTTTAACTCCGCCGCCAGCTCCCGTCAAACCGCCGGAAGCGAAGCCGAAAGCGGCGCCATTGCCGCAGCCTGTCGCTGTGACTGAAGACATTCCCGAAGTAAACCGGATCTCTCAACTCTTTACACTCGACTCTTCTAAACTTCCGATTGTCGAAACCGTCTCCTACACGAGCCGAGTACCTTGGCTCAAAGATCGTCCAGCCTGGATTGCCGACTATGCGAGCCACTATGAGACCTCGCGCCATTTCATCGCCCGGAGCCTGAACAAGAAAGCTGACTACCTCACTCAGAAAATTTCTCCAGGCGACCGATTCAACGTGTTCAAACGGGATAAAAATATCAGCTTTCATCTCTTAATCGACCTGACCCGGTGTTGTCTTTGGCTCTACGCCATCGACTCAGATGCCAATGAGCGGTATCTCCTTAAAACCTACCATGTGGGTGTAGGCAGATCCGATCCGACGAAAACCTCTGGATTCCTCACTCCGACCGGTAAGTACCAGCTCGGGGAGAAAGTCGCAATCTACAAACCCGGTACGCAAGGTTACTTCCAAGATCAAAAAACAGAGATGATCCGCGTTTTCGGTACCCGCTGGATCCCATTCGATAAAGAAGTCGAAGGGTGTACCGAACCATCGAAGGGCTTTGGACTTCACGGCGCTCCTTGGGTTCAAGACAACTCGGGGCAGCTCGTCGAAGATAAATCGAAGATTGGAAAGTACGACAGCGACGGATGCATCCGCCTCGCTTCAGAAGATATCGAAGAGATTTTTGCGATTGTGATCACGAAGCCCACCATCGTGGAACTGGTCAAAGACTTCCGCCAGGCAAAACTTCCAGGAGTTGAACGATGACCGTCCTGGCCCACGAAAAGCAGATTGTAGAGTATGAGCAGACCCTCCAGCAGCTGAAGGAGCAGAACAAGAACCATCCTCTCTTGACGCCCGATGAGCTGAACAAGATGGAGAAGAACCTCGAGCTGATGAAGAAGACCGTCTATTCTCAGCTAAAACCGTGGGACCGGGTCTCGATCTGCCGCCATCCGCAAAGACCCCACGCTATCGATTACATCCAGAACCTCGCTGAAGAATTCGTCGAGCTTTTTGGAGACCGATCGTTCCAAGACGACCATGCGATCATCGCAGGTCTGGCCAAGATCGGCGGCCAGAAGTTCGTCGTCATCGGCCAAGAGAAGGGGAACGACACCGAAAGCCGGATCTACCGAAATTTCGGGATGCCCCATCCGGAAGGTTACAGAAAAGCGATGCGCTGCATGCGACTCGCGGCAAAATTCCAACTTCCCGTCATCACACTGCTCGATACGCCGGGCGCCTACCCTGGACTTACGGCAGAAGAGCGGGGGCAAGGCTGGGCGATTGCCAACAATCTTTGGGAAATGGCTCGTTTGCCTACACCGATTCTCGTCATCCTCATCGGCGAAGGCTGCTCGGGCGGAGCCCTCGGCATCGGCGTCGGCGACGTGATTGCGATGCTCCAGCACTCCTACTACTCGGTGATCTCTCCCGAAGGATGCTCTTCGATCCTTTGGAAAGACGCCTCTAAAAATGCCACGGCTGCAGCAGCTCTCAAGATGCACGCCGAAGACCTCCTCGAACTCGGGATTGTCGACCAAGTCATCCCCGAACCACTTGGCGGCGCCCACCATGACCCGAAAGAGACCTACGAGAACGTCCGTTCTTTCATCCTAGAACAGTGGGAAGCTCTCAAAACAATTCCTACCGAACTTCTCTTAGAAAATCGGTATCAAAAGTTCCGCAAAATGGGCAAATTCGAAACCCAAACCTCTCCCACCTAAAAAAGCTTCTTTCCTCTGCAATACCTAACGCATCCCAAGATGTGGTGGCGTTGCAGGGGAAACCCACGTTGCCTCTTTCGGGGAGATAGAAATTGCATTTATGTTTCTCTTGTGGAAAGAAATCCGCTATGCTGTGAAAATAGTATGGAAATACAAGTGATTCATGAAACTGCTTTTTTTTGCCGCCCTTCGCAATAGCAAGCACCTCACGCTCGCTCTTTTGACTTTAGTCACGCTCCTTTTTCTCACCGTTGCCAACCAGTGCGAGATGTTTTCCGTCGGCCTGATGGCCAACACAGGAGCCGACTTTTTTACCCTGTTCCATCCGGAGGGGAAAAAACATAAAGACAAGATTGCTCTGAATGATGTGGTTAGGACATGGAAGGAAATCGACCACGATGGCGATGGCTACATCAATAAGCAGGACGCGGCTATTTACATGGCCCAAAGAAAAGATACGAACCCTCTCAATTGGGTCATGCACAAGGTAGCGGCTCGGTTCGATTACGAGGAGAATTTCACTCTGCTGATCTTCATTTTGGTGGGGGTTGCCTTATTCAAAGCCTCGACGCTGTTTGCCGCCCGCTATGCGACTCAGCTCTTGTCAATCCGGGTGACGCGCGATTTAAGACAGCAGTTTTTCGAGCATATCCAGTCGCTTCCGTTGAGTTTTTATCAGGAGCAGAATTTGGGGAGCTTGTCTTCGAGAGCGGTCGGGGACGCCGGGCAAATCGCCTCGTCTCTCAATTCCTGCCTGACGAATTACCTTCAAACCCCATTCACGATTGCGTCGACGCTTCTAGCTTGCTTCTATCTTTCCTGGCAGCTATCGATGATTATTTTTCTGGGATTGCCCCTGATTGTTGTCCCGGTCGTATTTTTGACTCGACAGGTGAAGAGGATTACACGGCAGCTGCAGAAGAACCAGGAGACGTTTTCCTCGGTCCTTTTGGACTTTTTGGCCGGTATCCAAACGGTGAAGATCTTCGCCATGGAGGCCTTTTCTCTTAGGAAATACAAAGAGCAGAACGACCAGATGGCCCTCCTGGAGAGCAAGAGCGCCAAATACGGGCTATTGACGAGACCTCTTTTGCACATGATTGCGACGGCGTGCTTGGCGATTGTGGTGCTGTTTGGCCTCTACACGCTCCACATGACGGTCGGCCAACTTTTGATGTTCTGTGGGCTTCTCCATCTGTTCTATGAGCCAGTGAAGAAATTCGCCGAAGAGAATGCAAACATCCAGAAAGGGGTCGTCGCCGCCGAGAGGATGTTTGAAGTCCTCCACCTGCAGCCCCAAATCCAAGATCAAGAAGGGGCCCTCTCCCTCGATAGCTTCAAAGAGATCATCGAGTTCGATCGGGTCTGGTTCAAGTATAAAGACGAATGGGTTCTAAAAGATTTGAGTTTTACGGTTAAGAAAGGGGAGATCGTCGCCCTCGTCGGCGCGACGGGCGCAGGGAAATCGACGATCGTTCAACTTTTGCCCCGCCTCTACGAGGTGCAGCAAGGGGAGATTCGGGTCGACGGGGTTCCTATCAATGCCCTGACTCAAAGATCGCTCAGGGACCAGATCGCCTTTGTGCCGCAAAAACCGTTCCTTTTCTTTGACACGGTCTCCGAGAATATCGCGTTTGGTCGGAGCTTTTCTCGCGCGGAGATCGAGGAGGCGGCCCGGAAAGCCTACGCCCACGAGTTCATTGCCGATCTTCCCCAGACGTATGATACACTCCTCGCCGAAATGGGGAAAACTCTCTCGGGCGGCCAACAGCAGCGCTTGGCGATTGCTAGAGCGCTCGTGAAGCGGGCCCCAATCCTCGTCATGGATGAGGCGACCTCCTCTCTCGATGCGATTTCCGAAAATCGGATCAAGACGGCTCTTCGCGAATTGCAAGGCGAAGTGACCCAAATTTTGATCGCCCATCGTCTCTCGACGATCGAACATGCCGACAAGATCATCTTCCTCGAAAGGGGGCGCAAAATCGCCGAAGGGACGATCGAAGAGCTTTTGATCACCTGCACACCTTTCAGACTAATGTGGGAGAGCTACCACCATTCTGAGATCGCCCTCCATTAGATTTTCAAAAATGTGTTGACATCGGGGTATTTTATCGATTATGAGCCTACCCTCAATAACAAAGAGATGGCGATGACCGATTCCTTAAGCCCCTTCCACGAAGAACTTCTCGAATACATCCAGCGCGACGTTGAAAAACGGAAAATCGAAGAGGGGTTCGACCCTGCCTACGATCGGAGTTTCAAAGATTTTCAAAGCGAGTTGGAAAAGGCTCTAGAGCCAGGATCGACTGATGTTCCTGTTCCTTTGCCGCAGCTGATCGATCAGTACAACTATCTCATCGGAGCGAGGGGGGCAGTCCATCTGGAACTGAAGCTGCTCGATTCATTTCCGGAGAGAGACTTTGCGGAATTGGGGTTGCAAAAGTATTGTCCGCGGATGTACCGGGGACTCCCCAGATTGTATTACAAGGAAAATGCCTCGCTATCGAGAGTAAAAAGCCACTTTGCCCATTTGCCCTCATTGAAGAGGGTCGCCGTGGAAAAAGCTTTGTTCAGCCTGTATTCATCGTATGAGCCGAAGGACAAGAAGGTCGTTTTGTTTACCTGGGTCATCTCGGACGGATTCGGCGACTGGATGTGCGCTGTCGAGATCAAGAAGATTCTGGAGAGGGAACTGCCCGATGTGCAAATCGAACAAGTCGCTCTGCTGCCGAACCGCTTTCAGACGGCGATCGGATCGGGCAAAAATCTCATCTATTACGATCAAGATTGCCCGCCCAGTTCGATTCCGCAGGAGGCGTGGGAGGTGTTGAAAAATGCCGATCTAGTTCTCCAGGCCCCCACTTTTTATCCTTACACGAGGGAGCTAACGGATAAAATCAAAAGGTTCGAACACTTGGGCGAATATGGGTACATGGAGTCGAGCTGGTTCCACCCCAAATCGGGCCACCGATCGATGGGGCTCCATTTCTTGGAGATGGGGATTTTAACGAGGAAGGTTTTGGGAAACGGGTTTGCCTCCGTACAAAATAAAGAGGTACTGGAGTGGCTCTTTGGTACGGACGCCCCTGGGCCTGCCGAAATTGAACGGTATGGAAACGAGCACCATTTTTATTTGGCTTATCTTAGTTCGACTGAAGGGGGGAAGGTCTATCTTCACGCCCTTCTAAAATCGTTGGAGCGGGACGACAAGACCATCGATCTCTGCACGCCCGATTTAAAGTGGTTTGTCGAGTATATCGAGAAGTGCAAGGCCGAAGCATCTCCTATTTTGAAAGAGGTTTTTGGGGTGAGGCAGATTGAAGTTTGGCAAGGCGGCCATGTCTATGTGGAAAAAATCTCCGATGGGGGAAAGACGGTCCGGATTTTCTGTTCGGGGGCTCTCAGCCATGGGGATTTCCAGGCGCTCCTTTCTGCATCGGGCGAGTTTGCCGCCGTCAGGGGCGACCAATCGTTCACAGAGGCCGTCTGCGCGAATAAAACCTTCTTTTACGACAGCGGCCTTCATGCCCGTTACTTCATCAAAGATTTGGCCGCCTTGGCCGAAAATAGGATTGCCCCCCATCGAGGCACGCTCGTTGTCTTGAGGCAAATGGCGAGGACCTTCTTGGCTCGGCTCCATCCCCAAGAGAGCGATTGGGTTGACGAGGTCTATTTTCAACAATCGGAGACGTTCGATTGGTTCGACTCTTCTCAGAAAATCGGGATGGCCCTCCAAGATCCCGATACAGTTGCAGGGTTCAAGAAGTTCAATCGGATCTTGTTTGAAGAGTTCTCCTGCAACGAGTACCTGGTCCACCTGGTGAAAAGGGGGCTTCTCCATGAAGATAACCCCATCCTCAGCTTGATGGAGGAAAAGCAGGTTGAAATGTTCACCTCGCAAAGGCAGCCGTTTAAGGCTCTAATTCTCAATTTGCAGGAGAGTTTGAAAAAAGAGTCGTCTTGTCAAAAATAGCCTCTTGTGAAAGAAGGAGTCTATGGACGAACCGGACCCATATCGATTGATCCGCGAGAAGCTTGCTTCCTTGAGCGCTCATATACATGAGTTGACTCGCGATTCTACAAGGAAAGAGGCTGTTCTCAAGTCGATCGATCAGATTCTAGAGGCATCTCAACAGGCGGGCGAAGCAAAATTGCACGAAGACGTGGAGAAGCTAGTCGCTGAGATCCGAAAGTATCTGAAACATCCGGCTGATCCAAAGACGATGGAACAAGTGCTGAGCGGCATCTTGCGCCTCAGACAAGATGCAACGGAAATTTAGGAGTTAGCATGTCGAAAGTTGGAGAGGGCTTAGGGCCGCAAGAAGCGAATCAACAAATCTATCACAAAGACATCGAGAAGAGCGCCGTCAAATTCGATGAGGCCCTAACCGGCTATCAGCTCGCGGATCCGGAAGAAAAAGCCAGGCTCAGAGCTTTCATGGATGACCAACTCAATGTCATCAATGCAGCTGTCCGGGAGATCAAAAGAGGCGGACTCTATAAGCAGAATGTGAAAGTGGAAAACGACTACAAGCAATTCATTGAAACCGAGTCGTCCGAAAGCTATTCGGCCCTCAAACACGACATCCAGACCTTGAGAGAATATAATAATCTTCCTTGATGAATATGTGAAGTTTCCTTAAAGTATCCCCAAAAATTTTAAGGAAACTATGGTAAAGATCCCTTTTTCCACACCCCTGATTACCAATAATTCTTTTATCAATAAGCTCGAAAGACTCACCTCCTTCTTTAACGGCACTAGAGGATCAGGGCTACATCTACGGCTTTGAGCGTGAATCGGGTTACGGTAGAACCACCTTAAAAATCCAAGCATAAATTAGGCAATCATGACTAAACTCTCCTTCTCAACTCCTTGTTATTCAAATAATTCATTCGCCAACGGCGTCGAAAGGTATCTCGCATTTGGCAAAAAAGAGGCGAGCATTTCTCCCGACCGGAAGATTGCTCTTTTGACACCCAAGCTGATGAAAGAACCCCGCTGGCAGCAAGTGGCAAGGATTGCAAGCTGGGCCACGGTGATCATCCCGTTGATTGCCCTGGCGATCAAGTGCATTCTCAGATGCGGATGGAAAGCCGAGGTGGTCCAGGGGACGGATCGCTTGAGCAATCGCATTGAGGCGGGACCGGAATCTTTGGCGGAAATTGAGAGACTGATGCCGCTAATCCTGGCCCACGAAGCGGGAGTTGAAAAGAGAGACGGGATTTCTTATAAAGCCGATTTTCTTACACATCAGGGAATCCGCGCCATTATTTTCACATTAGATTCTAGCCCCGATCAGGAATTTCAGTTGTTCTTAAATCCTGGAGATGGCTCGAACAATTCGTTCTATCAGTCCCGTATTCTTGAACATGGACTCCGAATGCATGCCGTCTCGCATCGGCATGGCCTCGAGGACATTTCCATAAGAAAAACAGCTTTGCAAGCAGTTGTGCATGACGGAAAAGAATATTCGCTTTTTGTGACGGAACAGGTTGCGCATTCTACTTTAACATTCACTGAGAATTGCTTTAGAATCGGAGACTCTTTGGTTGGCGCCATAAGATCGATCACAAAACTTACAATCTTGTCGCAAACGTATAACTCAGGAATTTATCGGTTCCGCGCTGGAAATTTCCTTCTCAATCCTTGGGCCTTTCCTGAAGTAGGCGACGTCAAAAATGCAGTTGTAGAATTTGCAGCTGCTCTTCCCCGTCCGTTGGCCTTAGCCGTCCTGGATGAGGCATCGAAAGAGAAGATCAACGTCACAGAGGCAGAGTTGACAGACGAAAGAGAGTCGAGACACTATCCTCAATTGAGCTGGCTTGCGGAGAAGGGAGTTTTTGAGGGGCATGAACACCTCGACGAAATTGACGTTGCAACTTTAGGATTGCCTGATGAGACCATCAATTTTGAAGAACATCGTCACTCTAAGACAATTACCTGCCAAGAAACAGCCCAAGAGATCCTAAAGAGGCTTAAAGATTGCATCAATCGCGCCAAAAAAGATGTCTCTCTTCTTGTGCAGCGAACGGGTTATATTTTTCAAAACGGTGCCGACTATCGTTTCAAGAACTCTTTTGATCGTGGAATGGAGAAGTGGGGCGAGCAGATCTTAATGGTGATGAGGGATCAAGGCCATATCCACAGCTTCGCAAAAGAAGATAGAGATTACGGTGGATTCTGTTACACCATCGTTGCCTAAGAAACTCTACAAACTTGGCCTCTGCCGATTTCCAGATTTTTCTAAGGCAAATTTCGAAAAACAACGAAGCCGAAAATCGAATCCTTAAGAAGTAAGAGAGGTGTCTATCTCTCAATTATCTCTCTTGACTTTGGATAAATTTTCTCCGCGTCTCTCTCCACTCATTTTCCCTCTGCGCTGATCAAAATTCAGAAGAGTTTTTCCTGACAAACTTCAAAGGATTTTTCCGACGAGTTCATGCTCCAGCAGGAGCATGAAGGGTGAAGCAATCTTATTGGCTTTTTCTTGCAATAAATAGTTGATTATCATAGACTTATACTCCATTTTTTCAGGGTGAATATGAATATAACGAGAATGAATCGAAATTTTGAAATTGCTCTCCAGAACTGTGCACTTCGGGTCAAAGACAAACCTCGGTTAGTGCAGATGCAGGAGATTGTAAACTTTATCATGGTCAGGAAGCCTCACGTCCAGATTCCGAGCGGCACTTTTGAAAGACTATGCAAATTTGGACCAAAGCTTTGCAGAGAAGGTGCAAGCTGTCTCTTTGCGAAGTCCCAAGCATTGGTCGACTCTTTAAAATATATGAAATGGTATTCTGAAAAAGTAAAACTGGATCCCGACTTTAAAAAAGACGCCTGCAGAAGAGTCAAGTGCCAATATGGCTATAAAAACTGTTGGTTCTATCACAAAGACGATGAACCAAGGGTTCAAAAACTTGAGCGTCCGCCTGTCATAAAGCCAAACAAACCTCCTGAAAGGAATGCTGAAAACATTCCTCTCTCAAACGGGTTTGACCTTCTTGCCGATCTTTCTCCAGAGACTGAGTTGGAAAGCGACACTGACGAAGAGACTCCCAAACCCAATCAGTACACAATAATAGAGCCGCCTAAATACACAGATGATGATGTCAAATCTTTCATCACTCAAGCAGAAATGAGATCTCACGCTTCAGATGTAAGAAACGAAAGGGAGACTCCCTTTGCGAGTCGGAGAAATTCATGGGAGTTAAGTTCGAGTAATTCCCCCCAATTTACTTACACCATTTTACCTAAGCAGCACTTTGCAGGAGTAGGTCAGAGCTCCTCTGATGTGAGTTTGGATCCGAATGCAGCGAATGATTGTTTAGGCACAGCATTCTTATCTAATTTGGCTCATCCCGCGGATTACTTCGGGAATTTGGATCCGAGATTGTTAGTTGCCTTGGAGGAAAGTTAATCGAGCGCCCTGTGGGGGAAACGGAAGGAGAATCCTTCGGCTTTGATCTTGTGGTTTGAGACCCGCTTGTTGCCGCTGTGGAGGCCTGTGAGGGCCGGATCCCAGTGGAGCTTCGGGAGATGGAATTTGTGGGAAATCTGGTCGTAGAGCTCTTTTCGGGTCGGGTGTTCGTCGTCGACCACGTTGTAGATCCCTTCGAGGTTGTGTCTGAGGGCGTAGTCGAGGGCGGCGGCGGCATCGGCCTTGTGGATCATGTTGGTGTACTGGTCGCCTGAGCCGGGGAGGTTGTGGCCCTGCATGCTCTTGACCCGCTTGGATATCTCGCGGCCGGGGCCATAGATCTCGGCGAAGCGGAGGATGCAGGTGTGCCATCCAAGGTCGTGGAGCGAGAGGTAGGTTTTTTCCGAGTCGATGAGGATCCGCCCTTGCTCAGATTTCGATTGGAGCTCGCTCGTCTCGTCGACCCAAAGGCCATGGTGGTCTCCATAGACCGAGGTGCTGCTAGTGTAGATCAGGTGGCGGGGGAGGTCCATCTCGAGGGCAAGATGTCGGAGGACTTGGGCAGTGTGAAGATAAGTGCTCTCATATTGGTCGGAATTGTCGGCGCCTACGGTGACGATCAGGTACTCATTATTGGCGATGAGGGGGGCGAGCTCCTCTTCATCGCTGCCGCGGAGGATGAGGCTCTTTTGAGCGACTTTGGCCAGTTCAGGGAGCCTCTCCGGATGCCGCGTAGTCGCCGTAATGTGGTACCCTTTTTTGTGCCAGATCGAAGCTGCTTCCGTTCCAATATACCCACAACCGATAATCGCGATGTTTTTGTTCATTTATGAGCCTATGCGTAAAGTAATTTGCGGCAAGCCCGAGAATTCAGGCGAGCGATTTTTGAGAGAAAAGGCGAGGGCAATATCGGGACGGAGATATGGCCTCGGCTTTTCTCTCGAAAAGCGCCGGCCGAAACTCGGGCTTGCCCAAAGTACTTTGCGGATGGGCTCACACATTCAAAAGTCCCAGTTTAAGGAAGTTGTCTTTCAACGCTGCGTTCTCTTTTTTGTCCAAAGCGCCGTTTTTGGAGAGCCAGTCGACATAGTCTTTGGGGACATCGGAGAGGGGTTTGCCCGCATACTTTCCGAATGGCATCCGGGAGATCTGAGAGGATTGGCTGATGAGCCGGAGGACATCTTCCCAAGTGAGATCGTCGATGAGTCGGCTAAATACTTGGTGGAGCACCATCACGTCGTCGAGGGCCCGGTGGGCCTGGTTGGCCTCGATTCCAAAAGCCTCTCGGAGGAATTGGAGGGAGTGGCGGGGGAGGTCGGGCCGGTATTTGCGGGACCACTTGAGGGTGTCGAGGTAGAGCCAATTCGGCATGGCGAAGCCCGCCTTGCCATACTCATATTCTAAAAATAGCTTGTCAAAGCTGTCGTTGTTGTGGGCGATGAGGACCACCTCGCCCGAGCAAAACTCAGTGAAGAGGGGAGCCACTTTCGAGAAGAGGGGGGCGTCCTTTACCATGTCGTCTGTGATGCCGCAGATGGCGGACGATTCTGGGGGGATGGGTCCTTCCGGGTAGACAAAACTGCAAAAAGTCTTATCTCTTTCGGGATCGTAGGCGGCAATTTCGATGATCCTGTCCTTGCCTGCCTTAACGCCGGTAGTTTCTGTGTCGTAGTAAATGGGTCTCGGTGCCATAAAAATCTTCCGTAAAGCCCCCAATGAAACCGAATTTATTGATTTAATGCAATGGGGTGGATACCAAGAGTGATTGAAAAATTGGTAAATAGCAAGAAGGCGCCCGATATTTGAGCCAAGCGGCAGCCGGTGCCGAAGCAGCCCAACTAGTAAGTTGGGCGATGCAGGCAGGTTCAAATGTCGTGGCTGCCCGACGCAGATAAAACCAATTTTTAAATAGCGAGCGGTATTAATGTTTCCCTTCTCATTTTCTCAGGTTTTGGGTATTCTCGAGGGCAGCTAATTTGAAAAAAGAGTGTTTATGAAGCGCTACCTTTTCTTCATCCTACCTTTGCTGGCCCTGACTAGCTGCTTTCAAATCTACGACGATGAAAATGACTTCAGGACGGTCCCTGTCACCAATAATCCCCATGTAGTCCCCAGCCATGGTTCCGGAATGCCCGGCGGCGCGGCGGCAGGACCTTCATAGCTTTCCACTAATGTGAGCGTCTGGTATACGCCGGAAATAGGATGAATATGAAGAGAAGCAAGAGCGCAGAGTACCATTACTTTCCCTTCGACCGGGAGAAGATCATTCAGGAGTTGGGGCGCGATAAACTGATCGAGCAGCTCACCAAGATGCTCCTGATCCGGAATTTCGAAATCCGGGGCGAGTCTGCCTATCAGCAAGGAAAGGTGGGGGGATTCTACCACTCCTACATGGGACAAGAGGCGATCCAGGTCGGCTGCGTTGCGGCCGCTGGGGTCGACAACTGGTATACGACGACGTATAGGTGCCACGCCTTGGCCCTCCTTCTGAACGCCACCCCAAACGAAATCATGGCTGAGCTCTACGGCCGATCTACTGGCAATGCCGGCGGCAAAGGGGGCTCGATGCACATCTACGCCGAGCATCTCCTCGGCGGCCTCGCAATTGTCGGGGGCCACGTGCCAATCGCAACGGGAGCTGCCTTCAGCATCAAATACCAAAAGAAAAAGAATTGGGCCTCGTTTTGCTTCATGGGCGATGGAGCTGTCGTTCAAGGCGCCGTCCACGAATCGCTCAATTTAGCTGCACTCTGGAACCTTCCCTGCCTCTACGTAGTCGAAAATAACCAGTGGGGCATGGGGACCGCCGTCCAACGGGCTGTCGCTGTCGAGCCGATCGCCGAAAATTTTGCCAAGAGCTACGGAATTAAATCCTACACATTCGACGGGATGGATTTTTTCAGCTGCTACGCCGGATTTAAAGAGGCCTATCACGAAGTTCTCAAAACATCTCGCCCAGTTCTCATCGAAGCTGTCGCCGAGAGATTTAGAGGCCACTCGATCTCCGATCCAGCTCTCTACCGATCGAAAGACGATTTGCAAAAGACGATGGAGCGCGATCCGATCCTCCTCTTAAGAAACGTCCTCATCGAAAAGGGGATGCTCGATGAGGAGACATTTAAAGAAATCGACAAAGTGCAAAAGGATATTGTTGTAGCCGCTATGAAATTTGCCGACGAGAGCCCATGGCCCGATCCGATGACGTTAGAAGAGGGCGTTTTTGCTCCTGAAGAGGGGAGCTGATATGGGAACTCAAGTCGTTGAAATCCGAGAAGCTTTGAGACAAGCGATCGATGAAGAGATGACTCGCGATGACCGGGTCTTCATCCTCGGCGAAGAGGTTGCAGAATATAACGGCGCTTACAAAGTCACAAAAGGGATGCTGGCCAAATGGGGACCTGAGCGGGTGATCGATACACCGATCGCCGAAACGGGATTTGCAGGACTTGCCATCGGCGCCGCCCAAACGGGGCTTCGGCCGATCGTCGAGTTCATGAGCTGGAACTTTTCTTTCGTCGCCGCCGACCAATTGATCTCGAATGCCTGCAAAGCCTACTACATGTCGAACGGCCGTTTTAAAGTTCCAATCGTCTTCCGCGGCCCGAACGGCGCCGCAGCCCAAGTATCCTGCCAACACTCCCACTGCGTCGAGGCGATCTACGGCCACCTCCCTGGCTTCATCGTCATCGCTCCAGGCAACGCCTACGATGCCAAGGGGCTCCTCAAGTCGGCCATCCGCTCCAACAATCCTGTTATTTTCCTAGAAAATGAGCTCGACTACGGCGAAAAGATGGAGATCCCGACCGAGGAATACCTTGTCCCGATTGGAAAAGCCAAGGTCGTCAAAGAGGGGAAACATGTGACCCTCATCTCCTACTCTCGGATGCTCAAGTTCTGCCGCCAAGCGGCTGAAGAACTGGCGAAAAAGGGGATCCAGGTCGAGATCATCGACTTAAGAACCATCAAGCCTCTCGATATAGCGACCGTGGCGGCCTCCGTCCGGAAGACCCACCGGTGCGTCCTCGTCGAAGAGGGGCATATCTTCGCCGGCATCTCGGCCGAGCTCGGCTTTCAAATCATGGAGCATTGCTTCGATGATCTCGATGCGCCCCTCATCCGGGTGTGCCAGCGGGAGACCCCGATGCCTTACGCCAAAGTCCTTGAACGGGAGACCCTCCCCAATAAGGACCGAATCCTCGCCGCCCTCGAAGAAGTACTGAGATAGCTCTTAGATAAGTCGGAAGCCCTAAACATGTAATGCAGAAACCTAACCCGTGGAAGGGGGCAATCTGCTGCGTCGCCCTGCATCGACAACCCCATAAAGGGGTTGCCTGCTTCGGGAACCCCCTGCGGGGCTCCTTGCATATTACCCTCTTGCACGGGTTAGGTTTCTGCATTACATATTAAGGACTACCGATAATTCTTGAACAATAATTACTCATGTTGCATGTGTGACTTAGAGATCTAAGGAGACATGCAACCATGAAGAAGCTACTCGCAACATTGCAGGTGCTGGCGCTATGCAGTTTAGCTGCGCAAGATGAACAAGCCGCCCAATCGCAAGATTTAATGAAAAAATCAGACCCTTGTAAGACAGAGTGCAAAGACCCTTGCGCCTGTTTTGAAAAAGGGGACGACCCTCTCGAAAAAACCCCCATGAGTTGCAAGGGGTACGCCGCCTATAACTATCCTGCCAACATCAAAGTAGATAAATGCTGGGATTTCTTCATCGACGGCTCCTACCTTTATTGGTACTCAAATGAAGATGGACTCAATATCGGCTCTTACCAAGCTATGAATCCGACTACATTGCTTGTCAGTCTGCCAGTTGTAAATGGTTTTGAAGCGACTCACCATCCCACCTACAAGAACGGGTTTAAAGTGAATGTCGGCTGTAACTTGAACAATGACGATTGGGTCATGGATTTAGGCTACACCTGGTATCGGAGCACGACAACGACCCTCCATGCGGCTCCAACTCCCTCAACGACGCAAGGCGGCGCTACAACTGGAGTGTTCGCTCTTTCGAATTGGTACTTTCAAACCAATACAAACAACCAGTTCCCAGCAGCGACTGTCGTCAATTCCGAGTGGAAATTGGGGCTTGATTGGCTCGACTGGATGTTTAGCCGTCCATTCTATCAAGGGCGCAAGCTCACTGTAATCCCCTCAGGCGGTCTCCGCGGTTCTTGGATTCGGCAGAGTTTCTTGCTTACCTCGAACATTGCGAACTTTGATACGAGCACACTCTCTCCGCAGATTGGAGCCCATTCGCATAACCACTACAATTCTTGGGCTGTCGGTCCTCGCGGTTTAGTTGAAACGCACTGGATTTTAGGTGCAGGGTTTAGAGGGCAAGGGAGTTTTGGTGGAAGCCTTCTCTATACTCGATATACAAAGATTTATCACCAAGAAGACCAATTGCCCACATCTGGAACAGCTCTTGGTCATCCTGTAACGTACAAATACAGCAATCTGAGCACGCTTCGCCCGATGATTGAGGCAAATTTAGGTATTGGCTTCGGCAGCTATTTTATGAAGAAAAGATATCACTTCGATTTGAGCGCGACCTACGACTTTAACTATTTGTTCTTCCAGAACATGCTTCAATACGTCGCCGATCTAAACGTTTTGGGCAACGGAACACCAGGCAATCTTTATCTCCATGGCCTGACAGTTAAAACCCGCTTCGACTTCTAAAATACGATCCTGCGCCGTTTCGGCGCAGGATCTCTTTTGAAATTATTTAGTTAAATCAGACGAGGGATTCCTCACGATTTACGTCGACAAAGCTCCTTCCCGCTGCCATAGGCAGCAGGAAAAGAGAGAGTGCCTAGGCTAGTCCGACTACGATTTCTTCTTAGTGGGAGTGATCTTTTTCACTTTTTGGTTCGAGACGCGGGTGCCGCGGGTTTGGGCCCCTTTTACGATGTAGTCTTTGAGAGAGAAAGTCTCCTTTTTCGAGCCGGTGAACTGGAGCTCGAGCTGAGTCTCAGGGTTCGTTGAGATGTGTTCGAGTTGGCTCCCTTCATCGAGGTAGCGGTACGGCTTGTCGAGGATGTACTTGTCGACGATGAACCGCTTGGCCCAAACTTGTCCCGTTTGGGTATTTTTGTAGACAACGTTGAGGACCGTCTTCTTGTCGGCGATTCCGACCCAGACGAGGTTTTCGAAGTAGAGCTTCTCAGGGATATTGATCACTTTGTAGGAGCCGTCTTTCGAGATGAGAAGGAGCTTGTCGAAATTGGTCGCCTCGATTTGGTTCGGGCCTGATACTTTCGTTCCGACAAACCCTTTTTCAACGTCGTAGCCGATCTTGATCTCTTTCGTCTCAATGGCGCGCCGGTCGACCTCTTCGATCGAGCGGATCCGGGTTTTTCGAGGGAATTCGGGGCCGTATTTGGCCAGGAGCTTTTTGAGATAGCCGATGGCGTATTTCCGGACGTTTTTCAGGTTCTTTTCGACTTCGGCGAGGTTTTCTTCGAGAAGGGCGATCTCCTCTTTGTTCCGGTCGATGTCGAATTGGGAGATGCGCCGGATCGGGATCTGAAGGAGCCTATCTCGGTCATCCTGGTTTGGTTCGCGGATGAGCTTTTTTCGGAACGGCTTGAACGACTCTTCGAGGGTTTCGTGGATCCCTTCGAGGGTTTTTACGTTCTCGATCTTTTTGTAGATCCGATTCTCGATGAAGATCCGCTCGAGGGTCTTGTAGAAGATCTTTTCAAGGAGTCTTTGCTGCTCGATCTCGAGTTCTTTGCGGAGGAACTCGACGAGCTTTTCGGCATTGTAGGCCAAGATCTCATGGACGTCGGTCTCCCAGGGAAAGCCGTCTTTGATCACCGTGACTTGAGAGCTGATGGTGACTTCGCATTCGGTAAATCCGTAGAGGGCCTCGAGGATCTCCTCGGCGTATTGGCCGCGGGGAAGTTTGATTTCGATCTCGACGTTCTTAGAGGTGTAGTCGTTGATCTCTTCGATCTTGATTTTACCCCGCTTGGCCGCCTCGTCGATGGACCGGATGAGGCTCTCAGAGGTGGTGCCGTAGCAAATCTCTCGGATCACGAGGGTTTTGGGGTCTTTGATGTCGATCTTGGCGCGGACTTTGACTTTGCCTCGACCTTTGTCGTATTGGCTCTTATCGAGGATGCCGCCGGTCGGGAAATCGGGGAAGATTTTGAAGATTCTCCCTTCGAGGTGGGCGATTTCGGCTTCGAGCAGCTCGGAGAAATTGTGGGGGAGGATGTGGGTCGCCATGCCGACCGCGATCCCGTCGACCCCTTGCATCAGAAGGAGGGGGATTTTGGCGGGGAGGACAACCGGTTCCATGTTGCGCCCATCGTAGGAGGGGACTTTCTCGGTGATGTCGGGGTTGAAAAGGGTCTCTCGAGCAAGCGGCGAGAGGCGGGTCTCGATGTAGCGGGCTGCAGCCGATGGGTCGCCGGTGAAGATGTTTCCAAAGTTCCCTTGCCGGTCGAGGATGTAGCCTTTATTGGCGAGGGTGACGAGGGCTTCGTAGATCGGGGCGTCGCCGTGGGGATGGAGCTGCATCGCCTGGCCGACGATGTTGGCGACTTTGTGGAGCTTGTCGTCGTTTTGTTTGAAGAGGGTTTCGAGGATCCGCCGCTGAACGGGCTTGAGGCCGTCGACGACGTTGGGGATGGCGCGGTCGAGGATGACGTAGGAGGCGTACTTGATGAAGTGATCCTTCATCTGGTTTTTCAGATCATCCATTGTCTATCTCTAGATTTTGCATGATGAAGTTTTTCCGGGCCGGAGTATTTTTCCCCATGTAGAATTCAAGGGTCGGCTTGACGTCGGAGAGGTTTTGGACAATGACGGGGATCAGTCTAATGTCTTTGCTGATGAACTGTTTGAATTCGTCGGGGGAGATCTCGCCGAGTCCTTTGAACCGGGTGATCTCGATCCCTTTTTTGAGCTCTTGGGCCGCTTTTTCTTTTTCCTCTTCGGAGTAGCAGTAGATCGTCTTCTCTTTGTTTCTCACTTTGAAGAGGGGAGTTTCTAAGATGTAGAGGTGGCCGTTCATCACGAGCCCTTCGAAGTAGGTGAGAAAGAAGGTGGTCAAAAGGTTTCTGATGTGCATCCCGTCGACGTCGGCATCGGTGGCCAAGATGACCTTTTTGTAGCGGAGGTTCGCCACATCTTCCTCAATGTTGAGGGCCGACATGAGGTTGTACATCTCTTCGTTTTTATAGAGGAGCTCGATCTTCATCCCATGGACGTTGAGCGGTTTTCCTCGCAGGGAGAAGACAGCTTGGGTTAGAGGGTCTCTCGTCATGACGATCGATGCGGAGGCCGAGTCCCCCTCGGTGAGGAAGATCATCGAATTTTCCCCCTCTTTCGATCCGTCGCCGAAGTGGTACTTTGAGTCGCGGAGCTTCGGGATTTTGAAGGAGATCTTCTTTTGCTTCTCTTTCGCCTCTTTTTTGACGGCGGCGAGCTCTTTTCTCAGCTTCTCGTTGAACTGGATCTTTTCGAGGATCTTTTTCGCTACGTCTTCGTGTTTGTAGAGGAGAGTTTGGACGGCGTCTTTCACTTCTTGGATGATGGGGCCGCGGATTTCGTTGTTGCCGAGCTTATTCTTGGTTTGGGATTCGAAGACCGGATCTTTCACTTTGACGAGGATCGTCCCGACGATCCCTTCGCGGACGTCGAGCCCTTGGAAGTTTTTTTTCGAAAAGTCGTTGATCCCTTTCAAGATCCCTTCCCGGAAAGCCGAGAGGTGGGTCCCTCCGTCGTGGGTATACTGCCCGTTGACGAAGGAGAAGTAGGTTTCGCCGTAGCTCGAGGAGTGGAGGAAGGCGAATTCGATGTGTTTGCCCCGGTAGTGGAGCGGTTCGTAGAGCCGATCTTCTTTTACCTCTTCGTTCAGAAGATCGAGAAGGCCGTTTTTGGAGGCGATCCCTTGCCCGTTGAACGTCAGAGTGAGCCCCACATTCAAGTAGGCGTAATGCCAGAGCCGCTTGAGAATAAGCTCTTTTTGGAAGGAGTACTTTTTGAAGATGGCGGCGTCGGGAGTGAACTCGATGAATGTGCCGGTCTCCTCTTTCGTTTTCCCTTTTTTCTTGTTCTTGAGTTTCCCTTGGGCAAACTCGACCTCGATGAACTCGCCGTCTCGGACGCTTTTAACGGTGAAGCTGGAGGAGAGGGCGTTGACCGCTTTGAGGCCGACCCCGTTTAGGCCGACAGAGAACTGGAAGACGTCGTCGTTGTATTTGGCCCCGGTGTTGATCTGGCTGACGCACTCGATCACTTTGCCGAGAGGGATGCCCCGGCCCCAGTCTCTTACAGAGACGGTCGAGGTTTTTTCGTTGAGATCGATCTCGATCTTTTTCCCGTTGCCCATGATGAACTCGTCGACCGAGTTGTCGATCGCCTCTTTGAGCATCACGTAGATCCCGTCGTCGGGGTGGGTCCCGTCGCCGAGGCGTCCGATGTACATCCCCGAGCGGAGTCGGATGTGGGCGAGCGGATCAAGGGAGAGTACGGCGCTTTCGTCGTATTTCTTAGCCATATCCAAGCTCATATCACGTTCCGCCTACCCAGGTCAATTCATGCTTATTGTGGAAAAGATGAAAAATCTTGCTCCCCTCGATTTTTTCGAATTCTCGAATTGTTGCATAGTCCTCATTTCCTTGGAATTTGATCGTGCAGACCATTTTTGTCCGGCCCCAGCGGGGAATCCACTCGAGAAGTTTTTGAGGATAGCAAATCGCGTCTGAAAATACCCAGTCGAGGGGCGGAAGATCTTCGGGACCCAATGAAAAAGCGTCCCTTTTCAAAAAGGCGACGTTGGGAAGCGCGGCAATTTTAGGATCGAGATCGGCCCGATCGACGGCGATCACCTCGGCTCCCAAGCGATTCAGCGCCCAGGTCCAGCTTCCGGGGCTCGCTCCGATCTCGAGACATCTCTCGCCCGGCTGCGGCCTCACCCCGATCAGAGTCAAGATCTCCCAGAGTTTGAGATACGCCCGGCTCGGCGGCTCTTTCGTCTCTTGGAAGTGGACCTCGCCGTGCGCGAATGGACTCGAGCAATGGGCCGAAGCTAAAATGGTGTTTTCATCGATGAGCGTCCAAGAACCGAGCGGCGCCGTTGGCAAAGGGGTTGGAAACAGGATCGGTTTGGGGGCGAAGTAGGGGAGTTGCTCCGCAATCAGCTGCCCTCTCCGGATATGCGAATAGGGATAGTAGGCCCACAGTTTTTGGAGCGCCTTGAGTTTTTTCGCCCCGTCAGAAATCGATGTGAACGGGATGATTTGGGCATCGTGCCAGATATTTTGGGCGAAGTGGGACTCTCCTTCTCCGAGAAAAAGCCTCCCGTAGCGTCTCTTGATATTTTTCAATTCCCGTTCGAGCGTCTCTTCCAATCCTGGCGGCGCGAGATAACCGTTCAACATTCTACTTCCCCGCGTGTTGCCGGCAAAATTCTCCGAGACAAAGCGAGGTAGCTACCGAGACATTGAGACTTTCGACAGAGCCGGTCCCCGGGATGGAGATCGCATTTTTCAAAAAGGCCTTTTTGACGCCGTCCGATTCGGAACCCATCGCAATGATCGAGCGGGGAGAGAATTGGAATTGGTAAAGCGAGGTCCCTTGGTGCGACGAAGTTCCCGAAAAGACGAATCCCTGTTTTTGAAGATGCTGGATTGTTTCGAGCGCCTTTTTCAGCGAGACGAGGCGGACAATCTCTGCGCCCCCTTTGGCGATCCGGCAGGCGGAAGGGGAAAGGGAGGGGAGCTGATCGCCCAAAATGTAGGGGATCCCGAAGTGGGCCGCAGTCCTCAAAATCGAGCCGATGTTGTGGGGGTTTTGGACCCCGTCCAAGTAGAGGAGGCATACGCTCTTCGGCCATTTTACCTTGAACAGGTCGGCCTCAACCAGCGGCGGAAGCTCCTTGGCGACGACGCAGATCCCCTCGTGGTGGATCGAGTCGGACACCTTGTTTAGTTCCGTTGGGGGGACGATCCGGTAGACTTTGCGCTCGGCCGCGCACCATTTGAGGAGGGGGCCGAAGGTCTTCACATTTGACTCGTCGAGGTAGACTCTAAAAATATCTTGTCTCCGCCTCTCAAAAAGGGCCAGGCAAGCGTGGATTCCGTAGTATTTTAGCTCTTTCATGCCATCTAGGATAATCGATTCAAGAACTTTGTGGAATAGATATTGATCAAAAAAAATTTATATGCTCTACTCTGCGCTCCAAAAATTTCTTAACAACGGAGATGAAAATGAGCGTACAACCGACACAACCTTCGATGTCTCAAAAAATGTGGAACGGATTTTTACTGGGCACTCAAGTCATGGTCGTGCAAACACCTCTGCTCAATGCACTGAATCGGGTCTCTGCAATCTGCTGCCGAGATAACATTTCGATGTGGAGGGCAATTGATTGGATCCATGAGGGGGCCATCGACGGGATGAGAAAACGGTCCATCGCCCATTTTGGCGTGGGGATGGGGGCCCATCTCTTCAGGGAAACGAACCGGGTTTTCTTCAAATCCATGGGACTCTTGTTCAAGCCGACTTTAGATGAACATTTTAGAAATAGCCCTTATGGAAAACAGAAAGCAGACTGGGCTTTTTCCGGAAGTCTCGCCGTCGCTGAAATCGCCATCAATCCGGCAGATACCTTGCGCATCATGTGGCAAGCGAATGAGAATCTTTCCATGGTACGAAAGGGAGAAAGAATTTCCCATCTTTACAAAGGGGCTGGTGCGAATGGTGTAAAACAGCTAGGCGTCTGGCTCCTCTATTCCAAATCGGAAAGGTACTGGTCGCGAGTCGTTGTGGATCTGACCGGTTTGGATCCAGGCTCCCCTGCTGGAATCGCTCTGAAGTCTCTGCCGATGTCCCTCCATATCGGCGTTCCCGTCTGGGTCTTTGAAAGATTGAAAAATGTTTTACAGATGAATCCCTCCTTGATGCACCATACGAATACTAAATATCGTTATGTAGCGGCTTGGAGACAGGTCCTCGGAACACAGGGGGCAAAAGGGTTGTTGCGCGGTTTAGCCGCCAAAACCCTTTACACAGCATTCCAGGCGATGGGGGCCAACTACATGCTTGAGGAGGCTAGGAAAGCTCAAAAGAAATGAACTTTGATTAATTTGAGTCAGAATGCATAATTACTTCCTTAATTAAGGATTAAAATTATGATTCGATCGGTTTGTTCTGGTATTGATTGCACAAATTTCTTTACTTCAGTTGAGCAAAAAGCGTCCGCTCTCAAAGAGCGGGCGATTACTCAGCTGACTTTGGGAGAAACAGAGCTCGATCGGCTGATGCCCAACTTCTGGATCCAGGACAAAATCGATTACTTCCTTCAGGAAATCGACAGGACCTTCAATACCCCGAACTTCGACCGGTTCCGCGAGCAGCTTTCCACTGTTGGACAAGGGAAGTGGTACATGGAACTTGCGATGTTTTTAGCCAAGCTTCCCTTGAAAGCAGGATTGAACATCTTGAACATGCTCAAGAACCTTCTCCACATGGCCGTGAAAGGGGCTGTTTATCTGGTAGCTCATCCTTTGAAAGCGCCGATGGAGCTGGCGAAAAAGATCCTCGCGATTGCCTACGAATTGGCGCAGCCGCAAACATGGGTCCGCGTTGGATCGAACTTGATTGGATCGGGCCTTGGCTACTCGCTTGTGACTCCAAATCCATTTTCCCCCATCGTCCTCGCGATTGGCACCGCCATGGTTCTCATGGGCGTCACGATGAAAGCGGTTCGGGCAGCTCTCGAAAAACAGAATCCAGCCGCTGTGGGCGAAGTGTTGATGGAGCAAGGGCGGATTGTCGCTGAAGATGTGACGACCGGCTTTTGCCTCGGCATGTTGATGGGAGGCATTCAGCAGGCGGTCCGCGGCATCCAGCAGACGAGCCGAAACTGCGCCTACCAGTCGGAGCTGGATCAGCTCCGTCGCGAGGCGATCCGAAACCAGACGCGGGAGTTCATGGATGCGAACCAGATGCCTGCTTACGACCGGATCTCCGAGAGCTCGAACTCGGTCGGGATTTATTATAATCCGGCCAAGGGCCCATTTTTGCCTAAGCAAGTGCCGAATGCCCAGATCGTCTTCAAGGAGTTCGTCACCGATTACCATGTCATCCGGACGCTCGACCACATCAAAGTGGAGATCATCGACGGCGTGACCGTGTCGACGCCCGTTTACCAGACGACCTACATCCCCATTTACACAGAGATGGTGGGATACCAGTTCCCGCTGAACCCGTGGCCGATCCCGGCGCCGCCGCCCCAAGTTCCCCCCGTGGCGAACGTCTTCCATGAGGCCATAGTCCCAACAACCCTTGCCTATAATAAAGTCTAACATTCGCATTTGTTCAAAATCGGCAATTTCCTATAATTGCAGCAATCAGCCAATGAGGTTTTATGCCCTTTACCGTCACAATGCCTAAACTGTCTCCCACCATGGAAGAGGGGACTATTGCCAAATGGCATAAAAAAGTGGGCGATAAAGTCGAATCGGGCGAACTGCTCGTCGAGGTGGCGACCGACAAGGCGACGGTAGAGTACAATGCCCTCGACGAAGGGTTTTTAAGAAAAATTTTGGTGGCTGAAGGCGGTGGAGCCGTCGTCAACCAGCCGATCGCCATTTTCACAGAGAAGGCGAACGAAAGCATCGAAGGCTACCAGCCGGAAGGGGTTCAACCTTCGGCTCCTAAACCGAAAGCGGAAGCGGCGGCGGCGCCCGCTCCAAAAGCTGCGGCAGCAGCGGCTCCCGTGGGCGGCGCGATGCAACAGCCTGCATTCATCCCAGAGCCACCGTTAGAAAAATATGCATTTGAGTTTCCGAGCGGCGGCGAGAAGGGAAAAGCCTCTCCGCTGGCGAAAAAGATGGCGCGCGAGAAAGGGCTCGATTTGGGTACGGTGAAAGGGAGCGGTCCTGGAGGCCGCGTGACAAGCCGCGATCTCGATCTGGCTCAACCCGATCAACCAGTTTCTTTTGGGCGCCGCGAGACGCCGACAATTGCGCCGGGCACATTTGAAGAGATCCCGCTCACTCCGATGCGCAAAGTGGTGGGCCAAAGACTCCAGCAATCGAAAACCTTCATTCCCCATTTCTACATCGGCCAAGACATCGACGCAGAGGCCCTCTTCAATTTGCGCGAGCAATTGAAAGTAGCTAACCTCAAAGTCACCTACAACGATTTCGTGGTCCGCGCCTGCGCTCTGGCTTTGCGCGAACATCCCCACGTCAACAGCGGCTTCAACTCGGTCAACCAATCGATCGTCCTCTTCAAAACAATCGACATCTCGATCGCTGTGACGATTGATGGAGGGCTCATCACTCCAATCGTTCGCCACGCCGACTTCAAAGATTTGGGGGAGATCTCTTCCGAAGTGAAATCGTTGGCCGCAAAAGCTAAAGCTGGCAAACTCCAGCCTGAAGAGTACAAAGGCGGCTCATTCACTATTTCCAACATGGGGATGTTCGGCGTCTCCGAATTCATCGCCGTGATTAACCCGCCGCAAGCGGCGATTCTCGCCGTCGCGGGGATCGAAGACTGCGCCCGGGTGAAAAACGGCCAAGTCGTCCCTGGCAAAAAGATGACCATCACCCTCTCCGCAGACCACCGAGTGATCGACGGCTCCGACGGAGCAAAATTCATGAAGACAGTCCAGAAGTATCTGGAAAACCCCGCCCTCTTGATTGTCTAAGGTGAGTCAGAGCTCACCTCTTTTCAATTTCGTCGAGCATGAATTGGGGGAGAGCGAAGGCGCTGAGGTGGATGTCGGGGGTGTAGTAGACCATTTTCCCTTTCACTCGGGCCATCCGCTCTTGGAGGACTTTTTTAGGGGTCCGGTACGATTTGTCAGAGGCCCAGCCGAATGCCATGAAGCCGCCTACGTAGGTCGGGACGGGTGCCACGTAGAAGCCGACGTGCTTGAAGTGGGGCTGTCTGTTGTTGAGGGTGAGAGATAGCTCATCTTTCTGGAGGAACGGAACTCCGTTCTGGTTCACAAAAATTCCATCTTTCTTGAGCAGTTTTTTGCAGTCGCCATAAAATTCAGGGGTGAAGAGGACTTTGCCCGGCCCAACAGGGTCGGTCGAATCGCAGATGATGACGTCGAACTTTTCTGTGGTTTCTTTTACGTATTTGGCCCCATCGTCTACGACGACGCTGGCTCTCGGATCGGAGAACGCCCCGTTCGAGAGGCTGGGGAGATAGAGCTGGCTCCGCTCGATCACCGAGCCGTCGATCTCGACGAGGATCGCCTTTTGAACCGTCTGGTGGCGGAGGACTTCGCGCAGGATGCCGCCGTCGCCGCCGCCGATGATCAGGATCGAGGTGGGGTTGGCGTGGTGGAGGAGGGGAACGTGGACCATCATCTCGTGGTAGATCGGCTCGTCGGCAGTCGTCGTCTGGATGTTTCCATCGAGAGAGAGGACCCTGCCGAAGCGGGGGTTTTCGAAAATGATCAGATCTTGGTGCTCGGTCTTCTCTTCATAGATCGTCTCTTTGTTCTCGAGCCATTGGCCCCATTCGGGATAGAGCGTTTCAGAGTAAGTGCTGGAAGCGAGGGGAAGTGCATAAAGAAGTAGATGGAACATAAACAATCTCCTTGAAAAAGGGGGAGATTGTAATCAAGAGATAAGTTTATAGCCAACGTTTTCGCAAGAAAAGCAAGATGGCGACGATGGTTAAGACGAGAGTCACTCCGAGAACGAAGAGGAAGGCGTAAGGTTTGTTCTGGAAGGGGAGGGCGACGTTCATCCCGTAGATCGAGGCGACGATTGTCGGAATGGTGACGATCACGGTTAAGGCGGTCAGCAACTTGATGGTCCGGTTGACGTCGTTTGTGAAGATGATCTGATACGAATCGCGAAGGCTCCGGATGCTCTTGATGTTGACGCGGCAGACATCTTCCGACTGCCGGATGGCGATCATGAGGTCATCGAGGAGGCCGATGTCTTTTTCATAGAGGTTCACGTAGCGGCCCGCGGCCATGCTCTCGAGAAGATTTCGCATCGGGACGAGCGCAGTGAGATACTGGTTGAGGATCTCTTCGTTTCTCATGAGAGCGATGATCACGTTGCTGTCGACGATCTGCCCTTTGCGCGGCTCCAGAATCGAGTGGCGGACTCTCTTGATGCTATTTGTGTAGTCTTGAGTGATTTTGAGGAGGATGTGGAGGATGAGCTTTGCTTTTTGTGTTGTTCCGAGCGTCGTGTTGCTGGCGATGAGCTGCTCGACGATCTCGCTCCGGTGGGGAGAGATGGCGACGACGGCATTGTTGGTGACGATCATGGTCAGGGTCTCTGTGTAGAGTCCAAGTTCCACCTCTCCCGGATGGCGGACGAAGAAGACGATGCTTTCGCCGATGTGCTCAATCCGGGGCAGTTCATACTTGTCGAGGCTGTCGCGGATGTCGGCGATGTCGAGGCCGGTGATGGCGACGATCTTGCTTAAGTCGTCGAGAGTCGCCTCTTTGATGTAGATCCAGCTCCCTGTCCGGAATTCAGGGATCCGCTTGAACTCTAAATCTCGGACGGTCTTGAAATAGATCTCGAGCATGGGCTCCCCCTATCTTTTGAGACCCGCCTCTTTTGTAAATAGCGGTGTGCAGAGGGGGATTGCAAGAGATTTTTGATATTGAAAAATATTTTTAGTGTAGGTAAGCTATTCCGGTAATTTTGTAAGTAAATCGTTTAGGTAGTTTTATATTTTTATCCGTTTTATAATTTTTACGAAATAGATGTACAAATTATGAATTCATTAGATGTTGTAGAAGGCAGAGGCTTTGGGGATTATGAAATTCCCGGCAATAAAACTTTTGAACAATACCATAAAGCGGAACTTATTAAGCAAGTCGCTCTGGTCATTATTACGACCCTCGCGATTGCTGTCTCCATTTACGCAGCTGTTTTGATGCCTCCTTTGGGCATTGTAACGGCCGGGCTTGGGCTTTTGAATATATTCTTGATATCCAAGCTGATCGGTACCTGCAGCAGAACGCCGCCAATCAACTACCTGTTCGATCCGGCCCAGACGGCCCCCATCGCCCCGCTTGTCACTTTGGATTCAAAAAGCGAATATTCGGCCATTTTGCCAAAAGATTCGGTTGAGTCGTTCGAGTGGAAATGCAAACTGATTCAGCATGCGGAGCAATCGATTGTCTTCTCGGGCTGCTATGCAGGAGGGAGATCGTTCGATCGGATCCTCGAGCTTTGCGAACAGAGGATGGAAGAGAAGCCCAACCTCAAGGTTTCCATCATCTCGAGCAAAGTCTACCACACAGCCAAGAACAGAGAAAAGATCGCCGAATTGAGCCGCAAATACCCCGACCGTTTTCTGAATATCGCCCATGAAGAGTATATTTTGTATAAATGTCCCGAGCGGAGAGATCTAATCACGGGAAACCACACGAAAATGCTCGTGATCGACGGCGGTGCCTACTTCGTCATCGGTGGATCGGGCGCTGTTTCGATGTTTACCGACGCATCGGGCCTTGAAGAGCCAAATCCTGAAGAAGATCCCTACGGGCCTATACTCAACCGAATTTGTCCCGCTGCTTTCAGAGACCAAGATTTTGTTTTCCATTCTCCTGACAAGAACGGGTTGGGAGCGAGGCTCCACATCGAGGCGAGCAAACTCGTCGAGATTTACAAATACCGGCAAGATAAGAAGTGCTCTCCCCGTCAAGAGCTCCCAGATCCAACACTGACCAAAATTCCTGAATTCGACGCAGATCCGACTAAAGTGAATCAGCTCTCTTTAGCCTGTTTACCTTCAGGCCCGGAGCATACAAAAGGTTCTCTTGAAGAGGCGATGGTAAAGGAAATCGACCGGGCGGAGCGTACGCTTGTCTTTGCCCATCTCTACAGCTTTCCTACGAAAAAAATCCAAGATGCGATCATTCGCGCCTCGAATCGCGGTATTCAAATTACCCTCATCACGAATAAAGCGGGACGAGACAATCCGATTCTTCACCACAGTTTTGCAGAGAGGAGCCGCCATGGCTACAAGCAGTGGTTTGAAGGGCGGCCCAAAGAGAATATCCTGATTCTCGAATACGATGTGCCAAACGTCTCTTATCACAAAAAGATCCTCATTGTAGATGGCGAATCGGTCCTTACCGGCAGCTCCAATTTGGGGCCTAAGAGTTTGGAACGGCAAGACTACGAGATTGACTGGTTGATCCGATCGCCCGAATTCGCCAGCAAAACGATGGAGATCCTTGAAGTAGATTTAAAATACTGCTCGCCGGTCGATAACGAGCAGGCTGCAAGCCCTTCTCTTTCCAACCAAATCCTCAATGCTGGATTGGAAATCTTCACTCCTTTAGTCTAGAAGTGTCTTAACGGATTCAGAATAGCTATGATTCAAGCAGAAGGGATTTTTCTCGCTTACGGTACCCAAATTGTTTTAGAAGGGGCTGGGTTCACTTTGCAAAAAGGGGAGAGATGCGGCCTCATTGGGCGCAACGGCTCTGGCAAGTCTACTTTGTTCCGCCTCCTTGCTGGAAAAGAGAAAGCGGATCGAGGCACGATCGTCTCTCCCAAAGGGTATCGGATCGGGGTTCTCGAGCAGCAGATCCGCTTTTCAAAACCGACTATCCTCGAAGAAGCAGCCCTCGGCCTGCCGGAAGATGAGAAAGATTGCCTCTACAAGGCAGAGAGGCTCCTTTTCGGCCTCGGATTCTCCGAAGAGCAGATGGATTCTTCTCCCGACAGCCTTTCGGGCGGCTATCAGCTCCGCGTGCAGCTGGCAAAAGTTCTTGTGTCGGAGCCCGACTGCCTTCTCCTCGATGAGCCGACTAACTATCTCGATATCCTCTCCGTCCGCTTTTTGACCCAGTTCTTGAAAGAGTGGAAAGGGGAGATGATCCTCATTTCCCATGATCTCCAATTCCTCGACGATGTGACGAATCAGATGATGGCGATCCACCGGCAAAAAATCCACAAGCTCAAAGGGAAAAGCTCCGATATGTTCCAGATGATCGCTTTGGAAGAAGAGACCTACGAGCAGACCCGCCAGAATATCGAAAAGAAGCGGGCCCACATGCAATCGTACGTCGACCGGTTCGGGGCCAAAGCTTCGAAAGCGACCCAAGCCCAGTCGAAAAAGAAGATGATCGACAAGCTTCCCACTTTGGAAAAGCTCAAAGGGCTCCACGATCTCGACTTCTCCTTCCATGAGGTCCCTTTCATGGGGAAAAAGATGATCGATGCTGCTCAGCTTCAATTCTCCTACGATCCAGAAAAACCTCTCATCGACGACTTTTCGCTCATCATTGAAAACAAAGACCGGATTGCCATCATCGGGAAAAACGGCTACGGCAAGTCGACCCTTCTCAAGCTTCTTGTCCAAGAAGTCACTCCGCAAAAAGGGAATCTCACCACATCGCAAGCTCTCCGGATCGGCTATTTCGGACAAACCTCGATCGACCGGCTCGACTCGAAGCTCCGGGTCGAAGAAGAGATCTCTTCGGCTAATACCAACCTCAACTTCACCCAAGTTCGGGGGATTTGCGGCGTCATGATGTTCAGCGGCGATCTGGCCAAAAAATCGATCTCGGTCTTGTCTGGAGGCGAAAAGAGCCGCGTTCTGCTCGGTAAAATTTTAGCCCAGCCCTGCAACCTCCTCCTCCTCGACGAGCCGACCCACCACCTCGATATCGAATCGATCGAGGCCCTCATCGATGCGATCGAAACCTTTTCCGGATCAGTCGTCATCGTAACCCACAGCGAGTGGATGCTCCGCCGGATCCCTTTCAACAAGCTCGTCGTATGCCACAAGCAGAAGCAAGAGCTCTTTTCGGGCACCTACGACGAGTTCCTCGAACAAGTGGGCTGGCAAGAAGAGAAGCCCGTCTCCAAGAAATCGGAGTCCTCGAAAAGCTCCTGTAAGCCCAAGGTGAATATGTTCCAGGTCAAGGCCTGCGAAGACCAGATCGAAAAGCTTGAAATGAGCTTAGAGCAAAAGAACCTCCAGCTAGCCGACCCTTCTCAAGCTGGCAAGGGAGACCAGATCAAGAAGCTTCTCCAAGAGATCGAAGAGGGGCAAAAGCAGCTCGACGAGCTTTATAACCGTCTTGCAGCTCTCTATAATCAGTCCTAAGTAACTTGTAATTAACGGATTGCTTTTTATTTCCTTGAATTGACAAATAAATAATTTAATGCTATAATCTTACTAAGCACTATTTTATCTATTAAATTAAGGAACATAAATTATGATTACTAATGTTACAAGCTCATCTCACGCCGCTTTATTAGGCGATCCGAACCAAGCAAAACAAGCGATCGACGCTGCAAAGGCCCTCGTCAATAATCTACAAAACACAATCAATAGCCTCCAAATCACCATCCGGAACCTCGAAATGTTATCTCCCGATCAAGCGACTGCTTTGGAAACTAAATTAGTCGAGGCAAAAGACGCTCAAGTCAGCGCGATGAACGAACTTGCCCAGGCAGAGCTTAGCTATGGCGCCGGTTTTTATGATAATGCATATAATGAAGCTCAACAAGCAAGTGGCAATGCCAATACCGTTTCCACGATGTTGACAACTGAAAATGGCGACCTAGCTGCGATTCAAAATGCTTGGCCGAATAACTCTCCTGATGCTAATTTAGCCACTGCTAAATCAATCGCTGCAGACGCTGAAGACTATTTCTCAAGAATTGAGACGATGATTAAAAACAATCCAACGATTAACTTTGGGATCGACCTCAACGGATTGGCCACCACAAAAAATTATCTTGAAAATGCTCTCGCCAATGCTCAGACCGCATACAATAACCATAACTATGGTGATCTTGTTACGCAATTAACAGCAATTTTGGGAGATGCCTCTTATATCCGCCAAGACCTCGACATCGCCGCTTCGCATCTCCCTCCAGTCTAAACAAAATCGAAAGAGGGTGCGTTAGCACCCTTTTTCCATTTTCTTCTCTAGATCTTTGATCCTTTGCACATACTCTTCTAGCTTGCGCACGTGGACCTCTTGCCGGTTGTATTCGGCGATGGGGATGGCGGGGCTGCCTCGGTATTTGCCCGTCTTGATCGATTTGCTGACGCCGCCGCGGGTCGCTACCATGACCTGATCTTCTAGCTCCACATGGCCGAGGATGCCAACCTGGCCTCCCAGCATGACATGTTTGCCTGTCTTGGCTGAGCCTGCGATGCCGGTTTGGGCGGCGATGACGTTGTGCTCGCCGACTTCCACATTGTGGGCGATCTGGACGAGGTTGTCGATCTTGGAGCCCTTCCTGACGACTGTGTGTTTGAAGCGGGAGCGGTCGATGGTCGTGTTGGCGCCGATCTCGACATCGTCTTCGAGGATGACGTTCCCCAGCTGTTCGAGCTTGATGTATCTTCCCTGGCTGTCAGGGATATAGCCAAAGCCGCAGGAGCCGATCACAGCGCCCGGCTGGAGAGTTACCCGGTTGCCGAGGTGGCACCTCTCGCGGATCACGCAGGAGGGGTGGATCACGCAATCGTCGCCGATTTTCGTTTCAAAGCCGATCGAGGCGTGGGGGCCGATTTGGACTCGGGCGCCGATCTGGACGTCCCGGTCGATGACAACGTAGGGGCCAATTTGTGCCCCTGGACCGATCTGGGCCGAGGGGTGGATCACCGCTGTCGGGTGGATCCCTTCAAAACCAGAGTGTTTCGATTGGATGAGGAGAAGTTCTGCAATGATTTGGAATGCGCGGGAGGGGTTGCTCGAGACGAGATAGTTTTTCCCGTCGGTTTCAGCCGCTTCAGCGCAGATAACGCCTGCAGCGCTTTTTTTCATCGCTTCGCGATAACGGGGGTTCGCGAGAAAAGAGGCGTCCGCGGGGAGCGCCTCTTCTAGAGTGTTGACACCGGTGACGACGAACTCAGGGTCGCCTACCAGTTGAGAGCTGGTTAACTGCGCCAGCTCATCTAACTTAAAACTCTTTTGGGCCATACATCATCCCGCGTTTTCGAGAGATGATTCCTCTATAGCATTCAATGGTGCGTCTTCGCTGTTGTCAGAGAGTTTTTTTCCTTTTGATTCGAGATCGAAAGATTTGTCCAGCTCAGAAATGATAGTGGTCGTGATGTCAAGATCAGGGCGGATGTAGAAGCAAGCTTCTTTGTTCACGACGTAATCGAGTTTTTTTTGTTTCGCTACCTTTTCAGAAGCCTTTGCGATGTTTGCGCTCATCTTTTGGTACATCTGGTATTGAGAGTGCTGCATCACTTGGTAGTATTGGTTCTGGTAGCGGCCCATGTCTTCCTGAAGCGTTTGGAAGCGGGTTTTCAGCTCTTCTTCCGCTTTGGGAGAGAGGCTGTCGAGATACTCGCTGTCTTCGAATTTAGCCGAAATCTCTTTGAGTTCTTTTTCGGTGTCTTCGATCATGGAGGCCATCTGCTTCTGAAGGTTCTGCAGATTTTCTTGCTCTTTTTTGCCCATTTTCGACTCGTTTACGCAGGTAGCGAGATTGACAGCGCCGATGACAGGGCCTTCAGAGGCAAAAGCCGATCCGGCCAGCATCCCGCAAAGGGCGAGTGTAGTAAGAAAGAACTTGGAATTTCGCATAGGTCTCCTTAAATGTTTAAAACTGTCCGCCCATCGAGAAGTAGAAGGGCTGATACTTATGATTTCTTTCTTTCCGATCGAGGGAGTTGAGCACATAGCCCCAGCCGATGACGATCGGCGTTCTGTTTCCAATGTCGAGCCGGACGCCGCCTCCGACCGAGGCGCGCATTTTTTCCATCGAGAGCCTCTTAGTCGTCACGCTGCCGATATCATAGAAGACAAAGGCGTCGAGGATTTTGAGGATCTCTTGATTGTACTCGAGCGAAAAGAATGTAGATGAGTTGCCGCCGAGCGGGGTATCGGTATTTTGTGGGACGCCCGCATCGTCGAGGAGTTTGACCAGAGGCCCGAGCATGAAGGGTTTATAACCTCTGACGCTTGTCTCGCCGCCGAGGAAGAGCCGCTCGCTGTAAGGCATGGCAAATTGTTTGGTCCTTCCGTAAGGGAAGAGGTATTTGAATTCAGCTCGGAACTTAAGGGTTCCTTTAGACCAGAGCGGGAAATAGATCGAGTTGAGGTAGCTGAGTTTCCCGAAGTAGAAGCTTCCGCCCACGCCGGCGATTTCCCCCTCGAAGATCGAGCGCCAGCCGCGGTGGGGCTTGAAGGCGCTGTCAGTCGAATCGTAGCCGAGGTTTACGCTGAAGGCGGAGACGAGCCCTTTCTGATCGAGCACTTTTTTCTGTGCCTCCAAAGAGGCCATAGCTATCGGGCCTGTTCCATAGGCCGACAACTGAACGAAGTCGTCTGTTTGGCGGACCCTCTGGCGCATGCCATAGGTCCAGAAGTTGTTGATCGGGTAGCTTGTGAAGACCGAACCGCCGTAGGTCAAAATCTTAGTGTGGGTCTGCAATTTGCTGTAAGTTCTGGTCAACTCAACCCCGAGGCGCCAAAGCGAATCGTTGACGTAGGGGTCCATCCAGGAGACGAGGATGTTATTTTGCTTTTTACCCAACGTACCGCGGACGTGGAAGTATTCGCCGCCGCCTCTCAATGCGGAGAAGTCGTTGAAAATCTTGGGTACGCCGGCAATCCGGAAGTTTCTCTCGGTGAGCTCGAGACCGCCAAAAATGTCGTCGATCGTGCTGAAGCCCATGAAGAGGCTGACGTTGCCTGTCGTCGTCTCTTCGACTTCGATGTAGACGTCTCTATAATTGTCGCCGAGGGCGATATCGTCGGGCGTCCGGACGGCGTAGACGTTCACCGTCTTGAAATAGCCGATCCCTTCAAGCCTCTGCTGCGTTGCTTTGAGTTTTCGGGAGTCGAACGTTTCGCCTGGAACTAAGAGTGATTCTCTTAAAATGACGTTGTTCTTCGTCGAATGGTTCCCGAAAATGTGGATCAGTCCAATCTTATACTGCTGCCCTTCGTCAATAGTGAAAACGATGTTGAAAATCGGCTGCTCTTCCTCGAGAGTCGTCTCAAATTGGACGCTGGCATCGATGTAGCCTTTTTGGCCGTAGAGATCTTTCACAGCTTGAGAGGTTTCTCTCACTTTCTCTGGAGAGTATGGTTCTCCCGAATGGATGTTCGCCCGCCGTTCGATGTCGTCGAGCGGAACAAGGGTATTCCCTTCGAATTGGATCTTGCCGGTCTTGTATAGCGTGCCTCGGTGGGCTGTGATCTCGACAATAAGCTTATTAGAACCGGGATCGTCTTGGAGATCGATATCGACCCGGGCGTCGGCGTAGCCTTTATTGTGCAGGTAATTCAAAATGGTCGACCGGTCCTGCTCGAGAGCCTCGTCGCGGAACGTACCTGTGCCGCTGATCCAGCTCGTCAAGAAATTGTACTTCTTGAGGTACATTTGATCGGAGAGGTCGCTCTTTTCGCTGTCGGTGAATCCCTTGAAGACGAGTTTCTTGATATGCCCCGATTTTCCTTCCCAGACATCGATGACGACGTCGACCTGGTTTGTCCCGGGGATCGGCTCGAGCGAATAGGAAAGTTGCGACTCGAAATACCCCTTCTTGATGTAGAACTCTTTCACCTTGTTGAAGGCTTTGTTGAAAGCCTGCCGGTTGAATACAGTATTCGGCTTGATATCGAGTTCTTTCTGAAGCGAGGAGGTGCTATATCGATCGTTCCCTTTCCAGACAATTTGGTGGATGATCGGCTTCGGCGTAACATGGATCGTGATGTAAAGCTGGCCGTCCTTCATTTGAACGGATGGCTCTACCCGTTCGTATTCTTGGGACAAAGTCTTTAAATCATTGTCGAAGGTGAGTTGGGAAAAACTATCTCCCTCGTGCGTTTTGAGCCTTGAGAGAATAGGCTTTGAATCGCTCCGTTCCGAGTCGGGTGAATCGACGACAATCTCGATTCGGTAGACCCGCTTATCCTCATACAGTTCGTCGCCATAGGCTGGGCCGGTTGCCGTCGCCAGGAGAAATGCGAGTAATGTCAGTGAACTAATTCTTCGTTTGTCGCTCATGCACGGTCACGTCATTGATCTGTTCGATTATAGGAATCCCATTTAAAAAAAGCAACCAAATGTAATTTTGTGTAGAAGGCTGCTTTGCTGCATCGCAACAAAGGAGTTTCCGGTCATCTACTGCCGCGCCGGCGCGTCCCTCCTATCTATCTGGGGTGCGGGGCGGAGCCCTGCATCGTTATATCGTTTCATCGTTTAGCCGCGCT
>JAFEGL010000046.1 GCA_018239895.1 Verrucomicrobiota bacterium
GAAGCGCGGCTCACATGATGATGCATGATATGCATGATGCAGGGCTTTGCCCCGCGCCCCAAAAATAAGCTCTGCTAGAGGGGCGCGCCAGCCGCCCCTCTATAGTTTATAATTATTTGTCTGGGGTGCGGGGCTTTTCCGCCTTACTGCTCAAGCAAGATCGCTGAATAGGGTTGCATGGTGAACTTTGCGGGACACGAGATTTTATTTTGTGTGATCAAAGGTTGTTCGTCCCAGGCGAGGGATGTGTCGATGAGGGTGTGCCAGGCGCCGGGTGGCAGCTCGATATGGGCCTCCTTGTAGTCGGCATTGAAGGCGAGGTAGTGGTTTTGCTGCGTGCAGGCAACGAAGCGGGAAGAGGGACTCCAATCGGGAGTGTGAGGCGCATGGCCATGCCACGTGACGTCCCCGTCGGTGAGGAACTTGGTTTTGCGGAAATGGGGATTGTTTTTTCGGAAGTTGATCAGGGATGAGGTGAAGGCGATGATTTTGGGGTCGGCTCTATTCCATAAGTACCAGCTGATCTCGTTGTCCTGTACGTACGGGTTGTTGTTCCCTTTCCGCGTGTGGCCATATTCGTCGCCCATGACGAGCATCGGGATTCCTTGGGAAAGGAAAAGGGCGAGGAGGAAATTGCGCATCTGCTTTTCGCGGAGGGATAGGATTTGAGGCGAGGTGGTTGCCCCTTCTGCGCCGCAATTCCAGCTGTCGTTTTGGTCATTGCCGTCTTTGTTTTGTTCGCCGTTGGCCATGTTGTGCTTATCTTGGTAGGAGACGAGATCTCGGAGTGTGTAGCCATCGTGCGCTGTGATGAAATTGATGCTGCAAAGAGGCGAGTGGGCTGCGTAGATCGGCTCGCTTCCGCAAAGAGAAGCGGCAAAAACTCCAGCATAGTTGTCGGTCCCTTTGATGAAGCGGCGGACTTGGTCCCGGTATTTCCCATTCCACTCGTGCCAGGGGCCCCATTTGGGGAAGTCGCCTAGAAGATAAAGGCCCGCCGCATCCCAGACTTCGGCAATCAGTTTCTTTTTCGAGAGGAGTGGGTCTTTCGAGATCGCTTGGATGAGAGGAGGGTTGGGGAGAGTCTTCCCATCGGGGCCGCGGGTGAGAGCGCCGCCGAGGTCGAACCGGAACCCGTCGACATGCATCTCTTGGGCCCAGTAGCGTAGAGAGTCGAGGATGAACGTTTTGACTTGCGGGTGGTTTGCGTTGACCGTGTGCCCGCAACCGGTGACGTCGATGTATTTTCCCGAGGAGAGGACTTCGTAATAAACAGAATCGTCGAGTCCGCGGAAATGGACGCAGTAGTCTCTCTCTTTCCCTTCGCCCGTGTGGTTGTAGACGACGTCGAGGATGACGAGGATCCCGTTTCGATGGAGCTCGCGAACGAGCGTCTTGAATTCAGAGATCGGATCTTGCGTGGCGGCGAAGCGCTTCATCGGTGTGAAAAAGTGGAGAGGATTGTAGCCCCAATAGTTGAGCAGCGGCGGATTTTTTGAATGGGTCTCGTCGAATTCGAAAATGGGCATCAGCTCAATGGCGTTGATTCCGAGCTTTTTCAAATAGGGGATTTTTTCGATCAGCCCTTTGTAGGTGCCGGGAGAGGAGATGTTGCTTGCACGGGTAAATCCTCGGACGTGGGCTTCGTAAATAACCAGATCCTCATCGAGGATTTGCGGAGCGGCAACCCCCTGCCAGTCGAAGGGGCTGGGCACTGTGATGGGGGCATGGACGGCGGGGGATTTTAGGGGGGTGCCCCAGTGGGAGGGGGAGGCGATCGCTTTTGCATAGGGATCGGCCAGCCACCGGGTGGGGTCCATCCGGAAAGCGTAGGTATAGCCAGGGGGGATCCCCTCGAGGGCGATGTGCCAAATATCCCCTGTCCTAAAAAGGGGGAATTCTTGGTCCGGGCTCCCATTTTCTGAGGAAAAAAGGCCGATATACCCTTGCGTCGCGTGGGAGGAAAAAACGGCAAAATTGCAGGAAGTTCCTTGGATGGATAGTCCTAAGGGAGAAGGGTTTCCTTCAGAAGAGCGGATGTTGATTTTCATAAATATGTCAGTTCTTTCCCTCTTTAAAGGAGAATCAAGGATTTTCTTCAAGCGAATGTTATTGATAATAAGGGGCAGTTTAATTAAAATATTATTAGTGATTTTTTGTATTTGCACAGTGGAGGGACTCTCAAGAGGGTCGCCAACAGTTTTTTCTTGCATCGATACATGTAAAGATTTATACAAATCTGTGCTTTTTTATATTTTTGACATACAAACCAAGTTTTAGGAGGAACCAATGTCCTACGAGAATGCCAAAGCCAACCTAAGGGAATTTGGCAAGGAGCTGAACCTAGAAGGGCTCGTGTTTGACGAAAACAACACGTGTATTTTAGGGATCGATAATACCTTTTCCTTACATATTACATATGAACCGAACTCTGACCGGTTGTACCTCTACTCTCCAATCTTAGATGGTCTTCCTAAAGATGATAAAATCCGGCTGAAGCTTTACGAAAGGCTACTGGAAGGATCGATGCTCGGCGGCCAGATGGCTGGCGGCGGCATTGGCGTTGCACCAAAAGAAGAACTGATTTTGATGCACTGCGTCATCGATATGGGCCTAGGCGTCGACGCCAACGCTCTGCGCAGATTTGCTCCGCTCTTTGTTGAAACTGTTGAGAAGTGGCGCGAAATCGTATCGAAAATCATGGCTGGCGAAGATCCAGGACCTTTCCAATTCCCAGTGCCTCCTGGAGGCGAAATGCCTTCTGCCCCTGCTTTTGGCGGCGGAAAACCAGGCGAACGCTATATCAAGATCTAAGCGTGTTTTACAGAGACCTGATCGCTTCGAGCAGGTCTCTTTTCTTTTCTAAGACCCCTTTTTGAATCTGCTTTACGCTCGCCATGACGGTCGAGTGGTCTCTCCCAAAAAGCTCCCCAATTTTTTGAAACGGCATCTTGAGCCTTTCTCTGCAGGCGTACATCGCAATTTGCCGTGGGAGGGCAAATTCCCTCATTTGGGACTTCCCCAAAAGATCTTCCGGCTTGATCCCGAAATGGGCGGCGATCGATTTGACGATCTGCTCGGCTGTTAGGGCGTTTTCCTGCTCCTGCGTCAGGAAATCCTTGAGGAGGAGCCTCGCTGCGAGTTCTTCGATTTGAGTCCCATCTGAGCGAAGAGCGAGAGCTTGGAGCGCCTCGATCGGGCGGGACGTGATCTCGCTTAAGATCAGAGGAATGACGGCTGGAGCTAATTTGAGTCCCCAAAGCTTAGCTTTTGCATCGAGGATGGCCTCCATCTGGTTTGACTTTTCCAGCCCAAGCGTAATGCCCCATTCGAATCGGCTGATGAGGCGGGGTTCGATATCGATCAATTGCGAGGGGGCGACATTCGCGCTGAGGATGATCTGCTGGCCGAGAGTGTGGAGGGTGTTGAAGGTGTGAAAAAACTCCTCCTGCGTAGCATTTTTACGGGAGAAAATGTGGATGTCGTCGATGATCAAAACGTCAATTTCCCGGTAGGCGTGTCTGAACTCTTGCATTTTCCCGAGCCGGATCGCCTGAACTACATGCTCTGTGAATGTTTCTGCCTTAACGTAGAAAACCCTCATGTCCTTTTTCAGCTCGTGGGCCGTCGCTGTTAGAAGATGAGTTTTTCCAGAGCCTTTCGGTCCATAAATCAGGATCGGGTTGAAAGAGGCCCAAGCGAGCGTTTTTGAGGTGAGCTCAAGGAGCAGCTTGTGAGCGATCAGATTTTCAGACGCAGAAAGGAAGTTCGAGAAGGTATAATCGGCCTCGAGTGGGTCAGGTCTGATTTCGAAGGAGGGATCTTCCGCTTTCGTCTTCGTTTTCGGGCTGTTTCCTGGAATCGAAAGGTGGACTCGGATTGGGCGTGAATTGTTGTTGAGAAACTTCTCTTTTAGAAGAGGACGTACATGTTCTTCGAACCAGTGGATTTGGAAAGGTTCTTTAGCTTCCAAGTAGAGATTGGCTGCGTCGAACTTTAAAATTTTTAAAGGACGCAGCCATTCGTCTACGATCTCGGGACCTAGCTGGGACTCAAGTTGGGTAATGAACTCTTCCCACGCGAGCATAGATCTCTATTTCTTCTGCATTTTCTTCGTTATCCAGACCTGCTGCAGAATACCGAGGAGCGTCGAGAGCATGAAGTAGATGTTCAATCCTGAGGGGAAATTGTAGAACATCACGGCAAAGACGATCGACATCACATTGCCCATCATTTTCTGCTGCTTTTGCTGATCGGTGATCAACTTTGGATCTTTTGGGATCTTCGAGGTCAGCCTCTGCTGGAAGTACATCACGACTGCCATCAAAATCGGCAGCAAGTGGAACTGGTTGCCGATGAACCAGATGGGGGTATCCCAGCTAAATAGAACATCGGGGGCAGCCAGGTCGTCGATCCATCCTGGGATGAACATCGCGCCTCTAAGTGGGAAGCTCGACTTGAGAAGGTAGAACATCCCGATCAGGAAGGGCATTTGCAACAAGAGGGGAAGGCACCCTGTAAACGGGTTGACCCCTTCTTGCTTGTAGAGGTTCATCACCTCCAGCTGGGCTTTGCGTGGGTCTTTTTTATTCTTCTCTTGGATGATCTTGACTTTCGGTGCGATCTCCTGCATCCGGATCGTCGATTTGATCGACCAGTTGTTGAGAGGATACATCATGGCTCTCAGCGCGATCGTCAAAAGAATGATCGAGGCGGCCCACGAGCGGGTGACCATGTAGAAAATCTGCATCAAGAAAAATAAGAATTTCGCAAATGGCCGGGAGATGAAGGAGAACCAACCTTGGATGCTCTGCGCCGAAGCGTAGTCGGGGTTGTATCCTAGCGCTGGATCCTCATACAAATCATCGAGCTGCTTCAAGAGTTTTTCATCGAAGGGGCCGGCGAAGATCCTGAAATTCATCTCGCCGCTCTTCAGGGGAATATAGGTCGCATAGCCCGGGTAGTTTTCGGCTGGATAGAGATCGTATTTCGCATCGATCAGAGACAGCCTTGTGACGGCCTCTTTGCCCGGAATTTGGATCGCCTTGTAGCCGCCTGTCGCCTCTTCGAGGGGATCCATGATCACGCCCAAAAAGCCGTTCGAGTTGCTGATCCAATTCGGGGAGATGGTCGTAACGACGAGGGGCCCTTTTTTGGGGAGGTCGATCTCATCCACTTCAGACGACTTGGCCCGGGTCGTTTGGACTTTCAATAGAGGGCTATACGAGCCTCCCAGCAGTTCAGCGTCGGGAATTCCAGAGCCTATCCAGAGGCCTCTCGCATCGCCGTCGATCCGGATTGTGAGGCGAAGGCAATAGGGGCCGTTTTTATCTTCGGGGATGAAATAGGTCTTCGTGATTCTCCGCTGGCCAGAGGTCGATTGGAACTCGATCAAATTCGGCTCGAAGCGGGTGACTCGGTAGAGTCCATTTGCGACATTGTCATCTTCCCCGACGATGTTGAGGGAGTAAAATTGGGGGGAGATCTTATTGGTCTCGTCGCCTGCTGCATTGAGTTGCGTTCTTCGGAGCAGCGGGTAGTAGCCGCCCAAAAATCCCTCATCTCTCCTCACTTTTCCATTCCCCTCATTGATGTAGTAGGGATGGAGCGGAAAGCGGGCGTTGTTGGGAGATTGCTTTAAGATCGACCGGTCGATATCGATCTCTTTAACGATGCTGCTTTTATCTTCTTTGCTTCTGAATGGGAGGTTGATCTCAGCTAGACTGCCGCCTCTCGTCGAAAAGACGAGCTGCTGGTAATCGTTTTGCAAGACGTAAAATTCCTCTTGGGCGTCATCCCCAGGCGTCAGGGCAACTTTCACCTGGACGATCTGTTTTTTCAGCCGCTCGAATTCGGCCAGCGATTTGACTTTGCCTCCATTGACTACGCCGACGGGTAAAAACCCTTTGTCAGACTTGTAGAGGGCGATGGCGGGTCCATCGAGGAAGGCGTAGGGCATGGCCATTTTTTGGCTTCTCCATTCGCCCAAAACGACCCGCGGCTCCGCTGTCAAAGCGACGAGCTGGAGGTCCATCGAGTTTTCAAGCGTTGGAACTTCGATCGCTTTCGCATTCGTTTTGCTGTAGATGACCGGCTCGCCCGCTTTGTAGCCGCTTGAGGAGAGCTGGAGCGACTTGCCGTCTAAAAAGAGCTTATCGGGCAAAGGGGCTTCCCAAGCCAGCGTCACGAAATGGCCTCCAAAAGAGAGGGCGCTCGCCACTTTTTCTTTTCCAGCGGCATCCTTGCACAAATTCACGAGAGGCAAATCTTCGAGTTTTGCCGTCCGGCTAGCGGCCTCTTCCTCGAGCGCTTTTTGCCGCGCGATTTTTTCTTCCTGCATTTTGACTTCGTAAGCCTTTCGCTGCTCCAGATCTTGGTTGCCAAACCAAGTGTGGACGCCGAAAAATGCAAATGTGACGCAGATGACGAATAGAATTGAGCGCTTGTCCATGGATGTCCCGGTTAAATCTTGAAAGAGTACCAAAAATTCAATTACTCGTCCAACATTCCGCAAATGGGTGGATTTCTACAAAAAGGCGGCTATAATTAAAGTTAATTTTACATCTTTAATATAATTAATGTGTTATTTATAATAACATGCGTATTAAATAAAACAAAAAGGAGTTTTTGTGAGTGCTAGTTTAAATATCTCAGGCCCAATGTCGGTTGCCGATTTCGAAAGGCAGGCCACTGCTGTTTACGGGTCAGCCACCGTAGAAGCGGCTCTTAAGGACTTTAAAAAAATTAATATGGTTACTCACATTCAGTATACCAGCTTCAAAACGGCAACTTTTGGCTCGAATCAAGCGAACCTTTGCCCTACTGATATTCTATTGAGGGTAGCTGATTTCATTCAGATAAAATTTGATGAAATGAACGCTAAGCCAAAAGATCCGGCTCCAGAGATGGAAGTCAAACAGCGCAAACCTGTTGCTCCTCCTCAAGTTGAGAGAACATACGAGCCGATCGTTGACCGGAACGAAAACTCAGATGTTCCTTCTCGCAAAAGTGTGATTGTCCCTTTAGTCATTGCTGCACTCTCATCTTCTGCCTTAGCTTACTGCTACTTTTTGGATAGATGCCACTGCATCAACAAGTGGTAAGAGTCTGCCAACATTCGCGGGCGATCTCAAACGCCTCTTGCGTGTGGACGAGCAGCACTTTGGTTTTAGATCCAGAAAGAGAGAGGTCTCTGTCTTTTGCAGAGACCTCTCTATTTGCTTGAGGGTCTAAGTGAATTCCTAAAAAATTAAGACTTTCGCACACCCGTTTCCGGACGAGGGGGGAGTTTTCCCCGATCCCCGCTGTGAAAACGAGGGCGTCGAGGCCGCCGAGGACCGCTGTCAAAGAGCCGATGGAGCTGACGAGCCGGTGGAGGTAGACTTCTAACGCGAGCTTTGCCCTCGGGTCTTCCGAAGCGAGGATGTCTCTCATATCGGCCGAGAGGCCAGATAATCCCAAAAGTCCCGATCTCTCATTGAGCACTTTTGAAAGCGATTCAGGCGTCTGTTTTTTCTTTTCCAGCAAATAGAGCAAGATCCCCGGGTCAATTGAGCCGGAGCGAGTATCCATCATGAGCCCATCGAGCGGGGTAAACCCCATCGTGGTATCGATGCTTTTCCCCTCCTTAACAGCGCAAAGCGATGCTCCCGATCCGAGGTGGCAGATCAAAATTTTCCCCATCTGGCCATAGAGCTCTTGAACTCTCCGAGTGCAGTACTGAAAGCTAATTCCATGAAATCCGTATTTTTGGATCCCCTCTTCGTACCATTCGTAGGGGCCGGGATAGACAGCGGCCGAGAGGGGCAGCGTCGCATGGAAGGAAGTGTCGAAAACAGCAATTTGCGGCTTGTTGGGGAAGAGCTTTTCCAATGTCTCGATCCCTTCCAGATCAGCCTTGTTGTGAAGCGGCGCTATGTCGGCGAATTTTTTTATCGCCTCTTTGACGGATCCATCAATCCGGACGCTTTTTTGGTACTTCTTGCCGCCATGGACGATCCGGTGTCCAATCGCATCGATCTCTTTGGGGATGGCTTTTAGATTTTTCAGATCGATCGAATCGAGGTGGGCCTCCCATGCGGGGGCAATCGGGTGCGAGGGCCGCGCATGAAGTTCATAGACGCTGCATTTGATGCTGCTCG
>JAFEGL010000047.1 GCA_018239895.1 Verrucomicrobiota bacterium
GGCAGGGTCCCGGTCTATCTCTCAATTTTCTCTCTTGACTCTAAATATTTTCCTCCGCGCCTCTCTATACTCTTCCTTACCTCTGCTCTGATAAAATTCAGATGAATTTAATCTAAGAAGTTCCAGGAATCTTTTCCGCCAAGTTCACGCTCCAAACGGAGCATGAACATTGGCGTCACGGGGGCCGTTCTGCCGCGATGCGGCAGAACGGCCCCCGTATAGAAGCGACGCTGGGATTTTGTGTTTTTGAGTTGCGGTAAAAATCCCTTTGTGTCATTTATCTCTCCGATCTTACGAAAAACCACCTCAGAGATATCTGAGAGCGGGTATTTGTAAAAAATTTCTCGAACAAAAAAGAGTGTAGATGAGTAAAGCAATTGTCAAAATCCAGCAACGGAAAAACAAATCTGACACAGCCTTGGAGAAAATCAAAAAAGAGCTAGGCGAACGCCACGCGTGCTACGTCCTCATCACTTGCAGCGAACCGTCGGGCAGCGGTAAAATGGAAGTGGAAATGAGCTACGAAGGAGATGAAACCTTAGCTGCATTCTTGCTTGAAAATGCGAGCCAAGTATTCGACGAAAAAATGAATCAAACAAGAGAATCTAAGTGAACTGCTTTACGGATTGATTCGAAGCCCGCCTTGTTCTATGATTTATTAGAAAAACCTATCCCGAAAATCGACGAAAATTATTGCTGGGATAGGTTCAAAGGGTGGTCTATGAATGCTTTTCTGAATTGGGTTGAACAAAATTCCGACAGGATCCAACGAGAGTATTTTGAGTTTTTGCGCTACAAGTCGATCGGCACCGATCCAGCGTTTAAAAATGACACCATCGCCTGCGCCCATTGGGCGAAAGACTACTTAAGCAGAGCCGGCCTCAAGACTGAATTGATCGAAACGGTCGGATTTCCGATCGTTTGGGGAGAGGATATGAGAGCCGGCCCAGACGCCCACTGCCTCCTTATCTATGGTCACTACGACGTGCAGCCGGTCGATCCGATCGAACTGTGGCAAAGTCCCCCCTTCGAACCGGAAATCAGGGGAGGGCAAGTCTATGCCCGCGGAGCCCTCGACGACAAGGGGCAGATCTTTTACGGCATGACGGCAGCCTTGGCTTTCAAGGAGCTAGGCGAAAAGTTGCCCATAAATCTTAAATTCTGTATCGAGGGGGAAGAAGAGGCAGGTAGCCGTGGGCTGTCCCATTCTCTTCCCCGTTTGAAAGAGAAGATGAAGGCCGATTCCATCTTGGCGATCGACTTCGATCTCTTTGGCGCCGGCGAGCCGGCGATCTCTCTCGGGGCGAGAGGCATTGTGACTCTGGAGATAGCACTGACTGGATCGAAGATAGATCTCCATTCGGGTCAGTTCGGAGGTTTGGCCTACAATCCAAACCGGGCTCTGGTTGAACTGCTCGCTAAACTTTGGGATCGGAACGGAAAGGTTCAAGTGCCTGGGTTTTACGACGATGTGGAAGAGATGAGCGAAGAAGAGAAAAAGCTTTTTTCCTTTTGGGGCGACCAGAAAGAATATGGAAAGATGTTTGGCATCCACGCATTCAGTATGGAAAACGGTTGCTCGATGATGGAGGCGAATTGGTTTCGGCCTACATTGGAAATCAACGGCATTTGCGGAGGCTACACAGGCCCAGGATTTAAGACGGTAATCCCAGCACAGGCGATAGCAAAGTTATCTTGCCGGCTTGTCCCGAAGCAAGATCCCGAGAGAATCGGACGGCTCATTGAACAGTTTTTGAAGTCCCATGTCGAGCCGGGGATGGAGCTAAAAGTAGATCTCCACGGGGGAGAGGGCTCTTTCCGGGGAAGACCCGACTCAGATTTGGCTCAGGCCGTTGCAGCCGCTTACACCGATGTAATGGGCAAACCGTGCCGCCGTATATTGGCCGGTGGATCGATCCCGGTGATCGCTAAGATGGAAAAAGAGATCGGAGCCGATATTGTCGGCATGGGCTTTGGACTGCCCGACGACAATATACATGCTCCCAATGAACATTTTGACATGAAACGTTTACACATGGGGATCCTCACGGTCGCCCAAACGATTCAGAGGCTAGGATGAAGGAAAAAGAAATAGAAACACCTTGGCTCTATTTAGCGGGGCCCATATTCCTCCTTTGCACGCTGGCTGTCGCAGTGCGGCCCTATCTCCAGGAGCACCTCTATCTCCTCGCCATCGCCCTGATCTGCCTCTTTTCATTAGCCTATTTCAGAATGCAAGGCCGCGTTCTCGCCATCCTCTCCTTTGTTTTGGCCGCAGCTGTGATGCACGGCTTTTTCACCACTCATCACCTCTGGCAGTTAGGATTGGAAGGGTCTCTCGCTTGCGGACTCCTGATCACGACTCTCGCTCTCGAGCAGAGAAGAGATACGATGAAAGCTTTGCATGAGACCTCGAAGACTCGAGAAACGACGATCTCCCATTTAGAGGAAGATTTAGCCAAACTCATGGAGACCTCCTCCACGCAGCAGATCGTTTTACAGGAGAAGCTTTCCGAAAAGCAAAAAGAGTTGGAAGAGCTCCAGTCTGAGCATGGGACGATTCTCGTCCTCAACGAGGTGCTCCGCAAAACATCTGCCAAAAACCAGCAAGAGACTGAGCAGCTCTCTGAGATCTCTTTGAATCAAGAGCGGCGCATCGGCTCGCTCCTCACAGAAATCGACGATCTGCAAAAAGAGCTCACCCGCGTTAGCAACCTCTCCGGTTTGACGCAGGAAAACGCCTCCCTTTTGAAAGAGCTGAATTCAGCCCGGATCGAGAAGGAGCAAACGCACCTCATCAACGAGACTCTCGTCAAACTTCACGCCAAAGAAAATCAGAAAGCACAAGAGGCGGCTGAGAGATTCCACACTCTCATGGCAGAAAAGCAAAGATGCCAGGAAGAGTTAGGTGCTTCCAAAGTCGAAATTCAGATGCTTTCGACCCACTTGGAGCAGCTCACAGAGGAGTTAGAAAAATCGCTCACTTCTCTGAAAGCGGCTGAAAGGATCCAGATCGAAAAGACGTTCCTCCAGGAGCGGCTCCATACTGCAGAGAGAGATTTGGCTGCTGCGGTTAAGAAAAGCGAGACAGCGGCCCAGCCCCAAGCTCCAGCAAAGGAGAGCATGGCTCTCCAAGCTGAGCGGGAACTTTTGATCGATACCCTGACCAAAAAAGAGGGGGAATTGAAAGTGCTCGAAGAGAGGACGAAAGGGGTCAGCCAGATCGAGGCTCTCTATAAACAACTCAAGAGCCAGTTTGAAGAGAAAAATGCCATCTTGCACGAGACAAGAGCGAAGCTTTTCCAGGCCGACACTGAACTCCAAAAGCTTCAAATGGAGAAAGAGCAAACCGCTGCCGACCCGATCGCATCGGAATTCCAGCAGGAGATTCTCGATCTAGAAAAAGAAGTGGCCGACCTTAAGTTCGAAAATGAACAACTCCAGGCCATCATCACCCGCTTGAGCCAGTCTAAAACCGAGTGAGGACCTCGTGTCCCGATTCGGTGATGAGGATAGTGTGCTCCCACTGGGCGCTCGGCTTCCCATCTTTCGTTCGAACCGTCCAACCATCTTTCGGATCGATAATGCCCTCTCTTACACCTGCATTGATCATCGGCTCGATCGTGAAGGTCATCCCCGGCACAAACGGGATCTGGAGCCTGTTGTAATGATGGGGAACTTCAGGCGCTTCATGGAAGGCGATCCCGACCCCGTGCCCTACGAATTGGTTCACGACAGAGCACCCTTTTGAAGTGGCATAATCCTCGATCGCTTGGCCAATTTCCCAAACTTCCCCTCCCGGTCGGCACACCTCGATGGCCTTCATGAGACATTCGAGAGACACATCGATGACGAGTTGCTTTTCTTTCGAGATCTCGCCGATGGCGACCATCCGGCTCGAATCGCCATAAAAGCCGTCTACGATGCACGAGGCGTCGATATTTAAAATGTCCCCCTTCTGAAGAGGCCGTTTGTCGGGAATACCGTGGCAAATCACTTCATTGAGTGAGGTGCAGATTGTCTTCGGATAGGGAGGCTGGCCGTACCCGAGAGGCGCAGGGATCACCCCATATTCTTTGTGGAGTTTTCGGGAAAGAAGGTCCAATTCCTCTGTGGTCACCCCTTCTTTGGCCGCTGCGCAAATTTGCTCTAAAATTTCAGAGGTGATTTGGCAGGCTTTTCGGATTTTCTCAATCTGTTCTTGCGTCTTGATGAGGATGCCGAACTCTTTCAAATACCGTTTAGCTAAAGGTTCGGTGGAGGGGAGTTGAGGGTAATGGCATTTCTTCCATTTTTGTCCGCTTCCGCACCAGCAGATGTCGTTTCTTGAGATCATAGTCATACTCTATCTAAGAGTCTGTTAACGAATTCAGTTTCTGTCGATTTTAGGGTTCTTTTGAGCCAAATTTCAA
>JAFEGL010000048.1 GCA_018239895.1 Verrucomicrobiota bacterium
CCGGGGCATTAGGGAATTTATCAACTGGAGCTCAAAACGTGGCGGTTGGTCGAGCGGCTCTTAATTCTTCTTCCACGGGTTCAAATAATGTGGCGATCGGTTTTCAGGCTATGTTGAATACTGCTACAGGCTCATCGAACGTGGCCGTTGGAACCCAAGCTCTTATAAACGGCCGTTCTGATTTCAATGTAGCCATCGGATCCGTCTCTTTAACGAATCTCTTGGGAGGTCAGTTCAATACGTGTCTTGGTTATTCAACTGGCACATTCATGACTGGCTCAGAGTCTAGAAATATATGCATAGGCACCGGAGCGAACGTGAATGCCGGATTTAGCGACACGATTGCTATTGGAACCAACGTAACAACTACAAATAACTACCAATTGAGAATAGGGTCGGGAACAGGATCTGCAACAGGCCAGCTCAATCGGGCATTTATTTCAGGAATCTCAGGAATTGCAGCAGGAGCTACAGTTACCCAGATTGTATCGGTTGACTCCACGAATCAATTGGGAACAGGCTCTCTTTATTGGGACTATGCAAACACTAGATTAGGCGTGGCGACGATTACTCCGGCCGCGACGGTGGGTATTTTTGGTGGATTCGATTTATTTTCCCCGAATGCAGGTGGAAGAAACGTTTCTGCTCTATTTAGGAATAACGATGGAAATTTTGGTTCCCAAGCTTCCATATATGTTGGTCAAGCAAGTTCAGCAACAACTAGCGGTCAATACACCGAACTATGGGGAGGAAGTGCCGTATCCTTAGGGTTGACTGGAGGGGGGTTGAGAATTTGGAACGGGGCTAACAACGCCAATCTTTTTAGTTATCAATATGATGGTACCAATTATAGTAGCACTATAACCGCCGGTGGAGTTAGTGCTACAATTTTAAACTTTGTCGGAAATAAAACAACAATGTCATATCTGTCTGATAATGACAATCCAAGATTTCGCTTTGCCAGAACAGGCGGACTTGTTGGAACCTTTGGCACCGTTCAGTTTGAATTTGATAATACAGGGGCCGGAGGTCAGTTAAACAATACATTTGTTTTCAACGGCTCTGTCTCCGTAACTGGATCTTTATCAAAAGGTGGAGGATCTTTTAAAATCGACCATCCATTGGATCCTCAAAACAAGTATCTTTATCACTCCTTTGCAGAATCCCCAGATATGCTAAATATCTACAATGGGAACGTTTTCTTAGATGAAGCGGGCGAAGCGACTGTCAATTTACCGTCTTATTTTGAAGCTCTCAATAGGGACTTCAAATATCAACTGACCCCCTTTGCGATTGCTATTGTTTATGTCAGGAAAAAAATTGAAAACAATCAATTTTCGATCGGGTCAAACGTTCCGAATATCGAGGTTTCTTGGCAAGTGACTGGTATCAGGAAAGATCGATTCGCTCTCGCTAATGCAGTGGTTCCGGAAGTTGAAAAAGAACCGGAAAAGAAGGGGTCATATCTCCATCCGGAGGTTTATCTATAATAAGCTATTGGCAGCAGTTTATCAAAAACTTGATTAGGCGGACCTTTTTCCGTAAGGAGAACTCGGCAGCGTTTGAATAGCTCCCTCATAAATTAAGGAGATTCTCCTACAAGTCAAGGGTGGCAAGTAGCTTGCCGCAAATGAATAGGTAGCTTAGCTAACCCGCCCCTGGAGAAGTGGGATTGCATTTTGAGCAGCTGGTTCAAAGATGGCTCTGGCAATATGTTAAGTGCTAGAGCCACCTTGATTCTTGGACTCTATTCAAATTTTCTGTATATCAGATGGGATGGAGTTTTTTATGAAGGAAAAACATTACGCTCGTTTGACCGTAGACATGACTCCCGACGAACACACCTACCTCAAGATGGCGAGCGCCCAACTGGGAATGTCGATGCGCCAGTTCATCTTAGTGGCCGCTTTCCAAAAGATGGGTGCAATCGAGGATGAGTGGTTGGCGGAAAAGGCTGCGGAGACATTGAGGCGGCTTGAATCGAGCCAAGAAAAGGTCTCTATAGAATCTTGACTTTTTTATCGGCCCATTTTCTTAACTCGACGGGCAGATTTGGCTTCGAAAGAAGCTTCTGGCAGGCAGATTTTGCTTCGTCGACTTTGCCGAGCTGAAGCGCACTCTCAACGAGTTGTAAGAGCAAATAGAACTCGTAAATTGGCAAGTCGACCAGCATCAGGTCATTTTTGGGCACAGGAAACGTAAGGGCCCATCTTGTAAGCGCATAGCTTAGGAGAGGGTTTTTCGTTTCTAGATAGTGGCAAGCAAGGTGATACAGCGGTTCCGCGCGGGTTGGCCTTGATTGATAGGCCCTTTGGTAGGTTGCAATGAAGAGATCCGGGGACATTTTCAGCTTTTCTTGAAGCCTAGCTATCCGGAGGAGCGAATAAAAAATCTGTCCATCGTCCTCCCCTCCCATCGCCACTCTTTTCTCAAAGACTTTTAAAGCCTTTTCGTTCTCTTCAGCCGTCTCGTATGTGAGGCCTAAATGGAACATGTAGCGGGCGCTGTCGGGCTCTTCCAAAAGAGCCTTTTCTAAAATGGCCGCATCGCGCAAGTTTTTTTTGATGAGAAGTTCTTTTGACGGCTCCCCATCGAGCGTTGTGATCGTGATGACGCCGTTGAGCATCGTGCCGCTTCTCTTTGAGCCAGATTCTCTAAGCTCCTCGTGGATGACCCCGTGCCATTTCCATTCGAGACGGTTATTAACGAGGGAGACGCGCGAAAATTCGGAGCCTGTTTGATAGCGGACTTTCATGAAATATAGATCTTGAATTAACTCAGGCCATGTAAAGTCTTTAGAAAATTCTAACATTTCATCGGCATCGATGAATAAGATGTAATCCCCTTTTCCTTTTGATAAAGAAAGAGCTTCGTTCCGGTTGTGGGCAAAATTCACCCAGCTGCTCTGGTGGAGCTCCCCTGGAACATCTTTCATGAACTCCCGGATCATCTCTTGAGTCCCATCGGTCGAGCCGGTGTCGACAATCACCCAGTAGTCGATCCATTTTTTGAGCGATCCGAGACATCTGCGGATGACTTTAGCCTCATCTTTGACAATCATATTGAGGCAAATCGTTTTCATAAGAGGTTCGCCTTTTCTTTGACGTGGGGCAAAATATCTTCGACTTGGAGCCGCTTCATTTCCGGAAGATTGGGAATCGTCAATAGCTTTTGCAAAGCTTCTAAAGTCTCTCTGTAGCGACCTGTCTGATAGGAACAGCGAACATAGCTCAGCAAAAGTTCGTAGCGGTAGATGGAAGGCTCTACATAGATCACATCTTTGATCGGAAATGGGATGAATAGGGCCTTTTTTACCAGGTCGTATGCTTTTTGAAACTCTTGGATCGAGATATAGTAGTCGGCCATCCAGTAGAGCGTTTCTGCCCGGCTCGGACGATAAGCGTAGGCTTTTTCGTAGCTTGCTAGAAATATCTCGGGCGCCATTCCGAGGGATCTTTGGAGGTGGGCTGTGCGCAAAAGGCAGTAGAAAACTTCCTCTTCCCAGCCGCCCAATGAAGCTCTTTTCTCGTAGACTTTGAGGGCTTTTTCTGGTTGTTTGGCCGCATCGTAGGAGAGGGCTAAAAACATCAAATCGCGCTGATTGGTAGGATCTTCTTCGAGAGCCTTTTCCAGAAGAGCGGCGTCTTTCTTGAATTTGTCGGGGTCGCGGGAGCGATTTCCGTCTGAATAGGCATTTACCTCGATCTCGGAAAAAATGGCGTGGCTTTTGGCGTCGCTCGTCAATGCCTCGTGGATAACCCCCTTCCAGGCCATGTTAAGCGAACTCTTGATGAGGAGGATGTAGTGGGCCGAGTATCTAAAATCTGATTGAACTTGGACGTAGTAGCAATCTTTGGTCAGCGGCGGAAAATTGGCTCCATCTGGAATCTTGAGTACTTGGTCGGCATCGAGAAATAGGAGGTAGTCGGCTTTATTCTTTGCAAGATTCAGGGCGATGTTTCTGTTATGGGCAAAATCTACCCAAGGATTTTCGTGGAGCTCGCCGGGTATGTCTTGGAGAATTTCTCGGATGAGAGCTTGGGTCCCGTCGGTAGACCCTGTATCTGAGATCACCCAGTAATCAATTCTGTTTTTGATCGAGTCTAAACAGCGCTTGATTACTGGGCTTTCATTTTTAACGATCATGTTAAGACAGATCGTCAGCTTTTTCTTTTTTTCAGATCCTTTTCGCATCCCTGGCAATCAATTTTATCTTGAATGCAATCGATCACGAACTCTCGGATCGATACACCCTCTTTTGCAGCCCGCATTTTTATTTTTTTATGTTCTTTCTGGGCAATGTCTATCGACATTCTTGTTAACTTATCATTCATTTTTTACTCCATATATAAAATTAGCATATTAAACAGTCGAGCGCTAATTAAGATGAGCGCTTATTTTTTTGCGTAGCCGAACTTTTTTTATTTTTAGATTTGGTTAAGGTTGTTTTAGCAACGCGATTGAGTTTGCGGTACATGAAGTCGCCTAAACTGACAACGACTAGATCTTTCATGGACATTCCCATCAAAGAGGCAGCTGTCTTTAAGCGTTTATGGTCCGCAGCCAGCAAATCGATGCTCAGCCTTGCCATTTCTGCCGGACTATCAGCAGTTTGCTCATCTGACAATTTGTTAGAAGCGCTTAATGGTCTCTTAATTGGTTCTATGTATTTTGTCAAAATTTTATTGAATTTATCCATTTTTTCCTTCCTCGATTTAAGTTGCATTTCTTCAAAACTAATATGCTTTTTATTAAGAAGAGGGCTTAGGTAATGACTCTTCATACCCAAACGTTAAAATAAATTTTTGTTCAAGGCAAGAAAAATTTAGCACAAAATTTGACGGATTGCTAACGACAAGCGCGCCCTTCGGGGCGCGTCGCTTTAAGCACACGAAGTACCGTATCCGTAACCGCACAGTAAATCTGTACTTAAGTAATTGAGTATCAATGATAAATCTCTTTCAAGACAGGGTCATTCGGCGCTTGAGGCAGGGGTATCAGACGGTAGAGATAGGGACATGAAACAGCTAAAAAAAATTTAAAAAATGGCTTTTTTTAGCTGGAAAATACTCTTTTTTTCCGGGCCGAAATCCGCGCCTGTTCTCTCCTGTCGTTGCGGAGAGTTCCCTGAGCGGAAAGAAACTGCAATTCTTTGGCGTAGCGCTCGCCCAGAGTATACCGATCCCATTCTACTTGGATCAAAAAACAGGGGCCATCTTCGCCATCGATTAGCCATCGGGCGCATGCTTGTTTGAACACGGAAAGGGGCAGTCCCGATTGTTTCAACAGTTCATCCCACCGTTCTTGTTTGATCTCGATAGATCCTTCCAGAGCAAGTTCGATCGATTGGTTCGTGAATTCTTCGAGGATCAACATCTGCAAAAGGGCTTGTCCCGCGTGATATTGGGGCGCAGAGACGAATGGAGGCCAATCGGGAAGTGGAACCAAGAGTCTCCCTTTTCGGCTTGTTTGAAATGTATAGTGGGGCATGAGGTGGGTGCCTAAGATGATTTCAATCCCCTCTTCCCGATTGGTAATTTTGGATCGAAATTCTTTTAAAGAGATCAAGGGGGCTGAGCTTTTGTCGTCGAAGTGGAAGTTTGCGTGGGCTTGGACCAAAAGGAGCGACTTCAAAATGGCGGGCGCCTCTTTGAATTTGAACCCCAAGAGTTCAGCCAGCTCTGTCTCCCCTCTTTCGAACCGGAGAAGATCGGTTTTTCCCCGGATCCATTGTTCAAATCCCATTTTACATTCAAAGCGGAGGAGTTTGTGATGATAGAGAGTATTCAAAAATCCCATCCCCTTTTGGACTAGAGGGAGCCATCTTGGATCGATGGCGGGCACTTGAGCGATGATTTTCCCTTCAAAAGCCACAGCCCCCTCGACAATCTCAGTCCGAGTGGACAAAATCTGACACAGCGGCTTCAAAACGCTTTGGGTCAATGCGGGTAGATGGTGCTGATATTTGTTGAATTGTTCCTCAACTCTGTCTTTCCACAATATTTCTCCCATCAGCTTCAAAAATCGGCAGTAATAGGGTGGAATATCTAAATCGACCCACAATCGGAAGAGATGGAGCGCATTTTTATCGACCAAGTAGGCCTGCCTCCACTGGACAGAGGCCTCATTCAACGCCTTTGCAAGCTCTTTCCCCTGCGGGCCGATTTTTCCGATGTGGCGAGCGAACAATTCGTCGAGGAAAAGTCTCCCATTTCGGGTAAAAATTAACTGTTCTTTAGGATAAAGTTCGAAGAATTTTTGTTTTTTCTTAACTCGATCTTGAATGAATTGGCTGGGGATGAATTGGGAAGCAAACTGTTGACACTCGGTGAGGATCTCTTGCGCGAGCAGATGGGCCGCAGACTCCCTTCCCCCCACCTCTTTCAATACTTCTTTAGCAATCAGGCTCGGCAATCCGGCCGCCTCTTCGGAGCAAAGAGATAAGATGTTGTGAACAGCCGCTCGGAGATGGGTCTTGAAGTCGTCTTTCGGGTTTTTCAAAAAATCGGAAATGAAGTCGAAGTAGGAAGAAGCCGACGGCTCGGCAAATTCAAAGGGAGATCTTTGCAATTCAATCATCGTCTACCTCAATAAAGGGTGAGCTAACTCTTTTTCTGTTTTTACAGGGGACTCTTTCTGGGGTTTCGCCAAATTCGAAAAGCGGCCGCATTTGCCATCGAAGTGGAGCGAGATTGAAGGGGTCGAGCCCCCGTTTCTATTCTTGGCGACGATCAGTTCGGCGATTCCCGGTTTATCTTGCGGGTCGTAGTATTCTCTCCGCTGGATGAAGATCACCACGTCGCTATCCTGTTCGATCTGGCCGCTGTCTCTCAAATCGCTCATCATCGGTCTGTGGCCTTGCCTCTCTTCGACTTTTCTTGAGAGCTGGGAGATGCAGATAAAGGGGGTCTTTAATTCCATGGCTAAAAGTTTCAATCGCCTCGAGATCTCGGCTACTTCGTATTGGCGGCTCTCTGATTTGCCCCCCGCCTGCATGAGCTGCAGGTAATCGACGATGAAAAGAGAGACATCCTCTTCTTCTTTGAGCCGCCTGGCTTTCGAGATGATCTGTGTGACGCTCGAGCAGTTTTGGTCGTGGATAAAGAGCTTGGCTGAGCGCAAAGCGTTCTCCTCCTCTTTGAGGCGCAAGAAATCCCGATCCATCAAGATCCCCCGCTTGATTCTCTCTCCTGGTATCCCCGTTCGGAGCGATAAAAACCTTTCAACCAATTGGTCGGCTCCCATTTCGAGCGAAAAAATAGAGACCGGTTTTTGCAGCTCGACGCAGACATGGTTGGCCATGTTGATGGCCAAGGCGGTTTTTCCCATGGCGGGTCTCGCTGCGACGATCACCAGATTGGTCTCTTCCAGAATCGTCGTCTCCTGATCGAGATCGATGAAACCGGTTGGGATGCCGGTCATGAACGGTTTGTTGTGCCGCTTATAGTATTGCTGTCTCTCCTCGATCCTTTCGATCAGCGGGATCGGATCGATCCTCGATTTGGCCCCAGACAAGATCTCTCCAATCGAGGCCATTTCGCTCGAGGAGTATCTTTTGCTTAAGTGGATCAATTTGGAGTGGGTCGACTCGACAATGCCGCCTGGGTCGACCGGATCGTTCAACAGCTCTTTTTTCCCCTCTTCTAGGAGCTGGAAGGCTTGGCGGCTGTAGGACTTTGTCTTTAAGATCTCGATGTATTCGTGGACATGAGCCGACGTTCCAGCGAACTGCGCTAGGTCTGTGAGATAAGCGACGCCGCCGACCTTTTGGAGCTCAGCCATTTTCTTGAGCTCTTCTGCAGCCAGGTGGATGTCGCTCGGTTTGCCGGCTGCGTGCAAACTCTTCAACGATTGGAAGATGATTTTATGTTCGCTGAAGTAAAAATCATTGCAATCGAGAGCGGATCCGATAGCAAGGGCGTATCGGCCCGACAGCATGCATCCCAAAACCATCATTTCCGATTCTTTAGAATGCGGAGGAGTGGGCATGATCGTTATCTTTCATGAATTGGTCGATTTCACGCATCGAGACTCTGTAGTGGCCTCGATCGTGGAGTCGGAAGGCTTTCAATCGGTTGGCTTTGATGGCCCGCCTGGCGGTATCGATAGAAATGCCAAGCATTTTGGCAGCTTCTCTTAAACTAACAGCTTTTTTCTCCATAGTTCCTTTGCTTATTTCTGTGTACCCCGGCCAATATTGGCAAAAATTAGTATATATATGCAAATACCTCATCAACAAACAGTTATATGAGAAATGAAACCTAAATAGGTTCTTTAATAAGTTTTAATGAGGTTAATAAGATTGGTTAAAAGTGAGATTGGCCAAAACATCGACTGAGTCAATGTCTGTTTGCCGAGCAACAAAGTCAACAATGTGACGATGAGACTGTTGCATAAAGACAGGGACAGGATTTGCATGATCACACGTGGCA
>JAFEGL010000049.1 GCA_018239895.1 Verrucomicrobiota bacterium
CCGGGGCATTAGGGAATTTATCAACTGGAGCTCAAAACGTGGCGGTTGGTCGAGCAGCTCTTGCTTTTACTACTACAGGAACAAATAATGTAGCCGTCGGTTTTCAGGCGTTGCTCAATACAACTGCCTCGAATGACAACACAGCCATCGGGACAAGCGCGCTAGCTGGTATGACTAACGGCGGCGGCGGTAATACTGCGTTGGGAAGCGGCGCTATGAATACCGGAAACCCCGGACCCTATAATGTTGCTTTAGGCTTTTCTTCTATGGCAACGGGAATCAAATCAACTGCGTGTACAAACAATATAGCAATTGGTAACAATTCATTGAATGTCCTTACAAGTGGATCAAGCAATATTGCTCTTGGTTCGGGAACCGGTTCTTCCATAACATCTGGTTCAAATAACGTCTTTCTTGGTGTAAACGCTGGAAGTAGTTATACAGGTAGCGATTCGAATAATATTTCTATTGGCGTGGGAGCGGGCGGAGCCTCTGGAACCAGCAACCAAATCAATATTGGGAATGTTTCTACGGCAACCTGTTTTATTGCAGGTATACGTGGAAAAACGACAGGATTTGCAGATGCTATAAATGTACTCATCGATTCAGGTCAACAACTCGGAACTATCTCTTCATCGATACGCTTCAAAACTGATATCCGCGAAATCGAGCATGCTGAAAGCGAGGGCTTGCAAAAACTACGTCCCGTCTCTTTCCGTTACAAATCCCAGCCAGACAATCCCAGACTTGATTATGGTTTGATAGCTGAAGAAGTGGTGGATATTTACCCTGATCTCGTTGTCTATGATGCAGAAGGCCAACCAGAAACCGTTCAATATCACAAACTCTATGGTTTGCTAATTGCAGAAATCCAAAGACTCCAAAAACTAAACTTAAACTTGATTGAAAGAGTTGAGGCGTTAGAAAAAAAGAGTGTGTAACGGTTACACAAAACAATAAAGGAGCATCTAAAGGTATCTCGATACACGCCCCTCCTACTGTAACCGAAACTCTCAAGCAAAAAATGCAAGAAATACCAATTGCAGATAGAAACAGAAATCAATTTTAAAAATTTATAAAGATCGATCCGAAAATCGGCTTTCAGAAATGGCTTAAAAATCGACTATCGTAACTCAGTCCATATAAGAACAGCCACAGAATTTTTTATTTGATTTTATCTACGTTTCTGACAGTTTTCTGTTTAAATCAACCTTAATTCTGTGTTTAAGTAAATTTTTCTTGAACCATAGTCAAAATTCTCATAGGATCATACCCCTAAAAAGTAAGGTTTTTGACAAAACCAGCCATTTTCTGGTATGGATGATGGAAGGTACACAAAATGTTGTGATAAGGCTCATTATCATAACAATGGAAAAAACATGAAAATTATCAAGGCTCCGCCCCAACAGACCCTAGCCCAAGCCGTTGCCAGCCGCGACGAGGCGATCTGGAAGGAACTTTCCAAGGTTAGTCTGATCCAAGCGACCGAACATTTTCTGTCGACCCTTCAAGGAAACACTCTTCGAGCCTACAAGGCTGCCTTCAACGCGATCTTCGAACTCCTGATTCGAGAAAAAATCTTTGATCCCAAAAGCTCTCTTCAGACCTTCTCCCTCTCTAACCTGGAATATCTGCTCGATCAGATCCGAGCCAAGATTGAGGGGACTGAGGCGACCAAGCAGGCCAGAGCTGCCGCTTTCATTGCCCTCACCAGATATCTGCAAAGATCCACAGGCGGACTTATCCGCAAAGTCACACCGCAGAAGGACAAAGGCAACGCCACCTTCCGAAAGATCCGAGATACGGCGGCCACAGAAGCCCTCACCAAGGAGCAATGGAGCCCCTTTCTCCTCTGCCTCAAGCGAACATCATTTCGTGACTATCTCGTTGCAAAAATGATCCTTCAAGGGGCCAAACGGGTGGGAGAAGTCCTTTCAGCCCAAATCCACCAGATCAACTGGGCCGAGAGCCAAATCCGCTTTAAACAATTTAAATCGAAAGAATACGAGAAGTTTACAGTGATCACCTATCCGGAATCTTTCATGACCGAACTGAAAGAATATCTCGGAGAGAGGAAAGAAGGGCTGATTTTTGTTACCCGCAACGGTAAACCGCTCACGCAGCCCCACCTCTACCGTTCATTCTCCCTCGCAGGGCAACAAGCGGGGATCCCCTTCATCGTCCACCCCCACGTCCTCCGCGCCTCCGCCATCACTTACCTCGCTTCGCAAGGCTACCACGCCGAACAGATCATGCGGGTCAGCGGCCACGCCGATGCCAAGCTCGTCCGCTACTACGATAAGACCCCGATCGAAAAAAACCTCACCAAAGATGTGAACCTAATTTAGTAGTCAAAATTACTTTCCCTCTTTTCCACAAAAGATTATAATTTTTACTTTTTAAAATAGGTTATTCTTATGACAGAGGAACTTGAAGAAGCATCTTCTAAAATAGCTGTTTTGGAGGAAAGCAAATTCGGAAAGCTGTCCACTTAGATGAGTGGTATTTTTCAATCATAGATGTTGTTGCAGTCTTGACTGAGAGTACCTATGCCAATAGGTATTGGTCCGATCTTAAAATTCAACTCGCTGAAAAGGAGGGTTTTGCTCAACTTTACGACAAAATCGTAAGGTTGAAATTGTTGGCACCTGATGGAAAAATGAGAGAGACCGATACAGCCAATACGGAGACTATTTTTCGAATTATTCAGTCGATCCCATCTCCCAAGGCCGAACCGTTCAAACGATGGCTAGCTAAAATAGGATACGAACGCGTTCAAGAGATAGAAGACCCTGAATTAGCTACCAAACGAAGCCGCGCAATCTATAAAGCCAAAGGCTATCCAGACGATTGGATTGAAAAAAGAATGCGAGGCATAGCCATTCGCGAACAATTGACCAATGAATGGGAAAAAAGAGAGTGAATATGCAATTCTTACAGCTGAAATTGCTAAAGCGACATTTGGTCTCAAGCCCTCTGATCATAAAAAGTTAAAAGGCCTTAAAAAACAAAATCTTAGAGATAATATGACTGATCTCGAGTTAATCTTTACAATGCTTGGAGAAGCATCAACCACGGAGATCGCCGTTCAAAAAAATGCGCAGGGATTTTGCCAGAACAAGAGTGCTGCTCAAGAAGGCGGAGAAATTGCAGGAGATGCAAGACATGCTCTAGAACAAAAAAGTGGACGTAAAGTGGTTAGCACATCCAATTATTTAGATGTCAATTCTCAAGAAATCGAGCTTATTCCAGAAACATGACAAAGTCCAAGTTATTACTGGACAGTCTCTAAGGCAGATCATGCGGGTCAGCGGCCACGCGGATGCCAAGCTCGTCCGCTACTATGACAAAACTCCGATCGAAAAGAACCTGACGAAAGACGCGAACCTAATTTAGTGTAACGGTTACACAATTTTGCCCTGGCAAGTCTATTTAAACCCACAAACTTTTATTAAGCTGTTATACTTTAAATAAAATCTAAAATTAATAATTCATCTATTTTTATAATTAAATTATAAGACTGGAATTTAATTCGTTCTTGCTTTCAGTTCGTCTACTTCATTTCTAAGTTTTTGGATTTGCGGCAACATCATGATGAAAACAGATCTGTATTCAATGGATTTCGGGATCCTATTTTGATAGATAACAGCTTCTGGAACAACTCCTTCCACTTCTTCAGCAATCAAACCATAAAACACTCGATCTCCAACATTGATCTCATTAAAAGAGACCGGGCGAAGGTCATAGATTCGTTCAGACCCAACAAGATTTTGTATATTTGTCTCATATCTTCTTGGAGATGTGCTCTCTTAAAATCGATCAGTTGCTGATGCCCCTACAACATCAGCTCCAGATCCGATGATAATGTTTTGAGTGCCAGTTGTGATTGATGTACCTGTAGATAGACCTAAACAAGTATTGTTTCCACCTGAATCTCAACAGGAACTTATAGTCTCGCTTTTAGAATTTCGATCTCATTTTTTAATTTTTCGATTTGTGCTGACAGTTCTTGTACGGCACCAATTAATGCTGGCGTTAACTTACCATGATCCAATACCTGATAATCTGGGGAACCGTCTTCTTTAACAGCGTCTTTTTTGCCCGTAACTATACAATCAAATTGTGTCTCTTGGAGTTCATGTGCTATCAATCCAATTACATCTCTCTTATTTTCATCTGATTTATAATTAAATCTTCTTACTTTAATTTTGCTAACCGAATTCAAAGCGTCAACGCAATCGCGGATATTTTCTTTGAGTCGATAGTCAGATGTAGCATTATAAAGAGTATTGGTTCCATTATAGGAAATACTTCCGATGGCGGTTCCATCAGAGCTTCTGAATTCTTGAATTACATAAGGTGTCGTATCGCTTACAGATTGGAAGACAGCTCCATAACCTAGGGACACACCATAACCTGTAGCATAAAGGGCTGCAGAGCCGTTCTGGCCGCTGGAGTTTACTGTCAGCGCCGAGTTTGCAAGCGAGGCAGATTTAGAGATACATCGTCCATAAAGTATAATATTATTTATTTGGCCATTTGTTCCCGTGCCACTCGACAAACCGATTCTCAATTCATTGTTATTTAAAGCCACAACGTTTGTGCCTATTGCAATACTATCGCTAACCCCAGCACTGACGTTGGAGCCAGTTCCAATGCAAATGTTTCTACTTTCTGAACCAGTCATATTTGTGCCAGTAGCGTATCCAAGGCAAGCATTGAATTGACCTCCTAACAGATTATTTAGAGAGAGGGATCCGAGGGCTACATTGAAACCAGAACGGCCGTTTGTAAGAGTCTGATTCCCAATAGCCACGTTCGATGAGCCTGTTGCATTATTCAACAGCGCCTGATAGCCGACGGCTACATTACCTGTTCCTGTCGTATTTGTTACGAGAGCGCTCGTTCCGATTGCAACATTGTTTCCGCCAGTGGTATTGGCAGCCAAAGCTTGATATCCGACAGCTGTATTGGATGAACCCTGGGTATTATTTTGCAAAGCTAGGTAGCCAACCGCTGTATTGGCAGCGCCTATGGTATTCGCCGATAAAGCCGAGGTTCCAACAGCTGTTTGAAATCCGACGGTTGTATTTGCAAGGGCGCTTGTCCCGACGGCTACACAACTATCTGCGCCTCCACCAAGGTTAGCGGCAGTGCCAATAGCGCCAACACCAATAGCTACATGACCTGCCGATCCATTGACTCCGTACCCTGCTTGATATCCCAAGGCTGCACAGCTACCGGCATTCTGAAACAAAGCTTGATATCCAACAGCCGTGTTATTTCCAACCTGCGTTTGATACATAGCTTGAAATCCAACAGCTGTATTTGCATCATTTCCAGAGGAGATTGTTGATCCTCCAAGAGCTTGGTAGCCTATCGCGGTATGATTTTGGGAGGTTGTGATCGAAATTCCCGCTTGATATCCCAATCCGGTAACGGCGGTGCTCGTTTGTGCTCTGGCAATAGCTTGTGAGCCAACTGCAGTATTAAAAGAGCCGGTACCAACAAAGAGAGTCGAAGTTCCGATGGCGACATTGTCGTTGCCGGTTGTATTTGTGAACAATGCATTGAAGCCTAAAGCTGTATTGCGAGATCCTCCCGTATTCGCGTTCAATGCCAGATAACCGACGGCTGTATTGGCACCGCCCGTGATGTTGGCGGCAAGCGCCCCTGAGCCGACAGCTGTACTGGCGGTACCAGTCGTGTTGAGAGCTAAGGTTGAGGTTCCTATAGCCGTATTATCAGAGCTAAGAGACGCCGATAGAGCATTCGTCCCGACTGCTACATT
>JAFEGL010000004.1 GCA_018239895.1 Verrucomicrobiota bacterium
AATTTGGCCAAAATAATCCCTAAAATCGACGAAATCTGAATCCGTTAACAGACTCCAAGTCTACTTGTCCTTTGATTTTTTTAGGACAAGAGGTTTAAAATTAAAAATCTTTAAATGAGGTATGTATGATTCTAGCGACTCTTTTTTCAAGTCTTCTCCTCGCCGGTCCGATGAGCCAGGAAGAAGCCGTCCAAATCATCCGCGAAGCTCACCTAGATACCGTTGAAGGGAGATTGTCTCTTTTGCAAGGAGATCTGATGCGGATTCTCCAAACAGCATCGGCTCTCAACGCTGAGATCGATCAACTCTCGCAAGAAATTGCCCGCTTAACCGAAGAGGCAAAAGTGAAAGCTGAAGAGCGGGAAAATCCTCCCGAAGAGGTTGTAGAACTCGCCACTGTTCAGAATGAAGTGGACCAGATTGCAGAGCTTACAGAAATCATGAACGGCAAGATGACCCGCCTAGCGGCGCTCCTTCCTGTCCTTCAAAATGCTCTGCGAGTCGACGAAGATATGAATGGGCTGGATGATATTTTGAGCAGCGAAAGCGAGCTCAGCGAAGCGCAGCTCGAGCAGCTCAGACATTTGGCAGAGCTCTACAGATCTGTGCAAGAAAATCTCTAGAGGCGGTTGCAAAACTCCCGGCCTTGGGAAAATGGCTTGAAAGGGCCGTTTTCCCAAGGCCGGGAATTTTGCAATTGCCTCTTTAGAGGTTGTCTTTCAGTTCTTCTGCGATTTGAGAAAGAATGTTGGCCATGTTGTTGTCCCAAAGTTCGGGATGGTTTTGGACATACTTGGCGAGTTCTCTAGCTCCGTGGAAGAACTGGAGAGTATCTTTGAATGATTCGGCTATTTTTTGTAGAATTTCTTGAAGATCGACTGGAACGCTATCCGCTTTAAAATGGGAGATGATCAGTGCGATCAACGCATTCAACATTTCCTTCTCTTTCTCAGATGTCACTTTTGCCATCGCCGTATTCGATGTCAGTCCTAAAATCTCATCGAGGAGCGATTGGATGGTTTGGGTAATGGAGGGGACTGGGGGGAGATTTAACTTAGCGAGAGGCGGGATTGATAAGGTCATAATTGCAGTCCTATGCTATAACTTAATTATAACATAATAATTTTTTAAATTAAATGTGTAATTAAGTAATTGATATTCAAATGCTTAATATTGAATATTCGGTCTGAGAGCGCGAAGCTGCTCTATGGAGAGTTCCTCTAGAAAGGAGGCCACCTCCCCGTTGATGAACTTTTTGTAGAGGCGGGAAGCCGCATAGTGGACGATCACAGGGTTCTCCTGATCTTCCTGGGCGTCGAAGATCGCGCAGTAGCTATTCGGGAGAGATTCGATTTTTGCCTGAGTCCCTTGCTGAATGAGGGCTTTTAGGCAGATCTGGTCCCAAACCTCATGCCCTTTCGGCTTTGACTTGAGCGCCTCTTGGCAAATCTCGCCCCAATCTTTGACCAAATCCATCCCAGCTTTGGTGTAATTGACGAAGACAGTCCCTGTCCGGACCTTGGAGAAGTCAGAAGGCTCCCGCTCAGGGTCGATCCGAACCGCGAGGTCGCAGGTGAGGGAATCGAAGAGGTCGGGAGATTTAATGACGAGGGCGTCTGCATCGATCCAGACAACCGGTTTTTTCAACTTTTTGAGTTTGCGCAAGATAAAACCAGGCTTGAAGCAGCAGTGGCTATCCCAGGAGCCAAAGCTGTCGATCCCATCAATCGAAGACTCGAGACCCAAACGATCGCAAGAAGCCTGCAGGTCTGCGGCATCCTTTTCGTAGAGGGTCCCTCGAGTAAAATAGCTGATGATGACCGGCTTCATGTTCTGGGCGTGATTTGGCGGAGGCGAATGCAAGCGAGGAGATTTTTGGCTTGTTGATCCATCTCTTTCCAAGTCTGCTTGAACGTCTGGAGCAGAACGAGGAAGAAGAGTTTGATTTTGGCGCCGAGCAGAGCCATTTTCCCGATTGAATTGGGGCCTAGAACTTCGGTTTTGCTTCTCAGTGACTCTAAGCCAAGGTTCTCTACGGATATTTCATAGACATGGCGGAGCCCTTCATAGCGAGGCTCGACACGGACGCAGTTCATCCCCGCATCCTGCATGACTCGGTTGGCTTCGTTGTTGTCGATCCGGGAGGTTCCAACCACTTTTTCTAAAGGTTTCCCGCCAATAGAATTGAAATCTTTCACGAGCGGAAGATATCCGTGCAGCACCGCTGCGCTCGCTTCTTTCCCATACCCTCTATTATGAAACTCAGGTAAACCGACCCCTGAAATTTCGCAAACGCCAGGATTGTCAGAATGGACGGCGGAGATGGTTCCTAAAAATTGGTTTGTCTCTTTGAGGCGAACGGTCATTCGGTGAAAGGGGTCTCTATTTAGACATCTTTGGACCGAAGTTTGGAGCCGCTCTTCCACAGTTTTGCGAGAAAATGTTTGTCCATTGAGCACCTTGCTCATAGCACCGGCATCTCCGTAAAGTCGAACGCAATCCTCTAAATCGCCTTCTGTCCAGGAAGAGATGAGGAGATGGTCGGTCTCAATGTGTGCTTCTAGTGGACCGCTTTTGCTGATTGGTTGGACTCGGATAGAGCCTTGATAGGGTTGGATAGGTGTCATGTCTATTACTCGATTGATTTTTGGTAGCGGATCCAAATGGCTAGGGAACGTCCTAGGAAGAGTCCGATGGTAAAGCCGGTCAAGCAGACATCGATGCTGAAAATGTTCGGATCGAGCATGAGTTCTGGCCTAACTGTGTATAAATAGCCGAATGTGTAGCGGATGGCGAAAAGGGCGAGGATGAGAACGAGGGAGATGTAGCTCCCTTTGAGATAGACCACTTGGCGCACCTTATCGACGTTCAAGTGGATTCTTCTGGCCCAATGGACGCCGCCATATATGCCGCAAGCTGCGGCGGAAGCCCAGAGGGCTAAAAAGCCGTAGCGGTCATCGATCCTTAAAGAGAGGGCGTAGAGGGCCCAAATGGTCAAGAAAGAGGGGATGAGGAATATTTGTTTGATCGTGACGCCGCGCGGCCGAGTTGCCTTGATTCCGACGTTGAGAAGATAGATGAAGAGCACGTAGACCCACCACGGCGTCCCTTCTAAGATTTCAATGAGGTTTTCCACTTTTCATTTTCTCCCAGTTGTCCCAAGCCCACGTCTGTTTCCAGCTTCGCCAATTTTGCCGGTAATCGAAAAAATCTTTGTCGTCGATCCAGTGGAGATGTTCCCGATGGGCCAGACGGTCGGGAAAACGGATCCCATCCAGATGGTCGATCTCATGTTGGAAGATCCTCGCTGGGTATCCTTGAAAATCTTGTTCAATCAGCTCTCCATTGGCCAAATAGGCGCGGACGCGGATAGCGTACGAGCGGGGGACGATGCCGTTGACAGTTCCTGGCATCGAGTAGCACCCTTCTCTCCAAACAACCATCTCTTCCGATTTCCACAAGATCTCCGGGTTGATGAAGGCGCAGAGTTTACACGGCTTCTCTTCCCCAGGAATCGCCTTGTTGCCGGTTTCGGCCCAATCGACGAGGATGACCCGCTTCAAGACGCCGATTTGGGGCGCTGCCAGTCCGACTAAAAATGTCTTGGTACGGTCAGTCCTTTCGCCGAATGCGATATCGTACATTTTTTCGATCAGCCCCTGCGTCTCGGGAGAGCAGATCTGATCGGGAGGGATGGCGCTCGCTTTTTGATTCAACAACAGGTCGTGAGGCGGAATGAGACAGCATTGCGAATAGTCGCCCGTAGAAACCGAGGCCATAAACAAAAACTCCCAAAAATATGGGTCACATTTTCCCGTTTGCACAATTTAATATCAAGGCCGGGAGTTTTGCAGTCGCCTCAAGAGCGGATATGAGCAATGCCGCTCATCAGGCGGCGAGCCGTGCGGGGAATGATTGCCTCGTCGAGGACGATCTGGTTATTTTCCTGATGGTACCGGATGCCGATGTCGATGAATCCGGAAGGGTGTTCGATCCGGACCTCTTTACCCGCGTCGGGCAATCGGGCGAGATCGTGGGCGATTGTCCCCGGAATGAGGACGGCGGCTGCGGTGCAGACTCCGCAGGAGACAGCGTAGGCTTTGTGAACCCGGCCGAGAGTGAGCATTCTCGCCGAAATGGAACCGGAAGATCCGGGTGGCGAAAGGAACGCGATTTTTGGAAGAAATGCAGACGATTCGAGGCCGATCGCGGCTCCGCCCGCCTGGCGGAGCGCCTCTAGCTTTTCTAAAACTTCAGGATTTCGGTCCAATTCCTCGGCTGTCTCATCGCCTCGGAGGTTAACGTCGGCAGCCCGAAGGAGAATGGTGGGCGCAATCGCATCGACGATCGAAACCTCGAGCCCATCGATCCGATCCTTGAGTCGCCCGGTGGGTAAAAGTTTGCCGGTGATGGTCCCGCCCGGTTTTTGAAAGTGGAGATCGATCTTGGCGCCCGTCCCGGGAACTCCCGAAATGGCGTAGTGCCCCTCGACAGCGGCCCTCCCTTGAACGACCGGGATCTTGGCATGGATGAGTTTTTTCGTGTTGATGTCGTAGATCCGGACCAACGTGATTGGTTCGGTTGGTTGAATGAGCCCCTCGTCGATAGCGAAAGGGCCTACACCCGACATCATGTTGCCGCAAGTTCCCTTGAATTCGACGATCGGCTCTTTGATGTGGGCGAGACCAAAGCGGAATTCGACATCGGCGTCGTCACGAGTTGATGGTGAGACGATCGCAATCCGCGACGTGAGCGAATCGGCGCCGCCGAGGCCATCGATTTGGCGCGGATCGGGACTTCCCATCAAAGCCAAGAGGAGCCGCTCCAATTGAGCTGGATCGTCGGGGAGATCTTTGGCGTGGAGGAAAACCCCTTTCGAGGTCCCTCCCCGCATGAGTACGCAGGGGAGTCGCATAAGATTTCCCATACCAGACATTCCCTTCTTGATCAATTTTCTTTCTTCCCTTATCCTCTCAACCTATGAAATTTTTGATCTGTTTTTTCCTTGCGGCTTTTTCACTCTTTGCAGAAAAGACCGACGTCCTTTTTTATATCCAAGATGCCGGAGAGTCGTTTGCTCTGATGCCGGTGATGAAAGAGCTGGAGAAAAAAGGGGTCGAGATCCGAGTTTTGGCCGCCGGACTCGCCGCCGATCTCGTGAAAAAAGGGGAGATCGCCTCGGAAAAAGTCCGCTCATTCCGAATCCCCGTCGATCGGAATTGGGCGAGAGGAGCTCAACTTCCTGCAGAGGAGATTGGTTGGCTCGTAGATGAGATCGAGGCGAACGTCGTCGTCGCTGGAGTCGCCTTCGAATCGCAGGGACAGGTTTTAGAGGCTTACCGTAACCGCGGAGCTACAACTTGCGCCTACTGGGACAATTTCAACGCCGCCGGAGACGACCTCTATTTTGCGACCGCCCAGTCGGTGCAGCCCCGCGCAGATCTCCTTTTGCTCCCCTCAGCCGAACTCGCGCACCATTTCATGGGAAGAAACGTGAGAGTGGTCGGCCAACCCTCTTTAGAGCAGTGGGAGAAAGAGGCAAGAAAAGTCGATTTAGGCATTATCCGGGGAAGATTGGGGCTTTGCCCCTGCAAAAAGCCGATCTTGTTCGTCGGCGGATATGGCGATGATTACAACGAAGCTTTCCGCCTGTTTATCCAATGTGTGGATGAGTTCAAACGGAGCGACTACCTTTTTTACGTCCAGCCCCACCCGAAGTTCGGCGGCGCGATCGAAAAAGAGCTGCTATTGAAATACTCGCCCAAAACTCGGACGCTTCCGATCCGCATCTTACAGGGAGAGGTCTCCACAGTGGAGATGATCGCCTTTGCCGAAACGGTCGTCTGCCACCAGTCGAGCGTCGGCTTCCAGGCGATTGCCCTCGATAAACCGGTCGTCTATCTGACGCCCCCTGGACAAAACTACAATAGCCTCCCTTTACAAAAAGGGTTGGCTCAGCAGATTTTTACCTCCAGCGAATTTGAAAAGGCTGTTTGCTCTCCTGTGTGGGGCGCCGATTTTTACGAACTTCTAGGAGTGCCTCGCCAGAGCGCAGAGCTCACAGCTCAAACAATTGAGGAACTATGCCGAACATCACCCAATTGAAAGGCTGGAAAGCCGAAGAACTCAGAGAAAAGGCCCGCAAAAAGGGGGATCTTCCCTACGCGACCGTCGAGCGGCAACTTCAACTCGTCGATGAACTCGATTCGTTTGAGTTTGGCCGGTTTTTGATGAGCAGCCATGGAGCCCTGAATGGATATTGGACCCACCACTTGATTGCGGATGATTCCTCGGGCTACACCGGACTCCAAGACTATTTCTACAATCGGGCGCCTCTCGTAAAGGCGACACGGCAAAGATTTGGGATTTTCAAAAACATCCTTCAAAGCGAACTGCGCGATGGGGCGACTTTCGCTTCGATCCCATGCGGTCTGATGGCCGATCTCCTCGAGCTCGATTTCACCTCCATCTCCAACTATCGGCTCATCGGCATCGACATCGATCCTATCTCAATCCAAGAGGCCCAAAAGCTCGCCAAGAAAACCAAACTGTCGCCGATTTTGCATGAACAGGATGCGTGGAACATCGCCTCTCATGAAGAGTTCGATCTGATTGCGAGCCACGGATTGAACTTCTATGTAAAAAGCGAAGAACACGCTATGCGCCTCTACCAGATTTTCTTTAAAGCTCTGAAGAAAGGGGGGCTCCTTGTGACGAGCTTTATGACCCCGCCGCCAGGTGCATCCCACCGGAACGAGTGGAAAATGGAAAAACTCTCCCTCGAAGATCTCTTGATCCAGAAGATCATCGTTGTCGACCTTTTAGAAGCCCCTTGGCAAAACTTCTACTCATCGGATCAGATGAAAGCCCAACTGGCGCGAGCTGGATTTAACGATATCCAGATTCTCTATGACGACGCCCATCTCATGCCCACAATCTGTGCCCGAAAATAAGGAAAACTATGCAACCTGCTCAACCTGACCCTAAACTCGTCGAAATTATTGCAACATTGCATCGGCAGCGTTACCCCCATGCTTCAATTGAAGAAGTAACCCGCATAGCCAATCAGGTTGCTAACGCGACGATGAATCTTCAACGGGGAACCACCCCTGAACAATTTTCAAGACGGGCGGATGCGCTAGGGCAGCTAACAACCATTGTGCTTTCCCCAAACGAAGCTAAAGAAGCGATGAACTTTCAGCTTGGAATGAGGGAAAATTTTCTCAGCGGAAAAAATAAGGAACTCACTACCGAACAAGAAAAAAAATTAGCTGAAGACGCTGCATTCAAGGCAATTCCGGGAGTCAAAACAGATCGATGCTGGAGCTGCCATAATGTTCCTGAATCGGCAATGAAATGCTCGGGATGTCTCAAGGCGATCTATTGCAATACAGCCTGCCAAAAACGCGATTGGAAGACACATAAAACCGTCTGTATACTATCGAGTCAAAAAACTTAACATTGAGGTTCTGTGACAACACCGCCTAAAGGCTCAGAGAATAACCCTTATGCTCTAACCGAGAAGATAATCAATCAAATAATAGCGAAGAAACAATCTCTCCACGGAATTGAAACCGATCCTCAAAAAAGAGAGCGAGCCATGGAGCAAATGCAGACAATTGCTCGGTTGGCACAAGGAGTGCCTTCAGAAATCTTGTCACAGTTAACCGATCAATTGGTGCAGCACGCAGTATTAAAAGTGGGTCCTGGAGTTGCCGCCGAACTCATGAATCTTAGATTGGGGCTTCGGGAGAAATTTAGTCGGGTGAATCCAGATCAGGACGATCCCGCCTCTTTCAACAAGGCTCTTGAAGACTCTTCAATGGGTGCAATCCAAGAAATAGAAAAGCCCCGCTGCTGGCAATGTGGCAAGCTGCAAGAGGTCGTTAATAAATGCCAAAAGTGTCATAAGGCGATCTACTGCAATAGAGATTGTCAAAAACTTCACTGGAAGATACATAAATCCGTCTGTGTACTCTCTAATCCATCGGCGTAAATATTCGGTTCCTGTAAAAAATCTTTAATTTGTTAAAATCAGCTTATCTTCAGCAAATGAGGGTATGATGGTGCCAGCGTTTTTCTCTCTCTGGATTGTTCTTTTCTGCGCAATGAATCCCCTAGTCGCCATGAATCGGGCGGCAGGGGCCTTGCAGGCAATTTCTGAAAATGCGGGAGTCCGGACGTTTAAATACGAGGATCCTCAAAGGAAAAGGCCTGTCACTGTCGAACTCTGGTATCCGACGCAGGCAGAGGGGCCGTTCGATGTCCCTGACGATCGCATTTGGGTCCATCCGAAAGAGATCCGGAACGCCCCCTTCTCCAGTTTTGTGAAAAACAGCCCCCTCATTGTCATGTCCCACGGACATGGCGGAGAGCGGCGCAACTTGAGCTGGCTGGCAGAACTCCTCGTTCGATGCGGCTTCGTTGTGGCCTCAGTCGACCACTTTGGCAATACAGGCCCCACATTCAATCTCCTCTTGAGCCTGAAATTTTGGGAGCGGGCCAAGGACATCACCTTTGCCCTCGATCAGTTGATCCAGGAGCCGATCCTCGAAGGGAAGATAGATAAGAATCGGATTGGATTCGTCGGCTACTCTCTCGGAGGGATGACGGGCCTCGGCCTCGGAGGCGCAACGGTCGGTTCGATTGAAGAGATCATCGCCGCCGCATCCAATAAGCATAGAGACATCAAGCCCGAAATTTTGGCCCAGCTCGATCCGAAAGAGGCGCGCCAATCGCTCGAAGACGAGCGGATCCGGGCGATGCTCCTCATTTGCCCGGCCAGCTTCGCCTATAAAGCTGAGTCGCTCCAAAAAGTGAAGATCCCCGTCGGCCTTGTCGCCGCAATCAACGATGAGGTGCTCCCTTACCGCGAGCACGCCTACAGGATCATCCAGTATCTAGTGCCAGCAAAACTCAAGCTGATGAGAAAAGAGATTTCCCACTCTGCATTTCTCAACCAAGTCACGGAAGAAGGGCGCCGCTTTCTTCAAAAGCACGCCCCAACCGATCCACCCTGCTGCGATCGGAAGTCGACCCACCGCGAAGTCGGCTCGTTTGCCATCGACTTCTTCCGCGAATTCCTTTAAAGCAACAGAGCCGCACTGTCGCATCGCGACAGTGCGGCTCTATAGTTTTCTCGGCCAGTCTAAAAAACCCTCAACTTCAAATAAGCAGAATGGGAAAATAAAACTTCCATTCATCTCCCGCCGCCCACGGCAGCTCGAGAAAACCGTCGGGGGCACGCGCCCCCTTCGGGACATTTTAGACCAGCCGAGAAAACTATAAACTATAGGGCCCCTCTGTCGCGACGCGACAGAGGGGCCCCTGTTTTTCTATCCAGCCGGCGCAGCCGATCATGCCTATCCTGTCACCATTCATAAAAAGTTACAGGATAGGCATGATCGGCTGCGCCGGCAGGATGGGCAAGATAGAATAAAATGATAGGGGCTGCAACTAAAGATAGGCCACTTGGTAATACCGCTGCTCCAACATATAAAACCATCTTGCTTATCATGCCGGCGCAGCCGATCATGTCTATCCTGTAGCTTTTTATGAGTGGTGACAAGATAGGCAAGATGGTCATGAGGTGGAGCAGCGCTCCACCTCATCGCCTATTCTTACCACACGTAGGGGATGATTTTATAAGGGACTTTTTCGCAGTAGAGGTCCCAGTGCTCTCCGTACTTGTCTGCGCACCGCTTGTCGTGGCGGAAGGCCCGATCGAAGAGGAGGCAGGTTAAGAAGAGAAAGTAGAAGTAGGGGAGAAAGTTGGTGAAGAGAGCTGGGAGAGTCCAGAAAAAGGTGCCGGCGAGTTCTGGAATGTAGTGGAAATGGCGCGCAAGTCCCCACCACCCGGAAGCGAGGAGAAGACTCTGCTTCATTTCGCCATTTTGGGTTTGGTAGGTCGCTTCGATGAGGTGCGGTTTTCTTCTCCAGACGAGGCACTCGCCGTTTTTCGCCCGGACCACTTGTCTTTGACGGTCTGCAAGGTAATTGATGATGACGCTGGCGGCGCCAGCAAAGAAAATGGTGCTAGCCCAGAACGACCCGAGTTGGATCGGGTGGTGGACGAGATAGAGGGTCGAAGAGGTGTAGATAGAGGGGACCCAAACGAGGCAGCCCCAGCAAATATAGAAGCCGGCACGGTCGTGCATGATGTCGAGAGAGCGGAGATAGCCCGTTTCCCACATGTAGAATTTGGTGAGATAGATGAATTGGATAGCGACGGCAACGATCATCGAGTCGGAAAGGCCGTAGAGCTGATGCTGTTTCGCAGCGTAAGAGAGTAGGAGAAGCCCCCATCCCATCATTCCAAAACGGCAATTGGTGAACATCTTGAGATCCCAGCCGAAAACGCGGGGATAGAGTTCGGTTCCCCAGTAATAGTCGAAGAAGATGTTGCCGGTTTTTCCGCAATCGGTCGAAGAGGGTTTATAGATCCCTTTGAAATAGAGGAAAAGGCAAAATAGGAGGCTGAAGCAGTTGAGCGAGCCGAGCATGGGGCCGAGGTTATCGTAGAGGATAGTCGCTGAGAACAAGTTGAGTCCAAAAGAGCAAATTAGGAAGGTCGCCATCGTGATGAGGAAGCAGGCGACCCCGTTGGCTTTATAAACGGGGACGTTCCCTTTTGGAGTCACTGGACCCAGGAACGGTTTGCCGGGAATGATTTTCATGAGAGTGAGTTGGAACGCCGCGTAGATGGCCAAGATGGTCCATGAGGTTTTTGTTCCGAAAAAGACAGGGAGCCAAACTTTTTCAACAGTTCCCATGATGCCAAGGTTCGCGATGAGTTGACCGAATGCCTGAAAAGAACCCGAGAGCTCTGTGCTGGTATACCAGAAGACAAAAGCGGTGGGGGGGCAGACAATCAACATGAAAAGGGGAACAAATGTAAAATGGATCCACTTCGAAATGCGGAAACTATCTTGGGACATGACCTCTCCTTCTTAAGGCAAAAACCAAGAAATATACTACGTAAATCTTTTTTTCCACTCATTCTTCGTTCAAAAAAAGTTTTGAATTGACGCTATCTTTCCGGTTTGTTAACTTGCTATTAAGTTATAAATAAATTCCCCAGGTGGGGCGATTAGCAACGTAGCATGAACAACACAACCACTAGATCCTTTTATTTTTACGGGTCGAAGGCTGGCCTTGGTACAAATACCAATGGCGCGGCGGTGGTCGTGGTGTGCTCATGCACGTCACGTTAATTTGCTTTTCCGCCTGAACCCCTTCCCAAAAATCCCAAAAAAACCAAAACCAAGAAGACTCCGGCGGAAAAGAGAAAAAACTTTTCTATAGGAGTTGAACATGTCTACTATCAGCGCTACCGAACCGGTTCACCGGCGAACAGGGATTTTTTCAGCGGGCCTCGCCCTCTTTTCGATGTTCTTCGGCGCCGGCAATTTGATCTTTCCTCTCCTCGTGGGGAAAGCGGCAGGTGAAGAGTCCCTCTTTGCTATTTTGGGACTGAGCCTATCGGCGGTCGCTTTCCCTCTTCTGGGACTTGTCGCCATGATGTTTTTTGGCGGAAATTTACACGCCTTTCTACAAAGGCTAGGGAAATGGCCTTCTATCCTCCTTTTATTGGTTCTCCAGGGAGCTATGGGACCCTTCGGATGCATGCCCCGCCTGTTTACTTTAATGCACGCGAGCGTGAAGCCCTATTTTCCCGAGCTGTCTCTTTTCGCGTTTAGCATCTTGGCGGCGGGGGCGGTCTTTATTTTGACCGTCAGGCCCCACCGAATTGTCGATCTCCTTGGGACCATTTTGACTCCTATTTTTATTTTAACTCTCGGAACACTCGTGATTGTCGGCATGATCGGAGCTCCGGCGCCTCAGCCAGTTCTGGAGGGTTCTTCCTACTATTTTATGCAGGGGATCAAAGGGGGCTACCAGACAATGGACCTCCTTAGCGCCCTCTTGTTTGCAACGATGATCATCCCCCATCTATCGAAAGGAGCTGATCCAAAATCGGCTAGAAGACGGGTCATGGGGGCGAGCGGAATCGCAGCCCTTTTGCTCACTGCTTCTTATGTCGGACTCTGCTGGCTTTCGGCGCGCCATAGCTGGACGCTCGATCCGAACATGCTTCCTGAAGATATCCTCAATGCGATCGCCGTGAAAATTTTAGGGCCGACCGGAGGAATGTTCGCATCGATTACAGTCCTTTTGGCCTGCTTGACGACGGCGATTTCCCTCGCTGCGGTCTTCTCGAGCTATTTGCGGACCGATCTTTTGAAAAATCGGATTGGGACGGCCAGCTCTTTGGCGATCACCCTGCTCTTGGTCGCGGCTTTCGCGAACCTTGGATTCAGCGGGATTGTCCGGTTTATTGGACCCGTGTTGGAGATTTTATACCCGGCTTTAGCTGTCCTTTGCGTTCTGAACATCGTCCACCATACCAATCAAGTGAAGATAATCCGTGCGCCTGTCTACGGGGCACTGGCTCTCGCAGCGGTAAGTTTTTGCCTGCGGTAAAAAATTAAAATAGATAGAGTGGGGAGAGAGGTCTCTCCCCATGCAATATTTTTTGCCGATCGCCCTTCTCATCATTTCAAACATCTTCATGACTTTTGCTTGGTATGGACATCTCCGCTTTTTGCCAACGCAGCCGATTTGGATCGTCGTTCTTTTCGGATGGGGGCTTGCATTTTTCGAGTATGGTTTCATGATCCCAGCAAATAGGATCGCATTCGTATCGGGCGCCTATAATCTTCAACAGATCAAGATCATCCAAGAGGTGATCACCTTATCGGTTTTCGTCCCTTTTGCCATCTTTGTGATGAAACAGCCGGTTACCTGGAATTTTTTTTGGGCAGGACTCTGCTTAGCTGGCGCAGTCTTTTTTATTTTTAAGGCAACTTCTTGACTTCGCCAGAGAGATAGAGCCACTGGTCGTCGATTTTTTCGAAATGGCTCTTTTCGTTTAGCTCGATGTTCGACCCATTCTGTCTCAATTTCGCTGAAAAATGGACCCAGTTTTCGCCTGAGCCTAGAATGTCGAGGCCGACAAATTGGGTTTGGCGGGAAAATTCTAAAATTCCCTGGATCCAAGCTTTCCTATTTTTCTCAAAATAGGGGCTTTTGGGGTGGGTGGTTTTGATGATGTACTCGGCGTTGTTTAGCGCATAGGCCGAATAGCGCGAACGCATGAGGGCTAAAGCTGTCGGGGGATGTCTTCCTTCGTGATAGGGCTTGCAACATTGTGAATATTCGCTGCCGCTATGACAAGGACACAAGTTCCCCATCCGTTTAGCCTTTGTTGAATGTATAGGAAGCAAACGCCTTTTGGATTTTCAATCCGTCGATGTCTGCAGGCTGCCGGTTGATCACGAAAAGGATCGGGAAGATCGATTTGTCTTCGTAGGTTTTCTTTTCGAGATATGTGCCCCACGGAAAATCGAGGGCGAGATCGCCGGCGGCGATCTGAGCTTGTCCGCCCAATGTGCCGATGACGTAAGGCTGCAATTCGGTAGAAATATTTCCCTGTTCGTCGGCGATCGTTTCGATCGTCTCTTTTTTGGGTCCCGAGGTGAGTTGCAGTGTGACGGTAGATCCAGGCTCGTAGCCAGTTCCGGTCAATTGGAATCGGGTCAGCATCGGATGATTGAGGGCGATCGAGAGGGTTTTCCCTTCGAGCGCTTTTTTGAGAGGCACGGGAGTGAAGAGGACCGATGCGCTTGTCCCGCTTCTTTTGGAGGTGACCACATATTCGATCGGTTTCGAGGCTAAAACGCCATCGGCCGCTACGAATGGGATCTCATCGGCGAAATAGACGTGGTTTCTTCCAAAAACTTTGACTTGGCCGTTTTCTAACAGTTCGAATTCAAATTCGGGTTTGATTTCCTCTTCGATCGGATCGATCGAGGCGAAAATCATCCTCTCTCCAACGGGGATGAACTGCGCCTTTAGGAATTGAAGGGGGAGTTCCCCTTTCGGAGTGGGAATCGGGTCGGCCGCTTGGATGGAAAGGGAGAACTCGTCCGTCGGAAACTGGAGCGATTCTCTGACCATGTTTTTGGCTTTCAGCTTATTGAATGTGCCTGTTTCTACTGTCAGGGTTTCACGGAGCCGATCGTTTAGGTTTGCCGTACATCCAGCAGCCATCAGCGAAATCAATCCGATCCATGATATCTTTTTCAAAAGCATAAAACGTTCCTTTTCGGGTAGTCCTTAACAAGTATTGCTGAATCCTGCTTGCGGGGTCGTCTGGCCGCGCTTCGCATAAATCAAACACTACATGTTACGGACTACCCCTTTTCGAAGACTTCTGATTCTACCTATTTTCCTTGTTTGATCATAGAAATATCACGCAAAGGAGGTAATTAATTTTAGAGTCAAGGTGGCGGCAAACGGCATCCGGATCGATTTCCAGCCCCAGAGTTTATGGAAGATCCCCAGAAGAGCCAGCGTAATGAGAGCTGGGTACAAAATTTCGAGGATGGGGCCGATGATCCGGGCGATTCCCGAGAACTCAAGCGTCGAAGTGAAGAAGGCGAAAGCGAGCGTGCAGAAAAGCGCCGCTGAATCGGAAAATTTCTCTTTTGTGATCTCTTTTTTGAAGAAATCGGCGAAGAGAGAGGCGAGGACTACGGCGGTCGTCAAGCAGGCCAGGATCACCGAGGCGCAAACAATAGGTGCAGCTAGCGGGCCGAGCGCTCTTTGAGCTACGTAGCCGAGCATCTCCTGGGGCGGTATCGACGCCAGTTCCGGAGCGTACATAGCTCCCATCAAGACGAGGACGAAATAGACCAACGAAAGGAGCCCGGCCCCGATCAAGGAGGAGCGGAAGAAGACACTTACAGGTTGGGCTGTTTTATTTTCCAGGTGGCGGATGACGAAAGTGGAGAAAAAGAAGGCGGCCAGAAGATCCATCGTTTGGTAGCCTTGGAAGATCCCGACTTTGAAGCTAGACCAGCTGCCCAAAGTCCCCGCCGCAGGCCATTCGTTCGAAGAGAGACCAAAAAAGGCGATTGCTGCGAGAGTGACCAAGAGGACTGGAGTCAAAATTGAGCCCAGCATGGGGACGATTTTGCTCTTTTTGATCGTCAAAAGGAAGATGATGGCGCAGCCGACCAGGCTGAAAACCCAAAGTTGGGTATTGGGAAGGAGCAATTGGAAGGCTCCGTGGGCCACCGTGATGCATCGGGCCAACACGCCGAAAGGTCCCATGATAGAAAGGCAGATCAGAGAGAGCCAGAAGGGGGCATATTTTCCTAAAAGGGCAAAGAAATCTTTGGAATTGCCTTTGAATAAGAGGACGGCCAAAATTCCCAAGAATGGAACTAAAACTCCCGTCAATAGAATGCCGAACGCAGACAACATATAGTGCCCTTCGCTCATCTGGCCCACAACAAGGGGGAATACTAGGTTGCCCGATCCAAAAAACATGGAAAACATCGCCAGGCCGGTCGATAAAATCAAAGATTTACTTTTCATATAAGGACTCAAATAAAATTAGATGGGAACATCCTATGCTTCCGATCTCTTTATTTCAAGGTTTAGAGTGTGTCTTCAATTTGAAGACTTACTCTCAGCTTGGATAGAGATCTTATCGAAGGCGATCCGTCCGAGAGGGTCTATAGTCACCCCTTTGACCTCGGGTTGGATCAGATAGGAAAAATTCCAATGGAAGATCGGGGCGATCGGCATCTCTCCCATTAAAAGAGCCTCGGCTTTTTCGATGATTAGGGCCCTTTTTTCTGAATCGGCCTCGGCGGCCGAGAGGTCGAGGAGCTCGTTAAAAGATTCGTTATGCCAGCGGCAATAGTTTTTGGTGTCTGTCTTATTCCGGAACCGCTCCAAAAGGGCTATCGGATCTCCGTATTCGGCCGTCCAGGCGAAAATCGCCATCTGGTAGGTTCCATCATTGACTTTGGCCATCAGCGATTTGAAGTCGATCACTTCGATCTGGATTTTGATCCCTAAATTTTTGAGCCACTGCTGCTGCAGTGTTTGGGCTAGATGGTAGTTGACCTCCAGAGGCCAGTAGTAGAGGGTGATCTTCTCGAACTCTTTCGGATCGATTTTCAGCTCAGCCATAGCCTGTTTGAAATATTCCCTGGCCAGTTTTCCATTGCCATCGCTGACGTAGGCCGTTTTTTTCCCTTTCAATACGCTGGGGATGGCCGCCAATCCAAGTTCTTCTTCCAACTGAGTGACATGTTTCACGATCTCTTTCCGATCGATCGCCGTCGCAAAAGCTCTTCTCAAATTGGGATTGTTAAACGGAAACGCGTTGGTATTGAAGGCGCAGAATAGAGACGCTGCGACGGGATAAACTTTGAGACTCTTTTGTTGCCAAAGATCCTTAAGGTAGGGGAGTGGGATTTGAGACAGCGAGGTTCCAATGATGTCGAGGTTCCCATTGGCATACATGTGGAGGGCGGAGGTCTCGTTATCGATCATGCTGATTTGGATCGCGTCGAGCCGCGGCGGGTGGCGCCCTTGATAGGTCGGACTCCGCCTCACCATCAATTCCATTCCCCTTTTCCAGGAGGAGGAGATGAAGGGGCCGTTGCAAACGAACCCAGAACCTGATTTTGTCGGCCACTCGGCATCTTTTGCGTCGTGCGTCTGGCAGACGGGAAATAGAGCCTGCGATGCGGTGACTTGGAGAAATGAGGGGCTCGGATGACTCAGTTCGATCTCGAGGGTTTTTTCGTCGAGGGCCCGAATCCCTACTTCAGACAGAGGGACTTTATCTTGCTTTGCTTTCAGGGCATTCTTGATGTCGTAGAGGAGATGGGCGTTGGGGGCGGGGAACCGGGGATCGAGGAGGTCGAGCCAGGTCTTGGCAAAATCGTCGGCCGTAACGGCCGTTCCATCCGACCACAAGTAGGGGCCGATCCGGAATGTATATTTGAGCCGGTCCTTAGAAATCTCAATCGCTTCGGCCTGTGCAAGCGAGACCGACAGATCGGCCTCTAGCCGGGTAAGTCCCTCGAACAGCATCGAGATGATCGCCGAGTGGGACGGGTCGAATACTTTTCTCGGATCTAAAGAAGGGGGCTCGCGCGAAACATTGATTCTAAGCACCTTTTCTCCCCTCGATCGGGGGGGAGGGGCACTGCAGGAGCTGATCCCAATCATAAGGATGACCAAAAGCCGAAAAAACATGGTGACCTAAAGAAGAACGTCAAATTATATAAGCCGGCGGGAATATACTTCTATTCAAAAATGAGTGCAATTTGATACGGATGAGGAAAAGGAGTTTTACCTATGATGCATCCAGCTTTAGCCCCGATCGTATCTCTCATTGCAGGGATTATGATTTTAGTTTATCCCCGTCTGCTTAATTACGTGGTCGCCATTTACCTCATCGTGATGGGGATCATGGGTCTCGTCGCCATCTCTTAAACCTTATGCAATGCGACATCGGTTTTATTGCCGCCATCTGATGCGACAACAGCAGCTGGTCCTGCGGGCGCAGCTGCGTCTTTTTTGCAACAGCCGCAGAAAAAGCTCTTGGCCCAGCCAAAAGTTTTTGTCGCGCAAGCTTTAGCGGCGCGGGCTCCATCTGCTGCGCACTCGTAAAGGCATTCGCCCATCGGCGAGACGACGTCGTAAATTTCTCCGCCCATCATAGCCCCAAACGACATGCTCCAGACAGCAAGTGGCATCATTGCGATAACGGCGCCCGCCTTGAGTCCCGTTGATGTTTGGTGAGTAAAAACAGATGTTTTATCATCTGCGCTCGTGTTTGCACTGAGAAAGGCCTCGTAAATTTTTGGCGAGTACCCAAAAAATAGGCCGCCACCTAACGCTGTGCCACCTAAAATAAAGAAGGATTTTCCTCCTCCTTTTAAGCATCCTTTCTCACTCATCTTGTCCATAGCTTCACTAACATGGTGCAGAGCTCTTCCGTAGGGAAAAACAACATGATAAAATACTTTCCCTACACCCATACAGCAACTATTGCTAGACATAGAAACCTCCTAGTTTTTTTGAGGCAGAGACTCTAAGCATCTCACAATTAAAAGTCCATCCCATTTTCTGATTGTCAAAATCCTAAAAAAATATTAAGATCTCCGCCCGACAAAAAATGAGGCCTATATGATCCAAAAAAGCGTATTTGTTGTTTGTTCCCTTCTTGCATGCTGCGCATCGATTCCCGATCGCGCAGAGGCAGGGATTTTCGATTGGTTTAACACGCTCACGCCGAAAGCGCAGAGAGCGAAAGATACTTTGCAAGATTTCGATGAACTCGTCGAAAAGGCTCTGAAAGAGTATGAAGTTCCTGGAATTGCGATCGGGATCGTCGTCGATGGGCAAGTGATTTTAGCCAAAGGATACGGTTTCCGCGATCTGGAGAAGAAAAAGGCGGTTACCGCCGATACGATCTTCCCGATCGGCTCACTGACAAAGGCGATGACCTGTTTCGTCGCAGGGACGCTTGTCGACGAAGGAGCGATGAAATGGGATGAGCTTGTCCTTGATCTGCTTCCCGATTTCCGGCTGTACGACACCTACGCCTATCAACACATGACGATGCGGGATCTCTTGACCCACAGATCGGGGATGCCTCGCCACGACTTCATGTGGTATAACTCCGATCTCACCCGCTCGGAGCTCTTCCGACGCCTTCGCTATCTTGAACCGGCCAGCGAATTCAGAGAGCGGTATCACTACAATAATTTGATGTATTTCACGGCCGGCTATGCGATGGAGGAAATCACAGGAAAAAGCTGGGAGACGCTCGTTTCTGAGAGGATCTTCAAACCTCTCGGAATGAAAAACTCCTATTTCACCCTCGCCGACATGCAAAAGTCGTCCGATTACTCCTTTCCGTATCTCCAAAAAGACGATCAGCTGGTCCGGATGGGCTTCCGAGATTTTACTCTCGTAGGTCCCGCAGTTTCGATCAATTCGAGTGTGAACGATCTGAACCGCTGGGTAGAAATGCTACTCAACCACGGCGTCTATAAAGAGACCTCTCTCATCAACGGATCGACGCTTCAAGAGATGTTCTCTCCTCAAGTCGTCGTCAGCGGGACTCCAGAGCACAAAGAGGCTTTCTTGAGCACTTACGGATTGGGATGGGGCGTCCTCTCTTATCGGGGCCACTACTCTGTTAGCCATGACGGTGGACCCGATGGATTTACCACTGTTATAAGTCTGTTGCCAAACGAAGGGATAGGAGTCGTCGTGTTGGGCAACAAGAACCTATCGACTTTGCCCCGGTTTATCTCTCTCGAAGCGATCGACCGGATTCTAGAGCTGGCCCCCTTGAATTGGTATGCCGAAGGGCTCGACACCTATCTGAAAGCGAAAGAATCTTTAAAAGCTTTGAAGTCGAAAGAGGATTTGAGCCGGAAGAAAAACACAGTTCCTTCCCATGCTTTAGAGGACTATGCAGGGGAGTATGAGCATCCAGGGTATGGGACCATAGCCATCGAATTTGAAGATGGCCAACTTAAATCGACCTATAACAAGATCCGAAGCACACTAGATCATTGGCATTACGACGTATTCACGGTATCGAAAGAGTCGGAAGATCTCATTTTCTCCCGGGTTGGGACAAAGCTAACCTTCCGGACGAATTACAATGGAGATATCGACGAGCTGATCGTACCTTTTGAAGCGGGCGTTGACGACATCGTCTTCAAGAAGAAGGCGAGTGGTCAATTCGCTGCCGCTTCCTATCTCAAGAAATTCGCTGGGCTCTATGAGATCTACGGGATCACGGTAGAAATCGCTCTGCGCGATCAGGGGCTTATTGCGATCATCCCAGGCCAGCCGATCTTCGAACTCATTCCAAACGTAGAGAATGAATTCAACGTGAAGTCGAAGACGGGCTACACTGTCCGTTTTGTCATGAGCGAGGGGGCAGTTCAAGAGGTGCTGCTTGTTCAACCATATGGCGCTTTCACTGCCAAACCAAAGAGATAAAAAAATAACCCCAGAGAGGAACTCTCTGGGGTTAAATTTCTAGTAGTCAGCTGAAACTCGGCAAGTGAGGCCTTGTAAAGCCAATGTGCTGGTTGTCGTCCAGGTCTCTTTTGTGGCTGATGGACCGCCCGCTGTCGAGTGGTAAAGCTCTTGCAGGTTTGTCCAAAGAGATACTTCGTACCCAGCAAATACCTCTATGCGGGTGTTGGTGAAATTCTTCTGCCAGGAAGGACCAAACGCCGCTTGCATGGTGAATGAGGGTCTGATGTTAGACAGTTTCGCGTTCCGGATCGGAACAGAAGTATTGTCTCCAGGATTTACGGCGTAGGTCGTCGTCTGCTTGCTGTGGTTGTGGTAGTTTCCCATCAAAACGCCTGTGTAGCCATAAGCGGTGATGTAGAAGTCGCTTGTCCAAAACCAGTCAATGACTGTGCCAACTTTTAGACCGCCTGCCGCATAGTTCCATTTGTTGTTGATCCGCGACGAATTTGTTGGGTCAAAGTAGCGGACAATCCATTGCTGGCTCATCCAGGTCCCGATCGCTCCCCCTGAAAGGCGGAGACGCAAATGGAGGTTTGGATTGAAGACGCGGGCGATCAACATTTCCGCCACGTTGTAGTTGAAATGGAGATTGCTGTCGGCGCCCGTGAGGGGAAGCGGTACGATTTGAGGCCAGGTCCCTGTGACATATTCGTTCGAGGCATTTGGAGGGCCGCTATTGTCATGACCATGCAGAGTCATTCTTGTGTACTGCCACTTCACTTCCCAGTTTCTGGGAGCTCTGAAGAAACTTAGGCCTAAGCGGAATCCAGGATCAAAATTGTAACTAGCAGTCTGAAAATCTCCCTGGGCGTAGCTGTTGGAAACTGTGCTCCAGGCGGGGGTTTTCATTTTCAGAGCGTAGTCGAGGGCTCCCTCTTCCAAGGTCCAGTAGAGGAATTCGACATGGCTGGAGATCACTTGCTCATCTCTGCGGAATAAATCTGCGTCGAAAGGGGGTGGTTCAGGTTGTTTTTGTTTCGCGTAAGCCCCAAATGCAATTGATGTGCACACAGCGGCGCTTAGGATCCATTTCATGATTTACCTCCGTTTATGTATAAGCTAGAGAAAATCTGACATGAATTTCAAGGAAAAATTATGAACATCTGGTGCGCAGCGAAAAACTACCTAGCTCATGCAAATGAAATGAGGGAAAAAATTCCCGAGGAGCCAGTTTTCTTTCTCAAAGCGGGATCGTGTCTGGTTGAAGATGGAAAGCCGATCTCTTTGCCGCTATTTTCTCACCAAATTGAATACGAAGTAGAAATAGCGCTCCGCTTCAGTCCAAAGTTAAAAGTCTCCGAAGCGGGGATTGCGATCGATCTTACGGCCCGAGATATTCAAGCCAAGGCAAAAAAAGAGGGACTCCCTTGGCTCCTCTCAAAATCGTTCCCTGGCAGCTGCCCAGCGGGCGGTTTTTTCCACATAAAGTCGCTCGAGGAGTTGTCCGACCTCTCTTTTGAATTGAAGGTAAATGGCGAGCGGAGGCAAGAGGGGTTTGTGAAGGAGATGATTTTCTCGCCAAAAATACTGATTGAAAATCTTTTGAACCATTTCCCGGTCGAACCGGGAGATTTGCTCCTCACAGGCACCCCCGCCGGCATTTCCCGCGCTCTCATGGGCGACCGGATCGAGGCCTCGATCCGGGGTCGCCCTCCTCTCTTCTGGACGGTTGGGTAAGAACCTGTTAAAATAGACCCGCTTTTACACAGGGAATTTTATGAATAAAATTATTTTCACCACTCTCCTCGGATTGACCCCTTTCGCCGCTGCTTTTGCCGCGCTGCCGCCGCTAGCCCAATCGAGCCGCGAAATCCAGGCGATCCTAGTAGATCCTCGCTTGCAAGAGATGTTGGGCAGCGCGGAGTTGATTCAAAGCATCACCCGGACTGAGGAGGGGTATGTCGTCATCACAAGTAATTACCAACTTCGAGTCGATGTCGAGTATAAATCTTCGCAGCGGATCGGTCCCGTTTCATTCGATCTCCAATTCTACGAGCCGGTCGCCGTGCAGAGAGGTCAGCTATGACTTCGAGCAGTAGTTCTGTCACAACAAGCTCCGGCGGATTTGTAGTCCCCGAACCTAAAAAACGAGTAATTCCAGCAGATTCCTCAAGCGCCGAAAAGAAAACCAAAACGGTAAACAACGCGGCTAAGGAAAGCCTTCAACAATTTCTTCAAGCCCAGCAAAAATTATCTGGAAGAGGCGTTGAAAGTTTGGCTAAGCCGGTCGATCCCAATTCTCTTGAAGAACGTTTGAAGAGGAGAGTGAAAACGATCCAGGCTGCCACCGTAGCTGAGGTCGATCAGCTGTTGAGAGAATTAGGTCCTCCTCCCACGAAAGACGATAAAACTGACGAGGTATTTCAAGCGGAGCGAAAAGAGTACAATGAGAAGCTCGGAGCGCTGAGCATCAAAAGAAAAGAGCTTGAAATCCCTCTACTTGCGAACAAAGTCCAGGGAAGCGGAATTAATGCAATACCGAAGGCCCGTCGGAGCCGGCCCGTCAGGAAAGAGGTGCCCCAGGTGGGAGCCGCACCGGCTGCAAAGGACCTCGGTGCGGGAGCAGCTCAAGCTGTTGTCCTCCCGAGTCACGACGTTGGAACCGCGGACGAAACTGGGCCATCCGGACCCTGAATCGTACTTATCTTCTGACTGGAAAAGGGGCTGCTTGCATGCAACGCAGCAATAGGTCCCTTTTTCGTGATGGTCCCAATATTTCCCTGTAAATGGCTTTTCCGTGCCGCCGCAGCGGCAGACCCGGTAGCTTTCGGGAGAGAGCTTATCTTTCCACGGGTCGTTCAATGGGCCCATCCTGGGAAGGAGGCCAAGGCCCCATTCGTGATCGCTTGGATGGCGATCGCGGCCAGGATCAAACCCCCGATACGATTAATGACATTGATGCCTGAGTGGCCAAAGAACTTTTCTAAGTTGCTGGCGAAGTAGAGGAGAATTCCCATCACAAGGGCAACCAGCAGAGCGGCTGAACTCAAGATCAACTGGTTGAAAGCGCCCGCATGGTCATTCACCGTCACGATGATCGTGCTGATCGCGCCGGGACCTGCGATGATCGGAATGGCAAGCGGAACGATCGCTCCCGAGTCGCTTCTTCTCTCTTTGATCTCCTCAGGCGTCTGCTTGATCGCGCTCTCTTCGGCGTAAAGCATCGAGAAAGCCATGGTCAAAAGGACGAGTCCGCCTGCAATCTGGAAAGAGGGGAGCTTGATCCCGAAAATCATCAAGAGCGGCATCCCAATCCAGATTGAAAGGAAATAGATGATCCCTACGGAGAATGCAGCCACAATTCCCGTTCGTCTCTTTTCATTCAGCGATTGGTGCCGCGTGATCCGAAGAACAGCGGGCAATGCCGAGAGGGGATTAGAAACGACCAGCAGCGCTATAAAAATATTGACGAAGTCGGTAAAGTTCAAAATGCTCCAAAGCTTATATTTATCATCAGTATAGGAGCGTTCCAAAATTTTCAACAAGATGATACACTCTTTTTAAAATTAGGTAGTTGATGGAAATCTGGCTTGACACAGCGAATCTTGAATGGATCAAACAAGCGGCAGCGATGGGCATTTTGCACGGAGTCACGACGAATCCTTCCATTGCTGCAAAATCTTCTTTGCCTCTCGAAGAGCTCTTAGATCAAATCCTCGATCTCCAAGAGGGCCCCGTAACGGCCCAAGTGACCGGGGAAACCGCGCCTGAAATGGTCAAACAAGCTGAAATCCTGCACAGCCATTCGAGCAGGATCATGGTCAAAGTACCTGTGACAGCAGAAGGGCTAAAAGCGATGCACGCTCTTTCCAAAAAGCAGATCCCTGTGATGGCCACCGCTGTTTTCGATGTCAATCAGGCCCTTCTTGCCGCTCGAGCTGGAGCCGCTTACATCGCCCCCTACTATTCCCGCATTTGCGAAGAGGATATGAACGGGATCGAAGTTCTCAAGACGATGCTTAAATTCCTCAATCGATATGGTCTGAATGCTAAATTGATTGCCGCCTCAATCCGTTCGCCAGAGCAAGTGCGCGAATGCGCCGAAATGGGGACGCATGCCATCACTGTAAATGAAAGAGTCTTTGAAAAACTCGTCGAGGCTCATCCGTGGACTGTCGAAGCTCTGAACCGCTTCGCGAAAGATTGGTCCCAGAGAAAAAAGAGTTCTGAGCTATTTTAAGATCCGCTCAAATCCCCTATACAGCTCAGGATCGTACCCGGGATGCATGTAGCTGCTGTCCTCAAATCTGACAGCGTGCCAGAACTTTATCGCGTCTAAATAGACCTTTCTCGTAATAGCCGTATATTTCTCTGCATCAGGGAATTCCCGGATCACCGTTTCGATGAGGCCCGAACCAATCCCTTGCCTTTGATAGTCGGGATGCACGGCCAATTCGCTAAAATATAATTCTTTGGGATATTCAGCTAAATCGATGATTAGGCAGCCCACCGGTTTGTCGTCGATTGTGGCATTTATCCATTTCAGATGATCTTGCTGCGACAGAAAATCTTCAAACATTGCGGGAAAAAAATCGACGACCCACTTCTCTACTTCGGCTGAATCGGAGAGTCCCAATAACACTGGGGGAACTTTTCCACAGGAGATCATAAAAGCTTTTGTGTAGACCTCTTGGCTTGCAGAGAAGTCGGGCTCAGTTTCCCATTTGTAGTCTACGCCGTAAACCAATGAACAAACTGCAACCAAGACAAAGAGCTTGACCATACGACTCTTTGGTAGAGAATTAAGCTCTTTCTCTATCGGACCACTGGCCGCCTAGAACTTGGAAGATCTTGGGGAGCGGCGAGGAGAAGGAGAGGGGCTTTTTTGTGAAGGGGTGGACCAATGAGAGGAAGCGGGCGTGGAGGCAGAGCCGCTCCATCGGATTGTGGGTCGATCCGTAGCGCATGTCGCCGACGACAGGGTGTCCGGCCGACTGGCAATGGACGCGGATCTGGTGTTTCCGCCCCGTTTCTAGAATGAGGCGCAAGTAGGTGTATTTTGGCGAGCGGCGGAGCACTTCGTAGTGGGTAATGGCTGTTTTCCCTTCTGGCGATTCGACGACGCTGAGGTTGGGAAGTTCGATGAGATTGCTCTCCCATGTCCCTTTATCTTGAGCCATCCGCCCTTCGACGATGGCGAGATATTCCCTTTTCAAGTCGTGCTTTTCGAAAAGATCTTTCAGCCGCTCTTCCGACTCTTTGCCGCGGGCAAAGAGGAGGGCGCCCGAAGTTTCCCGGTCGATCCTGTGGACGGCGTAAATCTGGTCGGTCATGTAGTGGAGTCTAAGCAATCCGAGGGCATGCCGCTTCGAGGAGCTATCGTCGAGCGGAACGCTCAACAGGCCGACCGGCTTGTCGATCGCGATCAGGTATCTGTCTTCGAAGATGATTTTCAGACCCGAGATCTTCTGTGGGCGGAAATGCTCGAGCGTCGAGAGGGTCTGTCCTTCTTCAAGCAAGATATTTTCGTGGCGGATTGTCTTTCCATCTATCGAAAACCGTCCTCCAGCCAGCCAATTTTGGAGCGTACGGCGCGAGCTGTCTGGAAAGAGTTGACGGAGCGCATCGAGGACTTTGACTTGGGCAGGGGCTGTAAATTTCATGGCCAGTTCCTATCAAATGGCGAGGGGCTTGAACTTCTTACTCCAAGTCCTCTTTTTTCAACGTAGCTGAGGGTGAAAGTTGGAGGTTGGGCTCTTTTGATGTCCCTTTCTGATAACGCTTCATTTAAGTCGGCTCTCAAAATAGGAGGTAAACTGTTAAAGACAGAGACAAAGAATTCCCGTTTCACTTTTTCATAGGTTGTGACCAGAGCTGTCCGGTATTTTTCGGAGAGAACGGCTTTTTGTCTCATCAAGTTAGTTAATTGGGGAGGCATGGGGACTTCTTTCGCCATCTCTTCAATTCTTTTTCCCAAATCGGCAAGTATCGGTTCAAAACTACTTTTGGTTTGCGCCAAAGCATCGGTCAACGTATTTTGAAAATCTTTTTGTACAGTCGCTGTCATAGAAATTCTTGGGGTTTTTGCCCAAGAGTATAGGCGATTTTGGAAAGGGAAGCAATCTCAATCAGTCCCGCGAAATGTTTTTTCGGAGCTCTTTTTTGGCCGACTGGTGCTTTTTGTTGGCGAGCATCTTCTCTTTTTGTTTGCGGGAGCGCCGTCTCTTTTGGCGGCGGATTTTTTCGATCTCTTGCTGTTTCTGACTCTTAGCTTGGTAAATTTTTTCTTCGATCCGGTCGCAAAGATCCCTTCTGGCGAAAAATCGGTTCATTTCCCGAGACCGATCCCTTTGGCATTTGATCTCGATCCCGGTCGGCTCATGCTTGAGGTAGACGCAGGAGCTAGTCTTATTGATCTTTTGGCCCCCCTTACCAGACCCGAGGATGAACTTCTCGGTCAAATCCTCTTCGCGCACACCCAGCCGCTCCATTCGGACAGCTAATTCTTCAATCTTTTCTTTAGATAGAGCCATATATCTCTATTGAAGCACTTGTCCGAATAAGTATCTACCTCGCTTTTGCAACACACTTATTATTAGATACATAAGATGTAGCTTGCAAACCCGCCGGCTCGAGAGAGAGTCCAATTGTGAAGAATCCTTTGACTTTGCGGGGAAGTTCCTAGTAAAATAGGGTACCTAAGGCAATAGCTCGGATCGCCGAGTCACCTTAGACAACAAGAACCTTAGCCCTGATTATTTGTCTTGGTCTTTTCAATAATTTCTTTCCCCAATTCTGGGAACACTTTACATGAAAGTCCGGCCGTAGCACACCTATCTTTAGGGTCTTTTTTTTCTATCTTTAGGAGAATTTAAATGAATCAACAAAATCAAAAACTCTACGTTGGAAACTTGAATTTCGACGCAACAGAAGATCAAGTACGCGAGCTGTTCGGCAGCTTTGGCGAAGTAGAAGATGTAAAAATCGTTATGGACCGCTACTCTGGCAGATCCAGAGGATTTGCATTTGTCCGCATGAACTCAGCTGATTCTGCAGGCAAAGCGAAAGAAGCATTGAATGGCCAGCCTTTCCAAGGCAAGACTCTCGTTATCGACTGGGCACGCACTGAACAGCGCGACCGTCCAATGGGCGGCGGCGGCGAACGTCGTGAAAGATCCGGCGGATTTGGCGGCGGCGAAGGCCGTCCACGCCGTGAGTGGGGCGATCGTGGTGGCGACCGCGGCGACCGAGGCGAGCGCCGAGGTGGCGGTGGCGACCGTAGCGGTGGTTACTACAACCGTTAATCGCATCTTTAGCGCGCTGGATTCTCCAGCGCGCTTTATCTCAATACAGTGTCCCTTATTTCGCAATCACAGCCATCGTCAAACGGGCTGCTGAGACTAGTTGCTTCAATTCATTGTAAATCTTGATTTCCCAGACCTGAGTCGACTTCCCCAAGTGGAGCGGCTTTGCGATCCCTGTCACATAGCCAGATTTTACGGCGCGGATGTGGTTGATGTTGATATCGAGTCCGACGCATACTTTCGCATTTTGATCGACGCAATAGTTCGCCGCCGCGCTGCCCACTGTCTCTGCAAGGGCGCAGGTGGCGCCGCCGTGCATGATCCCCATCGGCTGCATTGTTCTGTGATCGACCGGCATTTTCGCTGCGAGAAAATCGTCGCCCACCTCGGTGAATTCGATCCCCAGGTGATCTGATAAGCTCCGTCGAGCTCTCTGATTCACCTCATCGACGGTGATGGGGCAAGTCCAAATCGGTTTTGACATATTCCAAAAGATTCTAGATCATATGCCTAAAATCTGGAACAAATTTGGAAAGCGAGCGGTTCTTTTTTGGCTTGGAAATAGAAGCTCCTTGGCCCGATCTGGAGCTGAGCGGCCGAATCTTATCTCCAGAAAATCGCCACATGACTCTCGTTTTTCTCGGGGATGTCACTTCCAATTTGCCTCCGCATCCTTTTACCTTTGGATTGGCTGGCTATTTCAATGAGGTCACTTTTCTTCCTCATCGCGAACCTCGCGTTGTCGCTTGGAAAGTCGAGTGGCTTGAAGAAAAGGAACCATTTTTCGAATACCAAGCCAAGCTAGCCCAATTGATTGAAAAAGCAGACGACCGGAAGTTTCTCCCCCACGTCACGATGGCGCGGGCCCCTTTCGAGGCTGAAGAATGGAAAATCGCATTTCAAAAAATACCCCTTTTTGCAAAAAGCGTCGCCTTCTACCAAAGTTTGGGCCACTCTTGCTACAAAATCTTACAGAGTCAACAGATTCCAGCTCCCTTTAAGGAGATCGAACACACAGCCGACATCGCATTTATCATCCGAGGGAAGGATCTGATCCAGCTGCATCTCCACGCTCAGCTTGCCCTCAGCTTCCACTTTCCTCAAATCATCGATTACTTCAGCCGAGAAGAGCCATTGAGCCTTTCTGAACTCGTAATTTTCTTGAACCAAATGATCGCCCGGGCCGATGCGGCGCTGGGATGTCCCTTTAAAGCCGTCAGTTATCATGGAGAATACATAAATGGAGAGTGGGAGATGATCGTCGATGTCTGATTTAAAACAAATCGCTCCAGCCACCTTCCTGCTGCCACAAGAGGGATCGATGAAAGTCCCGGGACTCGTCATCGCAACGGACGAGCTCTTGCGTGAAATTGAGATCGACCGACCCTTAGAGCAAGTAAGAAACGTCGCCTTTTTGCCTGGCATTGTCGGGTATAGCATCGCGATGCCCGACATCCACTGGGGCTACGGCTTTCCCATTGGCGGCGTAGCGGCGATGGATGCCGAACAGGGAGTCATTAGCCCAGGAGGTGTAGGCTACGACATCAATTGCGGCGTCCGGTTGGCTGTTCTCCCGCGCCCTTTTTCCTCCTTTGATGAGCGGAAAAGAGACGAGCTCCTCCGGGCCATCTTTGAGAGGACCCCTTCGGGTGTCGGGCAAGAGCACAAAAATCAAGCTCTCACCGATACCGATTACCGAAACCTGCTTGAAAAAGGGGCCCGCTGGTCGATTGAACAAGGCTACGGATTTGCCGAGGATTTAGAACACATGGAGAGTCTTGGCTGCATCGAAGGGGCTAGTCTCGACGCGATTTCCCGAACAGCCCGAGATCGAGGCAGACGGCAGCTCGGATCGATTGGCTCTGGCAACCATTTCGTCGAAATTGGGGAGATTCAGAAAATCTATCTCCCCGAAATCGGTGAAGCATGGAAGCTGTTCGAAGGGCAGACCTACGTTTTGATCCATTCGGGATCTCGCGGCTTTGGCCACCAAATTTGCCAAGACACTCTCGATCTCTTCATGAAAAAAGGCTTTGCCGAGAATCTACCCGACAAACAGCTCGTCGCAGCTCCCATCCGAAGCCCCGAAGGGGAGGCCTATTTCCAAGCGATGTCGGCCGCTGCGAACTTTGCTTTCAATAACCGGCAGCAGATTTTGGCCGGCGTCCGAGATGCGTTCCATGCGGTGGCGGGTATAGCTCCCCGCGACGTCCGGCTGATTTACGACGTGTGCCACAACATCGCCAAGTTCGAAGAGCACGAAGTAGGGGGCAAAATGAGAAAGCTCTGCGTTCATCGGAAAGGAGCTACCCGGGCGTTTGGGCCGAAAGCCAAAGAGCTTTCTCCTGTATATCGCAAGACGGGGCAACCGGTGCTAGTCCCTGGCGACATGGGGAGAGCCAGCCACCTCATGGTAGGACAGGGCAACCCTTTGACCTGGTGTAGTGCTTGCCATGGGGCAGGGAGGGCGCGGAGCCGGATCAAATCGATGGATGCCTGGAGAGGGAAGGACCCAATTGCCCACATGCGTTCGCAAGGAGTTCAGGTGATGGCCAGCTCGAAAAAAACCGTATCGGAAGAGATGCCCGACGCCTACAAAGACGTAGACGCAGTAGTCGCCGCAACCCAGCAAGCCCAACTCGCCAAAATGGTCGCTCGATTAAAGCCCTCCCTCGTAGTTAAAGGATAGTTTCTAGACGATAGCAAGTCGTAAAGACCGGTTTAAAAGTCCCGCCCAGCATTTGAACAGCTTCTAAAAGAAATCGATAGTTTGTATGAAGTATGATCAGAAGCGGGAAGAAAGCTTCCCGCTAAAAATTAGCAGCTCGCGCAAGTATGGCCAACCCAAATAAGGTATAGGCCGATGAGGAGCCAAATCCAGCAGAGAAGGCTGGGACCCAGCTTAGCCTGCAGATTCTTTGTGAAGCGAATAGCTCCCTCTGGAAAAAGTAGCCTGAAGGCACCTTGGAGCAGCGTCAGCCAGCCAATGATCGTAACCAAAATTGGCCAATCCGAAACCCATTTGTTGTGTACTAGAACAATCAACAGGCCGAATATGATACCCACAGCGCCCGCAAAAGTCAAAAGTGATTGGTTTCCTAAAAAATCACTAAAGACTTTTTTGTAATGCGCCTGATTAATCAACCATGACAGGCTTGTTAGAAATAAATACCACCCAATAAGTTGAGCGAGAAAAATAGAAGAGTGCATAGAGACAGCTCCTTTTTTAATGAAGTCCCTGAACCCTCTTTACCAAATTGAATCTAATCCATAAAGAAATTTATTTACTCATGCCTTTTAGATTTAAGTAAAAGATTCTGTAATTAATTTCCCTGTTTTATTATCATGTTTGTTTATTAATTAAGGGTTAATTTTTGAATGATTAATTTAATTATTAAATTGTTGGCAGTTATTGGGGTTGATGAAAATGGGTGGGTATCTGTCGAGCGACCGAAAAAAGCCCCTGTTCAAAATATCGAAGAAGATGACTCCGTATGGCCTGTTTTCGTCCGTAAGTTCGGCGAAGACCGGATCTTGATCCGGTTCCCAGTAGATCCGAGCTACAAGTACCTAGATAAGAAAATAGAAATTGAAGCTGAGCATTCAGGAGCCCTTCATAAGCTGTCTGTTGAGGGCTCGGAGATGGGATTGGAAAGGGAATTTCAAAAATTAGTTGATTCACTTCAAGAAAACGGGGACGCCTTAGTCGTCCTTGCCAGCGTGTCGGACGAATATTCGGCCGATCTTTTGTATAAATTGGGTTCAAAATGGGTCCGAGAGAGGATGATCGCGGTTGGAGAGCGGATTTACCGATTGCAGACGTTCAGCGAGACATTAAACGTGGCTCAGCACGAAAAATTTGCGTCCTCTTTTGACCTCGAAATTCGCGACGAAAATCGCGTTTTCCATAGAGTAATCGCGACTTAAAAATCGAAAGGGGTTGCGGAAAAATTCCGACTTTATGTATGTTAGTCTCATTCTTTTGAAAATGAATGACAAAAGAAAGAGAACAGCAAAGACTGTTCAGAGCGATCTAAAGAAGATAGCAAAGATATTTTGACAGTAGAAGTAGAGAAGTGTAAGGAACTCCTGATGGCGAAGAGTCATCGGGAAAGCTCCGATGAATAATCGGAGCGATAAGCTTGTGAGGATCTGCCA
>JAFEGL010000050.1 GCA_018239895.1 Verrucomicrobiota bacterium
GTACTCTGGGTTAAAACAGGGAACAGGATACGCCGCGAAGCGCGGCTCACATGATATGCATGATGCAGAGCTTCGCCCCGCACCCCAAAAGTAAGTTCTGTTTAGGGCCGTGAGAAGGTGGCGCTATGCCGCGATGCGGCATAGCGCTCCAAGTTAGAATGAGAGTTGGATGTCGACTGTGAGGCCGTGGAAGGCTAAGTCTTCCGAACGGCGCATGCCGTAGGGAGATCCCTCTACGTTCTCAAAAGCAGGCAGCTGGTTTTGACGCCACCAGTAGTTGAGTTCATAGCCGATGTTCACTGCAATCTGGTTGTTGTCGCAGGAAAAGCTCGTTTCCCAACCTAGGCCGATTTGAGATTGAGCAGAAACGGCAATCCTACGGCTCGTTAGAGCGTGATCAGATGCGTAGGTCGCAAATTGGTTAACCCCTTGTTCCACTTTCATCTTTCCGTAGAGAGTTGAAGCCGAAACGCCGGTGAACAAATTCCAATGGCGCGCAAAAAACCACTTCGAGTCGGCGCCGAGTCGAAGACCGCCACCCACATAGTCGTTTCTCATATGGCTATAGACTGTGCCCGGAGTCTTGAAAGTCATTCGGGCCAATTGGCGGATCCAAGCTGTGCGAGAACCCATGAAGGGTCTCAAATAGAAGTAGCGCGAAACAAAGTAGGATCTGCCGAACTCGAAATCGAGCGTCGAACACTTTAGATTCCACGTCGCTGTGGCGTTTTGCGCGTTTTGATTGTCAGGGATCATCACAGATACGACGCGGCCACCTGCTGGAGCTGCCTGGGAATATTCTCCATCCGGTTCGATCCGCGTGAAGAGGACCGACATTTCCATATTGTCGTTCGGAGTCACCCAGCCGGCGCCGAGGCGATATCCCACATCCCAATCAAAATTCATTGTGTGGGCTGTCCCGATAATATTCGTCCCGCTCGAGCTCGAGCAAGAGATGTCGGTGCCGCCTTCGTAAGCTGTCCAGTAGAGCACATCGCCTGTGACCCAAAGTCCGTAGCTGTCTAAAAATGGTCTTCCCGATGCAAAGCGGGCGCCTGCGCGGCATGGATACACCGTGTCATCGCGGGCGGCTTTCATTTTACATTCCAAAAGAGCGACACGAGATTCAACATCTGAATCGGACCAAAGTGGAACTGAGAGAAGGAGTGATAAAGTTGCAAAACTGCATATTAATCGCATGGATACCTCATGATCAAATCATCGATACTCATTGATACAGCAAAAGGAATTTTAAGAAAATCTTTCTTTTAAAGCAGGCGATCGGTTATGAATGAAGCTTATGAAAATTGGTGTACTCATGAAGAGACCTACCCACCTCCTCGTTACGTTATTCGTCCTAGCTGCACACGGAATGGCAGCCGACGAATCCACAGTTGTTGCAGAAGAAAATGTGACTTTGAACGAAGAAGTCGCATCGCTGCAGCGGCGGAACAGATCCGACCTAGTGCCGGGTCACAAAGACAGACTCACAATGCTCGAAGAGCAAATGAACGAAGTCTATACGGACACAGTCCGCGACACTTTTGGAGCGAAAGCCGCCTCGGCCCGCCCACAAATCGACAGCTACGGCCTCTATGTCGGCGGAGATCTCCTCTACTGGAAAGCCTTTGAAGGCGGGCTCGATTACGTCGTGGACACGAATACGACTACATCGCCGTTCACCGGCACATCTACCACACAGCGGATGGACTTCAACTGGAGATTCGGATTCAAAGCTGAACTCGGCTATAGGACTCCGCATGACGGCTGGGATCTAATGGCCCACTACACCTGGTTCTTCGACAAAGCGCACGACACGTCTCAAGCGCCTGCAGGCGGAGGCGAAACCCCTCTTCTGCCGAATTTCTATACATCGGCCGGTGTCAGATCGAGAGCGGATTGGAGATTCCATTTCCACGACGGCGATTTGGCTCTGCAAAAGAGCTATTTCCTCTCTCATGCATTTTCGCTCACCCCAATCGCTGCGCTGAGAACGACCTGGATCGACCAAAAAATGGAAGCGTTCTACTTTACCCCAAGCGCCGCTCAAGTGAACGTGACCCAACAGGGCAAAAACGAATTTTGGGGCATAGGTCCCAAAATGGGCGTATCGAGCCGCTGGTACGTCAACGGCAACTGGCACTTCTTTGGTGGATGCTCAGGCTCTCTCCTTTACGGAGAATTTGACGTGAGTGAGCGGACGATTGTCAACGGCTTGCCAACAATTAACGTTGTAGCCGACCTCCATCGAATCGTCCCCACAGTTCAGGGGTTCCTTGGATTTGGCTGGGAATGGTCCTTCTGCTCGAAAGCCTACCATATTGCAGCCGACGTTTCGTACGAAGCTCAGTACTGGTGGCGTCAAAACCAGCAGTTCAGTTTCTCGAATACTGCGACCCCTCTCATGAAGAGGATCGCCGGGGACTTCGGACTCCATGGATTAACTTTCAACGCATCATTTGACTTTTGAGGATAACTATGCGCCGCATTCTACCATTTCTATTAGCAACGTCGGCTCTATCTGCCATCGGCAACATAGACCAACGGGTCAGCACCTTGGAAGATCAAATGCAAGATCTTCGGATGCAATCGGTCTACGGGAACTACGGAGCCAATACTGCAAAAGGAGTTCCCTACCTCAATTCCTACGGCGTCTATTTCCAAGCTGAAGGGATCTATTGGAAGTTCTTCGAAGGCGGAACCGATTTCGTCTATGCGAAAGGACCCAATGCCAGCGCATCGACATTTGTCGACCGGCTTCATTATCTTGATTTTGATTGGAGATTTGCCTATCGGTTCACACTGGGCTACCAATCGAACAAGTACGATTTAGATGTCTGGTCGAGCTTCACCCGGTTCACGACAGACCAGTCGACAGGAGTCAACAGGCCATCGGGTGGCGGAACTCTCTACGTCAACCAGGCTGTAACGCAAAACGCCGATTATACCCGTGCTACCGAGTCGATGAAGATTTTCTACAACGTCCTCGACTTGAACTTGGGCAGAACCTATTTCCTACGCAGAACATTTTCGGCTCACCCATTCATTGGTTTGAAAGGGGCGAAAATCAATCAGCGGAACTACCAATCGTGGCAAGGTTCGGCGACATCCGACTTCAACTACAAGTCGAGCAACGAATTCTGGGGCGTCGGTATCCAAATGGGTACGAGAGGCAGCTGGCACTTCACCAGACAGTGGAGCATGTTCGGATCGATCCTCGGCTCGCTCATGTATGGATGGTACGATGTCGATACAACGATTCAACGTTACTACCCCACCGCGCAAACCCCTCTCCACTTGAGATCGGATTTGCGGGCTGTCGTCCCCAATATGGCAGCCGATGCGGGATTCCGTTGGGAATATCCTGCATTTAGAGACCGGACTCTCTTCTCCCTTAGCTTAGCCTATGAGTTTCAATACTGGTGGGCGCAAAACCAGATGCTTCATACGAAAAACGGAACCACCTATTCTTGGGACCGTTTTGCTGAAGACTTTGGACTGCAAGGTGTGAAGTTGAATTTTGGGCTAGATTTTTAAGCTTGATTTTTGCGATATAAAGGGCAAGGAGCCATATGACGATACTGTCTATAGCCTTTGCCCTTTTTCTTTTGATGGACCCGATTGGGAACATCCCTTTTTATATTAGCTTTCTCAAAGGGCTCGATCCGCGAAGACAGAGAATTGTCATTCTGCGGGAGATGCTGATCGCTCTCGGAATCATCATCGTCTTCAACTTCATCGGCGATGGGCTGATGCGATTCCTCAATGTGAACGAAGAGACGGTTCAGATCGGCGGGGGGATCATCCTTTTCCTCCTCTGCCTGAAAATGATCTTTCCTGAAGGCCACGATCCGAACGAATCTCTCCCCCACGCTGCGGAACCTTTCATTGTTCCTCTGGCCGTTCCCCTCATCGCAGGCCCCTCTGTCCTCGCCGCTGTCATGATCTATACCCGCCAAGAAGCGGATAACCTCGTCATGATCGGAGCCATTTTAATCGCCTGGGCAGCCTCCCTCGTGATCCTGATCAGCTCCTCCCTTTTAAAAAATATCCTTGGCTGGAGAGGGATTTTAGCCCTCGAAAGGCTCATGGGCCTAGTCTTAACCCTCATCGCCATCCAGATGTTCCTCAATGGGGTGGGAGCGTTTATGAAAGGGCAGCAGATTTCCTTTTGACTTTCCTTTAGTTCGTCTATAATTGATGTCGCCATGAATATAAAACTGATTTTAACCTACGACGGGACCCACTATTTCGGCTGGCAAAAGACGAAGACGGGCCCCAGTGTCCAAGAATCTTTAGAAAAGGCTCTTTTCCAGATCTTGAGGACCCCTGTGTTGACCGAGGCCGCCTCGAGAACCGACCGGGGGGTTCACGCTCGTGGGCAAGTGGTCAGTTTTGTTTTAGAAGAAGAGCGGGATCTTTCGCTCCTTCAGTACAATCTCAACTCAGTCTTGCCATCAGATATCCGAATTTTGTCTCTCGAAGAGACTGCCGACTCGTTCCATCCGACTTTGGACGCAGTGGGGAAGGAGTATCGCTACTCGATCTGTTTGGGGCCCGTTTTTGACCCATTCCAGCGCCAATACGCCTGGCATGTCCACCAGCCGCTCGATCTGGAGGCGATGCAAGCTGCAGCTCTCGCGTTTATTGGAACGCACGACTTTTCTTCCTTCACGACAGAGGATGTCGAAGAGAGCACTCGGACTCTTTTTGATGTAAAGATCGCAGTTTTGCCTGAAAATCAGCTGGAAATCCGTCTCTATGGCGACCGGTTCCTTTACAAAATGGCGCGACGGATCGTGGGGACTTTGGTCGAGATAGGACAGGGAAAAATTCCTGTTGGACAAGTTGGAACCCTTTTCGAAAAACCCAATCGGTCAACCGCCGGAATGACGGCCCCTGCCCACGGGCTTTTTCTCCATCAGGTTTTTTATACTGCGAATATTTTCCTAAACCCATTAGAATTAGCTTTAGAGTCTGTTAACGGATTCAGATTTCGTCGATTTTAGGGATTATTTTGGCCAAATT
>JAFEGL010000051.1 GCA_018239895.1 Verrucomicrobiota bacterium
AACGGCATGAAAAATGATCAGCGCAGAGGTAAAAGGAGTATAGAGAGACGCAGAGGGAAAAAGGACAAAATAGAGATAGATCGGGACCCTGCCCGGAGTTAGAGAGGGGGCATTCAATCTTCCCCTTCAAAACGGGACTTGCAGGTTCTGGTTGAAAAAGCAGACTCTCGTGGGCACTCTCTCACTCCGGGCAGGGTCCCGGTCTATCTCTAATTTTCTCTCTTTTCTCTATTATTTATTCCTCTGCGTCTCTCTCTACTCCTTTTACCTCTGCGCTGATAAAATTCAGATGCGTTCAATCTGAGAAGTTTCAAGGGACTTTGCCGCCGCCGTTCCTGCTCCGTTAGGAGCTGGAACGGCGGCGGCAGGGGGCTTTGCCAGCCGCAAGCGGCTGGCAAAGCCCCGCGAATGAGCATGATGAGTAAGCCAATCGATTATGCTCACAAATGACAAATGTCGATTTTGAGCATAATTATATCTTGGTCATGAGTCTGCAAAATTTTCTTTTTCTGTTTTCAAGAGAACCGCCTCTATCGTTTATTGTTTCATCATTTTTATGCCAGTAGGGAATTGCAAGAAGGAGCAACTTTTTCCAAAATGGAAACAGTTCAGATGGAAGGGGAGCGTCAAATCACTTGTGCAATAGAAGTTTACAATTTGGATGTGGCTATTGCCGTTGGGTATCGAGTCAACTCGATAAAAGCTACGCATTTTAGAATATGGGCAACCAAGATTTTCTTTTTCATGTCCCCTCTGACAGCAGATCTAAATATTCCCAATAGCTGTAACGCTTGTCGCGGCGTTTACCGGTGATTTCTTTGAGGATTTCGAGAGAGATGAGTTGCTGCATGAGTGTTTTGGCGCTTTGATAAGACGTTTTAAGGTGAGCTGCTGCATCTTTGATAGAAAGGTGGGGTTTTTCAAAGAGATAATCGAGAAGAGCAATGGCGTAGGGAGTGGAGAGTTTGGCAGCAATGAGTCGCTTTTTGTGGGTCTCTTGAAGCTGGAGGGCGGTTTTAATGGTTTGTAGAGCGGAGTTACAAGTCCAAATAATGCCTTTGAGGAAGAAGGCGACCCATTGTTCATAATCGCCATTGGCTCGGACAAGATTTAGACGGTCGTAATATTCTTGGCGATACATTTTGAAATAGTAACTGAGATAGAGCGTGGGATATTGAAGAGCCTTTTTCCAATAGAGATAGAAGGTGATCAGGAGCCTGCCTAGTCTGCCATTGCCGTCCAGAAAGGGGTGGATTGTCTCAAACTGGTAATGGACGAGTCCGCAGCTTATCAATAAAGGAATATCGGAGTTTTTGTGTAGAAAAAGCTCAAGTTTTCCCATGGCCTCTAGCGATTCTTTTGGTGGAGGTGGAATAAAAGAGGCTGTACGTGGAGTGGAACCGGCTGGACCGATCCAGTTTTGGCTTTTTTTGAATTCGCCTGGTGTTTTTTCTTTTCCACGGACTCCTTCCAAGAGTATGGCGTGAATTTCTTTAATCAGGCGTATGCTCATAGGGAAGTCATTGAGTCTTTGCATGCCGTGGTTTAGAGCTTTGATGTAATTGACGACCTCTTCAACGTCATTCACGTTCTTCACAGGGAGTTGGTTTTCATATTCAAAAATATCCTCCAAGGAAGCTTGCGTTCCTTCGATTTGAGAGCTGAGGAGAGCTTCTTTACGAACGTACATGGCGATGATGTGGCTTAAGTTCGGCGCTAAATAGCCCATTGCGTCTAATTTTCCGATGGCGATGTTGGCGTCGGTGAGTAGGCCTTGCATTTCTCCTTCTATTCGGATCGGAGGGTCGGGGGGAAGGTCTGTTGGAATAAATGCTTTATAATGATTAGGTTGCGTAATGTATCTGCCGCTTCTCATCATGACTCCTTATTCAAGCCTCTGTGAATAACGGCTTGAAATATGAGGTGTTATTCAAGTTTTCTTCAATAAGAGTACCATGAAGGGGCTTGGTATTCAAGTCTTCTTTAACGGAATATAATATAGGAATGGAGGAGAGGGGCTGGTCAGGGGTGATTTTAGGCCGACTGTACATACTCCTCTTCAGAGTTCGGCGATGCCCCCCTTCTGCTGCCAATGGCAGCAGGAGGGGAGCTATAAAAAAACCGTAGGTGGGGAACCCACCTACGGCCAGGAAGAGAAAAAACGAGGAGAGATTTTTACTTAGTAGTCTTTGCGTTGAGATTCTGGAAAATCGACAGGAACGACTTCATCATCTCGTAGTCGGAGACGACAGTTTTGTTGAAATCGCTGATCGATTGGTTCCAGGTGTTGACCGGTCTCTGCGCGGCTGAGGTCTTGTTTTGGCCTGCGATCTGGTCGTTGGTGTATTGCTCATGGAAATTATCGAGGTATTCGCTGATGTTCTTGTGGGGGCTGCCGCCGTTGTGCTGCCACCAGTCTAGAAAGGAGATGATATCGAAAAAATTATTGGGATCAAAACTCAATCCGGCCGAGGCGCCATATTTATAGAGCCACTGTTGCGCCGCATGAAAGGAATCGTGGTCGTTCGGATCGTTGGGATCCACGGGCGCTCCATTGTCGTTCGGATCGCCGGCCCATTCGTTGACGAAATTTTGCTGGTTTTGCGCGTCCTGAGCTAATTGTTGGCTCATCGCCTGGGAAATCGCGGTGAGGGCGTTGGCCATCATCGTCATGAGGAAGAAGGTGACGTCGAAAATCAAACCGTTGGTCGCATCGGCGAATTGGATCTGCCCTTTGAGAGCCAGCTTGGCCCCGAGAGGGGGGAGTGCATGCTGAGTGGGTTGAACAGACATATTTTTACCTTTTTTAAAAGCCGCAGCTTTTGGCTGCGGCGCACTATTATCCGCGGCGCTGGAACTGGGCGTCGTCGTTTTTGATCAGGTTTTGCTGCGCTTGTTTGTACGATTCGTAGAGAGTCGAAAACTGCTGCTGCAAATTGTTCTGGGCCGTAGTCACAAACTGGAGAATCACTTTTTGTTTCTCGTAAGCGGCCTGGTCCATCTGGTAGGCCGAAGCGGCCCCTTGTGCGCTCCCCTTCGTCAGCCCCGTGAGGGTCGTGCCGAGCGTTCGGAAGTTAGCCATTTTCGCACTTCTCTCATCTTGCGCGGTCCGGAGATTGTCTCTGGCTTCTTTGCGCACTGAAGAGAGGTTGGCGAGAGCGTCAGCTTTTTCTTCTTTCGTGAGTGTGCCGAGGAGGGTTCTTTCGTCAGCTGTAAGAGGCCTTTTGAATTCGGACCCTTTCCCGTGCTTGAGCTTGTTGACAAGTGTTGTTTTTTGGTTGTTCGCTTCGTCAGGTGAAATGGCTTTGTCGTTTGCAAAGGCCTGCAGCGCGGCTTCCCGCTCTTCTGCGCTCGCCTCTCTGTTGACCAGAGCGCCGTTGCCATTGGCTGGGCGGAGAGTCGTCTCTGCATCGCCGACGTTTTCGATGATCGAGTTTTGTTCTTTGATGACAGCGCCTTGTCCGCCGCCAAAAGTTCCGTAGGCTTCAGCTGCGCCGCCCACTCCGCTGCCGATCGCTTCGCCGATCGCAGAGGCTTGGGTGCTCATCGCCATTTTCACTTGCGCGTCGTGGGCTGCGTCGCCTTCCGCTTGTGCGGCAGCGGCGCCGACAGTTACGCCTTGCTGCATGGTTTGGCTCTCCCAAAACAGGAGAAGCTGGTACATTTCCGACAGTTCCATAGAGGTGGCATTGTTTGTCGCCCCTGGACCGATCGATATTTTGTTGAGGTCTGACATATAAATCCTTTTATTATGCTTTTAGTGCTTGCGCAGCGGCTGCTTCCGCTTCGGCGAGGTCGGCGAAGAGGCTGTTCCACTGGATAAAATCGTCGTTCTCTCCATCTTGCCAAGCAGAGCTCTGTTTCATTTGAGAGTCCCACATTTTGGCGAGGAGCGTTAAGACCGTGAAGTTCTTCATCGGGACGGCCATCTCTTCTTGGATTTGCCCTTTCTTGTAGTTGATCATTCCTGTTCCGATGCCCATACCGGCTGAAGCGAGGTTCAGCACAGAGGTGATCTTCAGTAAGATCTGAGTGATCGTCTCTTGAAGCTGGGGGGTGAGTTTGGAGAGGATACTTGTCCCTGGAGAGGTAAGCCCTGCTTGCATATCCATGCTCCCTTTGTAGGCTGCTAAGATCGCAAGGATCGCTGTGATGACGGCGAAGACGATCGTGAGGATCTCTTTCGTTTTGTCATCGTTGGCCAGCTGGGCGGCGTTGTTGAGCGGATTGAGGGTCGAACCGACCATTGCAACCCGGCTCCAATTGAGCGGAATCCGTTTTGTGGCAGGCGCTGCTTTGGAAGCGGCCTGTTCGGCGTCGTCGGCTAGTTTCGTATCGAGACCGGCGTCTTTTGCGGCTGCTTTCGCCTCTTTGGCGGCTGTTTCGGCATCTTTCAAGGCAACTTGGGCCTCTTTTTCGGCCTCTTTGAACTCTTTCGAGGTCTTGCCGGCCTGTTCGCCGATTTTAGACGCGTTCGACACTTTCTCAGATGCCTGAGCCGCTTTTTCGGCTGCGGTGGAGGCTTTTTCAGCCGCTTGGGAGGCCTTTTCGGCGGTGGCTGCCGCTTTCTCTGCATTGGTTGCAGCGGTAGCTGATGCTTCAGCGGCGGCCTGGTCTCCAGGCGATGCGGCGGCGGCGCCCGCTTTTTCTGCAGCTTCCGCCGCAGCTTTCTCGGCGGCTTGGGCAGCTTCAGCGGCCGCTTTTTCAGCTGCCTCGGCGGCGGCTTCGCCCGCTTTTGCCGAAGCTTGCGCGGCGGCTTCTTCAGGGGCGGCGGTGCCGCAAGAGGCGAGGGAGAGGACGATGGTGATCCCGATCTTCAAGATCAGATCGCCGACAGCGCTTCCGGTCCAATTTTGAGGGATAGCCCCTTCCATTTCGCCGATCTGGACGCCGACCATGGCCAGCATGAGGGCAGAGCCGACTGGATCGACAGGAGCGGTGACGACAGCGACAACGATCTGGATGGCGAGCATGATCCAGCCAAAAATGCCGGCCTCTTTTTTCGCCTCTTCCATCGCGTCGATCTGACCTCTGATGTCAGCCAGCTGCGATTGGGTAGCAATCATCTCGTTCTTGCCCATTTTCGTTTCGTTTTCGCTGTTCTTCATCATGAAGGCGCCGATGGCGATCTCGAGAGCCACCATGATGATGGTCAGCTCGACGAGGGCGTTCATCGCGTCGCCTTTGCTATTGTCGGTAGAAGGGGTCTGAGGCTTTGTAGCGGAGAGTTGTTGTAAGATCGTATTCGCTGTAGAGAGCAGGGTCGAGGTCGATTTTTTCGAGGGAGTCGATGCGGAGAGGGTGTCGGTGAGCTCGGAGATCATCTTTTGGACTTCTTGATAGAGATCGTTCAGAGGGTCTTTCGGATTGGAGGGGGGAGCGATTGCTTTCAGTTGGGTCAAAAGGGTCAGGGCGGTCTGGCCAAGTTCTGTATTTGCTTCGCTGGTGTCGGTTCCGGAGAGGAGAGATTGGAGGACGGAGGTCAATTGAGAAAGATCAGAGGACAAATCATCGACCGTGGGAGATACGGTGCGAGGGAGAGAACTTGTCCTCTGAGGAGCTGGTTTTGAAAAAGAAGGGGTGTCAGGAGTGTTTTCCCGCTTTACGATGGAAAGGGCGGGCAAACTGAGGGGCGTCACTGGAGACGACGCTACCGATTTAATTTCTGGAGCCATATGATTGCCTTATTTTGAATTTGTATTTTGCGGGATGGTTTGGATCGTTTGGATCATCTGGAAAGCTGTGTCGGTCGAACTGGAATTGTCTTTCGTCAGCTGATTAAACTGATCCAATTGCCTTTGCGGCGCCTGCATTTTTTGCTGGTCGGCTGTCTGGACGTTGCTATAATTTTCTTCCCAATAGGGTAAGTAGTCGTTGCCAATATTTTTCTGAACTATAGCAGCCGCATTGCTTAAGTCTGAGTTCATGGTATTGCCCAAATACTGCAAAAGGCTTCCTATTTTAGAGAGGACTTTATCCTCGGCAGACTGGAGCTCGTAGTTCGACAGAATGTTATTGACCAAAGCCATGAAAGAATTGATCCAGTTGTTGAGAAAACTGGCGTCTTTGTGGCTGGTTGTCTTTGCTGAATGGACGGCAGCTGTGGCCGCATGAGCTGTATGATCTGTATTGATTGTCATATTTTTACCTTTATGGAATCTGGTTTTTAACGGCGGTGCTTTCCTGCGCCACAAATCCCGAGCTTGAGTCGTTCAATCCCGTATTCATGACGTTGACCACCTGATTGTCTTTTTGTGTTACTCCAGATGTTAGAGTTCCGATGGTTTGCGACCTATCGGTCATTGTTTTCGAAAGGGTGTTGAAGAAGTCGAAAACTGAGCTTGTCGTGTCGGCGCCGATTGTGTTTAAGACGGCAGAGGCGTCGCCATTGTTGTCAAACGCTTGGCGGATGGTCGATTGGCCAGAAACGGGCGCGTCCAAAATCCCGTTGATGGTGTCGGAGAGGGTTTTATAAAAGCTCGAGTCGGTGTAGGAAGATTTATTGGTTGCATCGGCGAGGATATCCATGAGGTGCTGAACCCAGAGGTGGGCCGAATCTTTCGTAAACCCGCCCGTTGTCAATTGAGTGATCAAACTCGCAACATCATTCGTCCCTTTCGATAAAAAGTCGGTCGACATGCCGAGTCCTCCAAGCTGCGTCTGATAGGCGCCGTCTTTCCCCATGCCGAGCATGATAAAGAGGAGGATCAAAAGGAGAGTCGGATCTTTGATTTTTTGGATCAATTCTACGAATTGCGCAACGAAGGCAGCATTGATAATATCGTTGATGTTTATCGGGTCGTTCGCTTGTGTGCCGGGGAGTCCGCCCGAGAGATATTGGCCGGCCAATCCATTGAGCACTTGCATCCAGCCGGCCGCTCCATGTCCATCGGAATTCCAACCTGTTGGGCAGCAGTAGAAGATCGAGTCGGCTGGCTGAGTCGGCAACCGGTAAAAAAGGATCGTTCTCCCTGTAGCGGGGTCTGTGTACGAGTAGTTGTGCGTTAAATCTTGGAAGTACTTATTTCCTCCGTCGGCCAAGATGAGATCAATCTGGGAAACCATCGATCCGGCGATCGGATCTTGATCGGTGAGCCCCATAGCGTCGAATTGGTCCTTGAGCTGCATGGCGAAGGCGAGACCCGCTGTGTTGGCTTGATCGAGAGTGCCGCCATTGGCGAGGACATTTCCCCACGCCTGCATCACGAGGAGGTTGACCACTTGGGACATGAAAGAATTGCCTGTAGTACTCTGGATGAATCCATTGCCGAGGACAGATTGGATTTGTGGATTGTTGGCCAGATCGGGGTTCGAAGCGATGTTGCCGATCAACATGACCAGCTTTGGCCAGAGAATCCCTGAGTTGCCGCTATATTGCTTCAGCGAGTGGATCATCCCGAATAGATCTTGTAAGATTCCGTGTCCGCCAAAGGGGTCGACAAGAGGGCGGAGAGTCCCATCGGGATTGTAGATATCGGGATTGAAGTTGAACGCTGGATCGCTCGGATCGCCGTCGTCAGGCCAGTTGACCGTTGGCCAAGGGTTGTCGCTTGCGCTCAGATGAGGAGCCGAGCCTCTTGCAACCAAATGGTGGAAGCCGGCCGCTGCGGTGGAGAGAAAATGGGCATGTGCAACGGTGAGATTTTTCGACCGATCCAAATTCAGATCCACAGTCTCGTCGAAGGAAATGGGGGAACTTACTCTTTCTATAACCATGTTTCTCTTTATTATTTTATGTTTTAAAGTAACGTTGTTATTTCAAAAGGCAAAAAAAATCGGCACAAAATAGTGCCGATTTTTTATTAACCGATTAAGCGGATCTTATCGCTTCTTTTAACCTTTTTCTTGGGGGCGGTATTGCGCGGGGCGATCTGGTTTCTGAATTCTTTCAGATCCCGGTTCATCGCGCTTACAGCTTCCCATTCTTCTTTGGAGAAGTTCGTTGGGTTTTCCATGAACTCGCTCATCCGTTCAGGGTCCATATCGACCGACTGATGGAGTTTTTCGGCTTGCTCTTCGAAAGCCTCTTTCAGCTGGATAGCCATATCGAGGGCTTCCTTCCGGTCTTTGGGGTCTTTCGACTCCAATTTGCCTTGCAATAGTTGGAATGTGCTCAACGTATCCTGGATGAGTTCCTGCATCGCGGTGGGGGACAGGTTCCCCAGGTCGCTGAAAGATTCTTGTAACTTCTTTATGAGATCAAGTGTCATAGCTCTATTTCTCCTTGAATCTATGTTACATTATTACAAATTAATTGTAAAGACATTGTTTAGTTGTTATTAAGTGAAACTCATTAATTTTCAATGACTTATAAGGTTGTCAAATTTACTTAAGTGTTTGAAATGTAATGTGTTGGTTTTTTTAGTCTTAATTTAATTGTTTATTTTTTAGTAAAATTAGTGTAAAATAGATGTTAAAAGGTTAGTTTCATGATTCCAACAACAGCTGCTTCAACAACTACAGGAACATTTGCGGCGCTCGGCCCGTCAGCCACTGGCGCGCCTCCTGCGGCTGCGGCAAACGATCCCCATTCAGTTGAAATAGCGTTAGTGCCGAAAAACGACCCAAATTACCGCGATCATCTTGTGATGCAGGAAGAGCAAGGTTTTGAGCCGGTTATTTTAGGAAGCTCAATCCACTCTTCGATAGCCTACGTCGTAAATCACGATAAGATCCTGGACAAGAACGGGCAGAAGATGGGCGATCTTTTCCAGAAGATCACCGCTGAGATGGCTCTACAAGGAAAGAAAGTCATTGTGATCTGGCCGACGGCCTCGAGAATCGATTACGTAGACATCGCCACAGGCGAGCCCGATTACGTCGATATCAGCCAGCCAAAACCCAATTCAAACCATCTGATTGAAAATTACATGGCTGAACTCTCCGACCTCTACCATAAAGAGGGGTTCCCCGTCTCGACCTTCGGCGAACATGAACGGGGCGACAACAACGGCTTAAACTCCTTCGAATTAGTAGCCGGAAGAGTTCCCAAGTTTAAATTTGGCGCAAATCAATTAAATACAGCCTTGGGCAAATTATCGACGCCGGAAGAGAAAGTCAAAGTCTTAAGAAAGCTCCATACGGCTCATAGATTTATAGAGAAGCTGGGCAAGCATTTCGACGATAAAATTACCGCCTTTCAACAACAAGTACAAGCTGATCCAACAGATAAAGCTGCAAAGCGCAATTTAGCCCTCTACGAGAAGCGGCGCGAAAAGTTGAAAGAGCTGGAGCAAGATGGGAGCCAGCGAGCTGCGATGAATTGGGCCCTATCCCATCCTAACATTGAGTCGAGCTTTGAGGATTTAAGAAAAGAGATCGAAGCGGCCCCAGGGCCTGCAAAAGAAAATTTCCGAAATATGACGGTCGGGAAGCTCAAAGACTCTTGGATTGAGCGAGACCAAAAGATCGCACCCCATGAATTGCAAGATATCGTCGATACAGTCCTTTTGGATGTGAACGACTCTCAAAATATGCAAGAGGAGCGATTCAAATATAAAGAGGGTCTCAATCTTCTTGAAAAGAAGCTCAATCGAGAAATCACAGCGAGAAACGCTGCCCGAAACGAAGATAAGACCCCAGCCGATTCACTCGTTGAGTTGAAGAAGAAAAGAAGCTCGTTTGCCCAGCTCGTCTGCAAACTCACGACAGTAGTTGAAGATGTTGCCGATGCAGACCCTGTCACAAAGCACGCCGAATTTTCGGCCCTCGGCGTCGGCCTGCCTCTCGAAGAGCAGCAAGAGCTTACCCAGACGATCAACAATATCATTGGGGAATTGAATCAAGAGAAAGCCGCTTTAGATGCTTTCCAGCCCGCGGCTGGAGCCAATGACCAAGCGATCTTAAACGGGTTCAACGATGCAGTAACAAGGCTCAACCAACCGCCTCAGCCACAACCTGGCGGGGGAGGGCAGCCTCCTGTGCCCAATGGGGGAGTGTCTCGAGCTCCTAGCCCAGTTTTTGGCCCAGCTTCCGCAGTAAGCAGCGGTTCGGCAGGGGCCTCTAGTTCAGCTGCCGCCGCAGCGCCTTCGTCAGCAGTTCCTCTCGTTGGCCCCTCAGCGGCCTCTAGCTCAGCTGCCACAGCATCAAGTCCCTAATCTGAATGGGGTTCGGGGATGCCTGGAACCCCCATTTACTATCAAAGGCTTGCGTTTTGTAATTATTTACTTTATTTTTAAATAACGTTGTTATATAATTAAATGTGTATAACTACGTGATTTAATATGACGACAGTAAATAATAATACAATAAAGTTTTCAGCCCCGCACCCGGGGGATATGACCTCCGATACCGTTGCCCTGGCTAAGGAATTATCCTACTTCCTGGTCCCCCATGCAGATATGCAAGGGAATACAACCCGGATCAATAATCTGCTCCTAATATTCAACGATGAAATCGGCAAAGCTCCGCAAGCTGAACAGTGGTATTACTATGACGTATTGGAGAAGATTGAAAGCCTTTTGAATCAACAACATTTTTCTCCCGCTAATGTCTTAAGGACGGAGCTTGAATTGCAGATGTTTGTCGCTTGTCCAAATGCACAGGACTCAGTTTCTCACGTGAAAGGTTGGTCCGACGCGATGAATATTGTGATGGCCAGCTATTTGCTGACCGGTCAACTGAATGCGATTGATATGAGCGGAAAGTCGGTTCCCATTACGGGCCTCTCGGCCACCGATAGAGAGCTGCTTTACACATCGATCTATACCTCGTTCACAAATCTAAGTTACAATATGGCTCAGAATAAAGGTCAGTTTTCAGCCGATAGCTACGCAACGATCGCTGGAGTCTTGGCAGACCCAACGGTGATTGCAGACATACATACGATTTTCGAGTGTTCTCGGACGCCCGGAATGGATCCTGATCCTTCGGTTTTAAATGACTTAAGCGCCAAGTTATCGCTCATAGTAACCAGTTTTAATACAATCCCGGTGAAACCATGACCATTTCAATCCACGCTTCCAGTCCTGTTTCTGCAGTGGTAAATCACACAAATTATCAGCCTAGCATCAACTTGCTGCAGCAGGAGATCTATTATTTCATGGTTCCCGGCGCCGATATTCAAGGAAATATCGCCCGAATCAAGGATCTTCTCAATAAGATCGATACCTCTGGGTATACCCCCACAGAAATGAAGTATTTTAACGATGCAAAACAAAAGCTGCTCGACGCGATGAATACAGGGGATTTTGCCCCGGAAAATCTATTGCAGATTGCTCAGGAATTCGGGGCTACGATTGCATGCCCGAATGCTTCGAATTCTGATTTTCACCTACATGGGTGGATGGCAGCCGCGGTGATCTACTTTTCCTACATCATGTGCAACTCCAATTTGCTCTATGGGATAGACATGAATGGAAATATGGTCAATTTCCAGATTACGAATGAGATTGACAGATCGGCTCTCTATTTAGCCGTAAATTCCGCCTATAGCGATTTGCAGGCGTATATGCCCCAGCATCAGGGGGAGTTTGATAGTGCAAGCTACGCCGCCATCGAGAAGATCGTTTCTAAGGACAATCAGAAGATGGTGCAAGATTTTTCCCAGATCTACCAAAGCTGGGTCAAAGGGACCGATCCAGATCCGGCCGTATTTAGAGATGTTGGTTTGGCCGCCTACTCGATTTTAGGGTACTTTAATTTACCGCCTACTCATTAACTTACTTGTAATTAGTTAGTTGGTTGGTTTGATGAAAAAGTTATTAAATATAACAAAGTTATTTATTTATAACTAAATTATTTTTATATATAATTGTGTTAAATAATTAAGGAATTATATTATGACGCCACCAATTTATTCTTCGAATGGGTTTTTCCATTCTATAAATCCTGTAGCGCCTGCACCGCCTTCAAAAGATCCTTTCAACGATCTGACGACCTTGATGGAATATCTCGCCTATTTTTTGGTTCCTGGGGCTGATCAAGCTGGAAATACAAAACGGATACAAGACTTAATTGATAATATCGACACTTCAAAATTCACCGATTTGGATAAAAAGTATTTTGCAGACTGTAAATCAAAAATTGCAGTTCTTCTTGGCGCCAAAGACTATTCAGTTTCTACGATTTTTAACCTCTATGCTGAATTGCACTCAATTACCCTCCTTGAGACTACGAATGTAAACTCTCATATGCAAGACGCCATCAATGCAAGCATCTTATTTTGGGGTGCTCAAGCAAACGTAGGCTATTTCAATGCGTTCGATATGTCTGGCCAAACTGTACATATTGCATTTTCAGATAGTGATAAGGCGAGCATTGCTCAATGGATGTCAACGGCCTATTCAAATCTAATGAACAATTTAAAATTGGACAAAGGTGAATATACTGTTTCTGATTACTCGTATATTATGCTTCAGCTTGAAAGTGACGAATTTAAAACTGCGATGACAAATATTGGTAATGGAAATCCTACAAATACCGATTTTGGACACATAGCAACGGGAGCGCTGATGGCAGCAACCTATATGAATTCGAATTTGCCGTCTCCCCCTCCGCCATTTGTTACAAGAGACCAGATCAACCAATTAGTCCATGAAATTGCCTATTTTTTAACACCTGGAGCCAATATTCAAGGCAATATCGACCGGATTAAGGCGCTATTGGGAAATATCAATATCTCAGGGATGACTCCGCTTCAACAGAAATACTTTGCCGATGCAAAGTCGAATTTATTGATGGATATGTCCATTCAAGATTTTTCAGCCGCTTCGCTCTTGAGAGTTTATTCTAAATTTTCCGTGTGCATTGGGGTACCCGACGCAACGACCGATTCCCACGTGTCAGGTTATATGAACGCACTCAATATTTTGTTGGGCTCGATGATGCTCCAAGGGAAGATGAAGGCGATGGATTTGAATGGAAATTTTGTTGCCATTCCTGGCGTTTCAGATGATGACAAAAGCTTGCTCTGCCAATCGATGTTCATATCGTATCAAAGTCTAAACTTCACAGTCTTGAACAACAAAAAAGACTTTAGCGACGCAGACTATTCAGCCATTATGTCTTGGCTTTTAAACCCAGATGTCAAGCAAGCGATGCAGAGGATGCACCAAGGGGTCCCCACAGCTGCCGATCTAACGACTCTCGTGAGTCAAACGACAGTCGCGATTCTCCATTTCGACACTCCTACGCCAGCGCCTTCTAGGCTCAGTGCAGCGGCAGCTGAAATCAGCTCTCCCAATACTGATCCTGATAATCAAATAAGAACCCTGGAAGGGTATCTATATGGGTACCTTTTGCCTGGTATGGATATCGGTAAAAATACTAAGAGGATCACCGATTTGCTCGGCAGTATCGATATCTCGACCTTTACCGATACGCAAAAAGCCTATTTCAATGGCGCAAAAGCGAAAATACTCAGCCTGATTAACGCTCAGGATTTTTCAGCTGCGGCTCTTGTTCAAACAAACAATGAACTTTCATCGATAGAAGCTCTCCCTAATTCACCCAATACCGATTCCCATTTCCAGGGCTGGATCGATACGAGCAATGTGTACATCGGATTGGCGATGCTCAAAGGGCTTCTGCACGGAACCGATTTGAATGGAAACCAGGTAAACATCACAAGCATCAGCTCGCTGGATAAGAATACCCTCTATTTGATGATGGCCCAATCCTTCCAAAATTTGCTCAATTATTTGCCGGCGCATAGGCGCGATTTTACGAGCGATACCTACGCTGTAATTAATACGCAGCTGCTCCAAAATAGTAAACTGATCAACGATGTTAACCTACTCGAGCAGAGTGCTTTATCGGGGACCGATCCAGATCCCTCTGTAATTCAGGAAATTGCGAATATTGTGCTTCCAGTGCTTGGGTATTTCAATGCGGCTCCGCCAGCTTAGTAATTCTTAAGATTCTAATAATGAATGATATAAGTGTTAGTTGAGAATTATAATACTGAATTCTTAAATAACACACCGTTATATATTTATAACTAAATTTTTTTGTTATATAATAGTAATATATAATTGGAGAATTATATCATGGTTTCACCAATACATTCATCTTCTACATTGTTCGGCGCGCAGGCCCCGGAAGCCCCAAGACCGGTAGCTGCCGCTAGCGGTACATCTGACCCTATGAATGATCTTTGGGCCATTGCTCAACATATCCTAGATTTCTTGGTTACGGGAGCCGATATAAATGGGAATGTAACCTGGATACAGAATTTTCTGAAGGGGATTGACACATCGAAATATACCGATCTCCAGAAAAAATATCTGGGGAACATTGAAACCAACATCAATAATTTCATCGCTTCAAAAGACTACTCCTTCACAACTATTTTACAAGTAGCTGCAGAAGCGTTATCGACCGCAATGCTCCCCAACACCAATTCAGATTCTCATATGCAAGACGGGGTGTATCCCGGTTACTTATTTCTGGCGTCTGAACTTCTGACAGGCACCCTCAACGCGATAGACCCGACTGGCAAACCTGCAACAGTCACAATATCTGACGATGAAAAGACGGCTCTCTATACGCAGATGGGGGTAGAATATTCTGACTTAACGGCCGCTATCCAAGCCAATAAAGGGGACTACACCGACGCAGCCTTCGCTTATATTACGTCCATTTTCAATAACAGCTCTTATCAAGCGGCGTTAGCCGATCTTGCTAAAGGGACCCCTTCAACTAGTGATTTGAATCTGATCTCAGGGATGTCCCTCTATCTTTTGAACAGCAGTGGAATGAACACCGATTTGCCGCCGTTTACACCTACAAGCCAAGTTCTCGATGACATCAATCAGTTGGTTCACGAATTGGCCTACTTCCTCGTGCCAGGAGCCGATATTGCGGGGAACATCACTCGAATCCAGACCCTACTCAATAGCTTCAATGTATTTGGATTGACCCCGCTCCAACAGCAGTTCTTTAACGAAGCGAAATCGAATTTGCTCCTTGACATGACGACCCAAAACTTCTCAGCCGCCTCAATGCTCCGGGTCTATGCACAATTTTATACGGTCATAGGCACCCCCGACGCGACGACCGAAACCCACATGCAAGGATACCTCGATGCGGTGAATGTCATGTTGGGCGCGATGATGCTTCAAGGAAAAATGATGGCGCTAGATATGAGCGGCAACTTTGTCGCGATTACGGGGCTATCTTCCGACGATCAATCTTTGCTTGAGCAATCGATGTTCACTTCTTACAAAAACCTAGAATATGATGTTCCTGCGCATAAAAGCGATTATAGTGATCCAGACTATGCAGCCATCATGTCATGGCTCAACAATTCAGATTTTGCAACTGCGATGAGTCATATCCACCAGGGCACTGAAACAGCTGCCGATCTAGCGAATATTCTGAGTTCATCTACCCCCGCTCTTCTCCACTTCGACACGCCGAATCCGCCGCCTCAGACTCAAGTTACATCAGCCGTTCCAGCATCCGCAGTCTCATCGCCAAGCGATGACCCGGTTACTATTCAGCTACGGAATTTGGAGGAGTATCTTTTTGGGTTCCTTCTTCCAGGGATGGACAATGCAAGAAACATTGCGAGAATTAACGCCTTGATTGCTGCGATCGATCCATCGAAATTGTCTTCCGATGTAGCTAGAACTTACTACAATAATGCGAAAGCTGAAATTGCTGATATGATAAATGGTCAAAATTTTTCAGCTGATGCGATTTTACATGTAGTTGCTGAATTATCCACAGATGAAGGATTGCCCAACTCTCCCAATACAGAATCACATTTTCATGGTTACGTAGATGCCATGACAATGTACTGGGGATCGATGTTGATGCTAGGAAAAATGTATGGTACAGATATCAATGGAAATCGAGTTCTTATAACGAACCTCTCTCCATTAAATAAAAACAGTTTATATCTTGAGATAGCAAATTCATATCAAAACATGCTCAATTATATTCCGGCCCATAAAGGAGATTTCACGAGCGATGTTTACAATCTCATCCAAACAGGGTTTTTACAAAATAGTAAATTGAGCAATGATATTAATATCTTAGAACAGAGCGCTATATCTGGCACCGACCCAGCTACTTCGGTCCTGCAAGATATTGGAACGATTGTATTCCCCTACCTTGGCGATTTCAATTCAGCCCCGCCATCTATCTGATAATAAAATACTTATAATTTTTAAGGGAGAGAAAATGAGCACATCTGTTATAGAGCAAAGAAAAGTGAGACCTGTCTTGAAGCACAAAGAAAGACGCCAGCGCGAAAAAGAAGAGATGAAGAGGACCATCTTGGAGGCCGGAATGGACCTCGTCAAGACTCAAGGGATCTCTGCATTGACTATCAGGTCGTTAGCTGAGCGGATCTCTTACAGCACCTCGATCATTTACGAATACTTCAAAAGCAAAGAAGAGATTTTCATCGCCTTGAATGAGATGCTCTACCAGAAGCTTTTGGTGACCTTAAAAACCGTCCCCTATATCGAAGATCCTGAGCAGCATCTGTTAAAATTCATCAGGGTCAACGTCGATTTCTTTGAAAAAAACCAACATCTCATCGAGCTTTTTTCTCAGGAGTGTTTCGGGAGAGATATTTTTGAAAAGCCGCCAGAGTTTACGATCATCCGCGGGCTTTATGGCGATATCTTGAGAAGATGCCATTGCAAACAGCTCAAAACTCAATTGGACATCGATAAAGCGCTCGATGTCATCCGATCGCTCCGGGTCGGGATGCTCATCTTGTCCCAGTACGAAAGATCAGCTGATCGGATGCAGCGAGTCCAAGACAGCCTTGAAAACGGGATTAGAACCCTTTTAAAAGGCTGGAATAGTTAGTTTTTAAGCTGACTTATCTCGAATGACTTTCGGGGGAGCATTGTCGACGATGCAATTTCTGTCGATGATGATCTCTTTGATGGTCGGATCGGAAGGAACTTCAAACATCAGATCGCGCAAAATGTTCTCGGCGATCATCCGCAAGGCCCTCGCGCCAGTCCCTGTCTTTTTCGCTTTTTCTGCCATCGCCCGAAGAGCCGAGTCGGTGAACTCAAGCTTGACATTCTCTTCTTGAAAGAGGTGTATGTATTGCTTGACGACCGCATTTTTCGGCTTAATGAGGATCTCGACGAGGTCTTCCGTGGTCAGCTCGTTGCAGTTGGCGATGCTGTTGAAACGGCCGACAAATTCGGGGATCATCCCAAACGAAATGAGATCCTCTGGCTCCACTTTCGAGAGGAGATAGTTCGTCTCATGGGTATCGAAGCTCCCCTTGGTGGCAGCGTCGAATCCGATCGTGCTTTTCCCCAACCGCTTGGCGACCATTTTATCGAGGTGGACGAAGGCGCCCCCGACGATAAAGAGGATATTTTGGGTGTTGACCTTGATGTACTCTTGGTTCGGGTGCTTCCGTCCGCCTTTCGGGGGGACGTTGGCGACGGTCCCTTCGACGATCTTCAGAAGGGCCTGTTGGACGCCTTCTCCCGATACATCGCGGGTGATCGAGACGTTCGAGGTAGTTTTTCGGATCTTGTCGATCTCATCGACGTAGATGATCCCATGCTCCGCCTTGGCGACATCGTAATCGGCCGCTTGGAGGAGGCGCAAGATGATGTTTTCGACGTCTTCGCCCACGTAGCCAGCCTCTGTGAGGGTCGTGGCATCCGAGATGGCAAAGGGGACGTCCAGGATCATAGCGAGCGTTCTGGCGATCAGAGTCTTGCCCGATCCGGTCGGTCCGATCAGCATCACATTCGATTTGCTGTACTCGATCTCATTTTGTTTTGATAGAGAGCGGATCCGCTTGTAGTGGTTATAGACCGCTACGGAGATCGTCCTCTTCGCCGTCTCTTGGCCAATGATGTATTCGTCGAGGTGGGCCTTGATCTCTTTTGGCTTCAAGAGCTTCATCTCATAAGAGACCGGCTTTTTCTGGATGATATCTACGCACAATGTGACGCATTTATCGCAGATATAGGCGCTGGGTCCTGAGATCAGCTTCTCGACGATATCTTCAGTGCGGCCGCAAAAAGAACAGGTCGCCGCTTCGGTGGGGGGATTTTTTTTGCTCATGTTGTGACAGCCGAATTAAGTTCTTGAGAGCGTCTTTCGCTTTGAGCGGCGAGGTGGGCCGGTTTTGCGACGTGGTCGACAATGCCGTAGGCCAAAGCGGCTTCAGGATTCATATGGAAATCTCTCTCTGAGTCTTCCAAGACCTTCTCGATCGATTGGCCTGTGAATCGGGACATCAAAGTCGAGGTGATTTCTTTCAAGGTGAGGATCTCTCTTGCTTGGAGGGCAATGTCTTCGGACGTCCCCATGACGCCGCCGTAAGGCTGGTGGATCATGATCCGGCTGTGGGGGAGGGCGAATCGTTTACCTTTCGTTCCGGCCGCTAAAAGAAGCGCTGCCATCGAGGCTGCTTGGCCGATGCAGTAGGTATTGATATCGCAGCCGAGGAACTGCATCGTGTCGAGAATCGCAAGTCCCGCGGTGATGTGGCCGCCGGCCGAGTTGATGTAGAGGTTGATATCCTTTTTCGGATCTTCCATCTTGAGAAAGAGGAGCTGGGCGACGACAACGTTGGCGACTTGATCGGTGATGTCGGTTCCGATAAAGATGATTCGGTCTTTTAAAAGCCGGGAGTAGATATCCATCGAGCGTTCGCCGCGTCCGGTATCTTCAATCACGTAGGGTGTTAGTGACATATCAATCCTATTAAGCTGGTTGTACGACTAGTAATGGATTCAATTTCTGTCGATTTTAGGGTTCTTTTGGCCAAATTTCAATCTAAAATCGGGGGGTAATATTTCTCCCGTATATGGACCCCCCGATTTTAGATTGAAATTTGGCGCGAAACAATCCCTAAAATCGACGAAACCTGAATCCATTACCAGTCTCTAATAGCCAATACTAGTGATCGACGAGAACTGGGTCAAGTTTATTTCGGCTTTGCTTGCTCGAGTATGTATTCCTGAGCTTTCGCTAGGATGACTTTCGAGAGAGCTAAAGCAAAAACTTCTCTTGGTATCCGGTCGGCCTGGATATTGCGGTGTCCAAAGGAGTGCATCGTAGAGATGGCTTCGTCTTGGATCTCTTTGTGAGTGATGGGGAGGTTGGCTTGCTGGACGACCCCTCTCGAAAGATAGAAGAGGCGGACGGCTTGGGCCGACTCGATCGAAAGTTTTTCTTCTACTTTTTCCCGTTCTTCCTGAGACATTTTTTCCCAGTTCGCTTTGAACTTGGGATCTTGCATCAATTGTTGTTTCCGGTGTTTTTTCTCGGTTTCAACTAAGGAAGTGGGCAAGTCGAAGGCGTACTGCTCTGTGATGAAGTCGTTGACTTGATCATATAGGCTTTCTTTGACTTTTTCGTCGGCGCGGTCGTTCAACATTTTAGTGATCGATTCGCGCATAACCTGGACGTTTTCAGCTCCGACTTTCTTGGCAAACTCGTCGTTCAATTCGGGTAAAATCGCCTCTTCGACCTTCAACACGCTCAAGCGAACTTGCTTAGGTTTGAACTCTTTTTTCTCTTCTTCGGTGGCTGTATCGTCGGCTTCGCTCATCCCTTCGAGGACGTCGCCGGCTTTAGCTCCCTTGACCATCTCTTTCATCCAGGAGGCCATTCTCTCTTTCGAGACTTCGAAGCGGATATGGTGAAATACTTTTTGAGACTCCCCATTCTCAATCGTGTCGAGATCGATCATGATGTAGTCGCCATCTTGGATGGGGCGGTCTGAGACAGGCTTCCACTCGGCGTAGAAGAACATCATTTGACGGATGGCTTCTTCGATCTGTTTTTCTGCCACTTCAGGGCGGTCGACTGTCTTAGCTACAAATAATTTAGGGTCGACGGTGGGGATTTTTGGCTCAGTTTCGAAGCTGAATACGACCTCAGCGCTTTCTTCGGAGTGGTTTTTCAAGTCGAAGGTGATCTGGGCGTTGTTGTTTAGAAGGGGAATTCGGGCCAGTTTTTGGGCTTCTGCGTAAGCGATGTCGGCGATCGACTTATGCATCTGCTTTTCGACGTCGTTAGGGTATCGCTTTAAAATAATTTCTTCGGGGGCGCGGCCTTTGCGGAAGCCTGGCAAAGCCACTTCTTTACTGACCGTCTTGACAGCCGATCTCCGGGCTTCTCTGACGATTTTTTGAGAGACCTTTACATCGAGTTCGATGCGGCAGGCAGGTTTTCTTTTAACGGAGACTTGTACGTCTTCAGTTTTAATATCTTCATTATTGGCTGTTGCTGTCACTGGGAACCTTCTTAAGACTTAAGAGTAGCGGGTGATGAGGCTCGAACTCACGACCCTCACGTTGGCAACGTGATGCTCTACCACTGAGCTACACCCGCAATGCATAAAGGCTCTGAATATAAGCGGAGAAGTTATTTTATGCAAGGGAGATTCGTTATTTGAAAAAAATACTGGATGAATGGGGACAAGGCGCCCCGTTCCAGAGGTTCCGCACTTTGCGCGCCGCCTAAAGGCGGCGCGCCCTATTTTCTATCTGGGGTGCGGGGCGGAGCCCTGCATCGTTTCATCGTTAGCTGCGCCTCGCAGCGTTGATCGTTTAGCCGCGCTTCGCGGCGTATCCTGTTCCCTGTCTTAACCCAGAGTACAGGATACGCCGCCAAGCGCGGCTCACATGATGCAGGGCTCCGCCCCGCGCACCCCCGACGGTTTTCTCAAGCCGCCAAGCGGCGGCGCGCAGTCCGATTTAATTTCTTTTTCCAATGTGGGTTTTAACATCATTATTTGTTGGAGAAATTTTTTTTTGGTTGCAGCAGTTTTAAAAAAAAGGTAAAACCTGATCTTTGCGCGAGGCCTCGTTGTAATTCGCGCTCCGTCAAAGGAATGGGTTATGCTCAATTTTCGGAAGCTACGTCAGGATTTCTCCTCGGCTATCTTAAAGGAGGGTCGCCAACTCTACGAAAAAAATAAGATCCTCGCCGCCAAAATCATCCGACTTGACAATGAAGTTATAAGATTCAATTGCAGAATTCTGGGCAACTTCGACAATACGTACGAGAGCGAAATCGAGGTCGACCGGTTCGAGTCCCAAACGATCCATACAAACTGCGATTGCCCCAGCCGTTTCGACTGCGTCCACTTGGCTGCACTGATCTTTTTCTTGGAAGAAAAAATTGACGCTTTGTTGATCGAATATTCGAAGGATGCCGATATCTCCAAGAGCGATGCGCTCAATAGCGCTCAGAAAAAAGAGCTCCTGGAAACAATTAAAGAGGCGGAAACGAAGGAAGTCGTCAAACAGGATGCGAGATACCAGAAACAGGTCCTGCAAGAATATGTAGCCTCCTCCGATGTTTTGTCCCATTCTCCTTTTTTCCTGCCGTCAGAAGAGAGTTCATTGGCGCAGGCGGAATTGGCCGTCGTATTCAACCCGCAGTCGTTCCAGCAAAAGGGGAAAGTCGAGTTCCAGCTGGCCTTAAGATTGCCGTTTCGCTCGAAACCGCTCCAGATTTCCCACTTGAAAGGCTTCTTGGAGGCGGTCTGGTACGAAGAGCCTCTTTTTGTCGCAGGTCGGAGACTGTTCTTTTCTCTCAAGAGCTTCGACCCAGCCGGAGCCGCTCTGCTGCAGATCATTTTAGATCACGGCCGTGTGCAGGAAAATAACCAGAATGAGAGAGCTCAAAGAGTCGCTCAATTTGATCCGGAGATTTTCGGCCAGCTGCTGGCCAAAATGTACGAGATCGCCGTCGAGCAGGCGGGGCCGAGAGGATTCAAGGATCTCGACGATGAGCTGCCGACGCTTCCTTGCTTGTATATCGGCACATTGGAGACCCCTTTAAGATACTCGCCGAAACCTGTTGGCCTGAGATTCCAATTGGAATATATCGAGCCGCCTGGAGCCAAGCTGTTGATGAAGCCTCAGATCCTGGTGGGGGAGAATGCGCTGAACTTGGAGGATGCGGTCCTCTTCGAGTGCGCCCAGCCGGGGATGATTTACCAAGACGCCTACTACCGATTCCTACCGATCATCAAGAGGATGCACCTTCTGAATTTGCCTCAGATCCGAAACATGACGATCCCAGAGCCGCTCTTTGGCACGTTTGTCGAAAATGCGCTGCCTGAACTGAAGCGGTTTTCTGAACTGTCGAATTTAGAGGTGATCGAAAAATTTGTAACCCTTCCGTTCACAGGGAAACTAGGAGCACGCTGCCATCTTTCATATCTCGATGGAGAGCTGGAAGCGGCTCTGTTCTTCTCTTACGAGGGCCAAGAGGTTCCCGCTTCGGCTGTGAAGCTGTCGTACGACGAGATCAAGACATTCGTGACAGGGCAGGGGATTTTGGCTCGAAATCTGGTTGAAGAGCGGCAGATCGTCGAAGATTTGTTCCAAGATTTTGTCTACAGCCCGCAGACGTCGACATTCGTAGCCAAGACGGAAAAAAAGATCGTCGAATTCATGACGGGTGTGATTCCGAGAAATCAGCACCGGGTCAACTTCGAGTGTCCGCAAAATCTGTTGGATCAGTTTATCTACGACGAGTCGACGTTCAAGTTGAATTTGGATGCGAGCGATACGGTCGGCTACTACGAGATCGATTTGAAAGTCAATGGGGCTCTGAAAGGGGTGAAGCTGGAACTTCTTTGGGAATGTCTCGCTTCGAAGCGCTCCTATCTGGAACTCGATGCAAACAAGGCAAGAGGAAAAGAGTCTCCGAATCGGTTCTCGAAAATTTTGGTGCTCGATCTCGAAAGAATTTCTAAAGTTGTCCAGCTCTTTGATGAATTGGGGATCAAAAAACTCGATGAGCACAAAGAGCAAAAACCTCTCTGGAACTTAGCGACGATCGATCCGAAAGCGTTCGATGGGCTGCCGGTCGATTTCCATATGTCGCCGAAATTGCTCCAAATCAGAAGTCAGATGTTGGGCGAAACGGTTCTGAAGCCATCGCCTGTGCCGAAAGATGTCCACGCCGATCTGAGACCTTACCAGGCAGAAGGGGTCCACTGGCTCGAAAGGCTCCGCTCCATGTATCTCAACGGGATTTTGGCCGACGACATGGGCTTGGGAAAAACGCTTCAGGCGATCTCGGCGATCACGCAGAATATCAACAAGAACAAAGAGGCCAAATCGCTGATCGTCTGCCCCACTTCGCTCTTGTATAACTGGAAGGAAGAGCTCCATAAGTTCAATCCCAAACTCCGGGCGATCGTCATCGATGGGATTCCGAACCAGCGGAAAAAGCTCTTGGCCAAGATGGGCTCTTACGATGTGATCATCACTTCGTACACACTGCTCCAAAAGGATATCGAGACCTATAGCCAGACGCCATTTTCCTATGCGATTCTCGACGAGGCGCAGCATATCAAGAACCGAGGCACCAGAAATGCGAAATCGGTCAAAATGATCCAGGCGGCCCACCGGCTGATCTTGACAGGCACGCCGATCGAAAATTCGCTCGACGAGCTCTGGAGCTTGATGGATTTCTTGATGCCAGGTTTCCTGAGCACCTACGACCGGTTCTTGGAAAAATACATCCGGGTCACCGGAGCTCAGCAGGCGCAAAATATCGAGTATCTCCGGAAAAAAGTCTCTCCGTTCATCTTGCGCCGCATGAAGAGCGATGTACTCCAAGACTTGCCGCCTGTGTCGGAAATCGTCTACCATTGCCAGCTCTCCGATACGCAGATGGATCTCTACAAATCGTACGCCGCATCGGCTCGAGACGAACTGGTCAAATTGGTGGAGCGCGATGGATTCGACAAGGTTCAGATCCACGTTCTCGCGACCCTGACCCGCCTCAAGCAGATCTGCTGCCACCCGGCTATCTTTGCCAAAGAGAGAGCCGAAATCGGCGATTCGGCAAAATACGAGATGCTTTTGGAACTGCTTCAGACGCTTGTCGAAAGCAAACACAGAACGGTGATCTTCAGCCAATACACCCGGATGCTCCAGATCATGCGGGAAGATTTCGAGCAGAGAGGAATTCCCTTTTGCTACCTGGATGGAACGACAAAAAACCGACTCGACATTGTCAAAGAGTTCAATGAGAACTCAAAGATCCCTGTCTTCCTCATCTCTCTCAAAGCGGGCGGGACGGGCCTCAACCTAGTGGGCGCCGACACGGTGATCCATTACGACATGTGGTGGAACCCAGCGGTGGAAAACCAAGCGACCGACCGGGTGCACAGAATTGGGCAGAAGAATTCCGTCTCGGCTTACAAACTCATCACATTGGGCACGATCGAAGAAAAGATCGTCGAGATGCAGAGACGCAAAAAAGGATTGGTCAAGAAAGTGGTGAGCTGCGATGATGAAGCCATTGCGAAATTGACCTGGGAAGATGTTTTAGAACTCTTACAGACTTGAACGAAGTATGAATTTACCGAATAAAGAAGGCCTCAAACAATCACTCGATGAGATCAAGACTCTCTTGATGAAAAAATTTCACAGACTGTCGGGATTTTTCTCGAGCGATATTGGAATTGACTTAGGAACGGCAAACACGCTGGTCTATGTCAGAGGCAAAGGGATCGTTCTCGCAGAGCCTTCTGTCGTCGCTGTAGATTCTCTTACCAACGAAGTTCTCGCTGTCGGCCACAAAGCCAAGGCGATGCTCGGCAAAACACCCCGCAAAATTCACGCTGTCCGCCCCATGAAAGACGGGGTCATCGCCGATTTCGAAATCGCCGAAGGGATGATCAAAGCTCTTCTAAAAAGAGTGACTCCCGCTAGGAGTCTTTTCCGTCCCCGCATCCTCATTGCAGTTCCCTCTGGCATCACTGGCGTAGAAAAGCGGGCCGTGGAAGATTCTGCTCTCCATGCAGGGGCTCAAGAGGTCCTTCTCATCGAAGAGCCGATGGCTGCTGCGATTGGCGTCGATCTTCCCGTTCATGAGCCGTCTGGCAACATGATCATCGACATCGGCGGCGGTACGACAGAAATTGCGATCATTTCGCTCGGCGGTATTGTCGAGTCCCGCTCGCTCCGAATTGCCGGCGACGAGTTCGACGATTGCATCATGAACTACATGCGCCGCACCTACAATCTCATGATCGGCCCCCGCTCGGCTGAAGAGATCAAGATGACGATCGGCTCAGCCTATCCGCTCGGCAACAACGAGCTGGAGATGGAAGTGCGCGGCCGCGACCAAGTCGCGGGTCTTCCGATCACAAAAAGAATCAATTCCGTTGAAATCCGCGAATGCCTCGCAGAGCCGATTCAACAGATCATCGAAAGCGTCAAGCTCACCCTCGAAAAGTGCCCTCCAGAACTCGCCGCCGACCTTGTCGAGCGGGGAATGGTTCTCGCTGGCGGGGGCGCCCTCATGAAGGGACTCGACAAGGCGCTCATCAAGGAGACCGGCCTTCCTGTCTTCGTCGCTCCCAATCCGCTCCTCGCCGTCTGCCTCGGCACCGGCAAAGCCCTCGAGTATCTCGATAAATTCAAGAAGCGAAAGCCTCTCTAAGTTCGTTTCAGAAAAAAAAGAGTCTGGTATCCTTTTTGCCCAAAAGGGAGGATGTCATGTCTAGAGTAGGGTGTACGCAGCAAGAGTGGGATTCAAATGCCTGGCGTATCCAGTCGGATCTCCATAACCTTATGGGGAATCTGATGGAAAATCAAAATATTTCCCTAGCTGCAATCCAATCCTCATTTCAAAATGCTTTAAATCGCTTGAAAGTTCTTTGTGATGCCCGATGCGTTAACGAACTACCGGAACACCGTGTTCAGGTGATCGTCAATCTTCAGAATCTAGTAAATGGGGCTGCGAAAAAAGCTGAAGAATTGTTTGGGTTGATCTTGTAGTAGAACTTATTTTGTTGCTGAAAGAGGTCCTTTCATAAAATCTGTTCTTGATGTAGAATTTTCACCTTTTTTAAAGGAGTAAATCGTGTCTTCAGTTTTGAGAATGGGTTATAATTCATTAGAGGGCTCTATTGCCAGCATCCAGCAATTATCGTTTCATATTCCACCAAAAAATGGCGTCGCAAGGATTTGCGTTTTTGCAAAAGCATATCCGGATAAACGGCCCATCATCCATGAGATTGCAACGGATGAAGGGGATTTTAGCGGGCATGTTTTTAAAGTGAAAACGTACGGCGTGAATTTAAATAATTCCAGTTTTGTCTTGGATTTAAATGACTTGGAAAGACCGTTCAAACAGGTTTCCGAGCAAGGGGAACGGGGTTTTGAGTACAAAGTGCCTCAAAATGATGAGAGATTCAATATCTTGTGGAATCAGTTTTTTGAGCAGATGCAGTGAAGTGAGATTTTTATCTCTTGGGTTTGGTTATCAAGAGGCAATCTGCGAGGTGAGGGGCATTCAAGAGATTTTTATTCGTAGATAAGAGTCTGGATTTTTTGAGCTGTCATGTATCTGGCCCAGTGAGGGTAACGAGCTTCGACAGGCTGAACAGTTCCTTCGTCAACGCCGAGTTTATTGTAAAATTCCGATCCACTTTCACTTTCGATGAACCAAATCCCATCGCAATTGAGTTCAAGGGCTCTTTTGGCTGCTCTTTGAAAAAGGGCGCTTCCTGTACCAATAACTGGCGCTTCTTTTTGCACGCTTCTTAACCGGAGATTTTTTGGATGAGTAGTCAAGAACCGGAGTTCAAGGGGCCACTTCATCGAACCCGATGCTGAAGTCATCGGCTCTTCACCTTTTCTTACGATGGCAATTCCTTGAGGCTGATTTGAACGATCTTTGCAAAGATATACCTCGTTCTTGTCAGGTTCAAATCCAGGGGAGTTGAGAAGAGTGTAAATATCTTCATGAACCGATTCGCTGTCCTCGAGCTTTGCTCGATCAATCGGATAATGAGCTCGATTCCTATGTTTATCTCCAGCCAATTTTGACCAGTTTTTTGCTAAGAGGGCGACTTTTGAAATATCGCCGATCTCAACTTTCTCAATGGACCAATTGGAGGGTGTGTATTGAGCCCAGAGACGCTGAACTTTTGGATCGATTTTGATAGGATCTGTCCGATCTGAAAGTTTGCAATAAAGTCTAGGCGCGCCGCAAGGCCCCGCCTTGATTCTTTGAGAGTCGGGTTCGCTATCTGAAAAAGCGTGCTTTTCGAAATAATTATTAACTTGATTCATAATTTTTAAAAAAATATTATACTTAATTGTTAATTAAAAATCAATTGAAATTTATTTTGGAATTTAAAATGTAAATTTATAAACGCTTGATTATAAATGAATTGTGAAAATTGGATCGTTCGATGCTTTCTTGAGAATCTAAGCACCAGCTATTAATGAACGAGCTTCAGTGCCTTAGGGGCAGCGGGGGCTTCGCCCCACTGCCTTTCTTGCACGCCTGGTTCCCCTCAAGCGTAGATAAAGCTTGCCTAATTTTTATCTCAAATTTTTCACGCAGAAAGATACTAGTTCATTTGGGTCACTTTTCGTGGGCGCATTAGAAAAGCCGCTAACATGATAATAACAAAACCCATAGCTCCGAGGGCGTATGAAAAGAAAACGGAATCTGAAAAAATATAGGCCAGGTGGCTTACATAGCAAACGATGCCTAGGGAGCCGAAGAACATAAAGATTTTGCGATGAAAAAAATTAGATAAGAGGACAAAAGCCAAATTTATCAAAAAATAGATAAAGTATCCTCGTTCAGTTTGTATATCCAAACCGGTAAGTCCACTCCAGAACATAAAAGTTCCGAAAAGGTAGCTCCAAAAGCTAAAATCCTTTTGATCTTTCCGAGATAAAACAAATGCTAAAATATTGAGAAGAATTCCAATTGACAAAGCTGCTATGCAATAATAAAACCAGTTGTATTTCATTGGGTCGGAAAAAAGATTAATGGCATCCATGGAAATAAATGAGATAACAAAATAAATTAAAGAGGTAATAAATGGGAAGCGAACGAAATAGAGAACAAAGCAAGCGACTGCCAATGTGCAAATTTCCATCATTACCCAATCGCCACTTATCCAGCGATAAAAACCGCTGTAATCATTTAATGATGGTGATGGCCACCAAAGCATTACGTGTTGTAGAGAATAGACGATTAAAGGAACCATGATGATCCCCAATGAATGGAGCACTCCTCCTGGAACTCGCAATTTATTTATGCGCCATAGATAAGAACCGGTGCCAAAAAAAATGATAGCGTAGGTAGAAGAAATAAGGAGAGTGTAGCTGTTCCCAAGATTTGCTATGTAAAACCAGGTCATCGACAGGAAGGCGATTAGTGCGCCAAAATAAAGAAAGGCAGCTAAAAGATTCGATTTAGGTTTAGCTGTATGAATCTCTTGCAAAGCTTGCCACAAGTTTTCTGCTTGAGAATCTGTTAGGCCTATCTTCCTAGACGCCTCAGAAATATCATTTTTCGTTGTAATCATCAGACGTTTCCTATTTAGTTCCGTTTGGGTTCATATTTTCTGCCTCGGGCAATTTATGTCTAATGACACGCATAGAATCTAATCCCGTAAATGAGAGCGTTTTAGTACCAGAACTAGTTTCTTTAACCTCCAACTGATTGGAGAAATTATCAACTGCGACAATGAAATAAGCGATTTCGTTATCGCTTATGTGGATCGAAGAAACGTCATCTCGTTGTAGAAATCCTTTGTCTTCATAGTCAAATGAAAGGTGAAATTCAAGGTCATTGTAAGTAAGGGGGTGATGAAAAAAATATTTTCGGATTTTTTTATCTTCGTTAAGATGAGTAAGTAACCCATCTACCATTTCATAGAATAGTTTTCTTGCCTCTTTCAGTTTCATTCTTTTAGCGATTCCGTAACCAAGAGCTATGGTATGAATTTTACCATCGTAAATTTTATCCGGCCCTGCATAATGTAGTCCATACATCCTGCATTCGATTCCCTTTTCTTTTTTAAGAATGTGGGAATATTTATCAATTTCGTTCATCGTATCATGATATGAATTTCCTGATTGACACGAAAATAATCCGAAAATGAAGGTAAAAAATATGTAAAATAAATTCATCGAAGTGCTCCGTAATCTTTATAGTCTTCTACGCTATATTTTTTTATTCCGTCTTGATATGTCTTACTCAAAAAGAAATGATCTGCAGTAATCCCATCCCAATCCTTCGCAGGCAAAAGAACTGTATCAGCGACTCGATCAAAGAGGTCTGGATGTTTAGTATAACCACGATTACAGCCTAAAGAGCACCAATCTGCACTAGATATTAAGTTCGTAACTTTAAAGCCTAGGCTTCTCGGTAGGATCATTATCGGACCACAGGCTGTAATTATCAAGCGATCCCTGTGTTGGGTCATGTTTTTAATTGCATGATATGTGTCAGTTGAGCCTCTGCTGAAAGGAGTTATGAATACTTTTCTGGGGTCATTCGCTGCGTCCAAGAGGTGGCAATCAAATCGTACATCCCGCTCCAACTTTTTTATAGCAGGAGTGCTGTAATCTCTATCTAATAAACTATGCCATACTGAAGAGAGATCCTTCGGTATCCCGAATGATTCTGAATAAAAAGGAATAATATTGGCTCGCCCGCCGTGGGTATTCAATAACGCTTGAGCTCCTTGTCTATTGTCAGATCTAGTATTAAATATACCGTTTACGTAGTAATTTGGCGTGCCTTTTGGATAGGGGTCAAAAGTCCGGACCATTCGGGGGTCTGCCCCTCTGGGTGAAGGGAAATTATTGTATGTTGAGCCGTTCCAGGAATATGGAGAACCCCAAGAAGACTCTACCCACCCGAGTTTGTAATCGTAGGTTAGAAGTCCATACTCATCGAAGTGGGTCAGGGGATCGTTGCGGACGAAGGCGTAGAGGTTCATGCCGTCGGTGAAGCCGGCGGGGTCGGGGGTGAGCCAGCGGCCGAGAGTGGGAATGTAGAACCTCCGACCGTAGTAGACGAGGTTTGTTAATGGGTCGGTCCGCTTGGATGAAAATCGCCAGGGGCTGATGGCTGTGCCTTCGATTTTTTCTTCGCCGAAGGCGCTGTAACGGTAGTGGGTAGGAGGGGAGAGGTTGAGGGGAAGGAGCGCTGCGATATTTCCTTGGAGATCGTGGATCGGAGCGTAGACGGCTCCTTGAAGCTCGATGGCTATGGAAGCTCCTATTTCGGCGTGGCGGGTTTGACCTAGAATCCGGAGCTCTTGCAACTCGAGATTTTCATTGAAGGAGCCGATCTCATTTTTGCCGTCATAGAGGAAATGGAGTGTAGATTGCCGATTGGATTGGGTGGTCGTTTTGGACAGGCATCGATGAAAGGAGTCGTATTTAAAGGTTTGAATGAAGAATGGGGTTTGGATTTGAATCAGCCGATCAAGGGCATCGTATGTGTAGGTCGTTCCCCCCTGTTGGATAGGGTTCCCATTTTTATCATATGTCAAATGGGAGACGACTTGATTTAGGGCGTTGATTGTGTAGGGTGATGAATCTTTTACCAAGCGGTTGTAGAGGGAGTCGTAGAGATAACTGTGAGAGAAGGGGCCCGATTCGAAAGTGAGCTGGTAGAGGTCGTCGTACTCATAGAAAATCTCCTCTTGCTGGATCTGCATCTGCCGGATGTTCCCAACAGGATCGTATCGGAGGATTTTTTGTGAGAAGAAGGGGGCTTCGATACTTGCTTTTCGAGAGGAGGGGTTGTAGGTGTGGTAGACTGGCCCGAATGGGCCAATGAGATGCTCTTCTAGGAGATTCCCGGATAGGTCGTAGGAGGGGCATAGGTAGGCATAAAGTTCCTGATGGTCGTTGGTTTTTCTGAGGACTCTTTTTAGGTCGGTTGGGTTGTATTCGAATTGGATGATGCAATTGGCGTTGGGGATTTGGCATTCGTCTCTTCGGCCATCTGGATTGTAGTGATTGTAGAGAGTGAATTGTTGGGGAAATGTTTCTGATTTGATCCTGCCGAGGGGATCGGTAGTGCGCGATAGGTCGTCGCTTTTTTGGAGGTGTCCTAGGCGATTGTAGGACATCTGATGGTGGACCGTTCCGTCTGAGGAGGAGATGGATGTTAATTGCCCTAGGTCGTTGTAGGAATAGGTGATTTGGGTCCCGTTTGGCTTGGTAAGTTCTTTTAATTCTCCTCGGGGGGTGTAGGTGCGCCGGGTGATTTTGGTCTCTGGCGTCCCTTCCGCTTCAATGAGGGTGATTTGGCGGCCCATCGGATCGTATCCCCAGCGAGTGCGGGTTTGGCGGGTGGTTCCGTCGTAAGCAAAGATGGTGTCGACTTGTTGAGAAATATGGCCAGTGGGGGAATAGAACCTTTCTAAGATGGATAGAGTTTTTTCCTTTTTCTTTTCGATTCTTGCTATTCGATGGTGGGTATCATGCGTCTCGATTGTTTGGAGTCCCATTGCATCGGTATGAGTTTTTTGTAGCACTTTTTGGTTGAAATCGTTGAGGACGTCGCAGTAGGAGATAGTTTCTTTGAACCCTTCCGCATCGATTTTCTCAATGAGCCGATTGAAGGGATCGTATTTCATGGTTTCTTTCGACTCAGCTCCAGCTATAGAGCGGATGATCGATTTTTTGTTGCCGGCATCGTCATATTCGTATTGGACTTTGCGGAAAAGTTCTCCCGATGGGGATTGGTTCGTCTCTTCTATTGAGCGGTTGAGGAGGTCGAACTTTTTTAAAGTGATGAGATTTGCTTTTTGAGTCTTGTTCTGTCTTCCTAGTTCGTCGTAGAAAAAATAGGTGGTTTCTCCTCCAAATGTCTCAGATGCTTTTCTCCCAGCTAGATCGTAGGTATATTCGGTCTTATTTCCTTCAGCATCGGTCTTGGCCATGATCCGGTAGCCGGTATATTCAAAAGTCTCTTTTGTGAGGAGTTGATTGGAGAAGATGGTTTTTTCAAGAATGCGGTTGAGATAATCATATATGTAAGAGGTAACGATTCCTTTTTGATCCGTGTAGGTTTTTAGTTCCCCGTTGAGGTAGTAGGTATATTTTTCTGTTGAAGAGTCGGGGTGTGTGACAAGGATGGGTTTTCCATAGGCATTGTAGCTGGTGCGTGTTTCATTTCCTTCTGCGTCGATTCGGAGAATCTCGTTTCCTCTACAGTCGTAATTTTGACGAAGAATGGGGGTGATTAAGCTTCCTGATTCGGAGGGAATTGGAGGGTAACTTGTTTCAGTTCGTTTGCCGAAGAGATCGTATTTGTAACTTGTGGTTTGGCCAAAATCGTCTGTTTCAGACTCTAGATTATGTTTTGTATCGTAAGAGTAGTGGAATGTTCGATGAAATCCTTTGTCGATGAGTTCATTTTGGGTGAGCCGGTTTGAAAAGTCGTATTCGCTTTTTATAACGCGCCCGCTGAAATCTTTTAAATAGCAGCGGTTTCCAAGTTCGTCGTATTGAGATACAGACTCTTGTCCAAGAGGATTGGTTTCTCGGGTGACTCGCCCTTTTTCATCGTAGTCGTACTCAATTGCATAGCGGAAAGTTCCATTTGCATCGTAGATCTCCTTTCGTCCGATTAGAGCTCCCGGTTTGTATTGGGTGATGACTGTCTTTTGGAGGAGAATTTCTTGAGATCCATCGAGATATTTCTCTTCGATGATATGCGGAAGTCCATAATATTTATCTTCTTTGATCGGAGTGATCTTTTTTACTGTCTTGCAAACTCCATCGTCGACGGTTTCTCGGATCAAAATTAGGTCATCGTCATAGTCGTATGTAAAGTGAACTTTTGCTTTTCCGTGATCGGATAAAGTCTTTGTCTTTACGAGATTCCATCCAGATAGATAAGTGTAAGTTGTAACTAATCCGTTGGGTTCTTCTTCTCTAACTAGAAGGTTGAAGGAGTCGTTAGAAAACGATTTTGTTTTTGCATAAGTTTCTACGCCATCTTCAATTGGAAGGCCGTTCGTTCCAAGTGTTAAAGGGGGGCTATTGCCTGAAAGATTTCCGTAGAATTTTTCAAGAATGACATTTCCTGCATTGTCGTAAGCAAAGGTTCGCGAGAAAATGGCGTTTTTATCTTTGTCCAAAAGGGATTTGCACCGAATGAGAGAACCATCCCAAGTGAATCGTTCTTCGCTATGAAGAAAATCGCTTCCAACATATCTCTCTATCGAAGTGAGTCGGTCTTGGTTATTCCAGTGATATTGTGCTTTATTTCCTTGAATATCAATGACATGTGAACTGTTCTGGCTATAAGAAAATGTATGGGTTGTGAGCAGTTGATTGTCTTTGCCGACGGGGGAAGATAGGTGTTTAACGCGGTACTCGGGCTCCTCGCCATATTCAACGTGTACGGTGCGCCCTTTTGGTAATTTCACATCGGTTATGTAGGGGAAAAAAAACTGATTGTCTTCTGCTGTTCTTTTTTTCCAAGTCGTATCGAAAGATTTTGTGGGATAGTCTGGGGTGGTCAAAGATGCTAAATATCTCTGTTTCCCCGGCGCTGGGTTGTAGCGAAAGGTGATCGATCGTTGATCGCTCCCATGATGGGTGATTTCATTGGGTGGAAATTCGGGATTGAAGTTGGCAAAGTCAATAGCTGACAGGATTTTTTTCTTATAGCTTCTCGTTTCAACTCTCAAGAGTCTATCTTTCCCCCAAACATAAAATCTGGAACGTCCATTTGGAAGCAATTCCAGTACAAGCTTGTATTTGTAATCGGGAGGATGATCTTGCCCATCTATATGTTTATAGAGACGTATTGTCCCATCCGCTGCATGGAAGGTGAAGCTTTTGCCTTTAAAATCACAGTCTGAGTCGAAAATGATGTGTTGGTTTTTTAGGTTGGTTTGAGCAGATACTTTGCCGGTTGCTGTATTTGAGATTCCTATGTTTTCTAGCTTCGGGTTGAGCCGTATTTTTTTTGGTTTGAGTCTCTCTTTGTCGTCAAGGCCGTAAAAGTTCCTTCCAACGTCTAGACTGCCTTTGTAATGTTTTTTTTCTAAATGATAGGAAACCAACGTTCCATTTGGTTCGTTTATGTTCATCATTTTCACAGGCTGATAGTACGTAGCGATGAGATGATGAAAATTGTGCATGTATACGCCTCTGCTAACGTAGGCGCGCTTCAGTGAAATCGGCTCCTCTCCTTGCACAAGATAATCTTCGCTAAATGAGTAAAAATCGCCTGTGATCATGCTGACGCCTTCCACAAACGAAGAGGGATCGTTTTCTGTTACAGAGGAAAGTCGATCATCAGCAAATAGAGTTGAGAGCAACGCGAAAAAAAGGAAAACATAGACCATACGGCCTCCAGCTGAAGGAGGGAGAAATTATGAATAAAAATTTATTTACTGCAAGCGTTTTTGATCGGCAAAACGAGGGGATAGGCGCAAATCGGGGAGGGGAATATAATGTGGATTTATGGGTGCAATGAATTACAAGACGCGGAACAGATCGTTAAATCGGTGGATTGAGGAAGCTGTGGCGCTTTGCAAGCCGGAGCGGGTTCATTTGTGCGATGGGAGCGATGTAGAGTACGACGAGTTGGCGCGAGGGTTGGTCGAGGCGGGGAAAATTACGCCGCTGAAGAAACGGCCCAATAGCTTCTGGTGCCACTCCGATCCAGACGATGTGGCGCGGGTTGAAGAGAGCACGTTCATTTGCTCCGAGAGGGAAGAGGACTGCGGGCCGACGAACCACTGGCAAGATCCGAAGACGATGCACGCCAAGCTAAACGAGTTATTTGATGGGTGCATGCAGGGACGGACGATGTACATTGTCCCGTATTGCATGGGACCCGTCGGCTCAGAGTTTTCGATTGTCGGCGTCCAGATCACCGATTCGGTCTACGCTGTGCTCAACATGAAAATCATGACCCGGATGGGAAAGCCAGCGCTAGAGCATTTAGGGGAAAAGGGGACGTTCGTTCCAGGACTCCATTCGGTCGGCGTTCCATTGAAGCCGGGACAGAAGGATATGTTCTGGCCTTGCAATCTGAAGGAGAGAAGGATTGTCCATTTCCCTGAGGAGAGACGAATCTGCTCTTTTGGAAGCGGCTACGGCGGCAATGCGCTGCTCGGGAAAAAATGTCTGGCGTTGAGGATTGCTTCGGCTATCGGGCGGGATGAGGGGTGGCTCGCCGAGCACATGCTGATCTTGGGGATCACGAATCCTGAAGGGGAAAAGAAATACATCGCCGCTGCGTTTCCGAGCGCGTGCGGCAAAACGAATCTGGCGATGCTCCAGCCGACGCTTCCAGGCTGGAAAGTTGAATGCGTCGGAGACGATATCGCTTGGATCCGGTTCGGGAAAGATGGGAGGCTCTATGCGGTCAATCCGGAGAATGGCTACTTCGGTGTGGCGCCGGGCACTTCGGAAAAAACGAATCCGAATGCGATGCGGACGATCGAGCGGAATACGATTTTTACCAACGTGGCATTGAAGCCCGATGGGGATGTTTGGTGGGAGGGGATCAATGGGGCCCCGCCGCCTGGTTTAATTTCCTGGCTGGGTAAGCCTTGGACGCCTGAGAGCGGCCCCGCATCCCATCCGAATGCAAGATATACAGTTCCTTCCAGGCAGTGTCCGATCTTCGATCCTGAAGCGAATAATCCGGATGGGGTTCCTTTGTCAGCGATCATCTTTGGCGGCAGGCGCAGCTCGACGATCCCGCTGGTGTTCGAGTCGCTCTCTTGGCAGCACGGGGTCTTTCTAGGAGCTAGCGTCTCTTCGGAGACGACGGCCGCTGCGAAAGGGGAAGTGGGCAAGCTGCGGCACGATCCGTTTGCGATGCTCCCTTTTTGCGGCTACCACATGGGGGACTACTTTTCCCATTGGCTGGAGATGGGCAAACGGGGGAAAAATCTGCCTCGGATCTACTATGTCAATTGGTTTAGAAAAGGGGCCGATGGGCGGTTCATTTGGCCTGGTTTCGGAGAAAACTGCCGGGTGTTGAAATGGATCTTTGAGAGGACGTCGGGGAGCGAGGAGGGAAAGTTGACTCCGATCGGCTATGTTCCCACATCGCTCGATCTCTCGGGGTTAAAACTCTCGCAGGAGGAGTCGCTTCTTTCTGTGGACAAGGAGGCTTGGCTGCAGGAATGCGAAGAGCTGAAGTCTTACTTCAAACTCTTCGATCCCCGCATGCCGAAGGGGCTGCTGCAAGAGCTGCAACAGCTAAAAGAACGGTTACACAGTAGTTGATCTAGGGTACGGTTGGGTTGGTTCGGGAGGAAGATACACTTTCCGCTGGTTCAGCAGAAGGATCAATTGATCGATCTCCATGTCGACCGCTCTGGCTCTGTCTCTCGCTTGGTCTGCTTTCGGAGTGAAGGCGAGGTCTCGGATCGCCCAACCGATGAGCAGGCCAGGGATCACCATCACGATGCCGAGGAGCAATCCGCAGATTGCGCTCCACATGAAGGCGCTCCGTCCCGATCTTCGGAGATCTTCTTCTTCTATTTTCAAGTCGAACGATTCTTTTTGTAATTTGTAGATCCGGTTGATGATCGCCGCATCGGTGTTATCTGTAGGAACAAACGGATAGGGAATTGCTGGAATGGCTGCGAAAAGGGGCTTTGGGGCCGCTTTCACTTGGATCGGCTGGGCGATCATTCCGATCCGGGGATCGGGTTTTTCAGCGAGGCTCCAGTTCCCGGCGAGCTTCGCGTTGGATTCGTGGCAACGGATGGTCTGAAGCGAGAGTTCAGAGGCTTTTGCATCCAGAGGGTTTTGGGCGGGTTGATTAAAGGAACTGATCCCTTCGTAGCCGCGGTCGAGGTCAATTGCGTCTATCATGATGTTCTCCTAAATTTGAAGAGGACGAACATCCTAATGTGGATATTAGTTTTTTGTAAAGCTTTTAAGAAGATTGAGAGAGGAAATGAGAAGCCCTTTGTTATTCACGTCCTCGACAAATCCTTGATGCCTGTAATAGGGACGGCCCGTGGTTGTCGGTTTCAGGATCAGTTTTGCTGCATGGCGGTGAAGAGCTGTTCGAACGATATGGCTTAAAAGAGCCGATGCTGCGCCTCTTTGGGCTGGGTTTTCAAAATTTTCAGGACTAGAGACGAGCAGAGTCAGTTCAGGACGATTTGAATTGAAATCGCACACTGCAAATGCCCGCCAGTTCCCTTCGGCATCTTCGGCGATGGCCCAACTGCTATTTTTGTGTAGGTAACTGTGATCCAAAAATGAGTAGAGCACCGAGAGAGCATCGGTTCTAAACATAGTTATTTCAAATTGCCTGAATTGGGCCTCCCAATCATTCAAGCGATCTCTGATTTCACCGATTCGTCTATGGCTGATGTAATAGGTTTTGAGAGGAGCTAATTTTCTATCCCCTCTGTTTGCGATCGATTGTAAATCGTACTTTCGCAAAGGAGACAATTCTTTATGGCGAGCTACTAGCTTGCGGATTCTGGAAACGATTTTTACGGCGCGTTGGAATTTGCCGATCAGAGCCTCGTTGGGGAGGTATTTCTTCCGGCAGCTTGGAGCTTTTGTCCACAGATTAGCTGCTGCGAAAGTAGCGATTGCGGCACCTAACGCTACGGGAGGGCTGGCGGCCCCTGTGGCGTAGGTTATGGCTCCGACTGCGGTGGCTATTGCTGTATTCATGCAGCAATTATTTTACCGGAGCGGGTCTTTAATTTAACAAAGTAACGAAGTTATGAATTAAAAGGCCGTTTCAGCCTTTCTAAGATGAGATAGACGACGGGGGTTAGATAAAGGGTGAGGAGCTGGGAGAAGAGGAGGCCTCCGCAGATGGCGAGGCCGAGCCCTTTCCGGGTTCCGCCGCCGGCGCCTAGGCCGATCGCGACCGGGACGGCTCCCATGAGGGCCGCCATGGTGGTCATCATGATGGGGCGGAACCGGACCAGGCAGGCGTCGAAGATCGCCCTTTCGGCATCTTTCTCTTCCGATTGGATCGCGTGGTCGACGAGCATGATCCCGTTTTTCTTCACGATCCCGATGAGGAGGATGAGTCCGACGAAGCTGTAGAGGGAAAGGGGCTCGCGGAAGAGGAGGAGGGTGAGCCCTGCGCCGAGTCCTGCAAAGGGGAGCGAGGAGAGGATGGTGATCGGGTGGATGAAGCTCTCATAGAGAATCCCTAGAACGACATACATCGCGAGAATGGAGAGGATGAAGAGAAATTTCATGTCTCCGAGGGCGCTTTTTTGCACTTCGCCATCTCCAGCGAGGCTGCCTCGAACTTGGGAGGGGAGGATCTCTTCGGCCAATGTTTCGAGGGTCTTTGCAGCTTGCTCGGGAGTTGTTTTGCTGCTGAGCTTGAAGTTGAGGGTCGCTACGGGGAGTTGGAAGAGATGTTGGATGCTGGGAGGGCTGAGCTCCTCTTTCCAGGAGGCGACCGCTTTCAGAGGGATCATGGTCCCTTGCGCCGATTTCAGCGAAAGTTTTTCGAGAGAGGCGGGATCTTTTCTGTACTGGGGTTTGAGGCTGAGATAAATCGGGATCCTCTCGCCGCTCCGTTCGATCCGGGCAGGGATCGAGGAGGTGTAGGCGCTCTGCAGCGCGCTTTGGATCGACTCGGGCGATAGGCCGAGGAGATCGGCTTTCTCTTTGGCGATTTGGATCGAGAGTTTGGGTGCGAGGGCTGGGAGATCGTGGCTCACTTTTTCGAATTCGGGCCTCTGGTTCATTGCAGTCTCCATCTGTCTGACCGATCGGTGCAATTCGATGACGTCCAAACTTCGGATCGAGTATTTGTATCCCGTTTCGCCGCCTGTGTCGCCGAGTGAGAGGGAGATGAGGCCGCGGCTTCCGGCCCAGACGCTAAGGCCTGGAGTCTCTTCGATCTGGCGGCGGAGGGGCTCGAGGATCTGGTCGAGAGGGGGTCTTTTTTCTAGAGGGACCATCCGCATGAAGGCGTAGATCCGGTGGCCGTTGATCCAAGTGGCGAAACATTCAACGGAGGAATTTTGGGCGATGATCGCTTCGGCTTTTTTTTGCTCTTTTTCGACGTCCGATTCTGAGTCGTTGTCGGGTACGTGGATCGACAACACGCCCCACCCGAGATCTTCTTTGGGCAAAAGTTGAACGGGGAGCTTGGTGAAGATCCAGACAGAGAGCGCGAGACTTAAGATCCCTCCGAAAAGGGTGATTTTTCGGTGGTTGAGACACCACCTGAGACTCGGCTTGTAGAAGCGGAGCATAGCGGCTTGGAGCTTCCCCTCTTTTTTTTGGGGCAGAGAGCTTCTGATTCGGGCGCAGAGCATCGGGATCAAGGTGAGGGAGACGAGGCCCGAGATGAGAATCGCGATTGAGAGGGCCATGCTGAATTCACGAAATAGGTTCCCGACGACGCCGCCCAAAAAGATGAGGGGGATAAAGACGGCGATGAGGGAGAGGGTCATCGAGAGGACGGTGAAGCAAATTTGCTTTGAACCTAAAATGGCTGCATCGAGGGTCGTAGCGCCTTGCTCTCTCAAGCGGGCGATGTTTTCCAACACAACGATTGCGTCGTCGACGACAAAGCCCATGGCGAGCGTCAGAGCGAGGAGGGAGAGGATATCGAGGCTGTATCCCAAAAAATGGATCGCAGCGCAGGTGCCGAGAAGAGAGAGGGGCAGGGCGAGACACGGGATGAGCGTGTCTTTGACTCTTCCTAAAAAGAAGTAGATCACTGCGGCGACCAAGAGGAGGGCGAGGCCTAGATTTGCTTGGAGATCGTGGATCGACTCTTTGATCCAGATCGATTGGTCGAGGATCACTTTGAGCTGGCAGGTGGGGGGAAGTTCTGAGCGGATCCGTTTGAGTTCTTCATCGACTTTTTCTGAAAGGGCGACGACGTTGGCGCCCGACTCTTTCCGGATCTCGATCAGAAGGCCCGCTTCGCTTTTGTGCCGGTCGACAAAATGGAACCGGTCATTTTGTAAGCCCTGTTCTTTAATCGATCCGAGATCTTTTAAGCGGACAGGGGCTCCGCGCCGGTAGACGATCGCTAAATTCTCGAGGTCGCTCTTCTTTTGGATGCTCTGCGGCAGATCGAGGCCAAGGCGTCGGAAATCGCCTGTCAAAGAGCCGACGGGGGCGCGGGCGCCTCCCCGCTGGATCGCCCGTTTGACATCTTCCATCGTCAAATCGCGGGCGGCCAAAAGCTCCGGTTCGATCTCCACTTCGAGGGCGGGTGATTTTCCGCTCAATTTCACTTCGCCGACTCCTTCGATCATCGCGAGGGGCTTTTGGATGTGGGCTTCGGCGTAATCGTAGAGTTTTTCGGGGCTCATTGAGGGAGAGGAGAGGACGGCGTAGAAGATGGTCGTGTTGCTGAGCGATCTCCGGTGGTATTTGGGCCGCTCGGGAAGATCTTTTGGGAGACTGGCCCGGTCGATCGCCCTTTGCACCTCTTGCGCGGCGAGATCGATGCTCTTGTCCAAATTGAATTGGATCCAGACGTAGCAGCCTCCGGTCCAGCTCGAGGAGAAGAGGTGTTCGATCCCTTTGATCCCCATCAGCTCTTTTTCCAGCGGCGTGGTGATGTCTTTTGCCATCACTTCGGGGCTGGCTCCCGGGAGATCGGCCGTAACGAAGAGGGAAGGGTAGTCGACATTCGGCATGTCGCTGATCGGAAGTTTATGGAGCCCCGCGGCCCCGATGGCAAAGAGGGCGAGCATTAGCAAGATCGTCATGACGGGGCGGCGGATGAACGGATGGGAGAAATTCATTTGATCTCGAATTTGGCCCCTGGATAGAGCCTCGTTTGCCCTTTGACGACGATCAGATCGTCGGGTTCCAGCCCCGAGAGGATGGCGATCTCGTTTTCATGCTCTGCGCCGAGCGTCACGATCCGTTCGCAGAGCTTTTGCTGACGGTCGATCACGTAGACGAATTTCCCTTCCGCTTTTTGCTGAATTGCTTGAAGAGGCAACAGGACGACCTCTTTGGCCACTTCGAGAAGGAGCCGCGCCTGGACGAATTGCCCGGGCCAAAAATCGGCTCTCACATTGGCCACTTTGCCGCGCGCTTGGACCATCCCCGATTTTTGATCGATTTGTGTGTCGATCGCGATGACAGTTCCTCCGGGACGCCACTCGGTTTGTCCCGGCAAGCGGAGCTGCATAGGGCACCCTTCCCTCGCTTCGGAAAGTTCGCTCTCTGACAGAGCGAATTCGATGTAAAGCGAGTCGACATTTCGGATGGTGCCGAGCGTCGTTTTGGGGGCGATCCAACTTTCAGCTTGGACGTGGCTCCTTCCGATTTTTCCTGTGATGGGCGCTTTTACCTGACAATTTTCGAGATCGATCATCGCATACTCAAGGCGGGCTTCGTCGGCCAAGACGGCCGCTTCGTGGAGAGACACCTCTTGCTGCAGCTGGTCGTATTCGATGGCGGCGACTGTGTCGCGCCTGAGAGATAAGTAGCGCTCGAGTTTTTTCTGGGCGAAGTGGAGCTGGGCTCTCTTCTGCGCCAGAGCCGATTCGGCTTCGCGCACTTTGAGCCGGTACAACGTCGAGTCGATCTCGGCGATCACATCTCCTTTGCAGACCGATTTCCCTTCCATCGTGTGGATCTGGATGACGCGGCCGCCGACTTGCGCAATCGCATCGGCTTGCGCGGCTGGAGTTAAAATGCCGTGGACTTCGAGATAGCGGGGGAGATCTTTCGTCTGGATCGGCTCGACCGAAATCGGGATGATTTTCTCTTTCGGTTTTTCTATCTGTTTCGTGCAGGCAGAGAAAAGGGCCAAAATCGACAAGAAGATGTTTATCATGAACTTATCCGTAAAAGAGTTCGGGCGAGCGATTTTTGAAAGAAAAGCCGAGGGCAATATCGGAACGGGGATATGGCCTCGGCTTTTCTTTCGAAAAGCGCCGGCCGAAACTCGGGATTGCCCGAAATACTTTGCGGATAGGTTC
>JAFEGL010000052.1 GCA_018239895.1 Verrucomicrobiota bacterium
CTCTGCGTCTCTCTATACTCCTTTTACCTCTGCGCTGATCATTTTTCATGCCGTTCAATGAACAGAAGCAGGATGGGCATGATTGGTTACCCCGACATGATGTTAGAGGAAAGGAGCGTCATGCCCAGGTCTGCCGCGCGCGGCAGACCTGAGTCGTATTAGTCCATGGGGCGGGACTGATTTTGGGTCGTTTGCATCTCGTAGCTGTCAAAAGTGTAAGCTGGCGGAGATGTGTGCTTGACCCGCTTGGAGACGACCCGGTCGTCTTTGAGAATGATGTAGTAGTGGCGCTCTTCGAGATTGCGCGCGCTGGCGTTGATCCGCTCGATGTACTCGTACTCGACGGTCCCATCGCTCTTCTTGTGGATCGCATACGGCGGCCCCACCTGCTGGACAATATCGGAAGAGGAGGCGCCGACCGGGATCTCGTAGAACGAGTTCATCGTCATAAGAGCGCCGCCAGTGCCGCAGGCCCCCAGCATGGCGAGAGCTAGAAATAAAATTCTCTTCATGACTCCTCGTTCTCTTGCGTTTCGTCGGAACTTGGAGGCGGAGCCTCTTTAGACTGGGGCCAAATATGGGCTTCAATCTGGGTTCGGAACTGATCGGAGGTGACATATTCGCCGTGCATGAGGTAGCTGCCGTCGGGCTGTAAAGAATAAGTTTCATACCCTTCGAAGTTCATCTCGTTGTTTCTAAACTCCCAGGCGATCATCTTCTCATCGTAGATCCCGGTGCCGACGATCCGCCCCACATTCTGGTTCTCCATGTCGACAGCGAACGTCTTTGCACCAAAATCGTAAAACGTAAGGTCGTTGCGCATATTTTCGGAGAGACCTTGGATGTTGATATCCTGCGAACAGGTGACCTTCCCAGCGAAATCGCGCTGCTGGATCGCCCAGTTCGTGTTGAAAATCAGTTCTTCCTCAACCATGTTGAGAAGGATTTTTCCTTCGCCGGACCAAGTGCCGGGAGCTAGTATAAATGAGTGGTTGAACATCAGAACATAAACCTTCTGCTATATATGCTTTGCAAGACTCCGAGAGCCGCCATGGTGGTCAATAGGGAGCTTCCTCCGTAGGTCACGAAGATCAGTGGGACCCCCGAGATCGGCAAGAGGGCGCACATCATCCCCATATTGGCCAGCACGTGCATGGCGAGATAAACCGCCAGGCCGGCCGCCAAGAGCCGCCCGAAGGGGTCCTTGGCCACCGCTGCCACCTGAAAACTAAAATAAATCAAAGCGTAAAAAAGGAACAGCAGGAATGCAAGACCCACAAAACCAAACTCTTCCCCAAAGGCGGCAAAGACCGAGTCGGTGTGGGCCGCAGGGAGCCATTTCCGGCCCGAAAAGTCGCTTTTGTGCCACCCGGTCCCAGTCAGCCCTCCAATGGCGATCGCCGTCTGGGCCGCCTTCTGGTGGTACGTATCGGGGTTGAGCCGCTCATACTGGTATTCCTTGATGACGCTGGTGAAAGCAGGCCTCATCTGCTCATGGGACAGAATCCCGACAAACATGAGCATGACGACAAAAAGAGCCGCCAGGCCGCAGGCCGACAAGAACTTCAAGACCCCAGACCGGATCCCCCCAAAGTAGCCCATCACAAGAGCGATCGGGTAAAGGATCAAAGCGGTCCCTAAATCGGGCTGCTTCAAGATCAATAAAAACGGAAGCCCCACCAAGAGGGCCATCTCAAAGGCTGTCTGCATCGACCCAGCTCTCCCCCCTTTCCGCTCCAAAAACCACCCCAAAAAAACAACTAAGATCAGTTTCGCCTGCTCCGAAGGCTGGAAACTCGCGACCCCCGGAATCCGGTACCACCGATGGACGTTCTGGATCGGGCTCACGAAAAAAAGTCCGATCAAAAGAAGCACGATCCCGACATAAAGGAACGGGCTCCATCCGCGCAGCTTCCGGTAATCGAACCCAGCCGCCAGGAAAAACACAACCCATCCCAAACAAAACCACCGGACCTGCGTCTTCACAAGGGGCGTCCAAAAAATGAACCGCTCCGATTCAGGATTTGCGGTCATCGAAGAGATCACAAGCAAGCTGATCGCCATCAGACAAGCGACGATCGGAAGAACTCGAAAATCGATCCGGGAGATTGCTCGTGCGTTCCACATATGAGGCTTTCCCGCTATTCCCGTGCGATGATTTTTGAAAGATTTTTTCGCAATTTTTGAAACCGCTTTGGCGTACATACTTGATAAGTAGGGCGACAAAGCGGTTTTAAAAAGGGCGGAAAAAGATTCAAAAAGGGCGC
>JAFEGL010000053.1 GCA_018239895.1 Verrucomicrobiota bacterium
CTGCTCCACCGTCAGCCCGGGAATGTTGCGCGCGGCGTCGTTGGTTGCGTACCAGCGCCACAGGGTCTGCGTCTGGTCGAAGTCGATGACTTGAACCTTGTGGCCCATATGGGCCAGCGCGCCCGCGATGCTGAGGCACGCGGTGGACTTCCCCACGCCACCCTTGGGTGAAGCGAAGGCGATGATCGTTGGAGGTGTGTGCGTGGTCATGACCGCATCGTGCGCACAACGCGGGCGACGGTCAACGCGAAGAGGTCAAGAGGCAGGCATATAAGTGAAGGGGGTGTTGCAAACGAAGCTGATGCACACTTGTCCAAGTGTCCAACTGTCCAAGTGGACAAGCGCTCAAGTGTGCAACTGGACAAGACGAATTCGAGCCCAGGTCCTGCGCGTTTTTAAGATGCACATCCGTACAGGTGTACGGATGGACAAATGCACATGAGCACAGGTGGACATGTCCAAGCGTGCAGGTGTCCAAGTTCGCATGTCCAGGTGGACAAGCGCACAAGAGCACAGGTGTCCAAGTGTACACATGCACATCTGGACACCGGAGAAATGCTCAGCAATCTGCGGTGTTGGCATTGATCATCCGCCGTGCGCGGCTGCTAGTAGATGGCCAAAAGAGACTGGGCCCGGGGGAGGGGCACCGCTCATAACATCCGTCAGCTTGGACCCAGGTAATGTATGTTCTGCGATGACAACAGAGACGAAGGTGTCCCCAACGTTCCCGAGCTGCGCACCGAGATTTCCACGAACTCCATAGAAAACGGAGATTAGGTGGGTTCTAAGAAATTTCGGCCAGCTGTTTAATTGCCGAGGCGGCGACCTTCGCCGCATTACGAACGGCCACTGTTTTCCAGGCTGTCTTGCCGAGTTCGGTTGTTTCCTTGCGGCCCGCGTAATCCGAGATGCCTCGGATCATGATGCCCTGGCTTACAGAATCAGACTGCCTGAGAAGGTCGTCGATCACTTTGAAGAAGCCGAAGCTTTCCATATCGATGACGAGACCTTTTCGGGGCGATTGCTTCGCGAGGAATGTCCGATAAGCCTCGGAGTTGACGACCATCCCGCACGTGACCATTTGCACGTCGG
>JAFEGL010000054.1 GCA_018239895.1 Verrucomicrobiota bacterium
ACCCGCTGCGGGGTCGTCTGCTTCGGGAAACCCCTGCGGGGCTCCTTGCAGCTCATCCACCCGCGCTTCGCATATTTCAAGCACCACTTGTTGCGGACTACCTTTTTTGCTATACTCGAGAATTTCAACTCTTGGTGAATCATGTACGACAAACTCAAAAATATGGATGCCAGGGAGATCGAACTTCCTGAAACGGTCTTTATCCGCGACATCGAAACTCGCGTCTTTCAAGCGATCGCTTTGCAGTGCCTAGCCAAGATCGAGGGGATCGGCCTTCTCGAGGGGAATTTGTTCGATAGTTTGTTGGGCCGCGAACTGGAGAGGGTGAAGGGGATCCACGTCGAGCAAGATCAGAAAAAGCACTCCGTCGACATCCGAGTCGAAATCAATATCCAGTACGGGATCTCGATCCCTGAAAAGGCGGAAGAGGTTCAGAACAAACTGGTCGAAGATGTGAGCCGCTGGACGGGACTCCATGTCGCCAGCGTCCATGTGATTTTCAAAGGGCTTCTCCCGATTCCCGTCGCAGCTGAGGCGAGTGCAAAACCTGAGTTTGAAGAGGCCTTTTAATGACACCTCGGCAAGCGCTTGCGTCGATGCTCCACCTCTTTGTGGTTTTCGCGTTTTTCGCTGCGGGGATTTTCTTTGTGAGCTTACCTTATTTACCTGAATTGCGGGTGAAGGTGGCCGATGCGATTTTAGGCGGCAATGAGGTTTGCGCAATTGTTGGCCTTGGCCTTTTTGCCGCTTCGTTCCTTTTGCTTGTCGGCTTCTACAGCTTGAACCGGGGACATTTTCTCCGGATCGCTATGGGCCGCCATCTGGTCGAAATCGATGCAAAAGTGATCCGCGATACGGTCGAGGATTGCTTTAAAAAAGAGTTCCCAAAGCTTGCTCTGCAGGACCTGGAGGTCATCTGGGGGCGCAAGTTAGAAATCAGCGTCTCTTTAGGCGCGGTCGAAGATGAAGAGGCGCTTCTTCAGAAGGTCGAAGAGAATTTATCGCAATTGCTTCGCCATAGGTTTGGCTACAAGAAACCATTTGCTCTGATTCTCAGAGAGTAATCCACTCCATCAGCGTATCTAAGTCATTTTTGTTGATCCCTTCCACTTCCGATAGCTCTTCGCGCGTGGCGTTTTTGATCGCTTTGACGCTGCCGAATTTTTGGAGAAGCCGCCGCTTTTTGGTGGGGCCGATGCCGGGGAGTTCGTCGAGTCCGCTCGAGAGGGTTCTTTTAGAGCGCCGCTTCCGGTGGAACTCGATCGCCCTCCGGTGGGCCTCGTCGCGGATTTTTTGGAGGAGGAAGAGGAGGGGAGAGCGGGGATCGAGAAGGAGCGGCTCTTTCGTATGGGGTACGTAGATTTTTTCTTGGGTGAGCCCTTTGTCATGGCGCGCCTCATCTTTGCTGACGCCGATGACGTCGACCGAGGCGATCCCGAGTTCTTGGAAGATCTCGAGGGCGAGGTTCATCTGCCCTTTGCCGCCGTCGACGATGAGGAGATCGCAGAAGTCGTTTTTCTCTTTGGCTTTTACGAAATGGCGGTGGATCACTTGCTTCATCGCCGTGTAGTCGTCGGCCCGCTCCCGGTCTTTGATTTTGAAGAGGCGGCTTCGGGAGTTATCTTTTTCTCCCAGTTCGTAGGAGACGAGGCTGGCGACCGGATCCGTGCCTGAAATATTGGAGGTGTCGAAACATTCGATCCTGCGGGGGAAGCGGGTGAGTTTGAGGGTCTCTTGGAGGTCGAGGAGCATCTTCTCTTTCAGGGAACGCTGATCTTGCTCGCGAGCAAATTGGGCTGTGGCGTTTTTCTGGGCCATTTCGACGAGATCTTTTTTCTTCCCTTTTTGGGGCGTCCGGATGGCGACCCGCCGCTGGGCTGTTTCGGACAGGATCTCTTCGAGGGCTTCTTGCTGAGACAGTTCGAACGGGATGAGGATCTCCTCTGGAAGGTGAGTGTTGTTCTTGTAATGTTGGAAGAGGAACGATTCGAGCGTTTCGGCGTCGTCGGAGACGATGAGGTGGAAGCTGAAATGCTCCGAGGCAACGAGGGTACCTTCGCGGAAGAGCAGCTGCGCGACTAATACGGCGCTTCCTTCGCGATGCAAGGCGAGGACGTCGCAGTCGCCGACTCCCTGGATATGCTGGGTTTCGGTGACGTGTTCAAGCTGCCGGATGGTCGAGAGGATCTCTTCGGCTCGCTCGAATTCTAGAGCTTCCGAGGCTTTTTCCATCTCTTTCTTGAGGTGTTTGACGATCTCTTTATTTTGCCCTTTTAAAAGGCGGATTGCCGATTGGACGTGCCCATGATACTGCTCTTCGGTGCATTTGCCAACGCAAGGGGCGATGCATTTTTTGATGTCGTAGAGAAGGCACGGCCTTTTGCGCGAGGCGAGCTCCGAGTCGGAACATTGGCGCAAGGGGAAGAGGCGGATCATGAGTTCGTAGATTTGCCTTGCGGCCCAGGCGCTCGTGTAGGGGCCAAAATAGATGCCGTTGTCCTTGGGTTTCCCTTTGTACCGGACGAGCTGGAGCATCGGCCATTTGTGTTTGGTGATGACGAGGCTGATGAAGGTTTTGTCGTCTTTGAGGAGGACGTTGTATTTCGGTTTGTGCTGCTTGATGAGGTTGTTTTCTAAGATGAGGGCATCTTTTTCAGTGAGGGCGACAATTGTGGCAACCTCTTCGACTTGGGAGATCAAATAGGGGATCATCTCCCTCTGGTCGGTCTGGGAGAAATACTGCTTGATCCGGGATTTTAGATTTTTCGCTTTTCCGATGTAGAGAACCTTGCCCCCAGCATCTTTCATTAGATAGACGCCGGGCTGATCGGGATAGAGTGCGAGTGTTTTTGGATCGAAAGCCATTTTTTTACTTTATCATAGAGCTTGGAGCTCGGCTAGCTTTTGCAGCGCCTGGATCGGAGTTAGCTTATTCAAGTCGATGGCTTTTAGCTCAGATACGGCCGGATGTTCTTTTTGCGGCTCGAACAAGAAAAGCTGATCCTCCTCTTTTTTCTTCGAGGGGCGGGGCGCTTTGGCTTCGAGCTGAAGGAGCATTTCTTCGGCCCGCTGGATCGCTTTGTAAGGAAGCCCTGCGAGTTTTGCGACGTGGATGCCGTAGCTCTTGTCGGTTCCGCCAGGGATGATTTTCCGGAGGAAGACGATCCCATCTTTGGTCTCCTGGACGGCGACTTGGTAGTTGCGAGCCCCTTTGCACTCTTTTTCGAGGCGGGTGAGTTCCCAATAGTGGGTGGCGAAGAGCGTTTTGGCCTGTTTTTTCTGGGTCGTGAGGAGAAATTCGGCGACGGCCCAGGCGATCGAGATCCCGTCGTAAGTGCTCGTGCCGCGGCCGATCTCGTCGAGGATAACTAGCGAGCGGGAGGTGGCGTTGTTGAGGATGTTAGCCGTCTCGCTCATCTCGACCATGAAGGTCGATTGGCCCCGCGCGATGTCGTCGCTCGCTCCGATCCGGGAAAACACTTTGTCGATGAGGCCGATCCGGGCCGATTCTGCTGGTACGAAGGAGCCGATTTGGGCGAGGATCACGATGAGGGCGACTTGCCGGATGTAGGTCGATTTTCCGGCCATGTTCGGCCCGGTGATGATGAAAAGCTGCTGATCCCGGTCGAGGAGCGTATCGTTCGGGATGAATTTGGCAGCTCCGATCGCCCGCTCGATGATCGGGTGGCGCCCTTTGACGATCTCGAGGAGATCTGAATCGTCGACGACGGGGCGGACGTAGCGCATCTCTTTGGCGACTTGAGAAAGTGAAAGGAGCGCATCGATCCGAGCGATTTCCCGGGCGATCGCGTTGACGAGTTCGGAACTTTGGGCGATCTCTTTCCGAAGCTCTTCAAAAAGCTCTGTCTCCAGCGCTTTGGCCTTCTCTTCGGCGGTGAGCGCTTTTTGTTCGAAGGCTTTCAGCTCATCGGTAATGAACCTCTCTCCATTGACCAACGTTTGGCGCCGGTTGAAGGTGGGAGGAATCTTGTCGCTTTGCGCGTGGGTCACTTCGATGTAGTAGCCGAATGCCTTGGTGTAGCCCACTTTGAGGGTTCTGATCCCGGTCTCTTCGCGCAGCTGGGTCTGATAGCGGGCGATCCAGGAGGTCGACTCGCGGCTGAGGAGGCGCAGAGAGTCGAGATCGGCCCTGTAGCCGTCGCGGAAAATATCCCCTTCGCCAATCCTTAACGGCGGCGCGTCTGTGAGGGCGTCTAAAATCCGGCGGGAGAGGAATGCCGGGTCGGCCAATGAGCGGAGGAGCGCACCGATCGGGAATGGGGCGAGATGCTCTTTGATCTCGGGGATTTTATTGATCGAGAGGCCGAGGCCTAAAAGATCGCGCGGAGTGGCGTAGCGGGCCGAAGTCTTCATCATAAGCCTCTCGAGATCGCGGACGCCATCGAGGGCCAGGCGGATTTTTTGGCTCTCGTCGGGCCGTTTCAAAAACATCTCGATCGCATCTTGCCGCTCGTGGATTTCTGGGAGCGAGAGAAGTGGATGTTTGATCCAGTGACGCAAAGCCCGGCCCCCCATCGCGGTCGACGTCCGATCTAAAAGGTCCCACAGCGTATGCTTCGATTCGGTCAACGACTCGGTCAGCTCCAAGTTTTTCAGCGCCGCCCGGTCGAGGGCCATGTAGCGGGAAAGGGGCTCTGTCCGGATCGACGTCACCGGCTCGAGGGGGACGCTGAGCTGATTTTTGAGATGAGAAATGAGAGCTCCTGCCGCCGAAATGGCCGAGATCTGCCCCTTCAACCCAAAGCCGTCGAGCGAATGAACCTTGAAATGGGAATTCAGAGCATCTTGGGCCAGCCGGAGGTCAAACGTTCCATCTTCTTTTTCGTTCGTGAGAAATGGGAAGCTCAGCGACATCTCCTTCAAAAGGAGGGGGTGAGCTGCGTTGAATTTCTTCGAGACCAAAAATTCGGCTGGCCGGACCCGGTAGAGTTCATCGATCAATTCCTGGATCTGCTCGAATTCAAAGGCGCTGAAATCGGCCGTTGTCAAGTCGAGAAGAGCCAACCCGTAGATCGAGCCGATCTGGGAGATTGAGGCGAAGTAATTGGGGGTTTTATCGGAGAGGAGCTGCGAGTTTATCAGAGTCCCCGGTGTCACGGTCCGGACGATTTTTCTTTGGACGAGCCCTTTGACCGATTTTGGATCTTCGATCTGCTCGGCGATCGCCACTTTAAATCCCTTCCCGATCAATTTGTCGATGTAGAGCTCAGATGTGTGATACGGAACGCCGCACATGGGGGTTCCCTGGCGCGACGTGAGGGTCAAGTTGATCTCTTTCGAAATTCTCTCCGCATCTTCATAGAACGCCTCGTAAAAGTCGCCGAGACGGAAAAGGAGCACAGCGTCGCCGCACTCATCTTTACAGGCTTGCCATTGGGCCATCATAGGAGTTATAGTAGTCGTCGTCATGTTTTGGCTCCGAAAAAAAAGGTTACCTACAGTCGCTTTCGCCACCACGTGTTGGGAGAGGGATTGGCGCACAATTTTACACGATCCCGAATATTTGCGCGTCGCCCAAATTGCGCGCCACCGGTTTTCCTTCTCAGAAAAAATTTTGATCATCAACAACGTCAACGATTTGGATCTGGTGAAAAAAGCGGCCCAGCAAAAGATCGATGATCAGACGATCACCCGCTATGTCTCTGCGACCGAAATAGCAGATGAGATTTTAAACTTTTTTCAGCTCAAGCGGTCCGATTTCCAACCCAAAGCTGGCGTCAGCGCCGATTGGATCTACTACAACTCCCTCGCTCCGCTAGCCGCGATCTACTCCGCAACGGCCGATTACCTCCTCTACCACACCGGCGATGTGTGGCTCAAAAATCCCTCTTCCTGGGTCGAAAAGGCTCTTCGGCGAATGGAGCAAAATTCCAATTACAAAGTGGCGAACCTCACCTGGAACTCCAATTACAAAGAGGCCAAAAAAGAGGCCCACAAAACCGAATGGAATTTTTACGTCTCCAAAATCGGATTTTCCGATCAGATGTTTCTCGTGAAAACGGCCGACTTCCGCCAGCCCATTTATGGGGAAATCAGACCCGATACCGACCACGTGCCCCGCGGAGATGTTTTTGAAAAGCGTCTTTTGAGCTACATGAAAAATCGCGGGTGGGAGAGAATCACATACAGACACGGTTCATATATCCATGCCTAGTTTTTCTCGCGAAAGTCTCGAGCTCCTCCGTTCCCGCATCGACCTCGTCGAGGTCCTCTCCCCGCACGTCAAGTTGCAAAAGAGCGGAGCCTCCTACAAGGCCCTCTGCCCATTCCATGAGGAAAAATCCCCCTCGTTTGTGATCCAGCGGGGCGACAGCCATTACCACTGTTTCGGCTGCGGCGCCCACGGCGATGCGATCCAATTCATGATGACCCACCTCCGGATGAGTTTTTTGGAGGCGGTCGAGACGCTGGCCGAAAAATTTCATGTGCAGCTCCTCGAAGAGACCTCGCCAGACCGGGGTCCCAAAGGCCCCTCCAAGACTCTTTTAAAAGACGCTCTGGAAAAGGCGTGCCAATTTTACCAGTTTTCTCTCCTCCACACTCTCGAAGGGCACAACGCCCTCGATTATCTCTACAACCGGGGGATCGACCTCGACTTCATCCGGACTTTCCAGATCGGACTTGCGCCAAAGCAGCCGATGCTCTTTTTGAAGGCGATGCGCGAGTACAAAATCACCGACGCCGTTTTGGAAGAGGCGGGCCTTTTTACAGCGAATAAGCGGGAGTTTTTCTCCGACCGGATCACTATTCCCATCCGCGATCCGCTCGGCGCCGTGATCGGGTTTTCCGCCCGGAAATTCAAGACCGATACATTTGGCGGCAAATACATCAACACCCCCGAGACGCCCCTTTTCAAAAAATCGAAAGTCCTCTTCGGCCTCAGTTACTCCCGCAAACGGATCGCCAAAGAGAAAAAAGCCCTCATCGTCGAAGGGCAGATCGACGCGCTCCGGCTCATCTATTCGGGATTCAACTGGACAGTTGCCGGGCAGGGGACTGCATTCGGCGAAGAGCATGCCAAAGAGCTCATTCAACTCGGCGTCCACCAAGTTTTTCTCGCCCTCGACGGAGACACCGCCGGCCAAGAGGCCGCCGTCAAGATCGGCCACATCTTCCAAAAAGATGGGATCGACGTCCTCGTCGTCCCGCTCCCAGAAAAATGCGATCCCGACCTGACGCTCCAGGAAAAAGGGCCCGACGAGTGGCAAAAGCTCCTCGATTCAAGCCTCGATTATCTCACCTTCCTCGTCGGCCACCTTTCGAAATCGATCAACGTCCAATCTCCCGCCGGCAAGAACGAACTGGTCCAGATCATCGCCAAGCGGATCCGCGAGTGGGACCATCCGCTCATGGTCCACGAGAGTTTGCGCAAACTCGCCCGCTTGACCCAAACGCCCGAGTCGATCCTCACGACCTCCGAGACATCGGCCCCGCAGATCTTCATCAAGAAGCAGGCGAGCGTCACCTTCACCGAGATCGATCCCGACCGGATTTTGGAGGCCGACCTTCTCCGCTGGCTGATCTTGATGGGCCCCAGCTTGCCCCAACTCGTCCAAATCGCCGAAGGGAACTTAAAGCCAGAGCATTTCCGCCACCCTGCGGGCCGCGGACTCTACGAAAAGTACATAGCCAACGTCAAAGAAGGGAAACCCTCCGACCTTCTCTCCCTAGCCATCGACCTCGAGCAGGCCGACCAGCAGATTTTTATGGCGGAGGTACTCCAGAAAAAGGTAAATCGGGAAAAAGCGTACGATTGTTTCATCGAGACGGTCCAAAAAATCCTCGAGAGGCACTGGATGCAGCAGCGAGAAGAGATCAAAGTGAAAATCTACAGCGGCAAATGCACCGAAGAAGAAGTTCTCGATCTCGCCCGGCAGTTCGATCTCATCAAGAAAGAGCGGCCCCAAGTTGTGGTGAAAAAAGATGATGGAACCTGAGCATCTCCTCTTCTTCGACGACGAATGTCCCCTCTGCGTCCGCGCGGTGCGCCACATCGTCGAAATCGACGCCGAGAAAAAGTTCCTCTTCGCCCCCTTGCGCGGCGAAACAGCCGCCGAAATCCTCAGCGGCCCCCAAGCTTCCCTCAGAAATGCCAACAGCCTCGTCGTTGTCGAGAATTGGCGCTCGACCGACCGGAACTTTTGGGTCCGCTCCCGCGCCGTTCTCCGGGTTTATTGGCTCATCGGCGGCCAGTGGAAAATCTACGGCTGGCTCTCGTTTCTTCCCGGCTTCTTCGGCGACTGGATCTACAACCTCGTCGCCGCGCACCGACACCAGTTCCACCTGCGAATAGATAAAGAAATCGCCCCCAAAGACCGCTTCCTCCCGTAAAAAAATTCACCACAGAGACACAGAGTACACAGAGATCGGAAGGAGAAGAATTTTTCTCTTCAGAGATTTTGGATTTCTAGGAATTGGAAAGATCCGTTTAGGCTGTAGCGGACAATTGTGATGCCGCAGTTTTGGGGGTAGGGGATTTGCTTCTCTTCTAGATCGAGGAGGTGGCCGATGAGTGTCTTGATGACGCGGCCGTGGGAGACGACGAGGACTGTTTTGCCTAAATTCGCCTCGGCGATTTTGCGGAGATTCTCTGTGGTTCTCTGGAGGAGGGCGCTGTATTTTTCGGCGTTCGGGATCGCGGGGAGATAGTCCCATCGGTGTGTTCTTTCAGGGAATTGCTCTGTGATTCGGGCTTCTTCGGGGCCCCAATTTTGATGTCTGAAGGTGAAGGGGTGGCCTTCGGCGTCGCCCCAGTCGATTTCGCGGAGGTCGGGGTGCTGCTCGATGGGTAGATTGAGCTCGGTGGAGAAGTAGCCCGCTGTTTCGACGGCGCGGATTAGGTCCGAGGAGTGGAGGGAGGAGATGAAAAGCTTGCCCTCTTTTTGGAGGCTCGCGATGAGGGCGGCGACTCGGCGCGCTTGGTCGTGGCCCTGGGCGTTGAGCGGGACGTTGGTTCGACAGCCGCCGAGAATACCGGCGGCATTGATGTCTGTCTCTCCATGGCGGACGATCAGAATGATTGCTTCCGTCTCGGCGGGAACGATCATTTGAGCTTTTCGCTGAGGATCAAGAGGAGCTCTTTGACAGGGACCCGCTCTTGCTTCATCGAATCTCGGTCGCGCAGCGTCACGGTGTCGTTTTCGAGAGTGTCGAAATCGACGGTGATGCAGTAGGGCGTGCCGAGCTCGTCTTGGCGGCGGTACCGCTTGCCGATCGCGCCCGATTCGTCGTACTCGCAGGCCCAGAAGGCTTTGAGCTGCGTGAAGATCTGGGTCGCTTTGTCGGCGAGGGGCTCTTTTTTCATGAGCGGGAATACGGCCACTTTCACGGGAGCGATCCGAGGTGAAAAGTGGAGCACGGTGCGGGTTTCGCCGTTTTCGAGCTGTTCTTCGTCGTACGCATCGCAAAGAAGGGCGAGGATCGTCCTCTCGACGCCGAAGGTCGGCTCGATCACGTGGGGAACGAATTTCTCGCGGGTCTCTGGATCGGTGTACTCGAGGTTCGTCCCTGAAAATTCGGCGTGCCGCTTCAGGTCGAAATCGGTCCGGTAGGCGAGGCCGTAGAGTTCGCTTCGTCCGAAGGGGAAATCGTAGACGAGGTCGACAGTTCTCTTCGAGTAGTGGGAGAGCTGCTCTTTCGGGTGCTCTTTTTCATGGACCCGGGCGGGATTGAGGCCGATTAGCTTGCACCAATCGTGCATCGAGCGGAGCCACCGTTCAAAGGTCTCTTCCCAAGCCGATTCGCGGATGAAATACTCGATCTCCATTTGTTCGAACTCGATGACGCGGAAGACGAAATTGCCGGGAGTGATCTCGTTGCGGAACGCTTTTCCGATCTGGGCGGCTCCGAAGGGGATTTTGACCCGCATCGTGTCGACGATGTTTTTGTAGTCGAGGAAGATCGCCTGGGCCGTTTCGGGGCGTAAGTAGGCGACATCGCCGTCGGCGCCGGTTTTGCTCATGTGGGTGTGGAACATCAGGTTGAAGTGGCGGGCCTCGGTGAAATCTTGGGCGCCGCACTTGGGGCACTTGACTTTGTTTTTCTGGACCTTTTCGGTCATCTGCTGGACGGTGAGTCCATCGGCGTCTTCTTTGAGGGCCTCTTCAATGAGGTGGTCGCAGCGGAAGCGCCCTTTACAAACCTTGCAGTCGATGAGGGCGTCGTTGAACCCTTCGAGGTGGCCAGAGGCTTGCCACGCTTTTGGATGGAGGAGGATCGGTCCGTCGAGGCCGACCATGTCGCGCCTTTCTTGGACAAATGTTTTCCACCAGAGGTCTTTAATATTTTTTTTGAGCTCGGCGCCGTAGGGGCCGAACGAGTAGGTGTTGGCGAAGCCTCCATAGATCTCTGAACCGGGGTAGATAAAACCCCTTCTTTTACAGAGGGCGACGATCGGTTTTAGAGAATCTTGGATGTTTTTCACGTGAGACATAAATGACCTGAAGAGTATTGTACTTATACCGCTCGCGATACAAAAATCGGTTCTGGCCGCGTCGGGCAGCCACGGCATTCGAGCCTGCCTGCATCGCCCAACTTACCAAAGTTGGGCTGCTTCGGCACCGGCTGCGCCTGGCTCAAATGGCGGGCGCCTCCTTGCCATTTACCGATTTTTGTATCACTCTCGGTATACTATAATCTTGTCTGGGAAAAATGCCAACCGAAGTTTTGTTTTCTATCGCAATCCTCGTGAAGAAGAATCTCCACCTTCTCCCGTTGACCTTGGAGAGCCTGGCGTCGCAAAACGACCGGAGTTATGAAGTTCTTTTAGTTGATGGGGTGAAGACGGGGCGGGTCGAGGAGATGGCTCGGGGTCTTCCGGTCCAGATCTTGAAAGAGGCGGGGGAGACCGAAGCGGAGCTGATGAACCGGGCTTTGGGCAAAGCGAAAGGGGAGTATATCCAGTTTCTTAGGCCGGGCGACAGGTACATCAGCCAGCATGCCCTCTCCTACTTGACCGAGCTGATCCGAGATAGCGAGCGGCCCGAACTTGTCTACTGCGCCTTTTTGGAGAGAGATTTGGATGGCCCACCCCAAGCGGTCAGCTTTCCGATCAACGCGCAGACGTTGAAAAAGGGGACTTTCCCGACGATGTACCGCTCCTCCTGGTTTTTGAAGGAGACGGTCGTCGGATTGGGGGGATTCAATCACCGATTGAATTACCGCCCCTCGTTCGATCTTTTGTGCCGCTTTTTTCTAAAAGGGGGCCTGCGCGCTGTCTACACGCGGCGAGTTTTAACCGATTACGAGCCGTTGAAAAATAGCCCCCGCGCCATTGCGGGCTACGCATTCGAGACGTGCCGCATTCTCTACCGCCACTTTGGGCTGAAGTCGGCTCTCAGATGGCTTTTCGACCAGGATCATTCTCGGATGATCCGCTGGATGGCGCATCTTCTTAGGCATGCGTTTCAGAAGGATGCGAGACTTTAAAAAGCTACAGGATATGCATGATCGCCGCTTTGGCGATCATGCATATCCTGTACTTTTTCTGGCTTCAATATCTCGGTTGGTTGTCGACCCATCGCTTGATCCAGCCGTCGACCGAGATGCGGCCCGGACCGAAGACAAAGACCATGAGCGATGTGATGAGGAAGGGGTAGGGAGCTTCTCTCACGAGCGAGAGGGGATCGAAGAGGAAAAGTCCTCCGTTGAAAATGTGGTTGTGGGCCATCGAGATCGCTGAAAGCATGATGAGGATGAGAGGAACTGTGACGATCCTCGAGGCGAATCCGATGAAGAGGAAAAAACCGCAGATCAGTTCGGTGTAGCCGACGACATAGGCGTGAAGAGCCGGGTGGGGGATGTTGAGGGTCGCAAAATACTCTGTGACGCTCGGGATGCTGTTGATCTTACCTAATCCGGCGATGAAGAACTGATGGCCCCAGGTGAGCCGCATGTAGAGGAGAAATAGGCTCTGGAGGTTGTTGCCGATTTTTAAAAAAAAGTTGTAGACGTGGACGCAGAAATTCAATTTTTGATTGATATACATCATGGCTAGCTCCTTCTTGAATTGTCGCTAAAATCTGAAAAAAAACAAAGATGTTTTACTCCGATTTCAGTATAATACTTCGGTATGCAAGAAATTTGTTCCCTTTCCCTAGAGTCTTTGAAGGCCTGGTTGGAGTCGAATGGCGAAAAGTCGTTCCGGGCTCAACAGATCTACGACTGGATTTACACTAAAGATGCCTCCGCCTTTGAGGAGATGACCAATTTGGGCAAAGAGCTGCGCCAAAAACTCGCCGCTTCTTTGCGCTATCCGACGTTGAAGCTTGTCCGGACTCAAGAATCGGAAGATGGGGAGACGATCAAGTTTCTCTGGGAACTCGCCGATGGGAAGCGGGTCGAATCGGTCCTCATCATGTCGGCGGCGAGACGGACCGTTTGCGTCTCTTGCCAGGTCGGCTGCCCAGCCCGCTGCGCCTTCTGCGCTTCGGGGAAAGAGGGGCTGATGCGCAATCTCTCCGCGGGGGAGATCGTCGAGCAAGTCCTACACATCAACCGGTTTTTGAAGCAGAGGGGCGAAAGAGTCTGCCACATCGTCTTCATGGGGATGGGGGAGCCGATGGAGAATTACGAGGCGGTTCTCGATGCGATCCAGATTTTCAACGACCCGAATTCGTTCCAAATTTCGCAAAGAAGAATCACCGTCTCTACAGTCGGCGTTGTCGAAGGGATCGACCGGCTCGCCAAAGAAGACCTCTCGGTCAACTTGGTCCTTTCGCTGCATGCGCCCAATCAACATTTGAGAAAAAAGATCATCCCCTACGCGAGGAAGTACCCGTTAGAAGAAATTTTAATGGCGATGGAGCGGTACGCCCGGGAGACGAAGCGGGACATCACCTACGAATATACTTTGTTGGCGGAGATCAACGATCAGGCCGAGCATGCAGAGGAGCTAGCTAATCTTTTGAGGGGAAAGCAGTGCACCGTGAATCTTATCCCCTACAACCCGGTCGATGGTTTGAAGCTGAGGCGCCCAGCGAAAGAGGCGATTGAAGAGTTTAGAAATATTTTGATGGATGCGAAAATCAACACGACTTGGCGCTATACCAAGGGGAAGGACATAGCGGCCGCCTGCGGCCAGCTCGCCCTGCAAAAGTAACAATTGTTGATTAATTCAAATCCATGATTTAGGCTTGGCTCAAGAAAATGAATCCAGCCCACTTTTTTACACTGCTTCGGATCTTGATTAGCCCCCTCTTCCCCCTGTTTTATCTGGGGTATGAGTGGCTGGGGATCCCCTTCGCGTCTGTCCCTTTCCTGATGCTGGGGCTTTTGATTATCAGCGAGTTCTCCGATCTAATCGACGGCTTTTTGGCCAGGAGCCGCAACCAGGTGACCGACCTCGGCAAGGTTTTGGACCCGATGGCCGACAGCATCACCCGGATTTCCCTCTTTTTGACCTTCACTCAAGGGGTGGTCCAGTTGCCTCTCTTGCTGGTGCTGGTTTTTCTCTATAGAGATTTTTTCATCAGCACCCTCCGGACGCTCTGCGCCTTAAGGGGATTGGCTTTGGCGGCCCGCTTCAGCGGCAAGCTCAAAGCGGTCATCCAGGCCTGTGTCGCCTTTTTAATCCTCCTTTTACTAGTCGCCTATACGCAAGGTATTCTTTCTTTGGAACTTCTGCAGCAAATGAGCCTTTTCGCCGTCGGAGCCGCAGCTCTATATACGGTGATTTCCGCCTGCGACTACTTCTATGCCAACCGCTTTTTCATTAAAAAAGCTCTCAATAAAATGTAATAATTATTTTAATTAACAATTAATTAAGAATTTATTCAGAATAAATTAAGATTTAATTATAATCTTAATCGAAAATGAATAAATAATAAGGAATGTTTATATGAGTATTACACCCGCCAAATTAGAAGTATCTAATCGTTCGGCTTTTACACAAGTTCGCCCAAAAAGCGCAAGTCCAACACATCCGGTCGCCGCCCTGGCTCTTCGATCCCAGTCAGACTCCACAGTTCGCTTCGTTCCCCTTTCGCAATTACAATATGCCAGGACAGAGTTTAACCCCTCAGAGACAGCTGCTAGACAATTCCAAGCGTGTGCCGTTCGATCTCCGTCTGCGGCTTTAGTTCGTTCTGGAGTTGCTTTGAGCGCAGAGGAGGTTAAGAAGGTTCAGAGTCTAGTTAATGTTAAATTTCCCAATCTCGAACAACTGTTCACGAGCATGCTCAATAGAGAGTCTAATTACCTCCATATCGATGCAGAGCTAGACATGATTCAGAATGATAAAATTTTAGGTCCCTATTACACGCATTTAGGCAGGGCGTTATCTGCCAGCGTTCTTGGGTGCCATGTGATCCAATCTGGGCTTGTAGATGGAGCTCAAAATCTGCCGGCAGAAATTGCCAATGGAATCTTAGATTATATTAGCGAAATTCCCCTCGTTGGGCTAGCTGCGAGACCTCTTCAAGCCATTATCTCTGGTGCGGACATGGTAGTCACATGCCGATTTGTAGAGAAAGTCTCTTATCGGTTTCCCATGCTCAGTAAAATATCTGACGAAATCGACCAAATCGCTCGCGGGTTCACGCTGGCTCAGGCAAACGAACTGAGACAGATGGAAAATCAGCCAAATATACTCAATAGAGCCCTTGGTTCTCTACTCCAAGATCAAACGTACACATCTCCGCAAGCGAAAAAAGCGGCAGACGATTGTGAAAAAATCTTAGGGATCCTCCGAGACGGCGAAAAAAGCTCTACCTCCCCGACGGTTGAGGAGTTTTTGAAAATGGTTACTGGAAAAGAGCCTAGTTCGCAACGTATAGCACTGCCTAGCATATCTCCAGCAGCTGCAGCGGAACCGAAATTTGAATCCGATATGAAGCAACCAACGAAAGCTGATTTGCAAAAGATACAAGCTCAACTCAGTGAGCATGAAAAGCGGATTCAACGGATTGAACCTCCCAAAGGATTCAATGTGGATGTAGGCGGTGGCCTATTGCAAGTTTATCTTCCTGGCGGCTCTAGTGCAGAACAAGCTGCGGAGTCAAGGCAAGTTCAATTGGAGCGACAAGTGAATGAGCAAGCTGCTGAACTGGCTGCGTTGAAAGAACAGATTGAACAGCTCTCTCAACAGGACAAAAATGGGCAGAAAAAACCGACCGATTGTTGTTCTGTGATGTAAGTTTTTCTAAAATTTGAAGCGTAGGCGGCTCTTCTGCAAAATGTCGTCTTGCAGGTTGATCCACTACGCATCACATTTGTTCTAGATGTTGCGGCTCACCGAGCGGGCAACGATTCTGGGAGGCTGATTCGAGCTAGATACGCCCGAAATTTTTTTATAAAGCTTCAAATATTCATCGGCCGGTTTTTTCCAGCTGAAATCGGATTGGATCGCGTGCTTGACGAGGGTCTGGAAAGTTGCCGAATTATTCTTCTTTATTTCAAGAGCTCTATCGATGGTGTTAACGAGCTCGGAAGGGTGGGAGAACGTAAATCCATTTCTGGCAGCGATCGGGACGGCTGAATTGTCGCAATCGAAGATGGTGTCTTTAAGTCCCCCTGTAGACCGGACGATCGGGATGGTTCCGTAGCGCATCGCGATGATCTGCGTAAGTCCGCAGGGTTCGAAATGGGAGGGGACGAGCGTGAAATCGAGCGCTCCATAGATGAGGTGGGCGAGAGTTTCGTCGTAATTGAATTCGAGAACCAGGCGACGATTCCCCTTGTATTTTTCTTTCAAAACATCGAAGCGGTGCTGCATGTCGGGTAAAGGTGAAGATCCTAGAAGGACGAAGACTCCGCCCGAGGCGAGTACATGGTGAATCGCCTCTTCGATCATCTCGGGCCCTTTTTGGGGGACGAGTCGAGTGATGGCTCCAAACCACGGGCGCTTGCCCGACTCGAGGCCGAAGCGCTTTTCTAGGGCTTCTTTGTTTTTTTCTTTTCCCAGTTCGATCTCTTTAAACGAGGCTTGAGTGCTGTACCTTTTGGCGAGGAGGCTGTCTGTCTCGGGATTCCAAAGCTTGTAGTCGATTCCGTTCAGAATTCCCTGGAGTTTCGATTTATGTTTCGTCAGCGTCTTGTTTAGGTTAAAGCCCAAGGGGGGAGTGAGGATCTCTTTCGAGTAGGTGGGAGAGACGGTTGTTATTGCATCGGCGTAGACGATCCCGCCTTTGAGGAGATTGATCGAGTCGGCGTGGAGATCATCTTGGAGTTTATCGGGTTTTAAGAAAGAGGCTCCTTTGACTCCAATGGCGTCGAGATCCCACGTGGCGCATTTGCCCTGGTACTCGAGATTGTGGATGGTTAAGACGACGGATCGGACATTGAGCTCCTTCGCAAAGATCTCTTTGACGAGGGGGGCGCAGAGGGAGGTGTGCCACTCGTGGAGATGGAGGACGTCGATCGGTTGCTTCTGGAGTTTGAGGTATTCGATGACCGCTTTTGAGAAATAGATGAAACGGGGGATGTCGTCAGGATAGCCGTAGATGTTGGGGCGGCGGAAGTAGGCGGCTGGATGTCTCTCTTCGAGGAGGTGGAGCCTACAGCCTTCGACCTCGGCTGACCACATGGTGTTGAGGATCTCGGTCCCATTTTCTTTGCAGGTGAATTCGGGGGTCTCCACTTTGAGGTAAGGGAGGGAGTTGGGATGGATGAAGCTATGCTTAGGGATGATGATTTCAACATCTTGAAGCAGGGCCATTTGCATTCTTGAAAGGCCGACGATGACCTCTCCAAGGCCTCCCGCTTTGGCGATGGGGGCAAATTCAGCAGCTACATGGATGATTCTCATAGTTCCACTCTCTAACTTAAATGGACATCTTTATCAATATATTTCTTGATTTGTTTACTTATAAGAATCTTGTTAATAGAATGTGTGCAAATTAAAAAGAGGTTAATTATGTCAGCTCCTTTATCTGCTTCAGTTTTAATGCTCCCGAGAGAGATCCCTTCTTATTTAAGAACCGCCCGCTCCTTGAGATTTCCTGAGACAGGTGCAAGAGAGAATTTCATTCAAAAAATCGTCCGAATTGTGAAAGAATATTTCACTTTAATCGGCGAGCTGTTGGGAGGTCCTTGGCCCGGTAAAGACATGTTCGAGAAAAACATAGCGAAATTGGAAACTGATTTTGAAAAAATCAGGGGAGAATTGGGCAAGAGCGACAAGCCGATCTGCGCCTATTTTGTGGCTCCTTACGACGAAGAGGGGAATGGGGCGATTTTAGGAGATAGAGTTTACTACTATTACCACTACAAAATTAAGAATTTTCAAAAAGATTTTGAGATAGCTCCCTTCTTGGCCCATTCCGCTGAAGATATGTTTAAGCATTTGAGGGAGTTGAAAGAGGCCTATCCTGGCAAAGAGATCCAGGTTGTCAATTACACCTCTCATGGGGACCCAAGCACCGTTTTGATGCCTGTGTCGCCAGGCGATGAGACGGCCTATGGGACAAATACAATAAAGCCCAATGAGTTCAAAGATTGCGCAGAGGATGCGACGATTCTGGTCGATGCCTGCTCGACTGGCCGCGGGAAAAATAGCTTCGCAGAAGCTTGGGCTCGAAATAATCCTGGCAAGACTGTCTTGGCTCCCGGGAAAAGCCTCTTTTTCTCAAAACCGGTCATTTCGAGAGCGAGTGGAAAGGCGAAGATCGACTATCTGGTCCATGGATTTGCCATTTTTAATGCCCCAACAGCCAGAAAATTCCACTATGCAAAAGTATAGAGACATTTTTTGAACAGTCGAGCTCTAAGGTTCATCTTGCAAAATATTTACGCCCTTGGCTATGATGGCACTGCTTTATTTTTGAAAAGCTAAGTGGAATGCTGGGGCGTCGCCAAGCGGTAAGGCAGCGGTTTTTGGTACCGCCATGCGGAGGTTCGAATCCTTCCGCCCCAAACCTTGTGAAAGCGCAAAAAAATGACCGAACCCTCCTTCATGTTATTCGCCGGGTCCTCGCATAAGGATCTGGCACAGAAGGTAGCTCACCGACTTCGAATCCAACTAGGTCAGATTTCCATTGAAACTTTTCCCGATGGCGAAATCGGGGTGCAAATCCTTGAGAATGTCCGTGGCAAAGATGTCTTTGTGCTGCAATCGCCAGCTAGAAGACCCAACCACTACCTCATGGAATTGCTGATCATCGCCGATGCACTGAAAAGGGCCTCTGTCCGAAGCATCGTAGCCGTGATTCCCTACTACGCCTACGCAAGACAGGATAGAAAAGATAAGGGACGAGTTCCCATTACGGCCAAATTGGTGGCCGATCTGCTGGAAAAAGCGGGAGTGACGAGAGTCCTCACCATGGATTTGCACACAGAACAGATCCAAGGTTTTTTCAATATCCCAGTAGATAACCTGTACGCCCGCCCGCTCTTTGCAAAAGAGCTGAAAGGGCAAGGAAAGCAAGATTGGGTCGTTGTTTCCCCCGATGTTGGAAGCAACAAAATGGCGAGGAAGTTCGCCGAAGATTTAAACGTCGATCTAGCGATCGTTGATAAGCGGAGAATCAATTCCCGCTCCGTCGAAGTAAACGCGCTGATCGGCGAAGTAAAAAATAAAGATGTACTCTTAGTCGACGATATTTGTTCAACGGGGAGTACGTTGAAAATAGCAGCCCAAGTATGCCGCCGCGAAGGGGCCAAAAGCGTTCATGCCGCAATAACGCATGCATTGCTGATGGGCGATGGATTGGAAGGGATCGACAAACTTTATGTCACCGATTCAGTTCCTCCCGCCGCAGGCCATACGAAAGCTCAAGTGGTGTCGGTAGCCGATTTATTGGGACAAGCGATCGAACGGATCGTATCGGCTCAATCGCTCTCATCGCTGTTTAAAAGTTAAGAAGGATGATTATGAAACTCTCAGTTTTTAAAAGAACCGCTGGCAAAAAAAGCGAAATCAAAAAGATCCGCCGAGAAGGGAACGTTCCCGGAATTCTTTACGGCGTGAAACAGGAAGTCCAAAACATCTACATCAAGGGCGACGAGCTGCAGGCGATCTTCCGCGGCCTCAAATCGGGTTTGCTCCCAACGACGATCTTTGAATTGCACGACGGGCATAAACTCGTCCGGGCGATCGTAAAAGATATCCACTACCACCCGACCCAATACTCTGTAGAGCACATCGACTTCGTTGTTCTGGAAGACAAAACTCCAGTCAACATCAACGTGCCGATCCAGATTCTCGGCGCTGCCGATTGCCCAGGGATTAAGCTCGGCGGCTTTATGCGCCAAGTCATCCGGACATTGAAGGTCAATTGCCTTCCGAAGGATATCCCTCAGGAGTTTACCCTCGACATCCGCGACTTGCAAGTGGCCCAATCGAAGCGCCTCTCGGACATCTCGATCCCTGAGTCGGTCAGACCGCTCGCGAAAAGCATGAACGAAGTGGCTGTCGTCATCGCGAAACGATGATTGAAGAAGAATCGCCTTATTTGATTGTCGGTTTGGGAAACCCCGGCAAATCGTATGAGAAAACCCGGCATAATATCGGGTTTGAAGCTGTAATAGAGTTCGCCCGGAAACATGGGCTGGAGTTCAAAAAGCAGCTTAAATTTAAAAGCAGCCTTGCCGAGGGCCGGATTGGCGCCAAGCGAGTGTTGCTCCAGATGCCGCTGACCTACATGAATCTCAGCGGCGAAGCGGTAGCTTTAGCCTTCCGCTTCTGGAAGATCGATCTGCAGCGCCTCCTCGTCATTGCCGACGATGTGGCAATCCCTCTGGGGCAGCTGAGATTCAAGATCAATAGCGGTTCAGGTGGGCACAATGGCCTCAAGAGCATTGAGGAGCATTTGCAATCGAACAGCTACGCCAGACTCAAAATTGGAGTCGGCGACCGTCAACAAGGAGATCTCTCTAGTTATGTGCTAGGAAGGTTCTCTCCCGACGAAGAAAAAATCGTTCCAACCGTTTTGGAGCGTGCAGTCTTAGGGACTGAAATTTGGTTAAACAACGGGATAACCAGTGCGATGAACGAAATAAATCGTCCATCGAACCCGAGCATTGGAGAATAAAAATGGTTAGAAAACAACAAAAGGGCCTCTATGAGGGGATGTACATCATCAGCGCTACGCTGAGCGACGAATCCCGCAAGAAGGCTTTCGAAAAAATCACTGACGGAATCGCTGCTCAAGGCGGATCGATCCGTAAAATCCACGAACAGGGCCGGCGCAAGCTCGCCTATGAAATCGACGGCAAGAGAGAAGGCTACTACTACTTAGTCTACTTCGAAGCCCCCACCTCTGCGATCATAGAGTTGTGGAAAGACTACCCGCTCCATGAAGACCTCATCCGCTACATGACGATGCGCACCGAGACAGTTCTCGAGTCTCTCGATTTCAAACCTCTGAACTTACAATAAGGGGCGACAAATGAATCAATTTTCAAGAAGACAAAGCCCAAGTTCCAATAATGGCCCAAGCATGGGCGCAGTTCCAGGCGGCGACTCTCCTTTCGCGAAAAAGCGGAAAGCCTGCCCCTTCACTGCGGCAAAAGCAGAGAATATCGATTACAAAGATATCGAGAATTTGAAGCAGTTCATCACCGAGCGGGGCAAAATTTTGCCGCGCCGCATCACAGGCGTCTCCTATTTTTATCAGAAGATGCTCAAGAAGGCGATTAAGCGCGCCCGCCACATGGCGCTGCTCCCATTCGTAGCAGAAGAATAAAGGAGAGGAACGATGAAACAACAATTGCTGCTTCTCCAAGACGTTGAAGCTCTCGGACAAAAAGGGGACGTTGTCTCCGCAAAACCGGGCTACGTAAGAAATTTTCTTCTTCCGCAAGGACTCGCTGTGATCGCATCGCCGAACACGCTCCGTAAGCGCGAGAGACTCCGCCAAGAGCGGGCTCAACAAGCGGTTATCGATCGAAAAGAGGCTGATGAGCTCGCCAAGCAAATTGAATCTCTCGTTCTCGAAACGAGGGTCAAGGTCGATCCAGAAGGGCACATGTACGGCTCCGTATCGGCGCTCGATGTCGCTAACCTCTATCAGCAAAACGGCCTCCCAGTCGAAAAACGCTACATCCAACTGACGCGCCCGATCAAGGAGACAGGGGTTCACAAGATCCCAGTCAAGCTGAAAGAAGGGGTGCCTGCTACCTGTACGCTCCACATCATCCCGGAAGGGGTTGTGGCGAAGGGAATCGAATCGGTCGTAGCGCCTATCCCCGTTGAGGGCGAGGCAGCCGCTTCCGACGAGAAGCCAGCTGAATAAGCCAATTGAGGGGCACCTAAAGGTGCCCCTTTTTTTATGCTGTTATACTCCCCATCCAAACTCAATCTCTTCTTCCGAGTCCTCCGCAAGCGCGAGGATGGTTATCACGAAGTTGCCTCCCTTTTCCAAGCGATCGACTTTTGCGACCGCCTCGAGATCGAATTTTCTGCAAAAGACCTGATCACCTGCACTGACCCCACACTCGATTGCGGCCCAACCAATCTCGTTTGGAAAGCCCGCGAGGAGTTTAGAAAAAATTTCCCTCTGCCTCCTGTCCATATACACCTCCACAAAAAAGTCCCCATCCAATCGGGTCTCGGAGGGGGGAGCGGCAATGCCGCGACGGTTCTCTGGGGACTCAACGCCCTCTTAAATCATCCAGCCTCAGAAGAGACTCTCCGAGAAATCGGCGCCCGGTTTGGATCGGATGTCTCCTTCTTTTTTTCTACAGGAACCGCCTACTGCACAGGACGGGGCGAAAAAGTCAATTCCTTGCCGCCGCTCCCAACACAAACTGGGTGGCTGGCAAAGCCCCATTTCGGCCTCTCTACGCCGCTCGTTTACAAACACACAAAAGTGGATAGCCTTTCTCCGCGCGATCCTCTGCATGCGCTCCTTTTGGCCAAAAATGGAACGCCAGAATACTTCAACGATCTTGAAGTTTCCTCTTTTACCCTTGAGCCTAGACTCATCGACTTGAAAATTCGTCTTCTTCAATCTTTTCAGACTGTTGTGATGACTGGGAGTGGCACAGCGTTTTTCTGTCTCAACGGGACGCCACCTAGAGAAGATGTCAACTTCTACCCATTTTCATTTCTCCAACGCTCTCCCGAACGTTGGTATTGCCCCGCATGAAGAAGATCTGTTAAAATGCCCCAAAAAATGGGGATATCATGAACAGACAACCAAAAAAGCCGATGATCCTGGTTACAGGCGCTGCCGGCATGATCGGATCGTGCACCGTCCGCGAACTGAATGATCGTGGACACACCGATCTACTTCTCGTCGACGATTTGAAGCAGGGCGAAAAATGGAAGAATCTTGTCGGCAAATATTTCGTCGATCTCATTTCGCGCCACAAAATCATGGATTGGCTGAAAGGGAGAGAAGATGAGATCGATGCAATCGTCCACCTCGGCGCCTGCTCAGATACAGTGGAGACGAACGCCGATTATCTCATGGAAAATAATTTCCGCTTCTCAATCCGCCTCGCCGAGTGGGCCCTCACTCACAACAAACGGTTTATTTACGCCTCATCGGCTGCCACCTACGGAGATGGAAACCTCGGCTTTACCGATGATGAATCGTCGATCGAAACCCTCAAGCCCCTCAACATGTACGCATTTTCCAAGCAGCTCGTCGATCTTTGGCTGAAACGGGAAAAAGTTCTCGACCGAGTTGTCGGCCTCAAGTATTTCAACGTTTTCGGTCCCAATGAATACCACAAGGGGAGAATGGCTTCGATGGTTCTCAAGATGACTGGAAACGCTAAACGCGATGGGAAAATCCAGCTCTATAAATCGAACGATCCCAAATACACTGACGGCGGACAATGCCGAGATTTCATCTACGTGAAAGATGCAGTCCGGATGACCTGCGCATTTTTAGAGAACCGTTCCCTCGCAGGGCTCTACAACATTGGTCAAGGTCAAGTGACGACGTGGAACGAATTGGCCGACGCGCTCTTCAACGCCCTCAATCAAAAGACGAACATCGAATACATCGAGATGCCTGAAGAACTTTCGAGACAGTACCAAAATTACACGCGAGCGGACATGAACAAAATCAATCGAGTTCTCGCTCCGCATGAGGCCCGAATCACACCCATTCGAGAAGCCGTCCGAGAATATATTCAAGACTATCTTCTGAAAAGCGCCCGCTGGTAATTTTTTTGCTGAAATGAAAAGTTGTTTCCACTTTTCTTGTGGAGAGTGCTAAGATCTAGATGAAAATTTGGATCTGCATGGTGAAGCTCGCAGGCGCGTTCAGTCAATTCAAGCCATTTACTGTTCTTGTGATCGGTGATTTTCTCTACGACACGTACACAACGGGGCGCGTGAAAAGGATTTCTCCCGAAGCGCCTGTTCCCGTCATGGAAGTGCAGAAGCAAGAATCGAGACCAGGCGGAGCGGGAAACGTCGTTCTCAACTTAACGACGCTTGGAGCAAAAGTCTTCGCAGCAGGGCGCATCGGTGCCGACTATGAAGGGGAAGAGCTGAAAGAGCGTCTCAACGCTGAAGGGGCCGATATTTCTGCGCTCCTCATCGAGCCTGGCTATAGAACGCCTGTGAAGAATCGGCTGATTGCAGACAGCCAGCAACTCTTGCGGGTTGATTTCGAAACTGTGACGCCTCTTCTCTCATCAGTCGAACAAAAAATCATCTTGGAACTTCGAAAAATCATCCCTCAAACTCAGATTGTGGCTATTTCCGATTACGGAAAAGGGTTTTTGACCAACAGCCTCATCTCGGCCATCATCCAAATCTCTCGCGAGGCGAAAGTTCCCGTCATCGTAGATCCGAAGGGATCCGATTTTACAAAATACAAGAAGGCGAGCGTCCTCAAGCCCAACTTGAGCGAGGCCTATGCAGCGGCAAAGATGCCCCTTTCCACTCCGCTCGACGCAATTGCTCAGGAGATTTTGCGGATCGCCGAAGTCGATACGCTCCTCATCACCCGTTCGGAAGCCGGCATGTCGATTTTCGATCGGAATGGGAGCCGAAAAGATTTCCCTGTCCGTTCCAAAGAGGTCATAGATGTGACTGGAGCAGGCGACACGGTCCTTTCTATCATCTGTTTGGCTCTCGCCAGCGGTCTCGACATAACCCAGGCAGCGCAACTTGGAAATATCGCAGCGGGAATCTCGATCGAAAGGCTCGGCTGCGTCCAGGTGACTCTCTCCGAACTGGCCCAAAGACTGCTCGAATTCGACTGCGACACAAAAGTGTTCGATGAGAGCCACACCTACGCGCTTCACCAAGTCCTCAAAGGGAAACGGTATTCTCTCCTTGTCCTCCAAAATGGGCAGTCGATTACGAATGCGCTATTCCGCACCGTGAGAGAGTTGTCGGACAGAGAGCATCAGCTGATCATCTACATCAACGATCCCCATCCGAAAGAAGAGTTCATCCATCTCCTCTCGTCGCTCCACGCGGTCGATACGATCATCTTGCAAAGTGAGAATCTGAAAAATCTTTGCCAAGCGATCCATCCCCATGAGATCTTCGTCCTCGAAGGGGATGAGGTGTCAAAACTCGATCAGGCAAAAGATCTAATCGCTGCCCTCGTAAGCCAAAAATCAGAGAGCCTCATTTAGAGAAGCGGGGAAGCCCCGCACCCCATTTTTCACCACAGAGGCACAGAGATAGGAAAGAGAGAAGAATTTTTACTTTTTAGCAAAGAGCCGGTATTTGTGAGCGAGCTTTTCAGGTTGGTAGGAGAGTTTCGATTTTCGTAATCCCTCTTGGCCGAGATCTTCCTCCCAGTTTAGACAGCAAATATCTTCGGGATCGAGCTGCGATGCTAGCTCTTTGAAGAGGAACGGGTAGATCCCTTTGTAATCTATGATTGCTTTCGCAAAATGGATCACGAAGAGGGTGTTTCTATAGATTTCTCCGAGGATAAAGGCGGCTGGCTTTTCGTCGGCGTAAACGAGATAGCCCGAAAATCCGAGCTCTTGACTCAGTTCAAGACCATCTTTGCACGCCTCATAGTCTGTCTTGAGAGAACCCATCGCATTTTGCCACGAATCGAGGATGAAGAGGGCGTCGGCGAGGAGCTCTTTTGAATAGGGAACCACGCGGGGTGTGTGGGCTGCCAGAAATTGCTTGAGCAAGTTTCTCTTCGCGCTCAGGTTTCTGCCTGGATATTCGGCGATGTTCGTCCGTTTGAAGATGTAGTCGGAGTCGTCGCGATTGAAAGAGTGTTGGAAGACGTTCGGATCGAAAGAGGGGAGCCACGATTCGGGAATGGGGAAATAACAATCGGCCCATTGAAGGGGGATTAAGAGGTCTTCCATTTTCATGTTTCGGATGTCTTGGGTCGGGATGAGGTGAGTGACGCCGTCTTTTGTTTTGCCGCGGATCCAGACAAAATCCCGATCGAAAAGGACCTCGTAATGGTTCATGTGGCGGAAGACGAATCGGCTCGAAAAACTGTACTCAGAGAGGCAGAGATTGAGTGATTTGAGCAGCGGTTGGAGAAGGTCTTTGTGTTTTAAAGAGAGGGGCTCGCTTCGCATGAGAGTTCTTTTCCTTGTTCGTAGTAGGAGGGGCCGACAGAGCGGATGGGACCGCCGCCGAGACATTCGTCGCCATCGTAGAAGACGACCGATTGGCCGGGCGTCGCCGCCCGTTGAGGCACATCGAAATGGATTTGAAAGAAGCTGTTTTCGAGAGGTTCGATGGTGCAGGCTTGGTCCTCTTGGCGATAGCGGATTTTCGCTCTGCATCGGGTAGGAGGCGGCCGGTCGATCCACGAGAAGGGGCCGGCGATCAGTGAGTCGGCGAAGAGAGCTGGATGCAGCGCGCCCCTTTCGACGAAGACGGTATTGCTTTCCGTGTTTTTTCCAACGACGTACCAGGCATCCCCTTCGCCGCCGAGCCCCATCCCTTTCCTTTGGCCGAGTGTGTAGAAGGCAAGTCCGTCATGTTGTCCAACGATGGTCCCATCGAGCGTTTTAAAAGGGCCCGGCTTGGTTCCAAGATAATTAGCCAAAAAGGGTTTGAAATCCCGTTTCCCGATGAAGCAGATCCCGGTGCTGTCCTTTTTCTCGGAGGTGGCTAAATTGTTCGCTCTAGCGAGAGCGCGCACCTCTTTTTTCGTCAGATGTCCGACGGGGAAGAGGACGCGGCTCAAAGCTTTCCCCTCGATCGAGTGGAGAAAATAGCTCTGGTCTTTATCGGGATCGGAGCCTTTAAGTAATTTGCCGTTGGAAGTGCGGCAATAGTGGCCCGTCGCGAGGAAATCGGCTCCCAGTTCGATCGCTTTATCAAGAAAAACTTTAAATTTGATTTCACGATTGCAGAGGATGTCTGGGTTGGGGGTCAGTCCCGCACGATAATCGGCGAGGAATTGGGCGAAGACCATCTCCCGGTACTCTTCGACGAAATTGACGCTGTAGTAGGGGATTTGCAGCTGCTCGGCGACCCGGACGACGTCGTCGTACTCTTTGGAGGCCTTGCAGACGCCCTGATCGTCAGCCTCTTCCCAATTTTTCATGAATAGGCCGATGACATTGTAGCCTTGTTCTTTGAGCAAAAGGGCTGAGACGGAGGAGTCGACTCCTCCTGACATTCCGACGACGACTGTTTTCATACAGCTATTTTAAATCAGACGGGGGTAAAAGAGGAGATTAAAAATGTTTTTTTAATCTCTCGATCCGCTCTTCGAGAGGAGGGTGAGTCGCAAAGAGGTGTAAAAGCCCTTTTTTAGTCGGATGGGAGATCTTGAAGGCGGCCATGGCGGGGTTGTCGGCTTTGACATCTTTGATCTCCTGGAAAACCCGGAGGCTCTGGAGAGCCGAGATCATCGAATCTTTTCCAGCCAGTCTAGCTCCGCCGGCGTCGGCTCTAAATTCGCGGAATCGGGAGTAGGCGGCTACGACGAGAGATCCGAGGAGCATGAAGACGATCTCAAAGAGATAGGTGAAGAGCATGTAGCTCATCCAGCTGCCGCCCGAGTTGTTTTCGCGGCTTCGGCCCATCCCTGAAAAGATGTAGGCGAGGACGCGGGCCAAGAACATGACGAACGCGTTGACGACGCCCTGCAGAAGGGCCATTGTGACCATATCGCCATTGGCGATGTGGGAGACTTCGTGGCCCAAAACGGCTCTGATTTCGCTCTGCTTCATCCGATTCAAAAGTCCGGTTGAGACGGCAACAAGGGAGCGGCTTCGGGTGGGGCCTGTCGCAAAGGCGTTGACTTCGTTGGAGCGGAAGATGCCCACTTCTGGGTGGGGGAGGCCGGCGTCTTCAGCTAGGCGGTAGACTGTATCGACCAGCTGTCTCAATTCAGGATCGCGAGTATCGGGATCGATCACCTGCACACCCATCATCCACTTTGCCATGACCTTAGATAATGCAAGCGAGATCAGCGCGCCCGCCATGCCCCAGACAAAGCAAAAGGTGAGCAGAGAGTTGTAATCGAGGCCGTACGAATTCAAATAGGGCTGGATGTTTAGCAGACGCAAAACAACCGAGATCATGAAGATGACTAAAAAATTGAGCAGAACGAACAGAAAAATTCTTTTTGCAAACGCCATGATCGACCCTTTACCCACTATTAAACCCCACCCTCCCAAAAACTGTCAATCCGGATAGGTACAGAGGCGACTCTCAAAACTCCCAGCCTTGCGAAAATGGCCGGGAATTTTGAGAGTCGCCTCTACAGAAAATTCCTTGAAACTTTTTAGATTCAACTCATCTGAATTTTGATCAGCGCAGAGATAAAAGGAGTATAGAGAGTCGCAGAGGAAAATATTTAGAGTCAGAAGAGAAAATTGAGAGATAGACCGGGACCCTGCCCGGAGAAAATGAGCCTGATTAAACCGATCGTGTTTCGACATACATCTCTCTTACTCCGGGCAGGGTCCCGGTCTATCTCTCAATTTTCTCTCTTGACTCTAAATATTT
>JAFEGL010000055.1 GCA_018239895.1 Verrucomicrobiota bacterium
TCTAGATATATTTTCTCTGCGCCTCTCTCTACTCATTTTACCTCTGCGCTGATCAAAATTCAGATGAGTTTCTCCTGACAAACTTCAAAGGATTTTTCCGATGAAGTCATGCCCCTGCCAGAGCATGACTATCGCCGATGGGTGGGTTTATTTCTCGGAGTTGTAGGAGAGGAACTCTTTTGCGTCGACGATGTCGCCTGAGGCGGGCTTCTCGGCGAAGCACTTGATTTTGAGGCGGAGCGATGGGTAATGGAGCTGCGAGACAGAGCCGTGGGTGGTCGACCAGCTCTGGTGGGTGTTGAACTGGAGGGCGGAGCGAGTGGTGTCGCTCTGTTCGAGAACGGTGAAGTAGTTGTAGCCGTGCTTGAGAGTTAGCTCAGAGGCCCTGAGAAGGGCGTATTTCATCACCTTGTCAGACTTGGTGTACTCATTGGCGCGGAAGCTTACATCGAAGGTGTCTTCAGAGTAGCGGAAATCGGTGTAGCCGTTCGAGAAAAAGCCCGCCTCCCCGTACCTGGTCGCACAGGCAGAAGAGAGGAGGGTAAGGGCTGCGAGGAAAAAATAGTTAATTTTTCGCTTCATGATTCTGATCGAGGAGTTCGCGAGTTAGGTCGGTGAATTTCCCCTGGTATGAGGAGAGGATGGAAGAGACCTTTTTCTCCGCATCATTCGATGGGGCGATCTTGCCTCGAGCCAAGTTCATGAGATCGGAGACGTCGATCCCCTTTGCATACCGCTCGTCGGCTGTTTTAGCGAGCAGCTCGACAGTTGTTTTGAGCTCTTTGTCTTGGAAATTCTTGGAGGCCTCTAACATCCGGTCCATCTTTTCCATCCGGATCACGAGGTGCTTCTCCTGTCTGTCGGGAATCGATTGGCCGCCGGCAATGAGAGAGTCGAGGTGGAGCTGCTTGTATTCTGTCTCGAGGTCGATTTGGACGAGTTTGTTTTCGTCTGCATTCTTCCCTTCGCCTGGAACAAGCTTGCGGAGATCGACTGAATAAGTGATCGCCTTTTCGACGGCTGAGTCGTTTTCGCTGACGATCGAGTGGACCTTTTTGTAGATCGGCGTATCTTTTTGATTTTCAACGGCTTTTACAAGTTCTTTATTCCTTTCAGCAGTCCAGGTCTGGGCGATTGAATTCCACCGCTCGATCTCTTTGGACTGGTTAGCCATGATCGCAGCTTCCTCTTGGCGCAGCGCAATCAGACCTTCGAGTTGGTTCTCTTCTTGAGCTTCTTGGAAGTCGGCATCCATCTTCTGAAGAAATTCTTTATAGACTCCGTCTTGGTATTTCGCGCGGACAGATTTAACGAGATCGGCCCCTAAAGTCAGTTTAGATTCAACTGTTTGAGAAGCTACGGGAGCGGCAGATACGTCAGCGAGGAGAGGAGAGGCTGCGCAAAGAAGGGCAGTTAATGCAAAGGAAATTTTCTTCATGAATGCACCTTTTATTTATTTGTTGTGCAATCATGTTAACTAAATTGATATTATTGTTAAATTAAACAAATTATTATTTAAAATAGTTTATTGCAATGACGCCGCTTTGAAAGGATGGGGTATTTTTTCCAACGGCGGTAAACCAGGCGCCTGCGATAACGCCCCAGTATTGACTCCAGTTGTACTCAATGGCTGGAGCGAAGCTTAGTTGAGCTGAGGGGCCTACGGCCAAAGTTTTTTTATCGGGGGTTGTCCCCGAACCAAAGGGTGATCCGACTTGGGGATCGCGCCCTGCCTTCCCTTTAAAATGGCTGTGGGGCGCACATATAAAAACAACGTCGAGGGCGAAAGCCCATTTTTGCGTGATAGAATACTCGAGACCTAGATTCGTTGTGAGAGTGACTGGAGGGTAATAGGTTCCTTTCGTTTCAGAATCTCCCCCGTAAGCATTATAACCCTCTACATGGACTTTCGTGAAAATATCTAACGCAAGGACTAGGCGCGTGTTGAGATAATGGATCCCGCTAATCGGGACGAACTTTCCGAAGATGAGTCCGATGGTCGTATCGAATGTGCCGTTGCCTCCAGCTTCTGTCTGGAACTTCTTCGGATCGAGATGTTGGTATTTCCCCGTAGGAAACGTCTCTCTAAACCCGAGTTTGATGCAAGGGATGTACTTTGATTCGCGGCAAAGCTGGAAACCGACTCCGATCGTAGTGTCCCCCATCGCCCAAGCATTTTGCCCCTGCGATTGATCGACATAAAAAATCGGGCTGACAAGACAATCCATCCAGGAGGTGATCCCTGTTTGGACTGGAAATTGGAATGAGTAGGTCCAGAAAAGGGGGAGCGATTTGGTGCTCCAATCAGATTCGTAGGTCCCCGTATAGCCAGTCAAATAGAGATAAGGTTCGAAGTTGACAGACCCGGCAGGAACCGTGTGGGCCGAAGGAGCTAAAAGAGGACCTGTGAACCAGGGGAGATCTTTGATCTCTTTGGATAGAATTTTCTGCTCGACTTCGATGGAATGCAAACTGGATATGCACACCAAAGAAATGACAAATAATTTTTTAATTCGCATAATCTATTCATAAATGAGGTTGGATGCCATTTTCAACAAAAAATCTCTTGTTAATTCTGTTTGTTTGGGCAACAGGCGCGTTTGCTCTTCCCGTCGATAAAATTTATCTGGGGGGCGAGACTCTCGTGGTCGAGGTGGCACTCACAGAAAAGGACACCGCAAAGGGATTGATGGGGCGAAAAGAGTTAAAAGAAGGAAACGGGATGCTCTTTGTCTATGCCAAGCCAGACATTCTAACTTTTTGGATGAAAAATACTTATATCCCCCTTTCCGTCGCGTTTTTCGATGAGAAAAAAACTTTAATTAATTTCTGCGACATGTACCCCAGCGAGGACGACTCTCCTCCCCTCTACAAAAGCTCCGCACCCGCCGTCTACGCACTTGAAGTGCCTCAGGGGTGGTTCGAGAAACATAAGATTGTTCCGGGCATGAAATTCTCTTTTCGTCATCCCGGAAAACCGCTACAATGAGCAATTTTTACAAGAGACGGGACAATGCACAAGAAAAAAACGAAGCGCCCCTGGGCTGTGTTTATCGCCATCATCCTCGCCATGATCACTGGAACAGTGCTGGGAGATAAACAGACAATATTCGGCGTCTCGTTCTATTCTATTTTTGATACGTTGGGAAATGTTTTCTTGAATGCATTGACTCTAGTCGTGGTTCCTCTAGTGTCCTCTTCCATTATTTCTGGCGTGGCGAAGATCGGCAGCGAGGGGGCGTTCGGACGGCTAGGGCTCAAAACGTTTGCGTTCTATCTCGGCACGAGCCTCATGGCCATTTTAATCGGCCTCTTCTTCGTCAACTTGATCGCTCCGGGCGCTTCACACATAGCTCCCCAGGTCACTGCAGGCGAAGAGATAGCCTTGGATGCTTTTAAAACGAAGATCGCCATTCATGAAGGGGCGGCGTTTGTCGGCGTTCTGATGCAGATTGTCCCCTCCAATATCGTCATGGCCTTCTCACAAAACCAGATGCTCGGGATCATTTTTTTCAGCCTCCTCTTTGGCTATGCAATCTCTAAAATCGAGTCGCATAACGGGTCGATCCTTTTGGGATTTTGGCAAGGGGTCTTCCAGGCGATGATCACCATCACCCACATCGTGATGAAGTTCCTCCCCTACGGCGTCTTCTGCTTGGTCGCGAAAGTGTTCATGACGACGGGGCTCAGCTCGCTCAAACCGCTCTCCTTGTTTACAGCCACCGTCATCCTCTCGCTCGGGACATTCATGTTCGTCGGCCTGCCGCTCCTCCTCCGCTTCGTCGGCCGGGTAAAGGCGAACCGCCATCTGAAGGCGATGGCTCCAGCTCTCGTCACAGCCTTTTCCACCAGCTCCTCTTCGGCGACCCTTCCGATCACGATCGACTGCGTCGAGAAGCGGGCGGGTGTATCGAACCGAATTTGCAGCTTGGTCGTACCTCTCGGCACCTCGATCAACATGTCGGGTTCGGCGCTCTATGAATGTGTGGCGGCGATGTTCGTGGCGCAAGCCTACGGGATCGAGATCTCGTTTGTGACCCAATTCTTGGTCGTTTTGATGGCGCTCGTCACCTCGATCGGCGTCGCGGGAATTCCTTCCGCAAGCCTGGTGGCGATTTTGGTGATTTTGAAGGCAATGGGGCTTCCGCCCGAAGGGATCGGGATGTTCATAGCGGTCGACAGGCTGCTCGACATGTGCCGCACGACGGTCAACGTCTACAGCGACAGCTGCTGCGCAGTCCTCGTCGCCAGAACCGAAGGGGAAAAGAACGTCCTAGCTATGGACCCCGTAGAATAAAAAAAGGCGCTTCTTTTGGAAGCGCCCACTTTTCAATAATTCCTGGAGAACGAATTACTGACCAGTATAGTTTTGGAACTGAGAGAGGATAGAGGGAGGCTGCATTCCGTTGTCAG
>JAFEGL010000056.1 GCA_018239895.1 Verrucomicrobiota bacterium
GTGCGCCAACGCGGTTGATAATGGCTTCGGCAATGATCGAGCGTGCGGAATTGCCCGTACAGAGAAAGAGAACGTTGAGGGGACGGTCTTCAGTCATTTCGTTTCTCCCTTACATAACTTGCGCGCTTTTTTGATCGTTGAACCGCAAAGCTCCGGCTGACCCTGGCAGCAATCTTCCGTCAGGAACGTCAGCATCTGGCGAACCTTGTCGAAATGTACGGCGTAGCGGATATAGCGGCCGACCCGCGTGGCGTGGATAAGCCCCGCGCGGTCCAGCTCCTTCAAGTGAAAGGAAGCGCCGGTGGGCGTTGCGCCGACGGCATCGGCAATCTCTCCAGCGGGCAGGCCCGACGGTCCTTCCCTCACCAGAAGGCGGAAGATGGCCAGCCGCTGGTCATGCGCCAGCGCGGCGAGGCAGATCACGGCGTCTTTGCTGTTCATAACGCAATACTACAACAACTATTGAATTATGCAATTAGTAATTTGACGAGCCGCCCGCCGCTTTTCCAGCGCCTTATCAACGCCGCGCTTCCTAGCCGCCTTACGCCGTGCTTCGCGCTCTTCCTCGTTCGCGCATGGCAACGGCCTTCCGTTCTCCGCCCACTCCCTGCGTTGCTCCATGATGGCCACGTTGTGCTTTGCAATTTCGTGTTCGAGTGTAGTTCCTCTGATTTCGGCTAGCTTCTTTAGTACGTCTACGAGTTCCATTCGTTGTCCTACGAAGTGAAAGAGGCCAGGAAGTTGCCTTCCCAGCCTCGGACCATGTTGTTGCTGACAAAGATCAGTGACGCGTCACTTCAGGAGGCGCACCCATCGCAGTCGCGGAATAATCGCTAATCGCGTTAAACGCGGACTGAATGCCGGGCACGGAATTGAATGGGACCAAGTGTTGAAAACGCCGAAGATCAGAACGCGTAATCGTCCCACCATCGGCATAGCGCGCGCCAGCTTGCAACGTCTTCACAACATCTTCGCCCAATCCCGCTGCCGGTCCTAGCAGCGCCCCGCCGAGACCTACATCTCGAACCTTTCGCGCTTCCGTCCTATCCGCGTCACCAGCCAACCACGCTGTTCCACCACGCAGCGAGTACTGGCCATTGGACAGCTTGCCAACAGTATTTGAAGCTGTGAAGAGCGAACCCATGATGCCTGAACGGTCCAACGCATCGTACATACTGGCGCCAGGATTACGCTGCCACCTATCCGCGAACGCATTCCAGTCGGCGTCATTGTCACGCAAAGCACGTTTCATTGCGTCCACGAACACCGCGCCCAACACAAGACTGGACAACCCGGCGCCGAGTGCAATTCGTTGGCGCATCTTTTCCGCTGTATCCGTACCGACATTCGCCAGCTGGACCTGACGCGCAAGGAAGCGGGTCTGATCAATCAGCATGAACGTTTGGAACTGGTACATCAGCTTGCCCGTCGCGTCGTAGGTGAACTGCGGACGATCACCAAGACCAGGCGTAACGATAGTGTTGCGGTTCTCACGGCGAAGTGCGGTTTCAAACCGTGCCGCCAAGTCCTGGTCTGACCATTTATCTAGGTCAGCGTACAGAATGCCGGCGACGTGTTTAAAATCTTGCTTGCTGTACGCTTCTCCGATCTTCGCAAGGTCGTGCGCTTCAATGCCTAGGTTCGCGAGCCACGTTTGATTTTTCAGTGACAGCCGATCGTGTCCAATCTGGCTGTAACCAAGGATGCGCGAACTAGACACGTTGTGCGTGATCTGCTTCACAAAGTCCGTCCAGTAGGAAATGCCGGACAATCGAGTTGCCCACCTCGTCGTTTTGTCTACGAACTCTAACCATGGGTCTCCGATCTGATGCGGATTGTTCAACTCGAACGCATCGCGCAGTCGCGTGGCGTGGACAGCTTCAGCAACAGTACCCATGCGAATACCTTGCTGACGCATGACACCGCCTTTGCGCACGACATTTCGAAAGTCGGCAAACATCGGCATGACACCGTAGCGGAACGTGTCGCCAAGCCCATGTGCGATGGCGATCTTTGGAGCATCGGTCAAAGACGAGACGGTCACGCCGCCAAGTCGGACGCTGTAGGCGAGTGATGCCAAAGTGTGCGCGGCTTTAGGTCCGATTAAACCGAAGCCTTTTCCCTGGTCGTAGACGCCTAGGAATTGTTCGACTTCGTTCTTCACGCCCTGAAGATACTTCTCGCGTTCGTCGATTAGCCGTGTCTTTTCATCGCCAACGGAAGCATCAATGCGTGCCTTTGCTTCCTTCTCGATTTGCACAAGGATGCTGTTGCCAGTGTAGTCGCCGACTTCGTTTCCATACGGGTCAACCGTCTTGAAGACCGACCCGAACGCTGCCTGCTTGCCGGACGTGTTGTGCATTAGCTCCGCATGGTCAAGAAGATCAGTCTGCAAGAAGTAGGCTTCAGCAAGCGCACTGTCTGGGATGTCTATCACCCGTCCTTGTAGGTAGCCGGTCCGAACGCGCACGCGACTGGTGGCGGTATTCGGAATGGTGGACTTCACGCCAGCAATCGTGTCGAAGACGTCCTGAGCCAACGCCTTAGCGTATGCGGGAATGTGCTCGCGTAGCATGGGCACGCCGTACTTGCCCTTTGGAACTGCCGGCTTGGGATTGCCTTCTGTCTTTGTTGGCTCCGGTCCTTTACGCGGACGCGGACCAAATTCTCTTTCGAACGCTTTGATACCGCCTTCGTAATCACCAACCAGCGGCTTCTTTGGCTTCGGCGTTCCCTTGTCGTAGCCATCTTCGAATGTCTTGAAGTTGCTACGCTGCGGCTTCTCCAAGACGTAAGGATGTGGCTTCCCGTCGTTGGCAGGATCAGACAAGAACTCGCGCGCCTTGTCTTCCCACGCGCGGTAAGCGTCTTGGAACAGCGCGGTGTCTTGTGCAATGGCATCGTCTCGCGCGGTGGCATGCTCCGAAACACGCTCTCGCCAGCTGGCTATCGCTGATTGATAGTCGGCTTTGTCTTGTGCCAGGGCGATGTCGCGACGGTCTTCCCATTCCTTCAAACGCTCAGGGTGCTTGTTCCAATACTCCATGCGCTTTTCGAACGTCGCGACACTGTCGTCGTGAGCTTGCAGGCGTTCGGTGTATTGAGTGTGCGAAAGTTCTTCCTCAATGTCGGCCGTCACCTTTCGCATGGCCCAACGCTCCAACATTGAAAGCGCCCGGCCTTTGTCGTTGCGGAGTGCGACCTGGTTATAAACGCGACGCACGTACCCATCAGCGCCGATGGTCTCCAGGTCTTCAGGAAGCTTCCCATTCTTTACGTGCTTCTCGCGTTGGAACTCCGTGTACTTGCGGAACTCGCGCGCCACAGCTTCAATCGCAGGGTCGGACGTAACGCTGTCGATGCCTTCATTAATCGCCGCATAATATGCCTTTTGCGCAAGGTCTTTGACGTTCTTAAATCTCGTCGAGTTCTTCGCATAAATCTCTTCGACACTGGCTTTGAACCGTCCAAGTGCTGCGCGGTCGGCGTCGTAGTGATCTTCAACGGTCAAACGCCGGCTGTCAGCAAGGCCACGAGTGTTCGCCTCCGAGATTTCCGGGCCTGAATAAAACATCCGGCCGAAGTTGCGCACGGTGTCCAATGGCGAAGTTCTGAACGCCTGGCGCGGCCGTCCAAGAAGCGTCTTGCCGCCTAG
>JAFEGL010000057.1 GCA_018239895.1 Verrucomicrobiota bacterium
TTTCATCTATAGAAAGCATATCCATGACCCAGCCGTCTACTAAAGCCATTTGATCAGCAGTCCATGTTCTAGGACCAATCGTTTTAGTAGCGAGATTGCCGTTTGAATCAAATATCAGATTTTTTCCACGCGTCTTTCGGTACTCCAAAATCTTCCCATGCGCATTCGATTGCTAGTTCTAATCTATCTTGAAGGTAGTCGCGTATACATTTATCGCCTTCATAAAGGTAAAGATAGAATCCAAAAACAGGATCATATTTAATTTCAAAATGTTTAGACGAAAGAGAATCTAGTTTTGCATGCCATTTCATAATGTCGCTTTTGCGTAAATAGCTGCGGATGAAGTATTTAATTACGCATTAAATCTTATTTGATCCTAGTTTTTTCCTTTTCATGTTTAGCCAACGTGGATTATGAAGAGCTCGGTCACACTTAGGGCAAATTACCATTGCTTTCAATGAGTCAGACTCCCAGGCATCATTACATCTTTGACACATAAGCCAATTAGACTCTAACAGTATAGCGCTTTCGGAAATATTAGAATCTGACAGTCCTAGGTATTCATCAAGAATGGTGGCTGTCATTGCTTTTAACTTTGATATTGAATTAAGCATGTCCTCTTTATAGTTCCCTATCCATCGAAATATTGAACCATCTTCAATGCTATCGTGTATCAATTCTAATAAATTAATCTCCTTTCTAAAATCATCTGTATATGGTTTTATTTTAAATTCTAGTGCATTTAAAATTCCGCTTAAATCGCAAATTAGTTCAAATAAGTTTGTTTTTTCTTTTTCAAACGAGTGAATTTTATTTATTATTAATAATATCTGTCTTAATTCATATTCTGTTAGTGTGGTCATTAGCTTAACCTCCCATACATTACTGACACTACTTTACCATCTTCCGTAATTACCGATATGTTATTTATTGGCTCAAAAAATTCCATCCTTCCAGATACTTTATTAGGCATACTTGTCCCGTGCTGAATTGTACCTTCGACAATAGATGGTGTAAATCCACGATTTTGCATCTGATCCAAAGCATGTGCTCCATAGGAACGCCCTTCGATAATTGTCGGTTTGTTTCTTATAGATTGGAAGGAAGGATTTTTTAGCTCAAATCCCTTGTGACCGAGGAAACCATTTCCCTCGTTTAAAGTTTTAGCACTGAGTTTGGCAACTTTTGCCGTTTGTAACGGGACCCTAACTAACTTATTAAGTGCGATTACTCCTTTAACAATTCCGTAGCCTCCAG
>JAFEGL010000058.1 GCA_018239895.1 Verrucomicrobiota bacterium
CGGTATCATCGGTGGCTATGTCGGCAAGACGGGCAAAGAGCCGGAACCATCGTGCATCGAGTTTACCCTCCGGCACCATTACACGTGGGTGCATTATTGCCGATACCGTAATATCGCGGTCCGATAGGAAGAGACCACGCTCCAGGTTAGTGGCCGTAGTATCAAGAGCCTTCGGCAGTAGCGGGGTCGCACGGAGGGCTCCCCGGTTATTAGCCACCAGGACCAGTTGATGCGGCTGTGCCATTGCTGCGACGGCAGGAGAATGGCTTGTAATGATGGCCTGCGTTGTCAACGATTGCATTAAGTGGAGCAGTTTCCGCTGCTGTGGAGGCGGAACGTGAAGTTCGGGTTCCTCAATTGCCATGAGGAAATTTTCGCCTCGAGATCCTCGGAGGCTTCCAAAACGCATTAATAGAACAAGTGTTTGTAAAGATATGAGTCCATTCCCGTGGCGCCGGGATGGAAGGGGAGTTCCCCCATCTTCGGAAAAGTGAGGAAACACTGCCTCGAGGACCCCGTCGCTGTCTGTGCTGGTGAGGCGCAGCTTTAAGTCGGACGGACGGCCGAAAAGTGCTGTTAAATCTGCGCTGATGGCATCTACGAGAGGTTTGATTTTTTCGTCCGCCTCCAAAGGGGCGCTAGGGTTACGAAGCCTGTCGCGCTCTTGAATGACGGCCTCGGCAGGATTTCCGCCGGCATAGCTCACTACACGCCTGAAAAGTTCGGATCCAAAGGAAATCATCCGATCCCAGGTTCGGCTGGCGGGGACCAGGAAGAAGCCGATTTCTTTGATTAGGGCGGCAGGAACGGGCGTGACTGAACTTGCTTCGTCGAAGGGATCGAGGGGGACGCCGTCATCATAAAAATAGCGGCATGGTTCAACTTCTAATGTCTCGGCATCAAACCGCGCGGCGAAGGCAATTTGGCAGGCCAACTGGTCATTAGCGCTTTCGCTAAGGGGTTTAAGATTTCCCGTTGTGGCGCAAATCCATTTCGGAATACCTCGGCCGGACCGAAACCATTGTGCATGTCTCTCTGGGTCGTTTGGTGTGAAGCCGGTGATCGTGGAGATAATCGATATGCGGCTGTCCGCGGTAGGAGACGATCCAAAA
>JAFEGL010000059.1 GCA_018239895.1 Verrucomicrobiota bacterium
CTTTTGAGCCAAATTTCAATCTAAAATCGGGGGGTAATATCAACATCCCGTATATTACCCCCCGATTTTAGATTGAAATTTGGTCAAAATAATCCCTAAAAGCGACGAAACCTGAATCCGTTAACAGACTCTTAGAGCCACTCCAAGTCTGTGACGGTTTGATCTGAGACAACGTCGCCGGTGTTGATCACCTCTTTGGGCTCGAAGAGCAGAACGTGCGCTTCCTCGGCTGCGTAGGGGAGATGCTCGACTCCATGGGGTACGATGAAAAATTCCCCCTCTTTGAGGTTGATCTCTCGGTCGCGAAGCTTGATGTTCAATTGCCCTTTTACGACGAGAAAGAATTCATCCTCTCGATCGTGCTTGTGCCAAACGAGTTCGCCCTTGGCTTTGAATATTTTGACGTAACAGTTGTTGATCTCGCCTAAAATCTTGGGAGTCCAGTAGGCGTTGAATAATTGAAATTTTTCTTTCAAATTCACTTTTTTCATAGAAATGGCTCCCTCTTATGCTAGAGAGTTTACTGTCTGAATCGATTAAATCGTTAGGCTTTTAACCATTCGATGATTTGTCGATGGGCGGTGTCTGAATGAAGAATGCCCAGATGGCCTGTATCGACAGCAATCCCTGTTTTTACTAAAGAGGGTGCGGTGACAAGGATGTCGTATTTTCCGACAATTTCAAAGGTCTGATCATCAAAATTAGGATCGATTTTTCGGTATCGATCGATCTCTTCTTGATCCAGAACAGATCCCAATGTGATTACTTTCCCAATATCTTGTGCCCGTTCTCTTCTATAGTATCGGTCACCATCTGCTAGCTCTTCTGCCCACGTGATGGATTGGGCGAGGTGACCGCCTCTCGAATGGCCGATGAGATCGATCTTTGGGTCGTCAACTCCATGTTCACTGTATTGAGCTTTGATCTCGGCTATTTTTTCTGAGAGGAGTTGATAGTCGGTCTTTGTGATGGCGCCTGAGGGGAGGCTGATGGTGTAAATGGGGCCTACGTCCGCAGTCTTCAACTTTTTTGCCAAAGGCAAATAGGCAGTCTGTCTGTCGTAATTTCCATGGATCATCAAGATGGGGCGCTTTTGCGCCTGCTCAAGGGTAATTTTTTTAGGATTCAGAGTATGATAAACAAACTGTTTCTTCCAAGTGAGGGGAAAGCTCAAGCCCGATCTGAGGGCGGGGCCTGGCTCGATCAATAAGGTTCCTAAAGCTGCGGCGCACATAAAGGACCATTTTTTCATCCAATCGACGAATTGAATGATGATCTTTCGGTAAAGGTTGCCTATTCGCCCGCAACATGTTTCCGAACGGGGCGTTTGATGATGTGAAGTATTTGATTTAACGGATTGTGTAATTTCTGTGGCCATGCAGTTAATTATAATAACTGCAATTATGCAAACAACAATAAATAAATAGTTGTCGCTATTTTAATAAAATTGTTTTTGATTTGGCGATGACCTCGTCGGGGCCGATTTGGAGGAGGCAGAAGGGGGTGCGGCAACGGCGGCGGATGCAGGGGGTGCAGGTGCGGGGCTTGGAGAGGACATGGCTAGTGGTGGAGTGGTGCGGCCCGCAGAGGGCCGGGTCGGTAGGGGAATAGATCGCGAGCGCGGGGGTTTTGAGCGCTGTGGCGAGGTGGAAGGGGCCGCTGTCGTTGCAGATGAGGAGGTCGACGGAAGAGAGAAGACCGGCGAAGGAGCGGAGGGATAGCGAGGAGTCGGCGAGGTGGGAGTTCGGGATGAGGCGGGAGAGCTCTTCCATGAGTGGCCGCTCGGAGGGGCCGCCAGTGATTAGGATGTTGTAGTTTTTGAGCGCACGGCCGACGGCGGCAAAGTGGGAGAGGGGCCAGAGCTTGTAGGAGTCTTTCGCGCCGGGATGGATCGCGATCCAGCGGCCCGAGAGAGGTTTTTTCTCCTCGGGTTGGAGGAAGAAGGAGAGGGTTTTGGAGTGGGCGCGGCCGCCGATCGCTTCGACCATCGCGAGGCGCCGGTCGATTTCGTGTTGGGGGAGATTGGGGAGCGGATCGGTGAGGAGGTCGTCGAGATCTTTGTTGATCCCCGCGGTGCCGACGATCCGGGTTGCGCCGAGGGATGCGCAGAGGGGAAGGATGAACCGCTGCGAGGCGTGGAGGATGAGGATCGTGTCGAATCGGCCGCGGAGCTTTTTCCAGAGAGCGAGGGGAGAGTCGAGGAGGTGGATTTCGTCAGTCCATGGATTGTGTTTGAAAATCTGCAGGCCGATCGGACTGGTGAGGAGAGCGATGTGGGAGTTGGGAAACGATTTGCGGAGCGATTCGATGGCGGGCATAGCCCAGAGTGTGTCGCCGAGCGCTGTGGTCGCGACGGCGAGAATCCTGTTCTGCTGAGTGCGGGAAGGGGCGGCGATGCGGGAGAGGAGACGGAGAAAGGTGTTTTTATAGCTCATAGAGGTCGGAGAGGGAGGGGACGGGGAGATCTTTTGGACTGAGTTCAGCGAGGCATTGGAGAAAAACTTGCGCGAGCTGGGCGTTTGTGATGAGGGGAATGTGGTGGTCGATCGCGAGCCTACGGATCTTGAACCCTTCCGTGTGGCGGGTCGAGGAGTTTTTCGGGATATTGATGATCAGATCGAATTTCCGAAGTGAAATGAGGGTCGCGATGTTGGGTTCGAACTTTTCGCTCACTTTGTAGACCGAGATGGAGCCGACGCCCCGCTTGGCTAAAAAGTCGTGGGTCCCTTCGGTGGCGTAGAGGTCCCACCCTTGCTCTTCGAGTTTCTGGAGCGGAGCTAATAGTTTGAATCGGAAATCGGAGCTGGCGCTTACGAGGAGTTTTTTGCCGCGGAGAGTCTGGTCGGTCGAAAGCCATGCGGCCAAGAAAGCTTCGAGGTAACTTTCGGAGATGTTGGCCACCTCGCCCGTGGAGGCCATCTCTACGCCAGTGACAGGGTTCGATCCTTTGAGCCGCTGGTAGGAAAATTGGGGCGCTTTGACGCCGACGTAGTCGAACTCGAGCGTCTCATAGGAGCGGGGTTTGTATTTTTTGAGGAGGATTTCGGCGGCGATCTCGATGAAATTGATCTGGGTCACTTTGGAGACGAAGGGGAACGAGCGGGACGCCCGGACATTGCACTCGATCACTTGGATCGCGTTGTCTTTGGCGATGAATTGGATGTTGAAAGGGCCCGTGATGTGGAGAGCTTTGACAATTTTGCGCGCGACGCGTTTCGAGCGGCGGATCGTCTCGAGATAGAGCCGCTGGGGCGGGAGGACGATTGTGGCGTCTCCTGAGTGGACGCCGGCGTTCTCTACGTGCTCGGAGATGGCCGATACGACCACTTCGCCTTCGTTGGCTACTCCGTCGATCTCGAGCTCTTTGGCATTTTCGATGAATTTCGAGATCACGATCGGATGGTCGGGAGAGACGATAGCCGCCTCTCGGAGGTATTTTACCAGCTCCTCTTCGTTTGCGACGACATTCATGGCGGCTCCCGAGAGGACGTAGGAGGGGCGGATGAGGAGCGGATAACCGTGCTGGGCGGCAAACTCTTTGGCGCTTTTCAGGCTGTCGGCCTTTTGCCACGCGGGTTGGTCGATGTTGAGTTTGTGAAGGAGCGAGGAGAATTTATCGCGGCTTTCGGCCTGATCGATCGAGGCGGCCGAGGTGCCGAGGATCGGATAGCCTCTTTTATCGAGCGGCGCTGCGAGGTTATTGGCGATCTGCCCGCCGACCGAGACGATGAGGCCCGCTGGATGTTCAAAGTCGGCGATATCTTGGATCCGTTCGAGGGTCAGCTCTTCAAAATAGAGCCGGTCCGATTCGTCGAAATCGGTTGAGACGGTTTCGGGATTGGAGTTGATGAGGATCGCCGATTTTCCATGCTTGCGCAGCGTGCGGGCCATGTTGACGGCGCACCAGTCGAATTCGACCGAGGAGCCGATGCAATAGGGGCCCGAGCCGATGACCATGTACGGTTTTTTCTTCGAGGGAGCGACATCGTCCTCTTGGCCCCAGTAGGTGGTGTAGAGATAATTCGTCTCGGCTTCGAACTCGCCGGCGAGTGTGTCGATCTGTTTGATGCTGGGAGTGATTTTCCACTTTTTTCGGAGTTTGCGTACGTCGTCTTCTTTTAGTTTTTTCAGCTCGCCGATCGAGGCGTCGGAAAATCCGAGCCGCTTGGCTTTCAGCATGAGTCCGGGGAAAAGTTTTTCTCTCTTCAAATCTTGGGAGAAGAGGGCGAGGTGCTGCACCTGTTGGAGGAACCAGGGATCGATTTTTGATAGTTCGTGGGCGTCTTCGATGGTGCCGCCCTTAAGAAAGTACTGGTAGAGAGCGAAGAGGCGCCGATCGGTGGGCCGCGAGATGTGGCCGCCTAGATCTTCGAGCGGCTCGGGCGGATCTTCGATCCCGTTCGAGCCGATGTTGAGCATCCGGATCGCTTTTTGGAGCGCCTCGGGGAACGACCTACCGATCGCCATCACTTCGCCGACGCTCTTCATCTCGGTGCCGATGGTTCTGTCGGCGCTTTTGAGTTTCTGGATATCCCAGCGGGGGATCTTGACCACGATGTAGTCGAGGGCCGGTTCGAAGTAGGCGGTGGTCTTTTTCGTGATGGCGTTCGCGACTTGATCGAGGGTGTAGCCGAGGGCGAGTTTGGCGGCGACGAAGGCGAGCGGGTAGCCGGTCGCTTTTGAGGCGAGGGCGCTCGAGCGGGAGAGGCGGGCGTTCATCTCGATCACCCGGTAGTCGCCTGTTTTCGGATCGAGAGCGAACTGGACGTTGCACTCTCCTTGGATTTTGAAGTGGCGCGCAGCGGAGATCGATACGGAGCGGAGCCGATGGTACTCTTCGTTGTTGAGCGTTTGAGACGGGGCGACGACGATGCTCTCGCCGGTGTGGATCCCCATCGGATCGAAGTTTTCCATGTTGCAGATCGTCAGAGCCTGGTCGGCTGAGTCTCTCACGACCTCGTATTCGAGCTCTTTCCAACCTTTGAGATATTCTTCGATCAAGATCTGCGGCGCGCCGCTGAGCGCCTCGCGGGCTCTCTCTTTCAAGGCCTCTTCGGTTTCTACGCGTCCTGAGCCGAGACCGCCGAGGGAAAATCCCGACCGCATCATGACTGGATAGCCAATCTCTCTGGCTGCATGGAGGGCTTCTTCTACGGTTCCGACAGCGAGGCTTCTCGCTGTCTTGATCCCGATCGAGGTCAGGTGCTGCTTGAAGAGATCACGGTCTTCGGTCAGCCGGATCGATTCGACCGGCGTCCCTAAAACTTTCACCCCATATTTTTGCAAGATCCCCAGTTTTTCAAGATCAAGTCCTAAATTGAGGGCTGTTTGGCCCCCAAAACTCAAGAGGATCGCGTCGGGGCGCTCTTTCGCTAAGATTTTATCCAGTGTGACAATATTGAGCGGCTGGAGATAGACGACGTCGGCCATCGACCGATCGGTTTGGACGGTGGCGATATTCGGATTCACCAAAACGGTTCGAATCCCCTCCTCTTTCAGCGCCTTGATCGCTTGCGAGCCCGAGTAATCGAATTCTCCCGCTTGTCCGATCTTCAATCCTCCTGAGCCGAGAATGACCGCTTTTTTCACCATGTCAGAGGGACCTGTAAAATGTTTCAAAAAGATAGGCCGGATCGGTGGGCCCGGGGTGGCTTTCCGGGTGGAACTGGACGGCGAAGTAGGGAAGTTTATTGTGGGCGATCCCTTCGACTGAGTCGTCGTTCAAACTTCTGAAGAGAACCCGCCAATCTTTGGGTAGGGTTTTTTCGTCAATTGCGTAGCCGTGGTTTTGGGAGGTGAGGATGCACTGATTTGTGTCGAGGTCGCGGCACGGTTGGTTGTGACCCCGGTGGCCGAATTTCAGTTTGTACGTTTTCCCGCCAATTGCCAGCGCCAAAAGCTGAGCGCCGAGACAGATGCCGAAGATCGGCTTTTTTCTCTTCAACGACTTGCGTAAAATCGCTACCGTCTCTTTGCAGACGGCAGGATCTCCGGGGCCGTTAGAAAGAAACAGGCCGTCATACTCATCTTCGCTGTAGTCGTAATCGAAGGGGACTCGGATCACCCGGACTGGATACTTGAGCAAGGAGCGGATGATGTTGTCTTTCATGCCGCAGTCGACGGCGATCACCGTCTTTTTCCCTGAGCCATACTCCTGCTTCTCGGGCAGGCTGACCCGCTTCACGAGATGTGTTTTATTTGGATCGGGAAAGTTTCGGGGCCGTTTTCCTTCGCGGCAGATCGCCCCGAGGGCGACCCCTTTTTTCCGGAGCAATTTGGTGAGGGCCCGCGTATCGACGCCTGTGATGAGGGGAACGCCTTGCTGTTTCAGCCAATCGAGGAAGGAACACTCTGCATCCCAGTGGCTTGTCCACATGCTTGTGGTTCCGACAACGACGCCGCTCGCCTGGAGTTTTTCCGATTCCCAAGTTTCTCTGCTGGGAACGCCGTAGTTGCCGATCAAAGGGTATGTAAATGTGAGGATTTGCCCTGCGTAGGAGGGGTCGGTCAGCGATTCTACATAGCCCGTCATACCAGTGGAAAAGACCACTTCGCCAAAAAATGGCTCTTTCTGCCAGGAGGGAGAAAAGCCGGGGAATATTTCCCCAGATTCCAATACGAGCTGAGCAGGTTCCATAAATTAGGAAAAAGATATCTCATTCACCCCATATCGCGCAATCTTACTCAAAAAAATTCTATTTTACTGATTTCTTATTCCCTGTTACAAGGTGCGTATGAGAACTCCCCGCCTCATCGTAGCTGCGCTTGTCTTCGCCCCGTCTCTTTTTGCTATCCCCACGACTCCCGTGACGAGCAATGCAGATAACGCGACTAGCCCCGCTGCGGGAACTCTCCGATACGCAATCAACCAAGTCAACGCAAGCCCTGGCACTTACGATTCGATCGACATGAGCGCGATCGCAGGGCAAACGATCACTCTTGCGCAAGGTCTATTCATCAATGCAGGTACAGGCAATCCTCTGGCTTTAACAGGCCTAAGCTCTGGAAATACTGTCACCATCGATGGAGCTTCTCTTTACCGAGGTTTTCTAGTTTACTCGGGAAATGTCTCGCTCTCCTTCCTCAATTTTCAAAATTGTTACGCAACTGGGGGAACTGGCGGCGCTGGAGGAAACGGTTCTGGCGGCAGCAACCAAACGGCTTGCGGCGGGGGCGGCGCCGGACTTGGCGGGGGCCTCTATATAAATGGCGGAGGATCCGTAACCGGGAACACTCTTACATTTACGAACTGCCGTGCAATCGGGGGAACTGGCGGCGGTCCTGGTGCTGTAACGTCTGCGGCGGGCGGCGGCGGCGGCGGTATGGGAGGAAATGGGGGCGCTGGCAACACAGATAGCGGCGGCGGCGGCGGTGGTATTTTCTCCTCAGCGACGGGCGGCGCTGGATTTTCAGGTACAGATTCATCATCGTTTGGCGGCGGCGGCGGCGGGATTTTTGGAGCGGGGTCAGCTGGCTCAGCTGGCGGCGGCGGCGGTTCCGATGGCGGCGGCGCGGGCGGTTCATTTGCATCCAATAATGGAGTGAGCCCGGGCACATTCGGCGGCGGCGGCGGAAGTTCTGTGAATGCAGCGACCAATTATGGAGTCGGAGCCAATGGAGCATTCGGCGGCGGCGGTGGCGGTGGCGGCGGTGGAACCAACGGCACCACGACGTATGGAGCGGGCGTTGGGGGATTCGGCGGCGGAGGCGGCGGCGCGGCTTTGCTCTCGCAAAGCGGCTCCTCGGGAGCAGGCAACGCGGGGCCGGGTGGATATGGCGGCGGCGGCGGAGGAACGTTTTGGGCTGGGGGCGCTTTACCCACATTTGCGGTTGGAGGATATGGCGGTGGTAACGGCGGCTGGGGCCAGGGAGGAACTGGCGGCGGCGGCGCTGGACTCGGGGGTGCGGTCTTCCTTGCCAATGGATCTTCATGTACTTTGTCGGGAAGTTTTAGCTTTTCCAGTAACGTAGCGACGGGAGGCGGCACAAACCCAGCATTCGATCAACAACATGCAGCCAGTGGATCGGGCATAGGTCCCGATATTTTCTTAAACCAGCAAGCCCCCCTCACTTTAACTTTTGCTCCCGCCTCTAATTTAACGATGGCTTTGTTTTCTGATTCATTGAGTACTTCGGGAGGGACAATCAATTTCAATGGCCCTGGAAATTTCATCTTGCAAGGGAATGCGACCTACACCGGTACTTCGCAAGTCAACGGGGCGATATTCCGAGCGGCGAATGCTACCGCTTTTTCCGCCGCTTCTTCAGTCAGCTTGGCGAATACGGCCGGAGTCTCCCTCGACCTAAACAATTTCGCTCAAACAATCGCAGGCTTGGATGGAGGGGGGACGACAGGAGGTAGCGTCACATTGGGAAGCGCTACTCTAACTCTCGGCGATGCCAATAATCACAGCTACGGGGGATCTATTGGGGGAACGGGTGGGCTGACCAAGCAGGGGGCGGGTATACAAGCTTTTTCGGGCAGCAGCGACTATAGCGGCGCCACGGCGATCAACGGAGGGACCTTTCAAGCGGGAGCTGATTTCGTTTTTTCTCCTAATTCCATATTTACTGTAGCTAATACAGCAGGAGTTGTTCTCGATCTAAACAACTTTAATCAATCGATCAAACGTATGTCGGGAGGCGGAACGACTGGAGGGACTCTCTCTCTGGGAAGCGGAACCCTTGTTTGGGGTGATCTTACCCCCGTTACTCAGAGTTACGGGGGGCCTATCACAGGAACTGGTGGATTGATACTGAACATAAATAATACGATGTTCTTCAGCAATTCAAACAAAACTTACAGTGGCGACACAGTACTCAACTTCACAGTACTATTTGCTAACAACGCAAACGCCTTTTCTCCTAATTCCGCAATAACGCTGTCAGATTTTGGGTCGGCAATCATATTCAATGATCACGACCAAGTCATCGGAGGCCTAAACGGCGGAGCCGGCGGCGGCGGCAACGTCTTAATGGGAAATGCGTCTGTCACTTTGGGAAATAGCGCGGATCACTCGTACACTGCGAATCTATCAGGAACCGGAGGACTTACTAAGCAAGGGTCGGGGGCGCAGACCTTCGCAGGTGGCTCAGGGAGTTACGGTGGCTCCACAACGGTCAACGGAGGGATTTTAAGAGTAGGCGGCAACGGAGCCTACCCATCCGGAACCGCTCTGACATTGGCAAATACGTCAGGAGTTGCTTTCGATGTTAATGGCTTCAGTCAAACAGTCGGATCGCTTGCTGGAGGAGGATTATTAGGGGGAGACGTCACATTAGGGAGCGGTACCCTGATTTTCGGAAATGCTAGCAATCTAACCTTTGCAGGGGCCATTTCAGGGACGGGTGGATTGACGAAACAGGGATCCGGCACGCAGCTTTTCACGAACATGAATAAAACCTATGGAGGCACCACCGCTATCACTGGGGGTACCTTACAAGCTGGGAATGCGAGCGCTTTCTCCTCGAGTTCTATGGTCAATCTTTCAGGCGGCACAACGCTTGATCTAAATAATTTTGATCAAACAATCGGAGGCTTGGCCGGAAGCGGGAACGTAACGATGGGGAGCGGCAGCCTTACTTTCGGAGACTCAAGCAATCAAACTTATGGTGGTGTGATCTCAGGATCGGGCAACTTGACAAAACAAGGATCCGGCACAGAAACTTTGTCCAATACAAGCAACTACAATGGATCCACGACAATCAATGTCGGGATTTTGCAGCTGGGCACCACAAATGCACTTCCTACGACCACAACATTGACTTTAGCGAATACGGCGGGCGTCGCATTAGATCTCAATGGAAATAACCAAACGGTCGCTATTCTATCTGGAGGGGGGACAACCGGGGGGAACGTCACTTCGGGGAGCGGCGGCGTCCTTACTTTTGGTAACGCCGTCAATCAGACCTTCGCCGGGGCTGTCACGGGATCGGCTGGACTGACCAAGCAAGGATCGAGCACACAACTCTTCACGAATACGAATAACAACTACAGCGGCACCACAACGATCAACGTAGGGATTTTACAAGCAGGGGCTGCAAATGTCTTCTCTGCCAACTCCGCAGTGACTATGGCAAATACTGCAGGGGTCTCGCTCGATCTCAATAATTTTGACCAATCGATCGGAGGGCTCGATGGAGGGGGGACGACGGGAGGAACCGTCACAGCAGGAAACGGCGTTCTCTCATTTGGGGATAGCTCGAATCACTCTTTTGCAGGGCAAATCACCGCAAACAACGGGATCATCAAGAAAGGGGCGGGAATACAAGCTCTAACAAACCCCAATACCTACGGCGGCTCTACAACCATCAATGCAGGGATTTTACGGTCAGGCGCTGCAAACGCAATCCCTTCCACTACTTCTCTGATCCTCGCAAACACAACGGGAGCTGCTTTTGATCTCAACGGTTTCAGCCAAACAGTCGTCACCCTTTCCGGCGGCGGATCGTCGGGGGGAAACATCACGTTAGGGAGCGGTACCCTCACTTTTGGAAATGGGACCAACCAGACTTTTGGAGGATCCATAACGGGGAGTGGTGGATTGACGAAGCAGGGGACTGGGACACAAACTATCTCAAACACAAATACCAACTACAGTGGTCTCACAACGATTACGACAGGGATCTTGCAAGCAGGAGCCGCAAACGCCTTTTCCTCCAATTCGGCTGTCTCATTAGCAAATACCGCAGGAGTCGCCCTCGACTTGAACGGTTTTTCCCAAATCATCGGGGGCCTAAGCGGCGGCGGCACGACAGGCGGTAACGTCACGCTGAACGGTGGAACCCTTACTTTTGGAAACAGCTCGAGCGTAACTTTTGCGGGGGTTATCCAAGGTGCCGGAGGAATTGTTAAACAAGGGTCTGGAACTGAAACACTGACCAATACGAATACCTACGGTGGATTCACGACAATCAACGGGGGGATTATCCAGAAGGGGAGCGCCAGTGCAATCCCCTCAGGTACTTCTCTTATTTTGGCCAACACGTCAGGAGTTGCTTTCGATCTCAATGGCTTCGACCAAACAGTCGTTGTTTTGTCTGGAGGGGGAGGCTCGGGAGGCAACGTCACTTTAGGAAGTGGTACTCTTACCTTTGGAGACGCCACTAACCAAAGCTTTGGCGGCGCCATTTCAGGGGCAGGCGGTTTGGTGAAACAAGGGGTCGGCACGCAAACTTTCACAAACGGGAATAATAACTACAATGGCTCCACGACAATCAACGCAGGGGTATTCCAAGCGGGAGTTGCAAGCGCCTTTTCCCCCAATTCAGCATTTACATTGCCAAATACGGCGGGAGTTACTCTCGATTTGAACAATTTCTCCGCATCAATCAAAAGCTTAGCGGGAGGGGGAACGACAGGGGGCAGTGTCACACTCGGCAGCGGTACCCTTACTTTTGGGGACACCACCAACCAAACCTTTGCAGGAGCCATCTCGGGAACAGGGGGGATTACCAAGCAGGGAAGCGGTACGCAAGTCTTCACAAATGCGAATAAAAACTACTCTGGAACTACATCGGTCAATGCAGGAACTCTACAAGCAGGAAATGCCACCGCCTTTTCTTCCAGTTCAACGGTGAATCTCGGAGGCGGAAACCTCGATTTGAATAACATTGATCAGACCGTTGGGGGGCTCTCGGGAAGCAGCGGCACCGTCTCGTTGGGCACCGGCACCCTCACTTTTGGCGGTAATGGGAGCACTACCACTTTTTCCGGCGCCATCACAGGCTCCGGGGGCATTATAAAAAATGGGGGCGGCACCTTTTCAATCAATGGGACCAGCAACAACTTTTCTGGAGCCACAACTGTTAACGCTGGAGGGGTCACAGCCTCTGCATCGTCCCTCTCTACAAATTCTCGAATCGCCTGGACATCTACCGGCACTTTTACAAACCAAGGGGCAAATACAATTCCCGGCATCTCGATGACGGCCGGAACCTTGTCTGTGACCAGCCCTTTGACTTTAGGCGGAGATAATCTGACCAGCACATTGAGTCCCTCTTCAATGACTGTAACTGGCGGGATTTTTAAGATTGGATCGGGACAGCTTGTGATCGGCAACCAAACCGCCGCAAATTTCAACTCAACTTTAACACTGACAAGCGGGTCCATTAATTTTCCGACCAGTACAACACTTCTCAACCTTGCATTGGTGAGCTTTAGCGCTACAAACCCAGTGACTTTGCAAGTGGATGGTTCAACGAGAATAGGGGGAATTACCGGGGGATCCAGTTCGGCTGTCCTCTCAGTAGGCACCTTGCTCGACATGACAGTCACAACAGCCAGAACTTTTGCAGGGCAAATTACCGGCACAGGTGGGATAAGATTCAGCAACAATTTAACTTTAACAAATGGATCGAATAATTATTCGGGAACCACCACCACATCATCTTCTACGGGAACTTTGGGGACTCTCACCTTGGGAGCTAACAATGCATTCTCTCCCAATTCGGCCGTCGTCAATACTGGAACAGTGAGTTTGGGGACTTTTAGCGCAACGGTCGCTTCGATTTCTTCAACCGGAGCGGGAGGCGGCGGAACCCTCAATACAGGCACAGGAACCCTCACTTTCGGCGGCGATAATTCCACTCAGACATACGCCGGACGGATTACAGGAAGCGGCAACCTCGTCAAAACGGGAACCGGCGTATTCCTTTTGACCAATGCAACGAATATCAACTCGGGTACTACGACGATCAATGGGGGAACTTTTAGAGCGGGGGTCGCAGCCGCCTTTTCTCCCAATTCTGCCATCATCTTGGGTTCGGCATCGGGAGTTACACTCGATTTGAATGGGTTTAACAATAGTATCCCCGGTCTTTCTGGCGGAGGAGCCACGAGCAATGGGGTCGTGTTGGGATCTGGAACATTAACTTTTGGAGGGAACAACGCCTCTACCTCTTTCCTTGGATCCATTACCGGGACGGGGGGGATCATAAAACAAGGGACCGGCACATTTACTCTATCCAATTCAGCGACTGCCTACTTTGGAGCCACAACGATCTCTGCCGGAACGCTCCAAGCGGCTGGCACCAATGCTTTCTCTAAAAATTCTCAGGTCTCTCTCCCTACCAGCACCACTCTCGACTTGAATGGATTCAATAACGAGATCCTCTCGTTGGTCAATGGGAGTTTGGGAACGATCTTACTGGGTAGCGGTACGCTTACTTTAGGCAGCGACAATACCTCATTTACTTTTCCTGGACTTCTCACGGGAACGGGGGGGCTGACCAAAAGCGGCACTGGCACTTTCACTGTGAGCAACACAAGCAATATGTTCTCGGGCGCCTTGACGGTGAATGCAGGAATTCTGACCATTGGGGCATCTGGCGCTCTGCCTACAAGTTCGAGTCTGTCGGTAGCCAGTGGTGGGACCTTTAAATTAAACGATTTTACCCACTCGACTGGGGCGATCTCTGGAGGCGGTTTCGTCGAACTTGGTTCTGCAAATCTCACTACAAACGCCAGCACCTCGACCACTTTTAGCGGAGTCATTTCTGGTACGGGAGGCGTTACTAAAACAGGAACCGGCGTATGGACGTTAACAGGAAGCAACAGCTTTCAGGGCAATCTGATCATCAATGGAGGAACTGTTTCAATTTCGCCTACGAATGTAAACTTCCCAAGTCTCGATTCTAGCGTAGTGGTCAACAGTACAGCTACATTGAAAGGGAACGGGGGGATTTTCGGCACCGTGACGGTGAATAGCGGAGCAACGATTTCTCCAGGAAATTCGATCGGGACGATCACAATCGGCGGCAGTTTATTCTTAGATCCCAATTCAACCACACTCATTGAAATTAGTCCTACAGCCAATTCAGAAATCCTCGTTGCGAATTCAGCGGTGGTGGATGGAACCTTATTTGTGACTGTCGATACAGGCTCTTATGCTGCTGGGACTACCTATACTATCATTAGAGCCGCCGGTTTATCGGGAAGCCTAACCGGCAACTTCTCCTCCTACTCGTTTAGTTTTCCTCTCGATGCTGTCGTAAATAAAGTCGGAAATACCATCCAGATCATTCTGAATGGTTCCTCTAACAATAACACAACCACAGTGTACGTCATTCCGATTCCAGGGTTGTCTGGAAATGAACTCGTAACCGCCAATTATTTGAATGGACTCCCATCTAGCTTTAACAATCAACTATCGGCTGCCTTAAACGGTTTGTCGGGAACCGCCTTGCAAAAAGCTCTGCAGAAAATAACCCCATCGAGACTCTCGTTTGGAACCTATGTGGCGCAGAGGGGTGCTGTCGCTTTAAATGATCTCCTCTCGAATCGGATGAGCGCTCAGCGGCTCCTCTCCACTACATCTAAAACGGAACAAACGGCGGCCGTAACTGCAAATAAATTCCTGTCGCAAAATGGGATGAGATCTAGACAGTCGCTCTCTTCTTTCGCCAAGCTCTGCTCTGTTGATTCGTTTGCAAGCCCCCCCATGCGCCTCGCCGATCTCGATGCGCCTGAAGAATCGGAGTCAGATGAATATATCTTCTCTGATGAGTTCAAGCCCGTACCCGCTGTGTGCGAATGCCCCAAGCGGGATTTCTCCTGGTCTGTATGGTTGGATGAATTCGGCAACTGGTCTCATCAAGATACTCAATTGGAAAACCCCGCTTTCAACGCTTTTACCGGCGGTACGTTGATAGGATTCGATGCAAAGAACGCAAAAGAGTCGACAGTAGGCGTCTTTGCCGGGTTTGTCAGATCCACGGTCAATAACGACGGTTCTTTTGGCTCTCAAGTGGTCAATAACTACCTTTCAGGTTTCTATGCATCGATCGTCCATCATCGGTTTTTCTTCGAGTGGGCTCTTTGGGCCGGCTATAACCACATCGAGTCCGATAGAAAAATTTCCTATACCGGTTTTAATGAGATTGCTGAAAGTACCTTTTCTGCCTGGCAATTGGCCCCCCACTTTAAATTCGGCATGGATTTCCCGATCGATTCGACGAATTTGACTCTCAAGCCGTTCGTCGCTTTAGATTGTCCCGTCTTCATTCAAGAGAAGTACAAGGAGCATGGAGCTGGAATTTTCGACATGAAAGTGGAGAGCGAAACTTCTGCCTTTCTCCAGTTCACTGTAGGGCTGCAAACTTCTGAAGAGGTTAGATTCAAAGGATTTTCTCTGATCATGCAGCAGGGGTTAGAATATCTCTACAATACTTCCTACGGCATGGGGAGTGTGACTGCCTCTGTCATCGGGGCGCCCACCTCCTTCACAACCTTCTCTTTTCAAGAGGGGCAGTCGCTCGGTGCAGCCACCTTTGACTTCCTCTTAAAGAGCGACAAAAACTACTTCCTGAATCTCAACCTAAGCGGCCAAGCGGGTAGCGGCTACGCGGCCGCCCAAGTGTTCGGCGGCCTCGGATACGAGTTTTAACAAATCATGTAAAACAGCTTTACATTTGCTTTACCTCAACTGTGGGTGGTTTTGCTGCCCATCCATCTTTATCTTGGAAAATCCGGAGAGCAATGACCGCTCGATTTTGTGACAAAGTGAAGTTGTGAGTTACATTTGCAGGAATCAGAAGAAAGCTCCCTTTTTGGACCGGTACGGAGATCTTTTCCCCTTCAGGCGTTACCACATTGAAAATTCCGTCTCCAGACAAAATGAGCCATTTTGCAGGTGATGAATGGGAATGAAGGTCGTCGAACTTGATTAGCCATTCATCGATATTAGGCGTTGTCGAGGAAAATTCAACCATGTCGATACTTCCGTTCGGCGTGTAAAACTCGTGGACTCTATTCTCTTGACTTTCCCTCGAATTCAGAACTTCAAGGACGTGCGTGGGTGTCGGATCTTTCAGTTTAAAGCCATCCTCTAAATTGAAACCTTTCAAGCTGACGTTATCTCGTACATCCCACTCTTCGTACTAAATTCCTATCGCCTTTAGTTTTTCAGGAAGATTGTAGGTTACTGGAGCATAATGAACTTGGAAATCAGAAAAAACTAAAGAAGAAGCTCTTGTTACATCATTCATGAAACACCCTTGTTTGTTAAGAGTAGGTCTTCAATTTGAGGGTTCGTCGCTTTTCCAAATTTGGCTCAAAAAAATCCCGAAAAGTGACTGAACCTCAATTTATAGAGACACTCTAAGATTTAAGGGTGGAAAATGTAATTTTATTTAAAATTCCTGACAAGGCGGATTTTTATAAGCGGCAGCAAAAAGAGACGGATGGATTGCGGATGAGCATTTGGGTTCCGACGGTGTTCTCTTCTCGTGCGATATGGGAGAGTGCCTTGATCCAATAAGGCTCTTGATTCAAAGCGGGGCATCGGTAAGCGGAAAGATCTCGATTGCGGATCAGAGGAAGATAGAGTTCTTCGACCTCGAAAAGCGTTTCTATGTGATCTGAAGTAAAGGTAATTGGAACGAAGACGACGTGGCGCCGATTTTGGTTCCAATCGAGGATCGATTCGCATGTCTCGTCGGTATAGGGGCGAAGCCATTCTCCTCGGCCAAATTTTGATTGGAATGAGAGGCGGCCTAGTGAGGATGGGAAATGAGAGAGGGTTCGCCGGTAGGAGATCTCACATTCTGTTTCGTATAGGTCTCCAGTGCAAATGAAAGATCGGGGAACTCCATGGGCTGAAAAGAGGAGGATAGCTTCGGAGGGGGCGAGGTTTTTTTCGGAGAGAAAATCGGCTATCCGTTTTTGATATGAGGTAATGAAGGCGGGATGGCCAGCATACGATTTGATCCACCTGAGCCGGTTTACAGTTCTGCAACAGAGGTTTTGAGCAAGAAATCTGGCGATGCTTCCTGTGGTCGCGTAGCTAAATTGAGGGAAGAGGGGTATGACGCGGATCTCTTTAGCTTTGGAGGCTTCAATTTGGCGCAAGGAATTTGCGTGGGTTTCGGGGAGATATCGATGGAAAGTGTGGACTGGACTTTCAAGCAGATTTGAAAGTTTTCTAGCGATCTCTTCTGTATCAAAGTAGATAGGAGATCGCCCTCCGATTTTTTCATAGTCGTGGACGATTTTTTTCGCCCGTTTTCTGGCGACGCGGCCGAAAAGCCACTTATGGAAAAAGTCGGGGAATTTTGTCCGGATCAGATCCCGGTCTTGGAGGAGCTCGGTTAAAAAGTGGGGGACCTCGGAGAGAGATCTGGGGCCGCCGAAGTTGACGAGGAGATATTCTAGTGTCATGGAGGCAAGTGTATAGAAAATTCGCGAAAAAATCATAGACTTTCGGTATAGGAAAGATATGAATAGATGGATTTTGGCTTTACTCGCTTCGGTTTCGGTGGTTTTTGCAGCGGATGAGCTGGCGGAGCCTCTCGATGAAAATGAATCGGCGCCGGCCCCGCAGCCGAAAAATGAGATGATGCTCCAGCCGCTGCCGCAGCCGACGCTCGTGAAGACGTCGCAGAGGAAGTGGTCGGTCGCCCGTTGGGCTGGGATTGGCTATCGGTATGACCATCAGACTTTCAAGGATTATACGAGTTCTGATGCGCTGAATACGAAGATGACCTTCAGAAAACGGAATACAATTCAGGTGCTCGCTGGAATGGGGTTTAATTGGTACGGAGCAGTCCTGACCTTCCGGGGCGGCTACGGATGGATGACGAAAGGGTATACCGATTTCAATGCGCCTGGAAATAATGGGGGCTTCCCCCTCGCCTTCGATCCTTTCAAAATTGGAGCTGGCTACACGGCCGATGCTCAAGGGTCGCTAGGATACCGGATCCCGGTCATTGGGACAGAGCCTTTCGCTATGAAAATTACCCCCAGCATCGGATATAAATACTCCCACATCATGAACTATCCGAAAGGGCAGCAGCAGGCAAATATTTCGACTATCGGTATCACCCTGGCTCAATTCACTGCGCCGAGCCAGCAAGATTGGTTCGGCCCCTATTTCGAGGCGAAGATCGAGACCCGCTTTTACAAGCATATTTTCTGCAGCCTCTTCTATCAGTACGCTCTGCCGACGATGAGGATGGTGACCTATCTCCAGGAGAACTTCTATCAGATTCCTACGCCTGGATCGCTAAATCTTGTTCAGTTGGTCAATGAGAAAGATGTCGTCCACGGCCACGCCCTCCGGACGCAGCTCGGCGGCGTCGATTTGAGCCACCAGGACAATTCGGGCTGGCGGATCGGCCTCCACTTCGAAGGCTCCGTTACCTGGAGCGATACTTCGCGGGTCTATCTGCAGAGAAAAATATGGCAATACATCCAGTCGCCTGCAGGCCCCTCCAGCACTTTCGCCAAAGACCGGATGGCAATCGTCTGGAAGGAATACATGGCCTATCTCCACGCCGGATACAGGTTCTAATTTTGCCCCCCTCCAGCGGCAGGATATTCATTGATCCATATTTCACAAATGTGCAAAATCGCACTTCATGCGAAACGTAAGAGCCATCTGCATCTTTTTTCTCGCCCTTTTTTTGAGCTGCTGCAGCTGCGGCAATAGCTCGAGGCACGGAGACACCCGGATCGGGATCGACCCCGATTGGTATCCGATCGACTTTCAGGCTCTGCAATCTTACGTAAATGGATACACGGAGGATCTTCTATTGGAAGTTTCAAAGTATTCGGGGATGCAGATCGAGAAAATTACGGCTGGCTGGGATTCGCTCATGGATGGGCTCAACGAGAAGAAGTACGATGCTATTTTGACCTCGATGCCACCCTACAATTTCAATCAGGCCAAGTACGATTTTTCCGAGAACTTTTTGGATCTCGGTCCCGTTTTGATCGTCCCTGTCGGCGCCAGCCACACCGATTTGAGCAAGATGTCGAACGAGGTCGTGGGCGTTGTTACGGGCGATCCAGCCATTTTGATTTTACAGAAATATCCCGATATTGTTTTGCGCAAATATGGGACTGTTCCTGAACTTCTCGACGCTGCAGTTGACGGCTCGATCGAGGGGGCTCTCCTCAATCGCCTCACCGCCTCGAGCTACGTGCGCGATATTTATTCCGGCAAGCTCAAAATTGCCTCGGCTCCGCTCACCGACGCGGGCCTTCATCTTCTCACTTTGAAGGGGAAGCACGACCATCTCGTCCATGTGTTTAACAAGAGCATCAAGCAGCTCAAAAAGAAGAAAAAAATAGAGGCGCTGCAAAAGAAGTGGCAACTCGATTCCTAAGAGAGGTGATATGATCATTCGTCTCGCCATTGTTTTTCTTATTGGAACCATGGGATCCGTTCAGGCGGGTCGGGGCTTCGCCATCGATCAATTGGTCTATCAACTTAGAAATCCGGCCACCGACTCAAAGCAGTTTCGGAACTCTTTGGAAAAAATCGGCGAGTATCTGGCTCTCGAGGTGTTTGATCATTTAGAGAAGAGGGATGTGTCGATCGAAACTCTCACGGGAGCTGTAGCCGCCCATTCGATTTGCGATGAAACGCCAGTCCTTGTGACGATTTTGCGAGCGGGACTTCCTCTTTGCTTCGGCGCCCACCAAGTTTTCCCAGATGCTCCTATTGGCTATTTAGCTATTTCCCGCAATGAAGAGACGCTGCAGCCCAAAGTCGACTATGTGGCTTTGCCCGAAATAGAAGGGAAAACAGTCATTATCGTCGATACGATGATCGCGACGGCCGGTTCCATGCTCGCCACGATCGAGATCATTGAAAAATATCGGCCGAAAAGGATTCTCGTCATCGGAGCGATCGCCTCCGAATATGCGATGCAAAAGATCGAGGAGCACGATCCGAACATTCGGGTCTTTGCGGCTGCTGTAGATCCTGAACTGAATGCCAAAGGGTACATTGTCCCCGGTCTCGGCGACGCAGGCGACCGTTCCTTCGGAGAAAAATTCATCCGTTAGAGGCGGTTGCAAAATTCCCGGCCTTGCGAAAATGGCCATTTTCGCAAGGCCGGGAATTTTG
>JAFEGL010000005.1 GCA_018239895.1 Verrucomicrobiota bacterium
CCAATTTTGAATCGAAAATCGGTCAAAATAATCCCGAAAATCGACGAAAATTATTACTGGGATAGGTTCCCATCTATTTTTAAGGAATTTTCATGGCATCAGTCAGCACAAACGAAATCAAAGTCGGCATGAAAGTCGAAGTCGACAAAGAACCTTATCTCATCGTATCGAACGAATTCGTCAAGCCGGGCAAGGGGCAAGCCTTCAACCGGATCAAAATGAAAAACATGATCAACGGCCGCGTTGTAGAGAGAACCTACAAATCGGGCGAGAAGATCGACCTGGCCGACATCGAGGAGAGCACGGTCCGCTTCCTCTACAAAGAGTCGGATGGCGCCATCTTCATGGATGAAAAAACCTTCGATCAGATCACCATCTCCAACGAGTTGATCGGACAAAACGCCCAGTGGCTGATGGAAGAGACCCTCTACCAAGTCATCTTCTACAAAGGCGCCCCGATCGAACTGGTTCCGCCGACCTTCCTCGAGATGAAGATCGTCGACACCGCTCCTGGCGTCCGCGGCGACACCGCTTCGGGCCGGGTCATGAAGCCTGCCATCACCGAAACGGGCGCTAAAATCCAAGTGCCTATTTTCGTCGAGGAAGGAGAGAAAATCAAAGTCGATACCAGAACTTGCGAATATGTCTCTCGCGTTAACTCCTAAGATCGACACATTGCGGAGCCGGGCCCAGTGCCTGGCTGCCGCAAGAACCTTTTTCGCCGACCGAGGAGTTCTCGAAGTCGACTGCGGCGCCCTCGTCCGGGCTGCGCCGATCGACTCCAACATCGACGTCATGAGCGTCGCCGTCTCTGCCCATGAGACCGGATATCTCCACACCTCTCCCGAATATGCCATGAAGCAGCTCCTCTCGGAAGGGATCGGAGATATTTTTTTCTTGGGTCACGTCTATCGGAAGGGAGAAATCGGCCGCAAGCACAACCCCGAGTTCACCATGGCCGAGTGGTATCGAATTGGCCTCCCATTTTCTGGGATGATGGAAGAAACGTGCGACTTCATCGCCCTTTTCGCAGGATCGCTCCCCCGCCGAGTCCTCTCCTACCGAGACGCCTTCCGGATCTACGCCGGCGTCGACTATACCCGCGACTCGGTCTCCCAGCTTCTCACCGCTGCGGCGCGCCACTCGATCGACCTCCCCTCCAACGTTTCCCTTTGGAAAAGAGATTCGATCCTCCATCTTCTTCTGACCCACGTCATAGAACCAAAACTCGGCCAAAACGAGATGACGATTCTCAGCGACTACCCTCCCTACGAAGCGGCCCTCGCTTGCGTTGTAGAAAGAAACGGCGAACCAGTCGCCGAGCGCTTCGAAGTCTATATCGACGGCGTAGAGTTGGCGAACGGGTATCATGAATTGGCCGACGCAGTCGAACTGCGCCGGCGGTTTTGCAAGGAAAATGAGGAGAGAAAGAAGGAAGGGAAAGAGCCTTACGCTCTCGACGAACAATTCTTGTCGTCTTTAGGGACATTCCCCGATTGCTGCGGAGTCTCTGTCGGCTTCGACCGAGTCTTCATGCTGAGGCAAAAACTCAACAGCCTATCGGAAGGAATCTCCTACGCTTGGAGTTATTGAACCAAGCAAGAAGTTTTTTCAGCTAACGATTCTAATTTTGTTTCAGCTGCAGAAAGTTTCACTGAATAATCCATGATTCTCATCTGGAAATTGAATAAATCTTCGACTTCTGTTGGCGCTGAACCTGAGTTAACTAGAGAAACGTCATTTTGGAATGATGCGTCATTAACCAAGTTTTTAGCTGTTGTTAAAACAGGTGTGGCGTAAAGAACATCCCCTGCAACTTCACTCATCTTTTTAATCAACGACTGTAACTTAGTTTGAATGCTTTTAAAAGCTTCTGCGTTTTCAGCAAAGCTATTTACGATCGACCCTCTATAATTAATAACTTTCGGAACGCCAACCTGAATTAAAGTAGACATAATTATAATCACCATTTTAAAAATTAATAATGACTACAATTATATAGTAAATTAATTAATAACTCAAGTTAATTATAATTAAATCCACTTTTGAACAATTGGGACATTGCGCCCCTTAGTAAAGGCCTTTTCGGTGACCCGGATGCCGATGGGCGCTTGACGCCGCTTATACTCAGCGCGATGCATCTGGCGGGCCAGGGTCCGGACGAACTCGAGGGGGACTCCCCGCTTCCTGGCGATCTCCTCAAAGGGAAGCCGCCTTTCGATATAATCTTCGACCAGAGGGTCCAGCTCCTCGTACGGGGGGAGGGTGTCCTGGTCGGTCTGGTTGGGGCGGAGCTCCGCGGTCGGGGCCCGCCGGAGGATCGCTTCGGGGATGAGCTCCCCTTTTCTATTGATATATTGGCAAAGGTGGTAGATCTGGAGCTTGGTCACGTCATTGATCACAGCAAAGCCGCCGCAGAGATCGCCGTAGAGGGTCGAATAGCCCATGGCGAGCTCGCTCTTGTTGCTGGTGTTGAGGAGAATATAGTCCAACTTGTTCGAGAAAGCCATGAGGATCATCCCCCGGATCCTCGCCTGCATGTTTTCCTCTGTGATATCGAACGGCTTGCCTCCGAAAAAGGGCTCCAAGAGATCGAGATAACTCTGGAAGATCGAGTCGATCTCGACCTTTTTCAATTCGATGTTTAAGTTTTTTGCTAAATGGGCCGCATCTGCATAGCTCGCAGGCGAAGAGAATCGGGAGGGAAGGGCGAGGCCCATCACGTTTTCTGAGCCGAGAGCCTCTTTTGCAATGCAGGCGACAAGGGCTGAATCGACACCTCCCGATAATCCTAGGATAGCTTTAGAAAACCCCTGTTTATGAAAATAGTCGCGGACGCCGAGAACTAATGCGTTGTAGAGATCTTTGATCCCATCTTTAGGCATAGCGCAAGGGCATGCGTTTGTATCGAGATCGACTAAGAAGTCATCCTCGACAAACCCCTTCGCGATCTGGATCAGCTCCCCTTTCTCATTGATGTAGATGCTGTGGCCATCGAAAATCAGCTGGTCGTTGCCCCCCACTTCGTTGCAGAGAACGACTGGGCAGCGGAGCGTTTTTGCGGCGGCGGCGAAGACGGAGACCCGCGCATCTTTCCTCTCGAAATAATAGGGAGAAGCCGAAAGATTGAGCAGAAGATCGGGCCTCAGCTCCTGCAGCTGCACAACAGGATCGGAGCTGTAGTGGGTGTAGCCGACCGTCCCCGAGTGTTGCCAAAGATCCTCGCAGATCGTCACGGCGATTTTCCTTCCTAAATACTCGAAAAGAAAAGGCTCTTTGCCCGGTTCAAAATAGCGCCGCTCATCGAAGACATCGTAAGTGGGCAAGAGCTCTTTGTCTTTATATCCGATCAGCTCTCCGTTTTTAAAAACGGCCGCGCTGTTGACGAGAGGTTTCTCTTTTTTGCGGGGGTTCCAACGAGGCAAGCCCACGATCGCGACCAATCCAGCTGTCGCAGGACGAATAATTTCTAGCTGCGCTTGCACCGCATCGATGAAAGAGGCGTCGAGCAGAAGATCTTCTGGCGGATAGCCGCTGATCGTCAATTCAGGAAAGAGGACAATATCTGCGCGAGCTTGTTTGGCTCGGTGAATGGCATCGAGGATTTTTCTCACATTTCCAGTGAGATCACCAATGGTTGAATTGATCTGTGCTGCAAAAATTTTCATAAAAATTTATAATACCTTTTTTAGATTTTCGACAGAAGCTAGAAAAAAAAACGGCTTTATTGTAAAAAATATTACATAAAATAAACCAAGGAATGATTTATGAGACAAAGTAATTTAAAAATTCATAGCGAAAACATTCTTCCCATTATTAAAAAATGGCTCTACTCCGATCGGGAAATCTTTCTGAGAGAGTTGATCTCGAACGCATCCGATGCGATCCATAAACTCAAAATCATCAACGGCGGCGCCAACGACGATTACAAGATCTCCATCACAACTGATGCAGAGAATAAAACGATCACGATCTCCGACAACGGGATCGGGATGACCGAAGAGGAGGTAGAAACCTACATCGCCCAAATCGCCTTTTCAGGAGCCGAAGAATTTTTGGCCCAATACAAAGAGGCCAATAAAGAGGCGATCATCGGCCACTTTGGCCTCGGTTTCTATTCGGCCTACATGGTCTCCAAGCTGGTCGACATCGACACCCTCTCCTACAAAGAAGGGGCCAAGCCTGTATTCTGGAGCTGCGATGGGACCTCCTCCTACTCGATCGACGCAGGGAAGCGGACCTCGCGCGGAACCGACGTCATCCTCCATATCGATGAAGACAATCTCGATTTCCTCGAAGAGTGGAAACTCCGCGAGCTTCTGAACCGCTACACCCGCTTCTTCGCTGTTCCAATTGAACTCAATGGAATCGCCCTCGGCAATGGAGAACCTCTCTGGCTCAAATCGGCCTCCAACTGCACCGACGAAGAGTATTTGGAATTCTACCGGAACTTCTTCCCGACCGATCCCGATCCGATTTTCTGGATCCATCTCAACGTCGACTATCCGTTCAAACTCCAAGGGATCCTCTATTTTCCCAAGCTCGATACCAATTTCGAGCCAAAAGAGAAGACGATCCAACTCTTCTGCAACCGGGTTTTTGTCTCGGATCATTGCCGCGACATCCTCCCGAACTATTTGATGATCCTCCGAGGCGCGATCGACAGCCCAGACCTCCCGCTCAATGTCTCCCGCTCTTCGCTCCAGATCGACAAAAACGTCCGGCAGCTCAGCTCCTACATCTCGAAAAAAATCGCCGATCGACTCACCGGCCTCTTCCGGACCGAGAAAGAGCGGTTCCTCCAACTTTGGCCCGACATCGAGATGGTCGTTAAGCTCGGCATCCTCAACGACGACAAGTTCTTTGAAAAAATGAAAGAGGTCCTCGTTTGGAAAAAAGACAACGGCGATTGGACTTCGATCTCTGAAATCCTCGAGAAAACCCCCGAAAGTAAAGTCTTCTACTCCACGGAAGATCAGCGGGGAGCCGCCATTTTTGAAGCATATCGAGCTAAAGGGATTGAGATCATGATGGCGAACAACACAGTCGACGTTCCGCTCATCAATTTCCTCGAAGAGAAAGGGATCGCTCAGTTTCAACGGATCGACGGCTCTCTCGACGATTGCCTTCTCGACGCCTCGAGAGAAGCGGCGAACGCCTCTTCCCTAGCTGATTTCATCAGTGCTGCGCTCAAAGAATCGGAAGTCGTCGTCGAGGCGAAAAGCCTCTCCTCCGATTCGTTGCCAGGCCTCCTCGTTCTCGATGAAAAACAGCGGCGCGCTCGCGATTATTTCACGATGCAAAAGATCAACGCCGCCCACATCATCAAGAAAAAAACGCTTGTCGTCAACACGAACAACAAGTTGATCCAGGCGATCGAGCGGCTCCAAGAGAGCCAGCCCGAAGTGGCTGCTGAAATCTCGAAAGGTGTCTACGGCCTCGCCCTTCTCTCTCAACGGGAAGTCGAGCCGAAAGATTATGAACAAGTCATTTCAAAACAAACACAGATTTTAGAAAAACTATCGTCTCTGCTAGTCTCGCGAGAATGAGAACTATCTTATTCCTCGCTCTCTTCGCCTCTACCCTCTTCGGAGGCGAAGAGATTTCGGCGCTCTACCTCAGTTGGTACGGAGATCCGACCACCACAGCCACGATCCAGTGGCACACGCCGATGAACCATCCCGACGATGAACTCGTCCTAGAAACCCCAGACGGCTGGATCACATTCCATGCCACACACCAACTTCTCTCCGCCGGCGAAATTTTCATCCACACCCTCAACCTCTCCGACCTCCACCCCGACACCGATTACCGTTTTCGCCTCGGCGGCCAAATTTATTCCTTCCGGACACTCCCCGCCACTCTCGACCGCCCTGTCCGTTTCCTCGTCGGCGGCGATGCCTTCGCCTCGACCAAACTTTTCCGCAAAATGAACGAGACCGCTGCCGCACTCGACCCCGATTTTGCCGTCATCGGCGGCGACATCGCCTACGCCCTTGGAACCAATCCGCTTCGTCTCCGCTCCTCCTCGCTCCGGCGGTGGTTTACCTTCCTCTCCTCTTGGAAGGAGCAGATGGTCACCCCCTCCGGCCGCCTCATCCCGATGATCCTCGTCCCTGGCAACCACGACATCTCCCCCGACAACTACGAGCTCTTTTTCACCCTCTTCGCCTTCCCCAAAAAGCAGCTCTACCGGACCTTCGACGCCGGAAGCTATCTGACCCTTTTCCTCCTCGACACGGGCCATTTCCACCCGATCGAGGGGCGCCAGACCCTCTGGCTCGACCAGACCCTCGCCGCCCGCTCCTCGATCCCCTACCGGTTCGCCATCTACCACGAAGCCGCCTACCCCACCTGGTACGCCTATTCGGGCCTCATCCCCAAAAAGATCCGGACCCACTGGACCCCCCTCTTCGACAAGCATGAACTCCCGATCGTCTTCGAGAACCACAACCACGCCTACAAGCGGACCTACCCCCTCAAAGCGGGCCAGATCGCCGCAGCCGGCACCGTCTACCTGGGCGACGGCTCCTGGGGCACCGAGCCGCGCAAGACCAACGACGTCTGGTACTTAGAGAAAAAGGCCAAGAAGAACTGCGTCTGGCTCATTGAACTAAATCCCCAAAACGCCACCCTCAAAGCCGTCGACCTCCTCGGCGAAATCCTCGACGAGCTCTCCATCCCATCCCCCTCCCCCTCAAACACATAAATAAGTAAATAAACCTTTATTTTTATATCTAATTAAAGTATAATAATAAGTAGCTTTACTTAATCAATTTACAACTATGTCAACGCCCTATCATATTTCTACATCTGAAAGTTCGAGCCGTTCTGAAGGATTCGGCTCTGCCGATCATAGAAACCAGATCGATGGGCATTATGCAAGATTGCGCAACTCCCGTAGCGTGCAAGCCGCTTTAATTGGAGCTCTCGCGAAACAGGGCACTCAAGTCGACGACCTATCTCAGGGAACTCTTCAAGTCTATAGCTCGTGGGCAGGCGATCAAATATCCTTGAGTTACGTAGGCCAAAAGCTAAATGAACGGGTCGTCATTACTAACTTAGAAACGTTAGATATCGATTCTGCTTCATCTGGCACAACAACAGCGCTTGATGTAGCAAAGCTTATATTAAACCTTAATCCATCGCCTAGACCCCATAAACCAGCGCCTCTCCCCTCGAGTTCTGGCCTGAGTTCCATCCCCGATGCTGTCCACCCTTCTTCTGTTCAAGTGGGGAGAGAAGGGTTAACATTCGAACAACTTTTTCAGCTCTTGCAGCTAGAAAAAGCCGACCGTGCGGAAGAGCGGGCAGGCCTATACAAGATCATCGACCAATTGGGGAATCTGATTGGCCTGGCTATGGGAGGGGTCCAAAGCCTCCCCCGTCTGCCCCTCTCGAATCCACTGGCCACAGAGGAACCAAAAGATATTTTCACCGAAATAACAGACCGAGTGAATTACTTAAAAGAACTTGTCCTGAAGCAGAGACAAGAAATCGAGAGATTAACGAATGAAAATAAACAAATTCCGCAGCTTCAAGCGAGAATACAACAACTAGAGTTAGAGAAAAACCAAGCGCTTCAAACAGTCCGAAATCTTGAGCAACAGTTGCAGACCCTCAATAATCAAAACACTGAACTACGTCAGCATAAGACTCGTTTAGAAAGAGAAAACGGAGAACTTCAGCAGACAATAGAGCGCCTTCAAGGAGAACTCCGCGCAGCGACTCAAACCCTACAAACAACTCAAGAGCAATTACACAAGACAGAAGAAGAGAAAAATACCCTTAATCAACGGGTTGATCAGCTACTAAAGTTTATACAACAGATACAAACTGAACTTGAGTCCACCAAGAAAGAATTAGAGGAACAGAAAGCACTCGTAGCAAACCTCCAGCGACAGCTTAGCACGAAAGATCAAGACAACGCGCAATTAAGTCTACGATTACAAACAGCCTTAGCGAGAATCGAAGAACTCACTCATCTGAATCGAAAACAAGAAGAAGAATTATTAGCTACTCAAACAGCACTAATTGCCAAAACTAACGAACTCTCTCAGGCGCAACAAGAAAACGAACAATTAAGACAAACAAATAGAGAACTCACCGATCAGCTTCACGAAAAGACAACCGCATTAACGGAAGCTAAAGAGCGACTTTTAGATCTTCAAGCTCAATTGCGTCAAGCAGAGCAAAAACTCGGAAAAGATGAAAGCCGAATCACAGAGCTTGAAGGGGCTCTCGAAGCTCAAAAAGCCAAAGTTAAAGAGCTCTTAGCTCAAAATCGAACACAAGCCGCCAGAATCAAAGAACTTGAAAAAGCACTCGCTGATAAGGACAAAGAACTTGCCAGACTCAGAACCGAGCTAAATGAACAACAGCAAGCTGCAGATACTGCAAAATTTGCGCTGGAACAAGCGACTACAGATTTAGCTGAAAAAGATAAGATCATCAGAGACCTTAAAAGAGAAATTGAACAACGCAAATCGGTTATAGATGGCCTAAGAAGAGAACTTCGCAAGGTTCAGCAAACAGGAACTAGTCTTGCAGCTCAACTACGCAAAGCTGAAACCGCCAACGAGTCGATTCCTCAGCTAAAAGAACAATTAGAAGCGAACGATTCCGCCAAACGTGAGTTGGAAGAAGCCCTTCGCAAAACTCAAGATGAGCTCCAGGAGCTCCGAACCCAATTTAACGATGTCGCCGACGAGCGGGACCTTCTCAGAACCCAAGTCGACTCTTTGACAAGCCAACTCCGAGATGCGAATCAACGAGCCGAAGCCGCCGAACGTTCTCTGAAAGAACTTTCAGAACAAATGGATGCTCTAAAACGGACGCAAGATGCAGCTCTAAGATCGAAAGACGAAGAGATCAACAAACTCAAGCAACAGCTAGCAGCATTGCAGGCGGAAGCGAGAAACCCAAGTGCAGATGCCGCAACGATCGCTTCTCTTCAACAACAACTGAAAGCTGCGGAAGAAGCCGCCAAAAAGTCTGTCGAACGCCTTGTTGCATCTCAGGAACAGGATATAAATAGAAGAGTTTCCATTGCAATTCAAGCCCAACAAAGTAGGATTGCTGCTCTTGAATCTCAACTAGCTGCATTAAAAGCAAAAGTCTCTGATTCATCTAGGTTAACGCAACTTGAAAGAACACTCGCCGCAAAAGAGCGCGAAATTGATGAGCTAAAACAAAAACATGAGCAAGAGCTCACAGAACTCCAAACTAAAAACAGATCTCTTGTTGCTGAAAATATTGAAAAAACCCGACAGCTTTCTGAATTGAATGCTGAATTAATTAAGTTTGAAGAGCTTACGAAAACCGTATTCTCGCTTCAATCTCTACGAGAATCGTTCGAGAGAAAAATCAAAGATCTGGAAGAACAGCTTGCGCAAGCGCAGGCAGATGCCGCGCGTCTAAGTGTCCTAGAAAAAGAAAACGCTAGCCTTAGAGCAGAACTGGAAAATCTCAAATTGCTCCAAGCTCAAACGCCGCCCGGAAATAAAGATCTAGAGGAAAGACTCAGTCAGCTTGAGCAAGCGATCTCAGAAAAAGATGATAAAATAGCCCAGTTACAGGCTGATCTTTTAGATAAACCCAAAGCCCCCGTTCTCATACCACTACAAAATGAAGAGACACCTGAACAGTTGAAAGAGCGGTTAGCCGAAAAGGATCAAGAGCTATATCGATTGGATCATGAGCTACAAGAAAGCCGCCGAGAAAACAGCTCCTTAAATGAGCAAATAGTCTCACTCAAAGAGAGACTTGAAGCGTTAAACCGAGCTAAGCTTGCTGCTGAAAAGCGATTGGCCAATATAGATAAGAGTTCAGAGCTGAATTCTTCTTTAAGAAAACAATTGGATGAGAAAACTAAAGAGCTAGAAGCGACGCAACAAGAGCTAGAAGAACTTCAAGGTAAGCTCAACAAAGGATACCTCACTGACGCGCAAAAGAGATTAAAAGAACAAAATGAAGTAGAAATACCAGAATTGAAGGGCAAAATAACCTCTCTTAACGCAGATCTTGAACGGATTAAGAAAGATCTCGCAGCTAGTGAAACTACAAATAGAGAACTGACTAGCTCCGGCAAGACTTTATCCGGTACAATTTCAGAACTAGAAGAACGGATTGCAGAAGCTCAAAGACTTTCTACAAAATTTAGTAAGCAACTTGAAGCAGTTAAGCTGAAAAGGAAGGCAGCTCGAGACAAGGCTAAACAGACAAGAGCAAGTCTAGAAGCCAATATTCGCGAACTTGCAGAAAAACTGAGAGAAAATCAGATTCAGTTAGAAAGATTGTCTAATAAGAAATCAAATCAGCCTTCTGATGCAGAAGCTCTTCAAGAATTGACGGAAGAAAATCAAAGTCTTCGAGAACAGCTCCACCAGGCGGCGCTTCTTGGCCTAGCGCTTCAAGAACAAGTCGACAGTCTGCGAGATCAGCTTGCTGCGAAAACATCTCTAGAAATTACAGAAGTTTCTGACAAAGTTGTTCGATCAAGATCTCCAGATGCTTCAAGCGGACTGGGAGCCGGCAATGTCCATCAAAGAGATCCAAGATTTGTTATTGTAGACGACAAAGATCTAGAATCTGAATTAGATGAAAATGAATTAGACCGAACGTTGGATAAACTTACTCCGGAAGAAGCTGCTGCTGCAAATCGGGCTAGCATAGATGATGCCTACAATAATCTCGCAAGGTCTGTGACCGAACTTGAAGCGCAACAAAATAGAAACTATCAAGGCCTCGATCAAAGCATAAGCCAAGCTCAAAACAGAATTAGCGTTATGCAGAGTTCTTTAAAAGAAAAATCAAACGGGGACGCAGACGCCCCCCGCTGATTTTAATGATTAAGCCTCAGTAACGGCTTCGGCCTTGCTCTCTTCTTGAGCTTGAACTTCGGTGATCGCTGCTTTCAACATCTCGATCTTCGCGCCGTCAACCATCTTCAAAACAACTGTCTGCTCTTTTACTTTGTCGATCGAACCGACGATCCCCATCGCGGTGACGCGGTCGCCTTTCTTCATCGCGCTTCTCATCGCTTCAGCGGCTTTGCGGCGCTTCTGCTCAGGTCTCCAGAGAATGAAATAGAAGAACACAAGGGCCAAGCCGATCATCATGAATGTCTGCATCATGCTGCCTTGGGCTCCTGGGGCTGCTCCATCTGCGAATACGGCGAGAGGGAGGGCGAAAAGGGCTAGAAATTTTTTCATAAAAAATCCTTATTGGTACCAAATGTTATCTAATAGGATGCCTGAAATGGGGTTATCTTTCAAGGAGAGCGATGTTCTCGATGTGGTACGTGTGGGGGAACTGATCCACAGGCTGCAAAGCCTTAAGGCGGTAGCCCGATGCAAGGAGATTTTCGATATTGGCCGCTTGGGTCAGCGGATTGCAGGAGATGTAGAGGATCGCCTTCGGTTTTAAAATTTTTAGATGATGGAGTGCCAATGGGTCGAGGCCGGCCCTTGGCGGATCGACGATGGCGATATCGGGCCTGCGGAAGTTAGATTCGCCTTGGAGCTGGGTCAGCACCTGGCCCACATCCCCCTGCCTAAATGAGATGTTGGAGATGTTGTTGCGGGCCGCGTTCACCTCCGCGTCGAGAACCGCCTCGGGCGAAAGCTCGATCCCGATGACTTGAGAAGCTTGGCTCGCAGCGGCCATGCCGAGAGTTCCGGTGCCGCAGTAAAGATCGTAGATGACCGGATTTTGGTAAGAGGCAATGAGGGAGAGGGCCGCATTGTAGAGTTTTTCTGCCTGGAGCGTGTTGGGCTGGAAAAAAGAGATGGGGCTGATCTTGAACTTGAGGGTTCCTCTCTCCAGATGGAGCTCTTCGACGATGTGGTCGGGGCCGGCGAGGTGCATCTCAAAGAATTGAGTCGGCCTCCCTTTATTGGCCTGGTGGATCCGGAGAAACACGCTGATGGGGCCCGTCTTTTGGACGGCTTGGACAAAGGCTTCGATCTGCGCTTTTGGCGGGGCGAATTCAGCCCTACCCGAAATGTTCAGGACGGCCATCTTCTGGCCTGTCCGGACTGCTTCGCGGAGAGTCAGGTAGCGGAGGGTCCCCGTATCGTGGGGCGGATTGTAGGCTTGGATACCAGACTGTTCCCACCAAGAACGAACTTCGTTTAGAACTTCCGAGAACCAGGGCTTGCAGAGATGGCACTTGTCGACATTAAAGACGTAGGGCTCCGCCTGGGCAATCATGAGGCCAAGGTATTTGGCTCCGGCCCGGTTTTCGGAGAAAGAGAACTCCATCTTGTTCCGGTACTCGAAAGGGCTGTCGCACGGGATGATTGGGCTAACGGCGCTTTTGAACGAGTCGCTCACCCGCTTTTCTTTAATCCTGAGCTGGGCAGCATAGTCCATCTGCTGCCAGCAGCATCCGCCGCAGACGCGGGCATGGGAGCAGCGGGTCTCGACCCGATCTTGCGAGGCTGTGAGGACTTCGAGGAGGCGCCCCTTTTTGGGCGGGCGCATCTTGCGCCGCATCTCGATCAAAATCCGGTCGCCCGGCAGAGTGTGAGCCACCTCAACCTCGACCGGCTTTGCCGTCGGGCGTTCGATGTAGGCGACTCCATAGCCGCGGGAAGAAAATTCTTGAATCGACAGCTCGACTGTCTCAGGTTCTTGTGTCATCGGGAGGAGATTATAAAGAGAGGGAGAGATAAACTGAAGAGGCGATTGCAAAATTCCCGGCTTTGGGAAAATGGTCATTTTAAGTCAGTTTGCGAGGGCGGCACAGCCGCCTGAACCCCGCCGCCGGGGACATACTTGAAATGTAGGACCCGGCGGCG
>JAFEGL010000060.1 GCA_018239895.1 Verrucomicrobiota bacterium
AGTTAAAACAGGGAACAGGATACGCCGCGAAGCGCGGCTCACATGATGATGCATGGCTTCGCTTCGCATCCCAGATAGATCTAGGGCAACTCTATTTCTTTTTACTGATCTTGTTTGATGAAGGTTTGGGTGAGGGCGGGGCCGAATTGGGTGTTGATCCAGGTGGTGACTGAGTTGTGGCAGTCGGAAAAGTCGCTCTTCTGGCAGTTCCAAAGCGAACGGATCTTGAGCGGTCCCGTCGCAAATATGTTGCGCCTGTTCGGCAATTGGGCAATCAGCTTGTGCCGGCCGTTGTGAAAACAAAACTCGTAGGGAGAGCGGCCTCCGTTAAATCGGGCGATCATGGTGTAGTTGCGGCTGGAGGGGCGGAAAATCGACTCGCCGTCGAGGAAGGGGAAGGCTGCGCCGCTGAGATAGTCGATCAGGCTCGGGAAGATATCGATCTGGCTCACGATGGGTCTCGGGAGAGGCGCTGCGCCGAATTTGAAGTAGAGGGGAATCCGGGTCTGCTCATCGGAGAGGTGCGAGTTGTGGAAAAGATGCCCTTGCTCGAAGAACTCTTCGCCATGGTCCCCCATGAAAATGACGACAGACTCGTCCCGGCGGGGTAGAGATGACCAAAACCTTCCGAAGAGTGAATCGATGAAGTAAACCGAGTTCTTGTAGCGGTTCTTGATCTGTTCGATGTTCTTTTTCGATTGGAACGCCTTGAAGTAGGAGATCGCTTTAGCAAACGGAGCGAATGGGGGCGGCTGGTGTTTCGGCCAGCTGTAATCGAAATGGGTCGCATCCCAGAAGACGATGAAGAGCTGCCCTTGTTGGAGGGCCGGATCGGCGAGATCACGCTGCATCGCTTCAAGGGCTTTTTCGTCTGTTTGCCAAGGTTGTACGGAGCCCGCGTGGTGGAATTCGGTGAGAGAGTCGGCGAGGCGGCGGTTGGGGCCGAAAATGAGCTTTTCCATCCCGTAGTAGCCGAGCTGCGCTGAAGAGTAAACGCGGATTTTATAGCCCATCTTTTTTAAGAGATGGAGAGCAGGGCTCCCGAGCGACCATTGGTTCTTTTTGTATTGGTTCCAATAGATGGCAAATTGGGAGTGGAAGGTAGAAAACCAGGAGAGGTGGGTCCCGTTTCCATTCGACACGCTCGGATCATAAAAGATGTTTTGATCGCGGAAAGTAGATAGGTTGGGGGCTGCTTCAGGTGTGATGAAATCTTCGCGAAGACTCTCGACGATGAAAAGGTAGACGTTTGGTTTTTTTCGGAGAGAAAAATCGGCTTGGGCCAGATAGCTCTCCATCTCAGGTTCGGTTGGAGGGTGCTTGAGGGAGCCGGGGAGCGGGATGACGACGTTCTGCGGCTCGATGAAGGTGAAGCGCCACGGAAGGGAACGGACGAGGGCGCTGTAGGCGTCCGGATGGATGATGCTGGAGGCTGAACAGTCCCAAAGAAAGAGAGCGACGGGGACGCAGACGAACATCTGAAGAAACAGCTCGCTTCGGATGAGGAGAGGCCGCTTGGAGACGAGAAGATCGGTTCCTTTGTAGATAGCGATTCCGAGAAGAGGGAGGCAGGCGAGGAGGATGAAGAAGATCACCCAAGCCCAAAAGGGGATGCCAGATGCGTCGAGCAAGAAAAGAAAATCGGAGTAGCTCGCGTCGAGAACGAAGGCGACGACGTTCCAAACGGATAAATCGAGGACCCGGTCCATCATGAAGTCGAAAATATGGAAGAGGGCGAGGGCAAAAGTGGCGCCGATGAAAAACCAAAAACATAAATTCCCGAGCCAGCGCCGGATGAGATGGGCGAGAAAGATGAAGCCCCCAATTTCTAGAGCGGCCTGGCCGAGGGCATAGAGGAGGAAGAAAATCCTCGATCCAACGAAGTACTCTTTCACAAGGACGCTGCTCGCCGACATCAGGGCCAAAAGGGCAAAAAACCAACCGAAATAGAGGTAGTTGACGGGGATTGGATCAGGTTTTTCGTCCATGAGGCTATTTCACTATTCCCGTGCGATGATTTTTGAAAGATTTTTTCGCGATTTTTGAAGCCGCTTTGTCAGGCATACTTGATAAGTAGAGTGACAAAGCGGTTTTAAAAAGGGCGGAAAAAGATTCAAAAAGGGCGCACGCGAATAGTTAAATAGTCTCATATTTTCTTAGTAGCGTTTTTTTTCTTTTTTAGGAATACTCTTCTTCCATGAAATGGATCGACGATTTTCAACTCTTCCTCTTTGACTTCGATGGTCTTCTGGTCAATACGGAGCATCTTCATTTTCAGGCCTACGTCGACATGATGGCGGGGCAGGGCTTTGTGTTGAATTGGAGCTTCGCCCAGTTTTGCGAAGTTGCCCATCTGAACTCGACGGCGCTGAGGGAGGCCCTCTACGCTCAGTTCCCTGGGCTCGACCCGAATTGGGAGCCGCTCTATGCAAAGAAAAAGCGGCTCTATCTCGAACTTTTGGCTTCAGGAAAGGTCGAGCTCATGCCGGGCGCCGCTGAGCTTTTGAAGGCGCTGGAGAAGAAGGGGATCCGGAGATGCGTGGCGACCAATTCGTTTCTCGAACAGATCGAATTGATCCGTTCGCAAGTTCCTATTCTCAAGTCGGTTCCCCATTGGATCACGAGGGAACTCTACAGCAAGGCGAAGCCCGATCCTGAGTGTTATTTAAAAGCGATCCAACTTTACGGAAAAGTTGGAGATCGGATCATCGGATTTGAAGACTCGGTCCGCGGCATTCAAGCTTTGCGCCAGACGCCGGCGCTGCCGGTACTGATCTGCTCCTCGCACCATCCTTTGCTGGAGATGGCGACCGAAGGGGCTGTCCACTTTGAGTCGTTGGATGAAATTTCTGGAGATCGTCTCAGTAGATGACTTTCATGAGGAAGAGGCCGTGCGGCGGCGTGGTCGCCGGCGCCTTGCGCCTATCTTTGGCGGCGAGAATTTTGTCTATGTCGGAGGGGGAAATGCGCCCTGCTCCTGCCTCGATCAGCGTACCTGTTAGATTCCGCACCATTTTGTAGAGAAAACCGTCGGCCTCGTACTCGAGCCGGACGCCCCCTTCTTGCTCCACAATATCGAGTCGGGAGAGAGTCCGGATCGGATCGTGAGCAACGGAGCCTCGCTGCGGCTCGTTGGCAAATGAGGTGAAATCGTGGGTCCCGAGAAGACGCTGGGCTGCGCTAGTCATGAGTGGGAGCGAGAGCCGCTTGTAAACTTGGTGCCGGTAGAGGCGGGAAAATGGATTGCTCACCCGGTCGAGATGGAGATGGTAGTGGTAGATTTTCGATTGGGCCGAGTAGCGGGCGTGAAAGTTGGAGGCCACAGACTCGATATCGAAAATCCTGACGTCGCTGGGGAGAAGTCCATTGAGAGAGAGGCGGAGTTTATTTGGGTCGAAGTCGACGTCGCTGTCGAAATGGGCCGTTTGGCCTCGGGCATGAACCCCTGCGTCTGTTCGGCCAGAGCCGGTCAGGTCGAGGGTGTGGCGGAGCGCTGTCTGGAGCGCATTTTGGACGAGCGATTGGATCGAGGGCTTTTCGCCCGATTGGACTTGCCATCCGCAGTAGGCAGTTCCATCGTAGGAGATGGTGAGTTTATGCCGCGCCATGTTCCAGAAGCGCTTTAGCGACCACCAGATCAAACGGGGTCGTCAGTTTAAAGTTGCGGGGCGATCCGGCAACGATCTCCACGAAGTGGCCAATCGTTTCGGCGATCGAGACGTCGTCTGTTACGGTGAGCTTGCGCGCATGAACCTCTTCGAAACCTTTAACCAGCAGATCGCGGTGGAGAGCTTGAGGCGTCTGGATGTCCCAGAGTTTGGAGCGGTCGAGGGTCTTTTGGACGACTCTTTTTTCATCGCACTCTTTGATGGTCGATGTGACGGGGGCTGCGAGTGTGGCGGCTCCCACGCGGAGGCCCGCTTCGATCAACGTTTTTAGATGAGACGCTTCGACAAAGGGGCGCGCCCCGTCATGGACTAAGATCAATGAGGCGTTCGGGTGGCATTTTTGCAGGCCGTTGAAGACAGAGTCTTGCCTTCGCTCGCCTGGCAATGCAAACGAGAGGGGTTTCGTTTTTGTTGAAAAAAAATATTGATACAAGGGAGCGCAGACGACGATGAGCTCTCCAATTTCGGGGAAATTGGCAAAGAGGTCAAAGCTGTGGAGCGCCACCGGCTTGTTTCCTAAAGTGAGGAACTGCTTGGGGATAGGCCCACCCATGCGGGTTCCAGTTCCCCCTGCGAGAAGAATTAAGCTAATCATCGCAGGGGAGTATACCTCAAAAATTGCGGCCGTTCCAAGGGGAAAAATCGGAGGGGCTATCCATCCAATTCATGTTATAATTATTTTGATAATCTGACCCGTCGAGTCGGGAGATCTGCTTTCTCAAATGTTCTTCGAGTCCGGGAGGTTTGTTCGGTCTTGAAAGGATTACATTGTAAAGCTCAATAGCCTCCTCTTTCTTGCCGAGTTCGACAGCGCAATCGGCGCAAATCGAATAGACGGCAAAATCGTAGACCCAGCTATAGAATCCCGAATTCATCGGAATCGGAGTGGGGAGCGTTTGGGCGTATTTCATCAAGATATAGGCGAGCGGCATACAATCGTTTTGGAAATAGTAATTGGCGATCCTTTCCAAAGGTTCTGCCCGGGTTGGGTCGAACTTGAAGGCGCGGCAGTAACTCTTGATGCAGACGCTCGGGTCCATATTCAAAGTCTCCTGCATATGACCGACGCAATAAAGGGCCCAGAAAGTCTCGTCTTTATCTCCCTCCATATTTCCGCGGATTTCGTAGTTTTCGAGCGCTAGCTCATACTCATTCGCGCTTGAATAAGTTTGGCCAAGATAGAAATAGTAGCGGGGATTGTAGGGCTCTTTTTTGATCGCCTTCTTTAAAATGTCGATATCTTTGTAGAGTTTGTTTGGATCGCGCGAGCGGGCTCCGTCTTGAACGGATAGGGTCCAAATATCGTCGAGGATTTCTCCCGTCGCATTCCCTTTGTGGCGGATGAACTCGTGGAGGACGTGAGTCCACTCCCACTCGGCGTCATCTCGGATGAGCTTGGGGAAAAAGAACTCGTGGCCGTCTGACACCGTCTTGAGAAGATAAAAATCCCGATCGAGCGCCTCTTTATTGAAGGAGGGGAGGAAATTCATTACCTCGTCGGCGTCGACGAAGAGAATATAGTCCCCTTTGCCTCTCGCTAGATCGAGGGCTTCGTTCCGGTTGTGTTCGAAATTGACCCAAGGGCGTTCGTAAAGCTCGCCCGGGCATCCTTCCATGATCTCGCGGATGGCCTCTTGCGTTCCGTCGGTGGACCCCGTGTCGACAATGACCCAGTAATCGATATGATCTTTCAACGCCGATAAACAGCGGTGGATGACATGATTCTCGTTTTTAACGATCATGTTTAAACAAAGTTTCTTCATTATTCCTCTTAATTTAATTATTAATAGAAGAAAATGAATTATAAAAAATCAATAATATAAATCAATAAGAGACTGTCTTTAGTGAGAGTCAGTTCTTTCAGGCAACAGAGGATCGATCCGCCTTTTCTATCTGGGGTGCGGGGCGGAGCCCTGCATCATGCATATCCTGTGTCATCATGTGAGCCGCGCTTCGCGGCGTATCCTGTTCCCTGTTTTAACCCAGAG
>JAFEGL010000061.1 GCA_018239895.1 Verrucomicrobiota bacterium
CATGCATCATCATGTGAGCCGCGCTTCGCGGCGTATCCTGTTCCCTGTTTTAACTCAAAGTACAGAACGTCGGAACAGTCCTACCGGAAAAGGAGCATCTTGTCTCTTTAAAGACGGCAAAAGAGATCGCAAAGCGATCATCATGTTGATCAGCCGAGGTGTGCCTAGAGGCTTATTCAGCTCTTTCAAGGCTCTTTAGATAGTCGGTGATATCGTTGGTCCCTTCTTTTCGCTCGAGGATGGAACCTTGGGAGTCAAAGACGAGGACCGTCGGCATCGCCGTCACTTGATAGGTCGTGCTGAGAAGATGGAGCTTGTCGACGTTTACTTTCAGAAACTTGATTTTGCCTGAAAGGGCGCCTGCCGAGTGCTCGAACATGGGCGATAGCTTTTTGCAGGGAGAGCACCAGGTCGCATAGAAGTCGACGACGATTGGACCTCTGCTGCTTTGCAGCTCCTGCTCAAATTGCTCGAGACTGTAAATCTCGACCACTTCGCCGGTGGAATATATTTTTGGCTCGAGTTTTCTCGCCTTGCGGGGCGCTTTGGCGATGAGGCCGACTGCCCGGTCTGAGATGTATTTTTGGGCCTGCATCGCAGCTTTCGAGCCGTCGCCGGCCGCTGTGATCGCCTGCTTGTAGACAGGATCCACGATGTCGCCAATCGCATAGACCCCTTCGATGGAAGTCTGCTGGTCTTTGGCGAGCTCGATGTAGCCTTTTGAATCGAGTTTTAGCTGCTCTTTGAAGAGGGCTGAATTGGGCCGCGATCCGATGGCTAGAAATAGGCCGTCGAGAGGAAAGTCGTAGGGCTTCTTCCCTTCGGTCGCAAGTTTGACGTGGGTGATTTTTTCCCGGTTTCCGTGGATCGATTCGACCGTTGTGTTGTAAATAATTTTGACGTTCGGACGATTGAGGAGCGTCTCGAGCCGTTTCTCTTCAAGAGCTCGGAAAGAACCTTTTCGGACGAAAATGTGGACCTCTTTCGCGATATTGGAAAGATAGAGCCCTTCGAGCACGGCCGAGTCTCCGCCGCCGGCGATTCCGACAATCTTGTCCCGATAGAGCGAGCCGTCGCAAGTTGCGCAATTGCTGACGCCCCGGCCCCAATATTCGCTCTCGCCCGCAATGCCCAGATAGTTCGATTGGGTCCCCATCGCAATGATGCAGGCTTCGGCTTGAAACTGGCGAGTCTCTTCTGGATCGTCGACGAGGCGCGTGGTGAAAGTAAAGGGCCTCTTGGAGAAATCGACGGAAATAACCTCTTCGCTTCGGAAACGGACGCCGTTCGCTTCGGCTTGGCTCCGAATTTTGTCGGCGAGCTCAGTGCCAGTGATTTCTAATTCGCCAGGCCAATTGCCCACCATGTGGGATTGAGTGATCATTCCACCTGGATTGGCCCCTTCGATGACGATCGGCTCGATTCCGGCTCGCGCGAGGTAGAGCGCAGAGGTCAATGCGCCGACGCCGCCGCCAATGATCACGACGGGATAGACTTTAGCTTCCACAGTTGCCTCGACAGGAGTTGGTTCTCCTTGGAGGCAAGTAAAAGGGGCCGAGAGGCAGGTCAATTTCAAAACGAATGATCGAAATAACTTCTTCATAATACGCCTACTATTTAACCAAATAAACAAATAGGAGTCAAGCAAACACAAAAGTCGCATAACATTGAATTATAATAACTTAGAAATGTTAACTTGAATTTTCTTATGAGTAGCTCTACACTCAGGAAAAAACCGCAGAACCACAAATGGGTTTCCTAAGCAAAATTTTAGCCTGGTGCACCTCGAAACAGGAGTTCAACTATCTCTATTTCCTCTTCTTTCTTGCGACCGTCAGCCTCTTAAGTCTCTCCTATTTCCTAAAACAGGAAAATCCGGTCTACGGCATCCAGATCTTTTTTATCTTCTACACCCTGGGGCAATCGCTTCTTGAAGTTGGCTTCTTCATGCTCATCTCTTGCTTTCTGAAACGGTGGGCTCCTGCCTGGGTCTTCAAGCTTTTCATCGGGATCTCCTTTTTGGCGCTGCTCGCCCACTACGTCGATTTTACTCTGCTGCGGCTTATGGACACTTCGTTCTCTTACGTATACAAATTCTTCTTCGGATCGGGGCTCTCCCACCTCCTCACTGCCTTTCTAGCCCTCAACATGAATGCGACCATGATAGGGATCATCTTCAGCGGAATCGCCGCAGTTCCTCTCATTGGCATCGGCTTCTACTGGCTCACGCAAGCATGGATCCGCCACAAACCTTGGAGCCTCTCTTTTAAGCAAATGGCAATCGCTCTGGCGGCCATCGGAATCTCCCTTTTTTTCCTCGACCTATTCGCTTATCCCTATTTGAACCGACTAGCCTACAACAAATACCAGAAGGCGCTGCCCCTCGGAACCACCTTCATTTCCCCAGCAAGCCAATCGTATCCCCTGCTCAAAGCTCCCCTCAAAGCCGAGCCGACCGACCTGACCGTCCTCCCTTCAGCAACCCCTCTTCCAAACATCTACTTTTTCATCATCGAGACGCTCCGGCGCGACTTCATTGAGCCAGACATTGCGCCGAACATGGCTGCATTCGGCCAAGAAAACATCTCCTTTCCCCACTCGTACGCCAATGCGAATTACACGATGCTCTCTTGGTTTGCCCTTCTCCATGGCGGCTTCCCCCACCGATGGACAGAGGCTCGCGACCAGTGGAAAGAAGGGAGCGTCCCTCTCCGGATCTTGAAAAAACTCGGCTACAAAATCAAAGTCTTCTCCGCTGCCGACATGAGCTATTTCAACATCGACAAAGTCTTATTCGGCTCTGAGCGGCAACTCCTAGACCAGATCGAAGAGTACACAGCGCTCAGACACCTCGAGCCTTGCGACCGGGACGCCTTGGCCGTCGACGCCTGCCTAAAACAGCTCGACGAAAACAAGAACGGGACCGCCTACTTCTTCTTCCTCGACTCGACTCACTCCGAATACAGTTTTCCAAAGGACTTCCCTCTCAAATTCGAACCCATTTCCAAAGAAATTAGCTACCTCACGATCGGGAAAACAAGCGGCGATCTAAATCTTTTGAAAAACAAGTACAAAAACTCGATTGCCTATGTCGACTCACTCGCCGGCAAATTCCTAACGGCCTTAAAGGAAAAAAACCTCTACACAGAATCGATCATCATTTTCACAGGCGACCATGGGGAGGAGTTTTTCGAAGAAGGGGCTCTCTTTCACGGGACCCACCTCAACCAATACCAAACCAGCGTCCCAATCCTTTGCAAGATGAACCAAAACCACTGGAAAATCGATCCCAAAAGAGACATTATCTCCCATGTCGACATCTTTCCAACGATCATCCACTCTCTCACCCGCTCGACCGCCTACTCCGATCTCTTCGATGGAACATCGATTTACCAAGAGAAAAAATGGCCCTACCACCTCTCAGTTCTCCAAAACGGCTCGGAGCCGCCGGTCGAATTCACGATCGAGCGGGGCGGCGACAAGATCATTGGCCGCTTCATCAATTCAACTTCGATCGAAATCCTAGAGCCAGAAGCCGCTTCATTACACGAGTTAATTCAAGAGCGCTTCCCCGGAGCTTTTGATCCACTGACAAAGTAACTGGATTACGTTTTTAGAAGCTGTGGTTTTTGGCGGCCTGCAAATCGTGCAGGCTTCTTTCGTGATCCGTCCGGGCCAGATCGAGATCTTTCTCGACCTTTTGGATCTTTGTGATGAAAGGCTCTTTCGCTCGGCTTATGCAAATCTCTGAGTCGACCTTGAGGCACTCAGCCTCATCTTGAGCCGCCGAGAGGGCGAGAGACAGCTCGAGCCTCATTTGCTTGAGATGCCACTCCTCTTTGTGGACGCGCCAAAGGTCGCGCCGCTCCCGCTTTTCAAGCGCGGCGATTTTCTGTTTCCAAAATTCGTTGGGGAAAACCTTCTCGTAGGCCCAGTCGCCGTCGAGAATGACAAAAGCGCTGAAGGCGATAAAAAAAAGCTCGAAGAATCTTTGGCTCATGCTGCTTCTTATATATTTTCCTTCACAAAAAATCTAGACTCTCCTAAATTCTTCGACTTAATTTTTTGAGAGTATCCTATGACATCCGTCTCAGCTGCAAGGAATTGTTCATTTCATCATTGCGTTGTAAAGCCGATCCGCAATACGTATGATGCGCTTGTCCAAAAAATTAAACAGGTCCTCATCCGATACTTCGGGTTCCTTTTGCGGGTCTTAATTTTTCAAATGGGGATGATCGATGAGCCAGGGGCCCAATGCGTTGTCGACACGTTCGATCGGGTCACCTCCAACCCCAAGAAGGGGCGGATCGATAGGGTGCGGCTGGCCGAATCGATAACCTACTTCAAGAAAATGTGGGGCGAAGAGATCGAGACAACGTTGGTTCCTGCCGACAACAAAGCCAAACTAGACGCCATTCATCTCAAAAGAGAGACCTTTTGGCAGAATGTGGAGACGATGGGAGGGAAAGGCCACCGGGTCCCCATTGAAGAGAGGAGAGAGATCATCCTGGGGAAAAATTTAGAGCAATTTGGCTACCCCATCGAGCAAGTTTTGATCGGCGGACAGGAGAGGCCCGCAGCGGTTCTTTATCCCGACCACTCGATCAAAGGAGACTTGGCCAAACAAGTGCGCGCCGCAGGATGTAAAAAGAGCCATATGAACGTCCCGACAGAGCGCGATGTCATTACAGGACCAGACGAGCTCTTGAGTTTGCTGAAGGAAAAGTTCTTTTTACCTATGCGGGAAATGTCCGTCGAAGGGGTGAAACAGAAGGTCATTTTATTGCCCGAGGCGCATACTTTGGGCGCTCATCGGAGGCCGATCATGGTCAACTTCCACTCGCCGGGGCGGACATTGGAGATGGAGCGGCGGATCGCCGGCATTTTGGCCCCCGGCTTCGACATCCTCCTCTTCAATCCTAGAGGCTCCTACTGTGAAGGGACTCCCAGCGAAGCGGGCTATTACCTCGACAGCAAAAAAGTCGTGCAGCACCTCTTAGATCAAGGATACGCCCCCAACGATATTTTCCTTCTAGGTTATTGCGGCGGAGCCGCTAGAGCTGCGGCTGCTGTACAAGAATACAACGCCCAAGGGGTTAACTTCCTCATTGAAAATCCATTCCACAGCTTGGAAGCGGCTTTGGAAAAATTCCCCTGGCCCCTCAATAAGCTGGGGATCATGTCGCTTCATATGATCAAAGCGCTCGATCCAGAGACGAGCTCGCTCGTTGAAGAAGATGGCTTCAACATGGTGAAAAAATTAGAGAGGCTGGACTATTCGCCTACAGGGGGACAGATCATCGTCATGCACCCCAAAGTCGATCGGATGATGCCGAAGGATTCGGTCCCCCTGATCCTGCAAGCCGCATCCAAGACGCAGCGGTGCAGCGAAATCATCCGAATGCCAGCCCACTCGAAAGAGAATAGCCACATGAAGCGCCCCACAGAAGATCACAACGTCTGGAGAGAGCTCATGAAAAGGATTAGTTCAGGCGCATAGCGTCAAATCTAATGGGCAATTCCGCTTGAGTCCGCATATTAGCTAGAACTTTTTCAATCATTTTTGATACGTCTTGTTTACTAGCCATTCCAGCCTCTTCTTCCCACCCCACAGTGAGATCATTGCTGAAGGGCACTTGGACAGAGACTCCGTTTGGCTTTTGGCCGTAATTTTTCTGGATCTGATCGATCATAGCGACAAAAAACTCTGTAGCCTTCTCTTTGGAATCGCAAGCTACATTAAAATATTTCCCATTTACCAACGTAACCGAAGGGAGAAAACTCTTTGAGTCTTGGACTGATTTTAACATAAAAACCTCGTTTGCTTAAAAACACGCTGTATTTTAATGAAACTACAGTGTTTTTTACAAATGTTCGCTTCTCTTTTTTGCTCTCCAGAGAAGGTCTTTTGCAAATAGACGGTTGAGCCATTGAGGAACCTTAGGCGACACGGGGATAAATGGAGCGATTTTCCCTTGGATGGGGATAATTTCTGCCTCGATGAACAGATCCCCAAGGACTTTCTCTAATTTTGACTGAGAGAACATTCGTACGTGTGTCGGATCGGTTTCAAACTCTTTGCCGAATAAAAATTTCATCCGATTTCTCATCCGGAAAGCATTGGGGACAGATCCGACAAAGACCCCTCCCGGCTTTAAGGAGGCGCAGATGTTAGCTAAAAACGGCTCGAGGAAAAAGATGTGCTCGGCGATCTCGCAAGCGACGACGGCGTCGAATGATTCGGGCGGAAAAGGCCACTCGGCGTTCAGGTCGAGCCAAATTGTTTCGATTTCTAAGTCTCTCCGGGCGATTTCCAGGGCTTTTCGGTCAATATCGACGCCGACGATCTCGTTTCCTTCGAAAAAGCTCCGGGTCAACATCCCATCGCGGCACCCTAAATCCAAAACCCGCTTCCCCGCCCCGATCCACTCTCTGAGATAAGGCCCCCTTTCGCCATGGCAAAAGAGATACCCGTAGCGCCCTCCTCTTTCGTGGTGGGTCCGATAAACTTCTTCCAAAGCCCCTTTCTTCATGCCCCTATTTCCGTGTCCGAATGGGGAAACATACATTTTTTTTGATTTATGGGAAAGTATTGTGGAACTACTAAAGAAAAGGCGCATCCTTTTAAGGGATGCGCCATAGAGGAGAAAAAGATCTTTTTGCCTTAGCAGTTTTCTGCAGGCAACGGGATAGAAGCGAATTTTCTGAACTCGGTCACAAGAGCGAAGTGAACTCTTGGGTTCGTCTTGAGGAATTCATTCAGGAAATTCTCGGCCCAGGATCTCAATTCTCCATAAGTGGCCTTTTGACCTTCAGCGCCGAGAGCTTTCAATTTAATGACGAGCTCTTTGAGGAGAAGGACGCCATCTTGGTATGGCTCGATCTCGTTCATGTAGGTCGCTGAAATGTAGGTTTGGAGCGTATCGTTAGAGTCTAATAAACGAGCGTTGTCGCCGATCAAACGTCGGTTAGACATCTCTTTGTCTTTCTTAGCTTGCTGATACTTGTTCCCTTTTGTCCGGTATTCCCCTTCCAGGTTGCGAGCTTCGCCGTTGCAAAGTTCTTCAACACAAGAATTGGTTGGATCGATTTCGGTTCCGTCGGCATTTTTCAGGCCCCACTTCTTGATGAGCCATCCCCAATCGCCTACTCGGCGGGCAGCTTCGGCAGCTTGATAGTCAATATTGACTGCATCGGCGCGACCCCACCAATAGTCTTGGTTCTTCTTGTCGTAGATGATCTCTTCATTGGTGTGCTTGATTTGAAGAAGATTTTTCTGGATCGCAGCTTTGTTCTTCTCGATTCTGTCTTCCCAGAAAGTGATCTTCTTTTGAAGTCTTTGAATCTGAGCGATCTCTTCCTGGATCAGCGAACTAACATCGAGCATCAATTTCTCAGTCATGTTGATTTCCCCGATCAAACGATCAGAGTTCAACGGCAGAAAAGCCTGAGGGTCGACTTGGTACTGCTGAGGCACTTCGCCTAAGAAGTAGCTTTGTCCGTCCAAAGACTCTTCGATCTCTTTTAAGCTTCTTGTATCTCCGCTATCAGTCTGATCCCGAGCGGGCATTACCGCCATCGGGTCCAGCTGACCATTCGGATCTTCAGCTTTGTAAGCTGAAAAATCTTGATTTTCTGACATATTTCCTCCGCCTGGCGAGCAAGTTTAATTGAGAGCCATTCCAATGAATGACGCCCCTAGGCTTATTCTAACAAAGTCAAAATTAATTACAATCATTAATTATATTAATTAAATTAAGTACCTACTTTCAGAACACTTAGTTTAATTAATCCCAACCTTCGGAGGGTGTTTCGGGGAGATGATGGGACGCTTTAGCTCGATAGAAGACAAAGACAGCCATAAAAGAGACGATGATGGCGAATCCCAAAGTCCAGTTGACAAGAGAGAAACCCATGACCTGCGAGGATTTAAGAGCTTCGACAATCGAAAGAGAAATATGATTGGGAAAGGCTGCAAGAGCCTCTTTCGAAGCGGGAGACTGAGAGACGAATAAAGCTGCATCGAGTCCGCGGGTCTCTTCATTGACATTCATTAGTTTTTGGAACGAAAGGATCTCGTACTGTGCATAGAGCGAGCCGATGACAGCCAGACCTACGCTCCCGCCCAAAGAACGGACCGTGGAAAGGGTGCCGAAAGCGATCCCCCTTTTTGTTGGAGGGACAGCCCCCATCGCCGCTGTGTAAGAAGGCGTTAAAACAAAAGGGATCCCTGCGCCAAACGCAAAGAAACCGGGAAGCATCCAATTCAAAGAGTGGTCGTCGTAAAAGCCGAGCCAAAAAAAGGAGAACATCAAAAGAAGAAAACCGATGGCGATCGGCAATCTGGGGCTGAACTTGTCAGCGAGCCATCCTCCCACAGGAGCCATAAAAAGGGTTGGGATGGAAGAGAAGAAAGTGATGGCGCCCGATTGGAGCGGAGTCAACCCCATCGCTTTTTGAAAGAATAGGGGCCAAAACACAGTGATCATCATGATGAACTGAGTCGATCCGACGCTGATATTGATCGCTTTATAAACAGGGTGGCGAAAAAGTTTCAAATCGAGAAAAGGGTGCACCGCCCTCTTTTCGCGCCAAACGAGGAGCGCGCCGCCCACGATCGCAATGACCAGAGCTAAAGCCATTTTTCCCGAAACCCAGCCCCACTCCCGCCCCTCCATCAAAGCCGAGACCAAAGCGGTGCTCGCCACTGTAAAGAAGACAAACCCCCAAAAATCGATCTTCTGCGCAGTCGGTTTCGACTTCGGAATGAATAGATAGATCAGCCAAAGCCCGACCATCCCGACAGGAACGTTGATCCAAAAAATCCATCTCCAGGTGAAGTTTTGGGTCAGATAACCGCCCAGCAAGGGCCCCAAAATCAAAAACAGCGAGCTCGCGCTCACCAAGATCCCCGTCGCCCGCCCCCTTTCCGATGGGGGGAATAGATCGGATAGAAGAGCCGTCGAAGCGGGATACATCAAAGCGGCGCCCACCCCCTGCAGAGCTCTCGCTCCAATTAAAAATGTCAAGTTCGGGCTGATCGCGCAGAGGATCGAAGAGAGGACAAACAAGAACATCCCTGAAGAGAATGTTCTCCGGTGGCCGAACAGATCTCCCAGCTTCCCGCCGACGAGCACCAACACAGCCGTAACCAATAGATAGGAGTTGACGCTCCATTGCAGAGCGACATTGCTGGCCCCCAAAGCCTCCTGAATGCTCGGCAATGCGACCGGGAGGATGCTCTGATCGGCAAATGTCATGGCGAGCGCCGGCATCAGTGCGATGAGTCCCCACCACTTATGTACTTTCTGCATAACGCCCCGAAAATGATTGTTTCTTGATAATAAATGTCTGTTTTTCGATAATTCTCATTTTACCCAGGAGCCACCATGTCGCGCGAAACCAAAATCAAACGCCTCAGCAAAACCTTGCGCATCGCAACCCTCGCCACTCTCTGCCTTCTCCCTCTTTTCCAAGCGGGATACTGGATCACAGGGGGCTTTCCCTTGTTGGCCAAACTTGGATTTGACTTTACTCAACGATTTTCCCACATCGCCAACGTCTCGATTCCACCTATCGGCCAGCTTTCAGACTCGATCAAGTTCCTCGGCTTTCTGGTCGACATGATCCCGACCGCCATCACAATGGCCTCTCTCGCCTTTCTCGCTAAACTTTTCAGACTCTACGAGAATCTCCAGATCTTCTCCGAAAAAAGCGTCCATTGCATCCGCAACGCCGGCTACGCCCTTCTGATCAACCAGCTCGTCCATCCCCTATATATGGGACTGATGACTTTAACATTAACCTTTTATAATCCCCCCGGCCAAAGAACCCTCACCATTGCGCTAGGCTCCGAGGAGCTAAAATTCATCGGATTTGCCTTGTTCATCATCCTCATTTCCTACATCATGGAAATCGGAACCTCTCTGCAAGAAGAACAAAACAATACGATATGAACCTATCAGCAAAATCCTTTGGGCAATCCCGAATTTCGGCCGGCGCTTTTCGAAAGAAAAGCCAAGGCCATATCTCCGTCCCGATATTGACCTCGGCTTTTCTTTCAAAAATCGCTCGCCCGAATTCTCGGACTTGCCGCAAACTATTTTACGGATAGATTCAGTATGCCAATCATTGTAAACCTAGATCTACTTCTCGCGAAAAAGAAAATGCGCTCCAAAGATCTCGCCGAAGCGATCGGGATCACTGAGCAGAACCTCTCGATCTTAAAAACCGGCAAGGCGAAAGCCCTCCGGTTCAGCACCCTCGAGGCGATCTGCAAAGTTCTCCAGTGCCAGCCGAGCGACCTTCTCGAATTCGTTTCAGAAGAATTTTTAAAAGAGCGCACGTAACTCGTTGAATTTTAAAAGATCTTCCGGAAAAATGCTCCTCTTTTCCAACAAAGGAGCTTCTATGAAGAAAATCGTATTTAGTTCGCTGCTTTCATTTGTGTTGCCCCTATCTGCGGTCACGTCTAACGGCTGGATCGAAGACTACGTCAACACCATTCCCGATTTCCCCATCCCGGGGATCCAATTCAAGTGGTACAGCCCCCTCTTGAACGATCCTGCGGCCTTCAAAAAGGCGATCCACACCTTCGCCGAGCGGTACCGCGATTCAGAGATCGACGCCATTGTCGGCCTCGACTCGAGAGGTTTCATCTTCGGGACGGCTCTCGCTTACGAGCTCGATCTTCCCCTCGTTCTCGTCCGCAAAGCGGGTAAGCTTCCAGGCGAAGTAGTCAAGATCTCCTACGAGCTCGAGTATGGCAAGGCCTCGTTTGAGCTAGAGAAAAGCGCCCTTAAACCTGGGCAGAAAGTTCTTGTGATCGACGATGTGATCGCGACTGGCGGCACAGTCAAAGCAGCTGGACAATTGGTTGAAAGTTTAGGAGCTTCAGTGACCGAAGTCGCCTCGCTCATCGAGCTATCAGCTCTCAACGGCCGGTCCAACATCCCCTACCCCGTCTTCTCTCTCCTAACAATCGACTAAAATAAAAAGGGCCGGACTTTCGTCCGGCCCTCTTTCTATCTGGGGTGTGCGATCCTGCCGCATATCGCGGCAGGAGCGGCTTTATATTATACTCGGCGGAGTTTGCTGTGGCGGATGCCGTAGCGGAAGTAGATGGCGAGCCCTACTGCTAACCAACCGAGGAGGAGAACCCAGCTAGCCAAAGGAAGGAAGCACATCTGGCCCAAGCAGACCAACATCCCGACAAGCGGAATGTAGGGAACGAGGGGCACTTTGAAGCTCCGCTTGAACTCAGGATGAGTGTAGCGTAAGATGAGCACTCCCAAGCAAACCATGGCGAAGATGAACAGGGTCGTCATCGAAACGAGCTGGCCCAAAATATTGACAGAGAAGAGACCCGAAACAATCATCGAGAGCAGGCAGGTGATCACCGACGAGAAGACAGGGGTCTTGGTCGATTTGTTCACTTGGCTGAACTGCTGAGGGAGGAGTCCGTCTCGGCTCATCGCAAAGAAGACTCTCGACTGGCCGAGCAATTGGACGAGAACCACCGAGGCAAGGCCTGCGATGATCGCCAGTTTCACGATGAATTTGAGCCAGAAGAACTTCGCGCCCATGACGTTCAAAGCGACAGACATCGGGTCTGGCACTCCGAGGAGAGTGTAGTTGACTACGCCCGTCAGAACAAGCGATGTAGCAATGTAGGCCAAGGTGCAGACGAAGAGCGAACCCAAAATCCCTTTCGGAAGGTCTTTCTGGGGATTGACCGCTTCTTGGGCCAAGGTGGAGACAGTATCGAATCCAAGGTAGGCGAAGAAGAGGAGACCTGCCGCACGGATCGTTCCACTGATGCCGAACTCGCCGAAAACGCCGGTGTTTTCAGGGATGAACGGAAGCCAGTTGTCCGATTGGATGTAGGGGATGCCGATGATGATGAACAAGATAACGGTAGCCAACTTGATGAAGACCATCGCGTGGTTGAATCGGGCCGCGGCTTTGATCCCGACGGAGATCAAGACGCCGACCAAAAAGACGAGGATCATCGCAGGCAGATTCAAAATAGTTCCACTCAATTTCCAACCCTCTTCAAAAAGGAATGGAGCGCCTGTAAATAAGTTGGACAGCGGGATGCCAAAATCTTTCATCAAGCTTGAAAAATAGCCCGACCAGCCGACGGCGACGGTCGATGCCGAAATCAAGTACTGGGCCGTTACCGACCATCCGACGATCCAAGCGGGAAATTCCCCCATGGCGACATAGGCGTAAGAGTAGGACCCCCCGGAGACGGGAATCATCGATGAGAGTTCCGCATAGCATAAGCCGGCGAAAACGCAGACGATGGCGGCAATGATGAACGACATGACAATCGATGGGCCCGCATATTCTGCCGCAGCTTGACCCGTGATCACGAAAATTCCTGCTCCGATGATGGCGCCAATGCCAATCGAAACCAAATGGAAAGCTTTTAGGTGTCGCTTCAGTTCGTGATGTCCTTCTTCCAGACTATCCGCCCCTTCAGCAGCCTTCATCGGCTTTCTGAGAAAGAGTCCCTTTTTCATAAATTATAACCTGCAAAAAATGAATTCGAAGTAAGAATGGCACAATGGAAAGATACTTTCAACTCACAAAATTCCCCTCGAAAAAAATATTTTTTGTGTATACTTCTCACACTATGAAATATTTTTGGCTATCCCTTCTAATCATGTGCAGTTCGATCGAGGCGAAAATGACGGCGGCCCCCTACGGCTCTTGGAAATCTCCCATCACCCCCACCATGATTGTCTCCCACGAGATCCGCCTCGGCGGCGCCGGAGAAAAACCAGATGGATATGTCTACTGGCTTGAGTCGCGGCCTCTGGAAAAAGGGCGCTCCACCATTGTCCAGCGCTCTCCCGATGGAACTCTCAAAGATCTCCTTCCTATCAATTACAACTCCCGGACTCGAGTCCATGAATATGGAGGCGGAAGCTACATTGTCGACGGGCAAACCCTCTATTTTACCAATTACGAAGACCAGCAGATCTACCAATGCAGCCCCAACGGCTCCATCGTCCGCTTAACAAATTATGAAAACGGCCGCTTCGCCGACGGGTGCGCCTCTCCCAAATATCTCTTTTGCGTCCTTGAAATCCACGGCAAGACGGTCGAAAACTGCCTCGCCGCTGTCGACAAGAAGACCGGGGCCGTTCAAAAAATTGCGTCGGGGTACGATTTTTACACCCGCCCCCGTCTCAGCCCCGATGGGAAATCCCTCTCTTATATATGTTGGAAAGACCCGAATATGCCTTGGGACGGAAGCGAACTCTGGGTCGCCGAAATCAATCCCGACGGAACCTTGAGCCAATCCCGCCTCATAGCCGGAGGGACCGAAGAGTCGATCTCCCAATCTTCTTGGGGCCCCGACGGCCAGCTCTATTTCATCTCTGACCGCTCCGGCTGGTGGAATCTCTATCGGGAAAATGAAGGGCGCGTCGAGCCGCTCCATCCGATGGAGGCCGAATTCACCACCCCCGACTGGTGGCTCGGACAGCAGACCTACGATTTCTGGGGCACCGACAAGATCGTCTGCGCCTATTCGGAAAAAGGGGTCGATCACCTCGCCATTCTTTCTTTGAAAGATGGCTCGCTCCGCTCCCTCAAAATGCCTTACAACCAGATCCAGGCGCTCTCCGTCACAGGCAACCATCTCTACATCACGGCCGGCTCCGCCACTGAGACCAAGGCGATTGTCGAATACAATCTCAAGTCGGGCCGTACCCAAATTTTGAAAAAAAGCCGCGACCTAGCCCTCGATCCCAGCTATATCTCGGTCGCGCAACCGATCGAGTTCCCAACCACCGACAACAAAACTGCCTACGCCTTCTATTACCCTCCCAAAAATCCCCAATACAAAGGTCTACCCGGGGAAACTCCCCCACTCCGCCTCATCTCGCACGGCGGTCCAACAGGCCAAACAACAGCTGAGCTTGATCTCGAGATCCAATATTGGACATCGCGCGGCTTTGCGGTCGTCGATGTAAACTACGGGGGAAGCAGCGGCTATGGGAGAGCCTATCGAGAACGGCTGACTAAAAACTGGGGCATCGTCGACGTCGACGATTGTTGCAACGCAGCTCTCTACCTTGTGAAAAAGAACCTGGCAGATGCAAAACGGCTCGCCATCGCCGGGGGAAGCGCCGGAGGTTACACAACTCTCGCTTCGCTCGCCTTCCGCGATGTCTTCAAAGCGGGCGCCTCTTATTTCGGCGTCAGCGACCTCGAAGCCCTCGTTCTCGATACACACAAGTTTGAAGCGCGCTATCTAGATAAGCTGATTGGGCCCTATCCCGCCGATCGGGATCTTTATTTGGCCCGCTCTCCCCTCTACTTCGTCGATCAGATCCATTGCCCCGTCATCCTCCTTCAAGGAGATGAAGATCTAATCGTCCCTCCGCCGCAGTCGGAAAAAATGTACGAAAGCCTCAAAAAGCGCGGCATTCCGACAGCGTATCTCCTCTTCAAAAATGAGCAGCACGGTTTCCGCCAAGCGGAAAACATCCAGCGGGCGCTGGAAGCAGAACTCTATTTCTACTCCAAAGTCTTCGACTTCTCCCTCGGCGATCCGGTCCCCCCAATCGACATCGCTAACCTAAAAAATTAATATCCTCTCCCCTGCCTATGGCGCAGCGAGGGCTTCGCCCCGACTGCCTTTTCCCTGCCCTCGCCCGTGCCCCTGCCTATGGGGCAGCGGGGGCTTTGCCCCGACTGCCTTTTCCCCTGCCCTCGCCCGTGCCCTTGCCCCTGCCTATGGGGCAGCGGGGGCTTCGCCCGACTGCCTTTTCCCGTGCCCGTGCTCCTGCTGCCCCAAAGGCAAGGGCAGGGGAGAGAGGTTAACCGTTTTGCTTCTTAAGAATCTCTCGTAGAACAAACGGAAGGATGCCCCCGTGCAGATAGTAATCGACTTCGGTGGGAGTGTCGATACACGAGATCAACTTGGCTTGCCGCTTCTGGGTTCCGTGTTCGATCGTTAGCATTATGTCTTGCCGCGGGGTCATTTTCTCAGGAACTTCGAGTGAAAATGTCTCGTCGCCGGTGATGCCTAGAGATTCCCAGCTTTGCCCTTCGGGGAATTTAAGCGGGAGGACTCCCATTCCGATGAGATTGCTCCGGTGGATTCGCTCGAAACTTTGCGCAACGACGGCGCGGACGCCGAGGAGCGCGGTCCCTTTTGCAGCCCAGTCGCGAGAGCTTCCCATCCCGTAATCTTTGCCGGCAAAAATGATGAGGGGCACTTTTTTCTTCTCATACTCTTGGCAGGCATCGAAGATCGGCATGATGGTCCCTTCGGGCATCAGCTTGGTGAAACCGCCCTCTTTGCCGCCCGCCATTTTATTTAGAATCCGGACGTTGGCGAAGGTGCCGCGCATCATCACTTCGTGGTTGCCGCGGCGGCTTCCGTAGCTATTGAAATCTTCTTCTTTGACCCCTTTTGAGAGGAGGTATTTCCCAGCGGGGGTGTTGGGTTTAAAGGCACCTGCGGGCGAGATATGGTCGGTTGTGACCGAATCGCCGAGGAGCGCCATGGGGCGCATATGGGCAAATTCTTTCCGAGGCGGGAGAGAAGTCGAGAAGTTGTCAAAGAATGGAGGTTTTCGGATGTAGGTGCTCTCCTCTTTCCACTCGTATTGGGCGCCGCCTCCCACTTTGACCTCTTCCCAAACGGGGTTGTCGGTCAAAATATTGGCGTACCGCTTCTTGAACATCTGGGGCTGGAGCCCTTTTGCAATCGCCTGCTCGATTTCGCGGCGGGTGGGCCAAAGATCCCTGAGATAGATCGGATTTTCCTCCTGATCTTTGCCGAGAGGCTCTTCCGTCAGATCGATGTCGATTCTACCGGCGAGGGCGTAAGCGACGACGAGAGGAGGCGACATCAAGAAGTTCGCCTTGACTGAGCCGTGGATCCTCGCTTCAAAATTCCGGTTGCCGCTCAAGACGCTGGCGGAGATGATATCGTGCTCTTTGATTGCGTTTTCGATCTTTGCATCGAGCGGCCCGCTGTTGCCTATACAGGTTGTACAGCCGTAGGCGACGAGCTGAAATCCGAGAGTGTCGAGGTACTGCTGAAGTCCCGTTTTTGCCAGGTAATCGGTAACGACGCGGGAGCCGGGAGCGAGGCTCGTCTTGACGAGCGCATTGACTTTCATCCCCTTTTCAACTGCTTTCTTTGCCAAAAGGCCAGCGGCCACCATGACGCTCGGGTTGCTCGTGTTGGTGCAGCTTGTGATCGCCGCGATCACAACTGAGCCGTGCTTCAATTTCCCTTCGCAGGGGACCCGTTCGGTGTATCCCGGAGGGGCAACCGGCGTCGTGAAGGGGCGATTGGTGAGCATCTCCTCTTCGCTCCAAATTTTTTTCTCGCCTGTGTTGTTTTGTGTCCCTCCCGAATCATCGGCGATAGCAAATGAGCCGCCAGAATGTAAATAGACCGATTTGGTCAGCTCAGAGCCTTTTTTCTCATAGCCGCCTGAGGCGATCGGCGCTTCGAGGAGGTCGTGGAATTTCTTTTTGACCGACTCGAGAGGAATCCGATCTTGGGGCCGCTTGGGTCCAGCGACGCAGGGGCGGACTGTCGAGAGATTCAGCTCGAGCACTTTTGTGAAGTCGATCTCGCTTTTGCGCGGCACGCCGAAGAGTTTTTGAGCTTTTAAATATTCTTCGATCCGTTTGATCTCCTCTTCGGTTCGCCCGGTCAGGCGCAAGTAATCGAGGGTCTTTTCATCGACGGGAAAAAATCCCATCGTGGCTCCATATTCGGGGGCCATGTTGCCGATCGTCGCCCGGTCGGCAACCGAGAGGCTCGCTGTTCCGGCACCGCAAAATTCGACGAATTTTCCGACGACTTTTTCTTTTCGGAGAATTTCTGTGATCCTGAGGGTCAAGTCGGTCGCGGTCACCCCTTCGGCGAGCTCCCCTTCGAGGTTAAAGCCAATCACTTCAGGCGTCTCGATCGAAACGGGCTGGCCGAGCATCGCCGCTTCGGCTTCAATCCCTCCGACGCCCCATCCGACGACGCCAAGGCCGTTGATCATCGTCGTATGAGAGTCGGTTCCTACGAGGGTGTCGAGGAAAAGAACTCCATCTTTCTCCATGACGACCGAGGCGATGTGCTCTAAGTTGACTTGGTGGACAATCCCGATTCCAGGGGGGACGACTTTGAATGTCTCAAAGGCCTCTTGGCCCCATTTCATGAACTCGTACCGCTCCCGGTTTCGTTCGAATTCGACTTCGAGATTGAATTGGAACGAATCGGGCGTTCCGGCCCGATCCACTTGGACCGAGTGGTCGATGACGAGATCGACAGGTACCTGCGGCTCGATGATCGTCGCATTTTTATTCTGATCGGCGACCGCATCGCGCATCGTCGCGAGATCCACCAACAGAGGCACTCCTGTAAAGTCCTGCAAAATGACCCGGGCGACGCAAAAAGGGACGTCGAGGGGCGAAGGGTGCTCAGGATTCCACTTAGCGAGCCGGATGACATCTTCCTCTCTCACCTTCTTTCCATCGCAATTGCGGAGCAGAGACTCAAGCATGACCCGAATTGAAATGGGAAGTCGGGAGATCTGCCCCATTCTTTGCTCTTCCAATGCCGGGAGCGAAAAATACTTGTATTTGTGGAGTTGTTTTACAACGTGGAATGGATCGTGCATGAATAAGTCTCCTCTTATACCGCGCCCGCTTAGGTTGTGTGAATTTGGACTTGCTGCGACTTCGCCAAATCGATCCTCCTTCTCACCCTGCCCACTTAGGGCAGGGCTTCGTCGTTCGGAACGCAAAGTTTGATTTGGCTTTGTCTCGCCGAGTCCAAATTCACACAACCTAAGCGGGCGCGGTATAGTTAAGACTTATAATGACTCACCCTAGTTTTTACAAACTGAATTCCTGGCGTAGGTCGGGCCCGCCTGCTTGACTTAAATAATCGAATACAGCGTCCACTCGTGCGGCAATTTCAGGATGATCGACGGGACCGAACCAAAGGCCCCATTCGGTCAAGGCCTGGATGTCGTTCACTTGTCTCGATTGGATCGAAAAAGCGTAGACTTGACCTTCGCTTCTGAAGAGGTAGGTCGCTCCGATCATCTCAGGTGGAATTTGAGTATCGTTCAAAATAGTGTCGACGAGAGTTCCTGAATACCGCTCCAGCTCTTCTCGGTATGTATTTTGTTGCTCCCCGTTTCTTTTTTCAAGTCCGCCTTGGGGATAAGCAATGTAGAGCTTGGCCCCTTTCGTCAAATATTCTCGGACAATCTTGGCTCGAGAGAGCACTGTGTACAATTTTTGTGGGTCGTTGCGAATCGATTCGTCGAGAATCTCTTCATATCCCTCTTGCGGCTTGATGCAAAGCGGCGTTGCAGGCATCGGTGTGTGGATTACGCCGGCGAGTTGATCAATTTCACCGAGCGCCAATGCACAGGCGAGCTGATGTTCAATGCACCCTTGCATGTTCACATACCGGACCCGCAAGTCGTCGTTTCCGATCTCGATTTTTTTTCCGGCTGTTTTCAGTTCATTGAGAATCTCTTCATTGTAATCAGCGCAAGAAGATATCCGAGTCAAAATTGAGATAATGAGGACTGCTAAATGAATCATAAAAACCCTTGGGAAAACGGAAAATTTTATCCACTTTTTTCTTTTGAGTCTAGACTAAAGATCATTGACTCAAGAATTTATTTGTAGTATTCAATTAGATACTGTCTACGAGAGATCGATGGGGATTTGCAAGCCGTTCACTGCCGCCGTCAGCCTGTGCCTTTGCGCAGCGATTCCCCTCGCCTCTGCCCCTCCCCCTGTCACAAAAGGGGCGGATGATGGAACGACAGGCACACTCCGCTACGCGATTTTAAATTCTGCTCCGGGCGACACGATTTCATTTACGACTCCATTTACTGATACGATGAACAGCACCATCACGCTGGTTCAATCTCTCCCAGCCATCACTCACGATCTCAATATCATTTCGGCTAATCCGGTGATCGTCACCGGCGCCTCGGCCTATTCTGGATTTGCTGTCGCTTCAGGCAATGTCACAATTCAAAACTTGCAAGTGCAAAATACCCTTTCTGTCGGCGGCGCGGGCGGTGTGGGAGCTGCCGGCGGCGGCGGCGGTGCAGGAGGCGGTGCGGCGGTCTATGTCCACAACGGCGCGCAAGTCACGCTCAATTCGATGACACTGAACAATAACCAGGCAACTGGCGGCGCAGGCGGTGCAGGGGGCGGATCGGGAGCAGGCGGCGGCGGCGGCGGCTTTGGAGCTGGAACAGGAACGCACACGAGCGCGGGCGGCGCGGGCGCCGCATCGATTGCGGGCGGCGGCGGCGGCGGTAACACAGCGGGCGGTAGCGGCGGCGGCGGCGCGGGCGGAAGTGTAGGAAATGCGGGCGGCGTCCTCAATCAAAACGAAGGGGGCGGCGGCGGCGGCGGAAGCGGCGGCACAGCCAACGCAGGCGGCGCAGCATTCGCTCCCCCTGCAGCGACTGCAAGCAGCGCGGGCGGCACGGCGAACGCTCCGAACGGCGGTGGCGGCGCTGGCGCAGGCGGCAATGGAAACGGCGCAGGGGCAACTTCAGGAGGCTCGGGTGGTATCGGGATCGGAGCTGACACCTTTTTCGGCGGCGGCGGCGGGGGCGGCGGCGGAGCTGCCAGCACAGGCGGCGCAGGATTTGGAACGGGCGGCGGCGGCGGATCGATCGGCGGCAATGGCGGAGATGGTGGTACCGTGGGCGGCGGCGGCGGCGGTTCGACAACGGGAACCGGAGGCACAGGCGGATTTGGCGGCGGCGGCGGCGGTGGAAACGGCGTAGCAGGATTTGGCGGGGGAGCTGGAGGAACCACGGGCGGCGGCGGCGGCGCGGGAATGGGGGGCGCTATCTTTGTCACCGGCGGCGCTACCGTCACAATTGGAAATAGCCTTTCGCTCAGCCCCTCAAATACAGCGACGGGCGGAGCAGCGGGCGGCAACGGTTCTGCTGGCTCAGCCTACGGCCAAGACATCTTCATCGCATCGGGCGGAACAATCGCCTTCAACAACACCTCGGGCAACATCACGATCACATCGGCCATCCAAGGGAACCAAGCTGCCGGCGTAACGACAGGCGGCCTTGTCATGAACGGTACGCAAGCTGTCATTTTGCAAGGAGCCAACACCTATTCTGGCGGAACAACGATCAATTCAGGGACAGTCACCGTCTCAAACGATGGCAATCTTGGCCGTGCCACCGACCCAATTACGATCGCAGCGGGAACTTTATCTGCAGCGGGACCTCTGAATTCACCGAGACCTGTCTCTTTGACAGGATCTGGAACGGTGCAAGTAGTCAATGCAGGCGACACCGTCACTCTTTCAGGCGTTATCAGCGGATCGGGATCTTTGACGAAGTCAGGACCTGGAACCCTGTTGCTTCCCGCCACTTCGACGAACACCTTTTCTGGCGGGACAACAATTTCCGCAGGAATTTTGAGCATCGGCGGCGACTCGGCGTTTGGATCGTCTACGGGGAATGTTCAAATGACCGCTGGGACGACTCTTATTACGACAGCGGCAACTACTTCAGCACGCACTTTCACGATCACAGGAGCTACGACGTTCAATCCCGCTGCGGCAACGGAGTATCAGATCACAGGAAATATCGGCGGCGCTGGGTCGATCACAAAGACAGGCACAGGCACTTTGACGCTGACCGGAAACAACAACTACTCGCAAGGGACGACAGTTTCTGCGGGAACGTTGAAGGGCGATTCGGATGGCTTGCAGGGAAATATCCAAAACAACGCGACCCTCACCTTCGATCAGTCGTTCGCAGGAACTTATGCAGGGACGTTGACCGGCAACGGCACGTTAAACAAGACGAATAGCGGGACGCTTACTATATCGGCCAACAGCTCCACCTTTTCGGGTCCAATCGCACTTCAGGCGGGAGGATTGAGTGTAAACGGAAACCTGAGCGGAGCCTCTCTCCTCACAGTCTCCTCTGGCGCCACGCTCAGCGGGACAGGAACGACGGGCGCTGTGACGAGCAGCGGCACAATCCAGCCAGGCAATTCGATCGGAACGCTCACGGTACAGGGGAACTTGATTTTGAACCCCACTTCGAACGTAATCATAGAGATTGCGCCAGGTTCCAGCAGTCTCCTCGATGTGACGGGAACTGCCAACTTGGACGGTACTTTGACGATCACTCCCGATTCGGGATTCTATGGCAATTCCCAAACTTATACTGTTTTAACATCGGGCACCGGCATCGCCGGCACGTTCGATTTGCCCATCGTATCGACGAACTCGAACTTTTCTCCCTCCATCTCTTACACGGGCACCGATGCGATCATCAAAGTAGATATTCTCCAGCCTTTCTTAGGATTTACTTTTTCGAATTTCAACACCGAGAGTGTAGGAAATAACATCAATGCACTCAAAGCATCGGGCGCTCTCAGCGCCGATGCGGCCCTCTTGGCCGCAGTCAATGCGATGGCAGGCCTCTCCACAGCGCAGGTGAACGGAGCACTCGATCAGCTCCATCCAGCCCCCTACAGCGCCTTCACCGAAGTGCAGGCAGCCCTCGGCGGACAACTGTTGTCCATGTTCCACAGAAGACCGGTTCCCCACTGTGTCTGCTCAGGTCAATCGCGCGTATGGACACTCCCCTACGGAAACTGGCTGCAAGAAAAAGATATGCAAGAGCAAATTGGATTCACAGCGAATTCAAAGGGCGTCGCTGCTGGATACGACATCGAAATATACGATGGATGGGTCGTGGGCGCAGGCGGCCTCTGGAACGACACCCATTTGCATTGGAGCCATGGACAGGGGCGCGGCTCTTCGCACGGCTGGTTCGGCGCTGTTTACACCGACTATTCGATGGAAAACTTCTATGTCGGACTCTCGGTTTTAGCTGGCCTTGAGAGCTGCAACACCTACCGGCACATCCGCTACAACACGATCGACGAGGTGGCGACAGGAAACAGACACAACACGGAGGTGATGACGCAGTTAGCCACCGCTGTCTTCTTTGGCCCTGACATGTGTTTTGCTTTCCCCTACTTCAATCTCGATATCCTCTACATCCGTGAAGGCGAAGTGAAGGAAAAGGGAGCTCCAGGACTCAATCTCAATGTCGATTCGAATTCCGCGACAACGATGCGGACCGAGGCAGGATTTGCCTTGCAAGTGCAGGACATCAACCGCTACAACACGATGTGCATTTCCCCGCTTGTCGCCTTGGGCTGGGCGATGGAATGTCCTTTGATGCGGCAAGAGTATAAATCGACGTTTGAAGGGCAGACAATTCCCTTCAATGTCAAAGGGTGGGACTACACCTGGCAACTCTTCACCGTTCGCTTCGGCTTCACGATCACCTACCGCTGCTTCACCCTCTCCAGCACCTATGTCGCCGAAACGTCGGTTCTCGACCGGCGCCCTTACTTTGATCAGCGGGGCGACATCCGCCTTGACTTCAACTGGTAGCTATGAACCTATCCGCAAAGTATTTTGAGCAATCCCGAGTTTCGGCCGGCGCTTTTCGAAAGAAAAAACCGAGGCCATATCCCCGTCCCGATATTGACCTCGGCTTTTCTTTCGAAAATCGCTCGCCCGAATTCTCGGGCTTGCCGCAAACTACTTTACGGATAGGTTCATGAATAAAAAAATCTCCTTTTTTTCCCTCATCATGCTGGTCATCGCGGCGATCGACAGCGTTCGGAATCTCCCCTCTTCAGCTCTGTTCGGCAGCTCTCTAATCTTCTTCTTTATTTTTGCCGCGATCTTTTTCCTGTTTCCTACAGCGCTCGTCTCTGCGGAACTTTCGGCCGCCTTTCCGGAAAAAGGGGGCGTCTACCATTGGGTTCGAATGGCCTTTGGAGAAAAGTGGGCGATGCTCGCCATCTGGCTCCAATGGATCAACACGATGGTCTGGTATCCCTCAATCCTCTCCTTCATTGCCGGCACGGCCGCTTACCTCGTCAATCCTGAGCTCGCGAACCAGAAAGAATATCTCGTCTGCTTCATCTTGATCTTATTTTGGACCCTCACCTTCATCAATCTGTTTGGCCTCCGGATTTCGGTCCGGATCAACAACATCTGTGCGATGATCGGGACAATCATCCCGATGCTCCTCCTCATAGGTTTTGGCGCCGCTTGGATCATTTCAGGCAAACCTCTTCAAATCGCGATCGATCCGATTCCACAACTGAATGAGGCGACCCACTGGATCTCCCTCGTCTCGATCATGTCCTGTTTTTTAGGGATGGAGCTGGCAGGCGTGCATGTCCACGATATCCGGGATCCACAAAAAAACTACCCGAGAGCCATGCTCATCTCGAGCTTATTCATTTTGTTCTCGATGCTCTTCGGGTCACTCACGATCGCCCTCGTCTTACCCGCCAATCAGATCAATCTCGTATCGGGCGTGATGCAAGTATTCGCCAATTTCTTTAGCGCTTTTGGAATCAACGGCGGGATCCCTCTGCTCACCTTGTGCGTTGTCATCGGAACTGTCGGGGGCCTCATCAACTGGCTCATCTCACCCGCAAAAGGGCTTCTCCATGCCGCAGAATTTGGGTATCTTCCCCCGATTCTCGCAGGGAAAAACCGGCACGGCGCCCCTGCGGCCATCATCATCGGCCAAGCGCTCATCGTAAGCCTCATTTGCCTTCTCTTCCTCTTCGTCCCCGGTGTCAACGCCTTCTACTGGTTCCTCACGGCCTTGAGCGCTGAACTGTACATGATCATGTACATCCTCATGTTCCTCTCTTGCTTAAAACTTCGCTCCAAGTTCCAAGACAGGCCTCTCGCCTTCAAGATTCCAGGAAAAATTTTAGGTTTATGGACCACAAATCTCTTTGGCATTTTAGGCTGCGCCGTGACAATCATAGTTAGTATTTTACCCCCCGACAACATAAATATTGGCTCACATGTCCGTTATGTTTTCATGATTCTCATTGGAAATATTTTAACTATCGCGCCAATTACTTTTTTTTATTTACATAAAAAAAAGATCAGTCGTTCCTAAGGGAAAAATAAAGATTCTGTTGTTTTTTAGGGGAGAAAGCAGTATTATCTTTGCCAAATGAACGGCATTCAACAAATACCAAGTGATTTTCGAGCGCTCATCCTGACCTCTAAGTGCGGAGGCCACGAGATGGTCGCTGACTCAGTTGAAAGAGCCATTCAAGAAAAATTTCCCAACGCAGCGATATTGAAAGGAAGAGCCGGCAAGAAAAAAGAACTTGTCGCCGACTTGCTGTGGCCTCTCGGTACTAGCGGCGCCGATTTTTATAAAAAAGCTGTAGAAGGGCAGTGGTTCCGTACCATGCCGATCGTCGCGAAGATCGGTCTCTGGATCATGAAATTGAGAGAGACCTGGATCCGAAACGCCCTCGACCAGTACATCGAAGACACCAACCCGAATATCATCATCTCGGTCGTTCCCCTCATCAACTCCCCTCTTTTGCAGGCGGCCGCCTCGAGAGGCATCCCCGTCATGGTCATCCCAACTGACTCCGACAACGCCATCTACTCCCATAACTGGCCAGCACCCGACGTCCCTTTAGCTCCCCACCGCTACCTCATCCCCTATTCTCTCCAAGAAATCGCGAGTCGAATCCATCCCCACGTCGACAAAACTCTCGTCAAGCCGATCGGTTACGGCATCCGCCCTGAATTCTATTACGAGCACACGCCTAAAGAAAAAGAGGCTCTCCGCGAGAAGCTGCAAATCCCAGAAGGAAAAGAGTCGATCCTCTTGATGCTCGGCGGTTCTTTCGGTTCGAACGCCAACTACAACTTCGTCAAAGAAATTTTGAAAGGCCAAGAGGGACTCTCCCGGCACCAAGCCCACTACACCGTCTTTTGCGCCCGCCAAGTCTCCATGCAGGATAAGATCAAAAAATTACTGCGCGACAACGGCTTTGAAGAGCGGGCCAACGGGCAGTTTGTCCATCCAAAGACCCAACTCTCTTTTTCCATCCTTGGGTTTGTCAATAATGTCCACGAATACATGGCGACCGCCCGCTGCATGTTCACAAAAGCAGGTTCGGGCGCATTCAACGAAGCTCTACTGAAAAAAGTTCCCACCATCATCGACGATACAGTCGGACACATGCCATGGGAAGGGCTCAACATCGACTTGACTGACCGATATGGTCTTGGAAAACGGGACACCTCGTTCAGCCGGATCCCCGCGCTGATCGATGAGATGATGGATCCAGAAAAATACGGAGCTTACAAAGACCGCCTCGAAGTCTACCACAGAGATCGACCCGAGCAATTCAAGTTCAAAGAAAACATACAGCATATTACACAAGAGCTTCTCAAAGAAGCGGCCGTTGCCGGACCCATCCCGCAACCTCCGCCTCCCAAATTCCTCCCGACCGTGAAGAAAATCATCGTATTCGTCCTCAAACTCGTCCTATTCCCACTCCTTGCGATCAAGAGATTCTTCACCGATATTTTCCCTCATTACCTGGTTCAATACGGCCTCTTTTCCGCTTTCGTCCGGACCAGCGTCGCCCAGAATGATTTCTTCCGAACCCTTTTTCCCTGCGGTCCTTCATTAGAAGATCGGAGAGGCGAGATCATCCGCAATGGAGCCAAGCCGATCGAGCAGCTGATCTCGAGCACAAATACCTTCCTCGACGCGGTCCGAATCCCAGCGTCCGTCGAGAATCCTACAAAGAAAACGATGATTTTCGTTTTGGCCAAACATTACCAAAACCTCCACCCCCGCAACTACGACTATCTGCGCCAAGAGGGATGGGACGTCGTCCTCTTCAATCCATCCGAAGTGACCTCCAAGGCGATGGCGGGCGACCTCAAGAGATTGATGGCGCGGATCGATGAAGATACGCCAGGAGCCAAGATCGTCCTCAACGGCTACTGCGTCGGCGCCCACGTAGCGGCCCACGTAGCGGTGGAACAATCGACGCCAGAAAAACCGGTCGGCCTCATCGTCGATAGAGGTTTCAAGAGCGCCAACGTAATGGTCCAGAATTTCGTCCCTCTCGCAAAACTCCGCCCTTTCGCAAGAAGAATCCGAGCCGACTACAACTTGAACGTCAGAAATGAAAGTTCCCAAAAGATGAGAACCTTCACAGGCAAAGCCCTCTTCCTTGCGCCGCCCGATGGAAAAGACCGGCTCATGCACTGCAAAAATCAGAACCAGACCAGAATCCTGCACGACTTCTTCCCCAAAGCCAACAGGCAATGGCACGAACTCCCCGCAACCTGGGATGAGAAGAAGAAAAAATTCGTCGATGCGACCCACTGGAGCGGCTGGGGCCAAGCTACGCAAGATCGCGTTGTCGCCTTCCTCCGGGAATTCGACGACGGCATATCAAGAGAACACCAATTTCAAACATCTTCTTGCGCCACAGAAGCGGAAGCGGCAGCTCATCATCCATTGCCCAGCTTCGTCCCCGCGGCTGTATAATCACATCGGGTAGTCCGCAACATGTAGCTGCAAGGAATCCCGCAGGGTGATGACGCAGATTACTCGCCCTTGCGAGCAGAATTCAGCACTACTTGTTAAGGACTACCTCACATCGCGTGATAGGTGAAGAACGTCATGTGGATGAAGTTCAATAAAAAGTGGCACAAGATCGAACTTTCGATCTTTCCTGTCGCCATGTAGATCCAGCCGTAGAGAAGGCTCGCCAAGAAGACAAATCCCAAAATCGCCCATGTCGGGCTCCAATAGAGATGGCCCATCGTGAAAATGAGCGATGTGATGATCAAAGCGGCCGCCTTGCCCCCTTTGCTATTCGGGAGGAAGGAACAAAGATCTCTCTGGATAAACCCACGATAAAAGGCCTCTTCCGGAATCGTTACCAGGACTAAATTCACCAAATAGCGAAGCCCTGGATAAGTTGGAAGTTTAGCTTGCAAGGAGACGGAGCCTGCAGCAATAGCTAAAACGGCCATAATGCCGATCCCCGCCAAGCTGTAGCCTAGCCCCTTCGTAAAGACAACTTTCCAATCTTTTTTGCTCGATGCCAACGGAACCAAAAGCGCCAGCGGGAAAAACCCTATGATCGGCGCCATGTAGCCCAAATAAAATCTCGGCGTGATCTTCGTCGGATTGAACCCGGGGAAGAGATGTAACTTGAACGCAAAGCTCAAAAAAACCAGGGCTGAGAAAAAAATAATCTTAGCGTCTCTCCCTTTAGTTTCAGCATAGAGAAACCAAAGAGGCGCCCAGACCGCCAAAATCATCAAGCCTTGCCAATAGACATGCTCTGAAGCGAGGCCCGCGAGCAAGCTCGCCCCAAAAAGACCTCCCCACACCTTCGGTTCTCTCCGGAACCAGACGCTCAAGAAAGATAGCCCCAAAAGAAGAAAAGCCAAAATAGTCAAGCCCATCGCAATCACCTCAGTTGTTCAAGATATAGCAATTTCTCTTTGTTGACCGCAAGATGATCTGGAGAAACTTTCGGATTCGCTTCAAGCCTCTGAACCCACCTTCTCATCTCCTCTACTTTCTCCAAAGCAAAGGCGCAATCAGCCGCAAGAACGGGAAGTCCATAATCGTAAATCCACTGCTCCACATAGACGTGGTCGCTCGGCAAAGGAATCTCTATCCCCTCTTTCACAAGCCGGTAAGCCTCTTCAAAATTTTTTCGACCGAATTCAAAATAAGCCCGCCAAAATAAAGGCTCTGCCCGAGAAGGGCGAAACCTGTGCGCCCTCTCAAATCCCTCCAAAAAGATCTCGGGGGCAAATCCCAAAAGGAGCTGGATCCTCGCAATTGCATACAGAGCGTAGTAGACCTCCTGCTCCGATCCCCCCAGCAAAACCCTTTTTTCCCAGCTAGAAAGAGCTAACTCATACATCTCCCCCACCTGGTAGCTTTGCGCCAGAAAAAAGGCGTAGCGGGCATTTTGCGGCTCTTTCTCCAAAGCCCTTTCGAGAATTTGCGCATCTCTCCAATACTTGAGAGGATCTCTCCCTCGGCACCCCTCCGCCGGCCTCGACCGGTTCCTCACCCCCGCCAACAGCTCTGTCTTCTTTCCATCTGGATGATCGATCTCCTCGTGGATTACCCCCTCCCACCGCCAATCTTTTTTCTGATCGACGAGCAGCTGCCTCAAATAGGAAATCCCCTCTGGAAGATCGACCGGAATCAGATACATCTCGCCATCGAGCTTCGGCATTTGAAACGTGTGAGAAAACAGAAGCTCCTCATCGGCATCGATGAAGAGGAGATAGTCCCCCTTCCCCTTTGCCAATGTGAGCGCCTCATTCCGATTGTGGGCAAAATCGACCCAGGGCCTCTCAAAAAGCTCCCCTGGAATATCGCTCATAAACTCCCTGATAACCTCTTGCGTCCCATCGGTCGAGCCCGTATCGACAATGATCCAGGAATCGATGATCCCTTTCACCGAGGACAAACATCTCCGGATCACATCCCGTTCATTTTTTACGATCATGTTGAGACAGATGGAGCTCATGGCATTTTTACGAGAGGCGGCCTGACATCGTGCCAACGGAGCTCTGCCTTGAGCGCAGGGATGAAATCGAGCCCCTTCAAACCTTGAAAGATCTGGTCGATCTCTGGAGGATTCACCTCTTTTTGCAACAAACTGCAGATCAGCTCGGGATAGAGATTCGCCAAGCCGCAGATCGAACCGGCGCCGCCGGCGCGAACAGCATCGACGATCATCTTTTCGCTACCGACATAGATCATGAGATTTTTAAACCGCTCAATCGCCGCTTTCGCCAAAGGCAAATTCCCTTCGCTCTCCTTCAAGCCTACGATCGTTTCAGAAAACTCAGAGACCAGTTTCTCAATGATTGGAATCGTCATTGGAACTCCAGAAAACTGGGGAATATGGTAAAGGATGACCTTGAGTCTACCATCGCCGCTCCTCCGAATGATCTCCCGATAAAAAGAGACCACACCCTCCTCTTTCACATTCTTGTAAAAGCAAGGGGGAGCCGCCAACAGAGCCGCACATCCGACGCTACAGACCGCTTTTGCCGCCTCTACTGTATCGTCGATGGAACTGGCCGCATTGCCGAAGAGAATCTTTTTTGGATCCAAGCCCAAAGCAACCGCGCGCAGCAACACATCGATCCGCTCTCTCGTCGAGAACGAGGGCCCTTCTCCCGTCGTGCCGAAGAGAGCGACTCCCTGGCACCCTTTTTCAATCAAACCCAAAGAATGCTGGACCAGCTTTTCGACATCGCAGCTTAAATCTTTTTTCAGCGGCGTCAAAACCGCCGCATAAATTCCGCGCTCTAAAACCATAGTTTTTAGCCTCACCTTCGTGAGGCTCTATTTTAAGCTTTTCCCTTATTCAGCTTTTTTTCTTGTTTTTTCGCCTTCTTCTCCTTTGCAGACAACAAGGGCTTCTTTTTTTCATCTTTCCGATGTTTTACAACTTCTTTAGTCATAAGTCCTCCTGTTAACGAACTAGTTAAAAAATGTAGAATATCCTTCTTAAAATTTAGTTCAAGAAAAAATCACCAAAATATCAAGAAAATTAAATTTCGGAAGGAATTTTAAAATAGAGGTTCCTGAGAAACTCCCCTATCTCTACGGTGATTTGGAAATTTAGCTCTTTCACTGAGTGGGAAAAAAACTCGCTCAAAAGATGGAGCATTTTTTTACCCACCTCCTGCCGTACGGCGAGAGATCTTCCTTCCAACATGAAAATTTTCAAGTGGACGAATCCGTTTCTCGAATCGCCATTTCCTATCAAAAAATCGGAGCACTCCAGAGCTCGGCTCTTGCATGAATCTAGATCTGCCGAAGCAACTGAGGTTAAAACGTGATGGAGTCGAGGAAAAAGAGGCTTAAACTCCCGTTCCCGAACATTGCTCGAATATTCCAAAGTCAAATGCGGCATACTATTTAGTATTACTCGGAGTGAGAATTTCTGAAAACGAAAACTCCGCTGCTCAGTCCGTTGATGGGGATAGAAACAGAAAATCCATTCCGTTCGACCCATTCTTTCAAAGCCAGTCTTCCATGAGAATCGTAGATCTCCTCGCAGCTGTGCCAATCGCTGAAACGGATAAAAATCAGGCTCCATTCGCACCGCTCAATAAAGTTCAGAGCAGAAACGGTCGGTTCGTAGATTTTTACATCGATATGGACGCCGGCAATTTTAGAAATTCCGTAGAAATTCGGCTCTTTGAGTTGATGGATATCTTCCACGATCAGCCGAATGTTTCGGTAACACTCTGTCTTTTGAAAAACCTCTTCAATCGTCCGAGGCAGCCAAAAAGGGACGGAAAAAGCGTCCAATTTAAAAGCTCCTTCGCACCATTCGAGAGGATGAAAATGCTCCGTCTGTTCGAGCCCTTGAAAATGGTCGAATCCAATGATTTTCCTCTGCGGAAGCGCACTGGCGATGGTCGAGATCGACTCGGCGGTGTAAACGCCGAATTCCAACACATCTCCATCCTGACCAAGGTTGTCGATAATTCTAGCGAATTCAGAAATTTCTAAATCATTAATAACACAAAAATCTTCAGACTCGTACATAATATTATTAACCTTTCAATTAAAAGTATTAAAAGAACTAAAAAAAATCTATTGGTTTCTTTTTTCGATTCCAATATCCTGTTTGCCAGGTATTAACCCGAGCCACAAACAGGTGACAATATGCGCAGCGAGGCAACGACAAATCGAAGAGGGCATAGCCCTCGGTCTGAACGAGGAGCACCATTGCCAAAGGCAAGGGTGACGAGGAAGATCGATTTGGCTAAGCCGCAGCAAGCAGATTGTCACATGTTTGGGGCTCGGGTTAATCATTTATGATCCGCGCTATTTTCCTACTTCTTCTCGCTCTTTCAACTCTTCAAGCCCTAACCTATCTAGACGATCTCGAAGAGTTCGGATATTGCGTAATCCCCAACGTCCTCTCTCGTGAAGAAGCAGAACACTTGTATAAGCGGGTTTGGCACGAATTCGTCGAAAAAGCGTGGCCAGATTGCAAAATGGACGACAGAAGCAACTGGAAAGAAACCTTTCCGATCCACACTAAACCGGGCGTGTTTGCGGGTCCCGCCGGACAAACGCAAGTCATGTGGGATCTAAGACAAGATCCCCGGATCGTCGAAGTTTTTGCCCAGATCTGGAATACAAATGAGCTCATCGTGAGCATGGATGGCCTCTCCATCATGTGCCCTCCCGAAATCAGAGAGGGGTACATGGAGCCTTGGCCCCACGTCGACCAGAGCATGCAAAGGCGCCCGGGGACAAACGACCACAGCAACAATCCCCCTCCCGGATTCGTCAGCGAATCGTCGATCAAAACGGGGCCCTATACAATCCAGGGGCAATTCCTCTTTGAAGACTCGTTCGAAGGAGACGGAGGCTTCTATTGCATTCCGAAATCCCATCTCCGGTTTTACGAATTCGCTCCCGAATTAGAAGCCATCTCTCTTCTTGACGCCCCCAAAGAGGTGAGAAAAAAAAGGGTTCTCGATTTTTTAGACACCTTCTTTGATGCCTCTTACAGCAGAAAGCACGTTGTAGCGCCCCGCGGATCGCTCATCTTGTGGGACTCAAGAACCATCCACTGGAACCAACATCCGAGCAAAGATCGTCCCCTCATCGCAAAACCGAGAGTCAGGATGGTCGGATACCTATCCTATGCGCCCAAAGCGAGGCTTACCGACGAAGGGAGAGCTTTGAGAAAATTTGCCTTTGAATCGGGTGTATCGACAGGCCATAATCCCGCTTATCCACAACCAAAATGGACCAGGGAATACATCCATCCCGATTACGTCCGCTATTATGAAGACCCAAGTTACATCCAGCCTGAACTCCAATTAACTCCTCTAGGCAAATCCCTGTTAGGCTTATGAAATATTTTGCATTTCTGATTTTACTTATTGCCTCTAGCTGCTCATCAAAACCGAACTGGCAAAAAGAGAGGGAGCGGACCATCGAGTTGAGCCGCGGGGTTCAATCGGGCTCTAAACAAGTAGCCCTCTCTCTAACCGACTACTCCCGCGGGACAGACGAAGCCGCCTCGCTCGACCATTTCATTCGAAGCACGACAGATCTAACGAAATTCACAATCCAGCCGGTGACCCACGAAATCGGCTGGTCTGGCAACAACGCCTATACCGTCTTCGACACAAAATCGGGCGAAATTAAATTCTATCTCAAACAATTCAAGAAAAAGCCCGATCAACTCTTCGCCGAAATCTACGGGATGGACTATCTCCAAAAAGTGAACGGCATCTCCTCTCCCCGGTTCCACGCCATCGGAAAAATCCTAGATAAGACAATGATCCTAGAGACCCCCGCTCTCGGAAGATCTTTCCAATTTTACTACAATCAAGTCGGAAGTTTTCCCCTCGACTCCGCCGAGCGGCGCGAGGCGCTCGAACTTTTGCTCGAAGGATGCCAAAGAGCCGGTTCAGCTCTGGCAAAACTCCACTCCCACGAAGAGAAGAAATCGATCCCCTTTCCCGAAAGAATGGGAGAAGCTTTGAAAAAAATCTCTCCGGCAAATTACCAAGAGTGCATTGATCGGGCGATCCAAAGGATGCGCTCCGAGCCCCATCTCACTGGAGTTGTCCACGACGACGTCAAGCTCGTCCACCTTTTCTACGATCCAAATTCCAAAACGATCAGCATCATCGATCCAGGAAGCCTCGCAAACAATCTCAAATCGAATCCAGGGATCCTCTCCTCCGATTTCTACCAATTCTCCCGCTCGCTCCTCCTCAACCGGTTCGGATATACGCTAGATGAGACTCAAAACGGCCAGAAAACAGAGCTCCTTACACTCGACGAAGCAACCCAAGCGATGGCTGCATTTAGAGAGGGCTACATCGCCGAAGGGGGCATACCTCCTACAGCCATCGAAGAGGACTTCTTTTTACTTCGTCACAATCTCCTCTTCGTCTCCCACGCGGATCAGAAGCTGCCCGAGCCCTACGCCACCCGCCTCCGCGACCTCGTCGCCCTCAGCCTCTCAGAGCTGCAAGCAAGGCTCGAACCATGATCGTCATTACAGGCGCGAGCTCCGGTATAGGCAAAGCCCTCGCGCTCCATTTTTCCCGCGCTAAGCATCCCCTCCTCCTCGTCGCCCGAAGGCTGGCTGCCTTGCAAGAGCTCAACTTGCCGAACGCCCTTTGCGTCGAAGCCGACGTCTCCGATCTCGCCAGCTTCTCAAAAGCTCTTGAACAAGGGGAAAGACAACTTGGAGCGCCCGCCTGCCTGATCAACAACGCCGGGGTCCTTTTCGCCGAACTCTTCCATCAGCAGACGACCTCAGACTGGGAAAAGATGCTGCAGGTCAATGTCAGCGGCGTCCTCAACGGACTCCACCTCGTTCTAGACAAGATGATCCAGAGACAAACGGGCACCATCATGAATATCAGCTCTGTCGCCGGCAGAAAAACTTTTCCGGGCCTTGCGGTCTATTGCGCGACGAAGCACGCAGTCCACGCCTTGAGCGAGTGCATCCGCGAAGAGATCGCCGACCACAACGTCCGCCTCATCAACATCGCCCCAGGCAACGTCAAGACATCTATTTGGGATCAAGCGGTTCCAGAAGAAAAGAAAAAAGAGCATCCCGCCTACCACAGAAAAGAACATGAGAACCTCTCAGCCGACGACATTGCCAAAGTCGTCCTCTTCGCCTACGAGCAGCCCCAAAATGTCTGCCTCCGAGAAATCGTCCTCGCCCCCACCCGGCAGATCAAGTAACACCGCTCATCATTCATAATAAATAGTTTAACGCATTTCTACTGCGGAACACACCACTCACAAAATTTCTAGAAATTATCTCGCATCTATGCTATAATATTTCAAATTAACTTAAAATTAAGACGTTTATGACATCGCCAACACAAAACAACAATCTATTTACAAACTTCCTCAATTTAGCCTTAGATAAGCTTTGGCCCGAAGACCGAGGCTCCCCGTCGCCAGTCAACCTAATCACATCGATCTGGAATCGGTGTTTTGAGAAGCCCTCAACTCCCCCCCCAGCTCCCTTGACTAGCTCCGCAGCAGTCCGAAATTTATTGAATCGACAACCCACTGTCCAGCTGGCGACAGCGCCCGTGAAGTTCGCACCAGATCAGTCTCTTTTAGACATGGTCTATTCTTCACCCTGGTATTTCAATGGCCCAGAAGATCTAGCGAAAAATTTTTTACTCGATAAAGAAGCCGGATCTTTTTTCATTGTCTCTTGCCAATTACCCCATTTTAAGATCATCCAAAACAACACCACCCATTTTTCAGAGTTTACATTCAAGATTGTAAAAGATGCTTTTTTTACTTCTGAAACTGTTGGGATGTTTCGATTAGAAGAGGTCTTAGATTCATTTGAATTAGATACTCCCTAATTCGAGATTTATACACAACGTTATTCAAAATTTGGTTTTGGACTGCGCCATCATCCCATAATTTCGATCTGCAAAAAATGACCCCTATTTCTAATAGAGGGCCATTTTTGCACCGGCTGCGCCTGATCAAAATTCTGGGCGATGGCTTTGTCCAAAACCAAATTTTGAATAACGTTGTGTATACTCAAAAATCCTTTCCGTGCTAAAAGTGTGGCTCCTCATAGTAACATGCCATGACTTATAGCGAATTATTCCGGTTTTTGTGGACGTTTGTAAGAAGGCAAAAATGGACTTTCTTTTTTGTCTATTTGCTCGACGCCTTGGCATGGCCGATGGAGGCGCTCGCTCTGCCCTGGATCTTGGGCCAGACAGTCGATGTCTTTATCCACTTTGAAGCAGATCGGATGGGGGCGTTTCAGTCTCTATTGCCGCTCATCTATCTCGGAATCGGCATTTATCTCTTCATCGAACTTGCCTCACGCACCATGGGTTTTTTGATTGGGAAAGGAATCCCTAAGCTACAGGCAGATATTCGGATGGAGATGTTCGATCACGTAGAGCGGCACTCCCCTCACTATTTTAACGAGCGTTTTGCAGGGAATCTTGCGAATAAAATTTCCGATGCAAGCACGCTGGTAGAACAGATCGCGCAGCATCTTTTTTGGCCCCTTGTCCCTACCCTCGTCGTCGTCATTGCAAGCTGCACGATTCTCTGGTGGATCCACCCGCTTTTCGCCTGCTTTTTAGGGTCGTGGGTTCTAGTTTCTTTCAGCCTTGTGATTCTATTCAGCCGCAGAATCGATACCTACGCAACTCATCACGAAGAGGTCAAAAGCACCTTGCTGGGGAAAATCGTCGATAGCTTGACCAACAATTTTGCCGTCAACCTCTTCTACCGCTTTTCCTATGAAAGAAAAGCCCTGAATCCCTACCAGCAAGACGAAGAGAAAACCAATCGGAAGACGAGATGGTTCACAGAGAAGATGAACTGCTATTTTTCTGCTTACTTCATCGTCGGCAATTTTCTTCTCTTGAACGGCTCGCTGATCTATTTTTGGCTGCACGACCAGATCACAACTGCACAGACCGTGCAGGTCTTTAATTCGCTGTTCAATGTGACAAGCGGCATCTGGATGACCTGTGGCATTTTGCCCAGCTTCTTTTCCTCTTTGGGCTCTCTTAAGCAAGCCTTCAGCGTGATGCAAGATGAGCAAGATATTGGCGATACCTGCCATGCGAAAAAGCTGTCCGTCCAATCGGGCGAAATCGTCTTCAATCAAGTCTCCTTCGCTTATCACGAGAAAGATCTTTTCACCGATTTGCATTTGCATATTCGGAGCGGCGAAAAAGTGGGGATTGTCGGTTTTACAGGGGCTGGTAAATCGACGTTCATCAACCTCATCTTGCGATTCTATCCCCTCCGCAAAGGCTCTATTCTCATCGACGATCAAGACACTGCAAACGTAACGCTTGAATCTTTAAGACAAAACATCGCCCTCATTCCCCAAGATCCCGTCCTTTTCCATCGATCTTTAAAAGACAACATCGCCTACGGAAACCTCGATGCAACCGAAGCCGAGATCATCCATGCGGCTAAACTAGCCCACTGCGACGAGTTCATCCGCAATATCCCTGGCGGCTACGAGGCCAAAGTCGGCGAGCGGGGGACAAAGCTCTCGGGCGGCGAAAAGCAACGCATTGCGATCGCTCGGGCCATCCTGGCCAACTCCCCGATCCTCATTCTCGACGAGGCGACCTCCTCTCTCGACTCGGTCACAGAGCGCTACATCCAAGACAGCTTGCATACCCTCATGCAAAATAAGACAGCCATCGTAGTGGCCCATAGACTCTCAACCCTTCTGCGCATGGATCGGATCCTCGTATTTGAAAACGGGCGGATCGTTGAGAGCGGCACGCACGACGAGCTTCTCCACAAAAAGCAACACTACTTCCGCATGTGGAACATGCAAATCGGCGGCTTCCTCCCCGACAAAAGCTGACTTCAGCTTCCCATTGGAAATAAATCTATAAGCTAGTTAAAATTTCACCTCTTCTTCACGGAGGTTTATGAAAAATTTACTGCCCACACCTACCGATCTATCCTTTGAATCATTGAAAAAACTCAACTCCCACGGAGTTGAATATTGGAGCGCTCGAGATCTTCAACCATGTCTGGGGTATACAGAGTGGAGAAAATTCGAGAATGCGATCAAAAAAGCAATAGAGTCCTGTACCCAGTCAGGAAACGATCCCAAAAACCATTTTGTCGGCGCCGACAAAATGGTTCAGATCGGAAGTCAGTCAGAGAGAAAACTCACAGACTACCACCTATCTCGTTTTGCTTGCTATCTCATCGCTCAAAATGGAGACCCAAGAAAGTCAGAAATAGCTCACGCCCAAAAATACTTCGCCATTCAGACTCGACGCCAAGAACTCTCAGATCAGATGGCCGCCGACCTCGAAAGGATTGAAGCGAGAGAACAAGCCTCCATCGAGTTCAAAGCATTGTCAGGAGCTGCGAGAGACGCGGGCGTTCAAAATAAAATGTTCGGGGTCTTCCACGATGCGGGATACAAAGGACTGTACGGTGGCTTAGGCGTCGATGCAATTAAGACGCGAAAGGGTATTGAGCCAAAAGAACAACTCATGGACAGGATGGACACGACTGAACTTGCAGCAAACCTGTTTCGTATGACCCAAACCAGAGAGCGGCTCAAAAACGAGCAAATCCGAAATCAGAAAGAGGCAATCGAAACTCACGAGATGGTTGGGAAAAAAGTGAGATCCACCATTGAAGAACTCGGCGGAACCCTCCCCGAGAATATTCTGCCCGCTGAGCCTATCAAGAATGTAAAAAAGCGGATCAAAACCACTAAACCCCGATTGGCTCTCGAATCTAAAGTGGAGCTAGAAGACACCCTCTAACTCTTCGGCATTCTTTTTACCATGAGATAGTGGAGCACGTTCTTTTCGTCTGGACCCCAATCGCGCCTGAAAGTTCCGACTGTCTTGAAACCCGCTTTCTCATAGACATGCTTGGCGCGCAGATTCGAAGCCATCGGGTCAATAAAGAACGTGTCGACAGAAGGCCTCGCCTCTTCTTGGATAAACCGGGTGAATGCCGCTAAGGTTGGCGCGCCGAGCCCTCGGCCTAGATATTTGGAATTTCCGATCATGAAGTCGATGGTCCACGTCTCCCCCTTCTGAGAAAGGTGCTCTAGCCAGCCCTGCGGCAAATCCTCTCCAGACGGCAGAACTTCCGTCGTCATCACCAAACAGTAAGGCTCCTCTTTCATCAGACCAACCCAATAGACGAACATGCCTCCAAAGTAGGGAGACGGCTCTTTGCGCCCCCGCATAAAAATCAAAATGTCAGCCTTGTGCTCAGGGCTGTTATCCCAAAATTCCATCACATGCGGCTCGTTGAACCAGCTCATGACCGACTCGACATGCTCAATCGCCGCTTTCTGAAACGTAGGTGAAAAATTGTCCATTGGCTTACTCGCGATAGGGATGAAAGTGTCCCGAATATTCGGATATTTGTCTAGGATGATGAATCCTATTGTTTATTTAGAAAGGAAAATTCAAAACATATATTTTATAAAAAGTTCATTGCTCAAAACAAAGAACGTGCAATATAATTTGCGTCGCTACTTTTTCAAATAGACCAATGGAGTGATCTTATGAGCTGCCTACCCTTAACTTGCATTCCCTCTTGCTGCCTAGGCAAAGAAGATAATTATAAAAAGGGGATGATGTACTTACAGAGTATCCCTCAAAATTATGATTATCTTGGAGAGAAATATGGGCAGCCCTATCAACATGAAGATGCCTATTTCAAGGCCTTTAATTGTTTTATGGCGGTCATAAATGAGACGAAAAATACTGCGTTTAAACATAAAGAAGCTCAATTCGAATTAGGCAAGATCGTACTTGGAAAAGGCACATTTGGCCCCGACCATTTCCCGTCTGTTTCTCAGAGCCTTACTGGAAGACCTCTCTGGCCAGGACCTTCTCCTCAAGCAGATGTTTCGAGTTTAGATATAGCGCTCGGATATTTGGATCAAGCCGCTAGAATCGGCCACGTTGGAGCGAGGAACCTTGCCAGCCAATATCGCAAAAGTGATGAATATAAGCGGAGGCACCAGCCGCGAGCTCAGACCTCTTATCAAAGCCAGCCAGAACAAGACGTGAATGATCTTCTGAAACAATTGATTCAAAACTCTCGGTCGTAAGAGGGTGTCTACAAAGTGAGGGTTCGTCGCTTTTCGGGATTATTTTGGCCAAATTTCAAACACAAAATCGGGGGTCATATACTCCGAACGATATTACCCCCGATTTTGTGCTTGAAATTTGGCTCAAAAGAACCCGAAAAGCGACTGAACCTCACTTTATAGACACCCTCTAAGACAGATTTAGAGCTTCTGGTTAGAACAAACTATTAAAAGCCTGTTTTCAGTTGCCGCTTGCCTTTTGCAAAGCCTTCAATTCAACGAGACAAGTGGCCACCCAGTTTGGTTCGGGATGGCCGTCAAATAGATCGGAGACACTCACGAGGCGGATGTGATGGATTTGGGCTTTTAAAGGACCCAAAAGAGCATGTAAAGCTTGCCCGACTTCAAATGCGTCGCTAATTGTTTTGTAGCAATAGTTGCGGTACGAGATCAGATCGGTTGACTCGAGCATATCTAAACCCAACTGAATCTCTTGACGGGCAAAAATAAGCGTCTCTTCATGAATGGGCCTAGCCTTTTCTAAAGAGAACCCATAATTGACTCCGTGATGCCTTAAATCTGCGGTCGCTACCACGATCGACTCTTTGGCCAATTGGCGTAATTCGTCCATGCCTTGGAGAGTTTCTGGATGCCCCGAGATATGATTCGGAAACCGGATTACAATCTCTATCGGCGGCGAGCCGCTTTCACGCACGGCGTTCTTCAGCAAAAATACAAAATTATCTACCGAGTATTCCCTTTTGGTCACAGCTTCATGCGGAAGCCCGGGGCCAAAAATCCCCCGGCAAGGATAATCTGTCACATCCTCTCCGGCAATTTCCCGCTGGCGTCCGATCCAAATCTCTTCTGACAGTGAATGGAGCACACCGAGCACCAAGATTTTGTTCTTTCCGCTTTGTTGAGCCGCCTTCAAAGCGGCCTGAGCCACAGCCGCAATCTGATCGCCACATTTCAAAATAGACGCATGGGGAAATAGAGCGCTCCCTCCATCCATCAATGTGGCAACGATATCTGTCCCCTCTAAAAGCTCTCGGCCCTGCAAGAGGATGTTCTGGATCTCCTGACCGGTCATTAATTCCCGCTCTGTTCGATAACCCAAAACCCCCTTCTCCATAGCAAGATACCCTTTAGAAGGGGGCGAATCACCAAGCTCAGAGCACCCGAATGCGGCCCCTCCGACAACTAGAGCCATTAGAAAACGAGTATTCATCTTACCAGTCCAATAATGGAGGGAAGAACTCAGCGACAAGATCCTCATAATACGGCATTAACGCATCGAGATCGAGCTTCTCTTCGCTTTTGGAATACAAATCGTAGTTTCTGAACAGTTCCAGCCAAGCAACCATTTTTTTATCTTGTTCATTCATCAAGTAACTGTAAGCGCCATGTAAATGAGCGGGATAAAAAGAATGATAGCGTATTATATACTGGGCCTCTATCGGCAGATAATTCTTCACGACTTGATAAAGATATTCGTCGTGCCCCCACGACATGTGGACGTTAGCCAATCCGCACCCTTCAGAGTAGATGCCGAGCTGGGTTTGATAAAGAGGATTTTGAGAATCGGGATTCTCGTCAAAATAGTGAGGAAATACATTTTTATCTGAATAGGCGCACCCTACGGGAAACGTGTCTCCGACAACGGCCCACTGAGGCTCTCCATAGGCGGTGAGAAGCTTTCCGAGATCGTGAATGAAGCCGGTGAGAATCAGCCATCTTGGATGGCCATCTCTACGCAGAGCCTCCGCAGTCTGAAATAGATGATACCTTTGAGGAAGACTCAAATCGGGATCGCTTTCATCTATCAGCGTGTCAAAAATACCGATTGCATCCCAAATTCCCATTCTTTGCTTCCGCAAAGGGAGATACTCTTGTTCTTTTTTCAGCACAAAATCAACCGTTTGAGCGGCATGATTCACCCGATAAAAATCCTGCACGTGCTGGGGAGTCGTTTCATCATATACACGATACTCTTCTTTCGATTTCTCTTCAGAATTTGCAACACCCAAAACAGAAATAAAGCTAAGCAAAAAAATCTCTCGACACACAAAACCCTCCAAAAAAATTTTTTAAACCCAGCAAAGATAGTGAATGTGTCTTTAGCTTTCAAGAACTTGTCAACAAAATGGGTTTTATGCGCGGAAAAGCCCGACAACGTTTTTGCATCAGGAGCCAATAATTTCAACAGTACCGTTGTCTCCCGTTTTCAGACATCCTAAGATCCGATCAAGCCGAATATTAACCACAAGAACTCTAGTCAAAAAATGATTGAGCATTGCTTTGATGCCTGATATATTGTACAGTATGATTTCGATCAAAAAGACTCTGGAATTCACCGAGTGGTTGGAATGCCTCACCTGGAAAGAACAGGGACAAATAAATGCGCGACTAGAAAGGATCCAGAACTCAAGTCACTTTGGAGACGCGAAATCGCTAGGCGATGGATTGGCTGAGTTGCGATGGAAAAATGGATGGCGTATCTATTTTTTTAAAGAAGGCAAGAACATGATCGTCTTACTCGTTGGAGGACATAAAAATGCTCAAGAGAAAGAAATCAAAAAAGCGCGGCTTCTCCTTAAACGATATGCCCACGCTTAAAACAGATAAAAAATCCAAGCTGAAAAAACATGATTCTGAAGCATTTTTCAAAGACTTCAATAAAGTTGGAACTGCTTTACTAGAGAGTTTGGTTCAAAACGACACAGAAGCATTCATCGAAATTCTAGACGCTTATTTAAAAGTAAATAGGGCTCAGGTGGCCAAAAGAGCTAAAATATCCCGATCGACTGTGCAACAAGCATTGTCTAAAAAGGGAAATCCTACTTTAAAGACAATCGCCAAAATTGTTCACGAGTCAGTGGCTTGATTATCGAGCCATCAAAATATCCGCATGTTAACAATAACAACACTCTAGACACAAATGGGGTAGTTTTTATGATAAAGCGACTCATTAAACATGGTAATAGCCGAGCTATCGTTGTAGACAAATCCTTACTTGAAGCTGCAGGAATTTCAGAAAATGCACTTTTCCAGATCTCAGTGAACCCAAGCGGAGGTTTAGTCATCCAATCCATAGAAGATAATAAAATGGATGTTTTTCAAGAGAACTTTGAAAAGTTAAACAAAAAGCATAACCAGCTTATGCAAAACTTGGCTGATCTGTGATCTCACAGCCACAGGCTGGCTCCCCCCCCCCCGGGCTAAAGCCCTCGGTTCGAGTCCTAAAAACGCGACAACGTTTTTTCACCGCTGAAATAAAGGGAACAATCCCGAGGGAAAGACTCTTGGGGAAAGGGCTCCCCCGAGCCCCTTCCCCAAACCCCATCCCCACGGCTGTGCGCTTCGCCACAGCCTGACTCACCCTCCCGCGAGTGGCGATGCCGCTCGTCTGGGTCGGGCTCCGGTTCGCAGCGAAGCTGCTCACTTCGAGTCCTAAAAACGCGACGTTTAGTCGCGTTTTTTCACCGGCAAAAAAAAAGACAACCCGAAAGGGTTGTCTTTATTTTTGCCGGTGACCGGACTCGAACCAGCACTCTATTGCTAGAAGTAGATTTTGAGTCTACCGCGTCTACCAATTTCGCCACACCGGCATGAGAAAGTGGTTCATTCTAAAAGATGGGGGATTAAAAATCAACTTCGGGGGTATCCGAGGTTCGCTTTCTGCCAGTCGTAGAGGACCCGCTCCTTTTTGTCCCGGTCGTAGCGGACTTGGATTGAGATGTAGGGATAGGGATGCCGGTTGTCAATGTCCCTCCCTTCTGACTTTTGGTAGAGTTTGATATAAATTTCTTTGTTCATCCAGGGCTGGACTGTGGCGCCCGTGTCGGCCTTCTCATACCGCTGGAAAGCGAGAAAATCTTTTTGGTTTTTGTAGAGGGGGGTCTCGTTGTAGTACTGCATGAGGAGTCCGATGATCTCGAGGGGGCGGTCCTCCATCCCCTGAACGTAAAAGTCGACCTCGGCGCCAATCTGGTGCTTCGAAGTCTTGTTCTCTTTGGAGAGGTCAGCGTAGGTGTTGTGGAGCGGACACCGGTGGCCGCAGGTGATGACAACCCTCTTGCCGGTCCTCTTCTGGATGAAATTGAGCAGGTCGAGGAGGATGGGATAGACGTTCTCCTTGCCGTGGATGACGGGAAGTCCGTGGCGGCTGTCGCAGTCGGCGCACGGGGTTGGGTGGTCGGGATCAGAGGCGTCGACGAGGGGGGGATTCAGCGGGTTGCCTTTGCAACGGAAGTATTCTTTGGTGATCCGGGGGAGGTTCACTTCGCTCTCCCAGGGATAGGGGGGCCGCGGGGTGTGGGTCGGCGGCGAGATGGGGTAGTAGTACTCGTTTTGGCTCCGGTAGATGTACTCCCCCTTGCAGTTGCGGCGGCGTACTTTCTCCCGCTCCGAGTTCTCCAAACCGGAACAGGAGGCGAGAAAGATCAAGAGGAGCAGCGAGATACGTTCATACATGCTGATAAATTTCCGATCTTCTATAGTCCGGCTCAAGAGGAAATATGCCCGAATCGATCCCTTCTGAACTCATGCAGGCGAAATCGAGTTTTCATCCCGAAGAGGCCGTTCGGCATTTGACGCGCGCGTTCGCTCTATTTTCTGAAGAGGCAGCCCACCTCAAAAGCGCCTATGTAAAGTTACAAGAGAAGCTTCTGAGTGTCAATCAGGAACTTGCACAGAAAGTCACGGAGCTGAATCGGCTCACCTCATACCTCAATAATGTCCTGAAGAATGTCTCTCAGGGGATTTTATTTGTGAATCTCGATGGGACGCTGACGGTGATGAACGAGGCGGCTCAAAAGCTGCTGAAGGTCTCTCAGGAGGCTGTCTTATTTAAAAAGATGTGGGATGTTTTTCCCGATGATCTTTTCGGCTTCCCGATGAAAGAGGCGCTGAAATTTGGGCTATCGCACAAGCTTTTGTACAAAAGCTACGAGGGAAAAGAGTTCGAGATCTCGACAACGTTCGTCTACGAGGGGCCCAAGCCCTACCATGGTTTGATTGTTTTATTCCGGGACGTGAGCGAAACGCAGAAGCTGCAGCTGATCGTGAATCGGGCCCACCGGATGAAAGAACTGGGCGAAATGGCGGCGACGCTGGCCCACGAGATCCGCAATCCGCTGGGAGGAATCCGGGGCTACGCTTCCCTTTTATATCGGGACCTGAAAAGCCAAGAGCACCTCCAGGAGATGGCGGGCTACGTGATCGAGGGGACGAAAAATTTGGAGAAACTCGTCACGACGGTCCTCCAATATGCCCGGCCGGTTCAGGTGCAACCGAGCTCGGTCGAGTTGGGTTCGTTTTTGAGAGGTGTTGCCAAGTTCGTCAAAGTCGATCCCGCCTTTCCCGATTCGGTCAAACTGCAGCTCCATATTCCGTTCGATCCTCTCCTCGCTCCAATCGATCCAGAGATGCTGAAAGCGGCTCTTTTGAATTTAATTTTCAATGCGATCCAGGCGATGCCGAACGGAGGAGCTCTTTCGCTTGTTTTGATGAAGCGGGAAGCTTCATGCCTAATCGAAGTCTCCGATACAGGGATCGGAATGGACGAAGAGCAAATGGCCAAGCTTTTCTCCCCGTTTTTTACGACGAAGGCGCAAGGGACGGGGATCGGCCTCGTCGAGGCGCAAAAGATCGTCCAGGCCCACTTTGGATCGATCGAGGCCCGCTCGCAGCCGGGCCGCGGCACCACATTCACAATCACCCTCCCACTCAAAAGGTAATATGGCGCTTGAGAAGATTTTGGTCGTCGACGATGAAAAACTGATCCGGCAGTTCACCGCAGAAACCCTGAAGCGGTTAGGAAAAGAGGTCTCGATTGCGGAAAACGGAGAGGTTGCCATCCAAAAAATGGAGGCTGAATCATTCGACCTCATCATCAGCGATGTAAAAATGCCGATCAAAGATGGGATCGAGGTGCTCAAAAAAGCCAAAGCGCTCCATCCGAATGCCCTCGTCATCTTGGCCACCGCTTTCGGGAGCGTCGAGTCGGCCGTCGAGGCAATGCGTCTCGGGGCATTCCACTACCTGATCAAGCCGTTTTCTCCCGAAGCGCTCGAGGCGATTATCGAAAAAGCCGAAGAGCATACGCGACTTTTGAAAGAAAATCGGTTCTACCGGGAAGAGAAAAAGAATTTTCACCTCATCGCACAAAGCCCCGCGATGAAAAAAATCCTCTCCGATCTGGAAAAGATCGCAAAATCTCAGGCGAGTGTCTTCATCACTGGCGAATCGGGCACCGGAAAAGAGGTGATCGCCGGCGCCATCCACGAACTTTCGTTGCGCTCTGCGTACCCTTTCATCAAGGTCAACTGCGCCGCGATCCCCGAGACCCTCGTCGAATCGGAATTTTTTGGCCACGAAAGGGGCTCTTTCACCGGCGCGCATGTCCGGAAAACGGGCCGCTTCGAACTTGCCGACAAGGGGACTCTCCTCCTCGACGAGGTGACCGAAATTCCCCTCACGCTGCAACCGAAACTTTTGCGCGCCATCCAGGAGCAGGAGTTTGAGCGGGTCGGAGGAACTAAGCCGATCCGGGTGCAGCTCCGTTTCATCGCCACCTCGAACCGGAACATGCAGGAGGCCATCGAGACGAAAATCTTCCGGGAAGACCTCTTCTACCGTCTCAACGTCATCCCGATCCACATTCCCCCCTTGCGCCAGCGCCCTGAAGACATCTTGCCGCTCGCCCGCTCCTTCCTCGACCGATTCTGCGCCGAAAACCACAAGCCGAAAAAGGAACTCTCCGAAAGAGCCCAGCAAAAGATGCTCCAATACCCCTGGCCCGGCAACGTGAGGGAACTCGCCAACATCATCGAAAGAACCGTCGTCCTCGACTTCGATCCTCTCATCGACGCCGAGCACCTCTACATCACTCCAGTCTCTCCCAAACCTCAAAAATCGTTCGTCACACTCCATGAAATGGAAAAACAGCTCATCCTCGAAACTCTCGAAGCTCAGTGCCGCAACCGGACGAAAACCGCCGCTCTCCTCGGCATCAGCGTCCGCACTCTTCGAAACAAGCTCCACGAATACGGCGCTGAAAGTTCAGAAGAATGAGTGAACCTATCTCAGTAATAAGTTTCAGTCGATTTTCGGGTTCTTTTGAATCGAAAATCGG
>JAFEGL010000062.1 GCA_018239895.1 Verrucomicrobiota bacterium
CGTGAGCAGCGCGCCAGCTTCAACTGTACAAGACATAAGCGCGAGTAGCTCAGCCGCTTCAACTGCGCAAACTGCCAGCAGCGCGGCTGCCCCTAACACAACGGAAAGCGGCAGTACTGCGGCTGTTTCAGATGAAAAGGAGAGCGACAGCGGAGCTGCTGCTACGACTTCGGACGCTTCGAGCTCGGCAGATTCCGTTTCGGAAGTATCGGATTCGGCCTCTGAGCTCTCTCCTCTAGAAGCTCAATTTGCGATACCGGCAAGAAGAATTCACAAGGAGTCGGAGCTTTATAGGAAATTGATATCGCATATGCCTCGAGGAATTCCAAACTCAGGCTCAGATTGTTTTATCGGCTCCCTTTTTCAAGTAATTGTTGTGGGAGACTCCCGTTTTCAGGAGGAGTTGATAAACATTCCCGCAGTTCAAGAGGTGCTTGGCAATTATTCATCTAACAAAGGCCTCTCAATGCGGCCCTTGAGAGAAGTTTTACAGTACATTCAAATGCAGAGGGAAGATAAAGGAGACCGATCTTGGTTGGTGGGTCAGCATGATCCCCATGATGCGCTGATGCTTTTCATGAGCTGTTTGTCAAAAGATTCTCCCTTGCTGCAACACCTCCGCATCCGCCGCGAATATGTGAAACTCGACGGGTATTTGAAACCCCAAATTTCAACGAAATATGAAGAGAACTGGGGTGTTTTAACGATCCCTTTCATGCATAACAAGGAAAACCGGATCTGCTCTACAAGAAACGATGGGAGAGTCTATTTTGAAGATCTACTTGCCCACTATCTGAAGCGAAATGGAGTGGCGGGCGAGGAGGCCAGATTTGATCTTTTAAGCGAAAACGGAATGGACGCTCTAAGAGGCGTCAATGTCCCGCTGGCAACTGAATCGACGCAGTTCGAATTTCCTCCCTCAAGTCTGGTTGTCTCTCTCAGCCGTTTCGCCTACAACGGAAAACTGCTGCTGAATACTGAAAAAGGTCAGATCAATATACCTGTACAAACGCCCGAAAAATTCGCTTTAAACTCCGATTGTTTTGAAGGAGGATATTCGGCCGAGTATGAATTGTCAGGATTTATCACCCATGAAGGGCTTCGGGTCAATAGCGGCCACTATTTCGGATGTGTTTCCCGTGTGGATTCAGAGGGGAAAAAGAGATATTTCAGTTTCAACGACTCGAGAGTTGCTGAGATCAATCGGGACCACTTTCTTTTCCTCGCCCAATCGGCCTACATTTTCCATTTCAAAATGAGCGCTATCGCCCCCCCAGGCAACCTCGATTAAGACAATGGGGCTTTGTCGCCGCAAGCGGCGACAAAGCCCCTTACAGTGGCGTATTCTGTACTCTGGGTAAAACAGGGAACAGGATACGCCGCGAAGCGCGGCTCACATGATGACGCATGATATGCATGATGCAGGGCTCCGCCCCGCACCCCAAAAACAAGCTCTGCTAGTGCCGTGAGAGGAGGCTTTAGCAGGAAAAGGGCGGCTACTACAGTTCCCTTTTTGCTGTGTATTTGGCGATTGTGGGGATCTGTTCGGGTGCAATGAGTTCGTATGTGAAGGGAGCATGGAGTTTCCCCTCGCAGAGGATCGCCAGCCGCTTGCGGTTTTTTCTCTCTAGAAAGTGTTTTGAGAGAGCAAGGAACCGGTCATATTCGAGGTTTTCGAGACCTGCGATTCTCTCTTCAATGAATTGAAAATTCCCCTCCTGCTCAAAAGCTAGCATTTCCCAAAGATTCATCTTGTCGCGCAAACTTCGGAAGCGGGTTTTCAGGGAGTGGATCATCGCTTGGCGGATCGTCTCGAACCGCTCGGGAGTGATGCTCGAATCCATCTCTTCGTTGAACGTCTCGAGGAAGAGCTCAAATCGGTAGAGGAGATCTTCGGGCTGGTGGGAGTTCGACTGGACAAAGAAATATTGGAACAGGCGCGCTTCGATGGCGGTGGCGTTGCTCGAGGCGATGTAGCCAGTTTTTTGCTTAGTGCGAAGTGTATCGAAGAAGGATTCATAGAGGGCGTTAGAGAGGATCTCTTGAGCCGCTCGGGTTTCGAAGGTGAAGAGCCCTTGATCAATGAGGAGGATGGCCGCATTGCCCTGAGCTTCGATCGACTTGGTGATCAAGAAGGGGCCGTTTTGCTCGGGAAGAGAGAGGACTTTCCTCTTTTGGTGCTCTTCTTTCGGGAAGGGGGCTCGGGTGAGGATGTGCTGGATGTCGAGCCAGGAGGACTCGGCCTCTTTGAGACTCATGTTGCCGCCGAAGATCGCCTGCGTGTAGCTTTTCTCGAAAAGTTTCTTGAAGTAATCGAGGAACTCTTCGTAGGTAATCGTCTTCAGCTCTGCTAATTTTTGCATTTTTGTGGTTTTGCCGAAGATGAGGAGCGAGTCGAGGAGTTCTTTTCCTTGCCGGACAGCGAGCTCTTTTTGACTGTTGAGATAGTCTTTCTCATGGCGGGCCATGTAAGTGTCGAACTGCTCTCGAGTCGGCGGATCAAGCGGCATCTGCTTCAAAATTTCTTGGAGAAGCAGGGGGACTTTTTCGCTGAAGCCGGCGACTTCGACTCTCAGCTGAAGAGGCTCGAGATCGAATCGGGTTGTCAGCCCCGCGCTTTGGGCCGCAGTGAGGGTCGGGCTGAGCAGATCGGTGAGATGGTCGAGGTAAATCGAGGCAAAGCAGCTGCTCCGGGCATCGGCTGTCAGCTGGGGCGACAAGATGTTCAGATGAGCGACCGCTTCGGGAGTTTGGTACTCGGGCACTCGGCAGTAGTAGGCGATCCCATATTTATTCTCGGCGATTTTGAGAGGGGTCGCAGCCTGCGGGAAATCGGGAGCCGCGGAGAGTTTATTCGGAACGAAGGGATTTGGGTCGGGAAGCCGGATAGCAGCTGTTGGCTCCGCATGGTTCCAAACTTCAAGCCAATCGGGGGGGATGGGGCGAAGAGCGTATTCAGCTCCGAGCCATTTTTCTTTCCGATCCGGCTGCACGCCTGTCAGTTGGGGAGGCGCTAAAAGAGAGTAGATGCACGATTCGGGAGTGAGGAGCGAGGCGAGCTGAGCGATCTTTTCCGGGTTGTACTCTTCGGCGAGAACCTGGTTGCGGGGGAACGTGCTGAGCGGCTCATCGGGAAGCGACTCTCCGTTTTTCATCGCGAACTGAAAAGCGTCTTGGCGGCTCTGGTATTGATAGGAGAGTTTAGCGAGCGCATTTTTCTCATGGTGCAAGTAGGCGGGGATTCCGGTCGATCGGTAGGTGGCTAGCGCTTCATAGCAGCGGAGGACTGCCGTTTTCATATCTTGGATCCCTTTTCGGGTGAGTTCCAAAGTCATCCGGAAGAAGCAGTTCTCTTTGCCGCCGAGATCGTCGATCCTGACCGACATGGTGTCGATGAGTTGTTCTGCTTTCAGTTTTTCGTAGAGGCTATGTTTTTGCCCTCGGCCCAAAACATAGGCGAGGAGTTCTGCCGCTTGGGCCTTGTCGTCGGAAAGTTCTTTCGGAAGTTCCCAAACAAGCGACAAAATATTTCGGTTTTTAACTGGCTTGATGTAGGCGATGTGGCCCCGCTGCTTGTCGGAAGTGACTCTGCTGGCCAGAGGAGATACCGGATTTTCAGATGTGGGAACCTGAGAGAAGAACTCGAAGACCCGCATTTTCAATGTGTCGAGAGGGAGCGGCGAGTAGATGACGAGGTGCATCGCATTCGCGCCGTAGTGTTTTTGGTGCCATGCTTTGAGGGCGCTTTGGGGAATCCCTTTCAATGTTTCAGAGTTGCCGATGTTGAATCCGCTGTTCGGATGGTGGGGATTTCCGAGCTCTTTGAAGATCATGTGCTCGCGCCACCCGTCGTGCTCCAGATTTTTCGCAAATTCTTGGTCGACTGCATGCAATTCTCTTGAGATCCCGGATGGGTTGAAGAGGGGATCGATGAAGAAGTGGGAGAATCGGTCCAAAATCGTCAAAAACCCTTCCGTTTGGGAAGCAAACATGTAGACGGTCCGATCGGAAGAGGTGAAGGCGTTTGTCTGTCCATTGTAGTCGGAGACTAGCTTTGAAAATTCGTTTTCGCTCGGATAAGTGTGGGATCCCATGAAAACCATGTGCTCGCAGAAGTGGGCCATCCCGGGATACTCTTGAGGATCTTGCCAGGAGCCGGCTTCGACGGCGATGGCGGCGGAGGATTGGTCGGCTTGCGGGTCGGAGACAATGAGGGCTTCGAGGCCATTGGCCAAACGAATTTTGAGCGTTTTCCTGTCGGATAGATCGGGGTTGAGATAGGGGAGTTCCGATTGATCTGCGATCTCTTCGATGGGGTCAGTGGGGGCGCTGGCCACAGCTGTAGCCAGAAGGAGAAGTTTTATCATGGTTGAGCCTTCTTTGAAAGGTGTACGCAATGCAAGTAGTTTTGATTTACGATCGACCAGATGTCATCGGCCCTCTTTTGGCGCCGTTCGGTTTTATCTTTCTCATCTTGGAACGATTCCATATCGTATTTGGGCGCAAAGAAGAGGTGGATTGGGGAGTATTTGGCTAAACGGGCTTCGCCTAGTTCTTTTTGAACCGTTTCTGGGGGCGGAAGGAGGTCGTAAGTTGAAAGGGAAAGAGGATAAAACGAGGTGGGAGTTTTTGCCTTCTTCGCCATCAGGTAGAACATCTCGATGCTTTGGGGATCGAAAGGAGCTACCTCAACCAGACCTTTTGCATTTCTTCTGTCTCTCCCGCCCGAAGGGGCGACGTAGATCGCCTTCCCTCCTTCCTGCAGGAGTTTGCTCATCAACTCCATCGTGTTTTTGTTGTGGAGTTGTTTCTCCATCTTCAGCTCGGGGGGATGGTCGATGTAGCGCTTTGAATAGACGCAGAGTAGATCGCAACCCATGCTAAATGGGATCGCCAGCGGATCGGTAACGACCCTTTCGCCTGCAACGTAGATGATCGACTCGGCCAGGTGGGGATGGGTTTTTTGGAGCATGATAGCGATCGCCTGCGGATCGGCCTCAGTCTGATGGTTCGCCAAGAACACGGCATTGCGGCCCTGTTTCATCTCCTCTTCGATCTCGTCGAGGACATCGAGGCCAAAAACGTTCGATTGAGAAAAATTGATCAGCGGGCGGACGAAATCGAGGCTGAATTGGTAATAGTCGATCGGGGATCTGATCTTCCGATGGTACGGTTCAAACTCATATGGCTCTTGCAGCTGCTTTCGCAAAAGTTCTGCGAAGCGCAAGAAAACAGGGACGATCGTCTCGGGTCTTTTCCCCGCCTGATGGACAGCCTGAATGAACCCCTCGTAAAACTGCAAAAGGATTTTGTAGTATTTAGACGGGATCAGCCCGCTGTCATGGAGGGTGTTCAACTCATCCAGAAAAATCTGTTCAGACGTCGATTTTTTGTCCATTGAGGGTGGAGTAGAACGTAAATTCGTTCAGGTGAAGATTGTCATTGATGGCGTATTCGATGTGGGCGTTCGCCACAACGGCCAGGCGAGAATAGTAATCCTTGTCGCCGGTATCTAAGTAGCGGTTGAGCTCAGGGTGGGTGACGAGCTTGAGGGCATATTGATTTTGGCAGTGGATGAGCTTCTTCAGGGCCCTTTCAATTTCGACGGAGATGGTCTCATGGCTCTTGATCAAACCGCTGCCGGCGCAGTAGGGGCAGCTCGTAAAGATCGTCTGTGTCAGCGACTCGCGGCTTCTTTGCCGGGTCATTTCAACCAGGCCAAATTCGCTCATCCCCAAAATCGTACATTTCGCCGAATCTTCTTTCATGCACTCTTTGAGCCGCTCTAAAACTCGCCTCTGGTTCTTCCTTGAGCGCATGTCGATGAAGTCGCAGATGATAAGTCCGCCGATGTTTCGGATCCTCAATTGCCTTGCGATCTCTTCGGCCGCTTCCAGGTTGATCCGGACGAGCGTCTCTTCAACGTCGCCGCCGCTCACATTCAGCGAGCTTCGCCCCGAGTTGACGTCGATGGTGTACATCGCTTCCGTCCGATCGAAGAACAGATAGCCGCCCGATCCGAGCCAGATTTTTCGCCTCACAGCCCGGTCGATTTCTCGCTCGACGTTGAATCTTTCGAACATCGGCGACTTGTCGCGGTAGAACTCGATCTTAAGAGCGTGCTCGCTCTCGTATTTTTGGTAGAGGGTCTTGCATCTTTGATAGGTTGCGTAGTCATCGATCAGAAGCCGATCGAATTTTTTATCCACGCACAACGTGACGGCCCTCTTGATCAGATCGGACTCTTCGTACAAAAGAACAGAGCCGTTGGCCTGGTTGAATTTTTCGACGATCGCCTGCCAATTGTGCAAAAGTTCTGTCGCCTCGTCGATGAGCATCTCAGTGGTGGCGCTAGCGCTGGCGGTTCTGCAAATGAGGCCCATATCCTGGGGCATTTCAAACGAGCGGATCAACTTCTTCAACCGTTCTCTCGAGGCTTTATCTTCGATTTTTCTCGAGACGCCCCGGTGGGGATTGTTTGGAAGCAAGACCAAATAGCGTCCGGCGATCGAGATGTTGGAGGTGAGGCGGGCCCCCTTCGTGCCGATCGGCTCTTTGACGACCTGGACCAAAACGGCCTGATCGGGCTTCAAAAGTTGGCTGATGTCTTTGGCTTTTGGGGTCGCCTCCATCTTGGAGATATCGTAGTCGAGTTCGAAGTCCATGTCGAACATCTCCTCGAACTTCTTGGTATTCTCCAAAATATCGCTGATGTGGATGAATCCGTTTTCCCCTTCGTTGATGTCGATGAAGGCGGACTGGATGTTATGCAAAATATTTGTGACTCGGCCTCTGTAGACATTTCCTGTGATCTGTCTCGATTTTTTCCGATCGACGATTAGGTCGTGCAATTGGCCGTGCTTGAGGTAAGCAAACCTGGTCTCTTTTGATTCAACATTTAGCAGTACTTCGTGCATAGATCCCCAAACAAAGACACCATCATAGACCATCCCCCACAGATTTTCTAGTTTATTTTTCTTAGGCAGAGGAAGAAAGGAAAAAATAGATTCTCCTAGACAGTTGGGGGGAGGAGAGTGCTAAAGGGCGTGGGGCGACTAGATTCCGAAGGAGGAAATAAAATTTTCTTGTACTAGCTTCGCTGCGCCGGGGATGGCGTTGGCGAAGGCGCGGGGGGTCGAGTAGCCGTGGCACTTGATCACGATTCCGCGGACGCCCGAGAGGAGGGCGCCGGGGTACTCGGCGTAGTGGAGGCTCCGATGCAGATCGTTCAGGTGGGGCGCGAGTTTTTGGAGTTCGAGAGGGGGGATGTGCGTGTAGAGCCGGTCGAGAATCAGACTCGCGATCCCTTCGGCTGTTTTGAGGAAAATATTCCCCGTGAAGCCGTCGGCAATGAGAACGTCGACGTCGCCGTTGAAGACGGAGGTCCCTTCGATGTTGCCGGCAAAGTGGAAGGGGCCTTTCTGGAGCTCTTCGTAGGCGCGGCGCAGCTCGGAGGTCCCTTTGATTTTTTCAGAGCCGATGTTGAGCAGGCCGATGATCGGGTTCTGGATCCCGCGGGCTTTTTGGTAGGCGGCCCCCATCGCAGCAAATTGGAGGAGGTGGGCGGCTTTCGCTTCGATGTTCGCCCCTACGTCTAGAACGGCGACTGGTTTCTTTTTGGTTGGCATGAGGGCCAAGAGGGCGGGGCGGAGAATTTTGGGGAGATTGCCGAGGATCACTTTCGAGGCGCTGACGAGAGCCCCCGTGTTGCCGGCCGAGATGAAGGCGTCGATCGTTTTTTCTTTGAGGAGGCGGAGGCCGATGCAGAGAGAACTGTTCTTTTTTTTGCGGACGGCAGTCAGCGGGGAATCATCCATGTGGATGACCTCCTGAGCGCAGACGTAATGAAGAGAGGAAGATTCGTAGTCAGGGGTCCCGACGGCAGTCAGCTCGACGCGATCGGGGAGTTGGAGAGCTTGGACAGCATCGAGAAGAGCATCGGGAGCGTTGTCGCTCCCCATGATGTCGATCCCAATGCGTATTTTCTTAGGCTCCAGCAACATCTATAGCTCGGCTCCCGTAATGTCCGCAAGAGGGGCAGACTCGGTGGGGGAGGCGGTGCTTGCCGCAGTTGGAACATGCTGAAACGTTCTTCGGTTTTTTCGCGTGGTGGGAACGGCGCGAATTTTTCTTCGCATTGGAAACGCGGTTACGTGGTACTGCCATGATAAATTCTCCTGTAAGTTTTAAATATCCATGTCGGTGAAAGGGAAATAGGTCGGGTTGTCTGATCGGTCCTTCGAGCGGATGAAGGGAGCTATGTTTTCCCGCTCGGGACACTTGCCTCCATTGCATTCGACAATGAGGGGCAATTCAACGAGGAGCGCTTCGCGGAGCGCCTCGCTGTAATCAAAAACGGCCGACGGAATTTCCTGGATCAATTCCGTATGGTAAAAGTTGTTCACCGATACTTCGGTTTTAATGATTTTGTTGCAGATGGCGCAGGGCCTCTCTGCGATCGCCGCCGCTTGGAGGTGGATGACCAGATGTTCATCGGTCAAATAGGCCTCGCCGCGCACGCGAACCGGCGCAGAAAATGAGAGTTCAGGCTCGTCTATGTCCATGAAGGAGGGTTCGAGCTGCGCATCGATTTTCTGAGTGGCGCCATTTTTCAGGCGATCAATATATATTTTAAACTGTTCCTGCATAGGGATCGAGTCGAAATCAGAGAATAATTTAACCTACGGTCCTTTAAAAAGCTAGAGGCGACTCTCAAAATTCCCCGGCCCAGCAAAATCGATGATTTTGAGCCAGTTTGGCGGGGCCAGCGCAGCGGCCCGAAATCTGCCGCCGAGGGCATACTTCTGGATAGTAGAACTCGGCGATGGATCGGCAAAATGGCTCAAAAGGGCGATTTTGCTGGGCCGGGGAATTTTGAGAGTCGCCTCGATACCATTCATGTGAGTTTGCTGAGGATAAGCTGGGCGGCGGTCTCGCTGGCGGGTCTGTTTCCTAATATTTTTTTTACTTCGGCGCATCCGGCCCGGCAGGCGTCTCTCGCCTTGTCTGAGTGGAGGAGGGTCTCGGCTGTCCGGTAGAGGTTGTCGTAGGTCAAATTGGGGCCAAAAAGCTCTGGGTAGATCGCCTCTGAGGCGATGATGTTGACAATGCAGTAGTGGGGGAGATTGATATGAAAAATTTTTTGAGCCAGAAACACGTCGATCGGTTTGATGGCGTAGGTGACGACGGTGGGAACTTCATGGAGGGCCAATTCGAGGGTGACGGTTCCCGATTTGGCTAGGGCCAGATGGCAGTTGCGCATCAGGTCGTAGGTGTGCTCAGGGGGGATGAAAACGGCCTTTAGGCCCCCCATGCTCCAAACTTGAGCCTCTCGGTCTTCGGAGCAGACGGAGATGGCGACTTGCAGTTCTGGGTCGAGTTTGCAAAGGGCCCGGGCTGTTTCGAGCTGGACGGGGAAATTCCGCTCGATTTCAGCTTGGCGGCTTCCGGGGAAGACGCCGAGGATTTTCCCTGGCAGGTTGTAGGTCGCTCGGAAATCGGGATTCGGCTCGTAGTTGGCGACAGCTCGCGTCAGCGGGTGGCCTATGTACTCGACGTTGAGCGGCGTCTTTTCAAAACATTTTTTTTCGAAGGGGAAGATCGAGAGGAGGAGATCGAGCGTCTTCGCCATTTTGGGAATCCGGTTTTTTCCCCACGCCCAGACAGCTGGACAAATGTAGTGGATGAGTTGGCCGGTGTATTTTTTCTTCCGGAGCGCTTTTTCGAGACGGAGGTTAAAGCCGGGGTAGTCGATGCAGACGACCGCTTTTGGTTTCAGTTGCAAGATGGTGTCGCGGAGGAAGAAGAATTGGCGGAGGATCCGGGGCATGGCGAAGAGGACGTCGGTAAATCCCATGACCTGGAGCGTCTCCATCGGGGCGACTGTCTCGATCGGAAGCTGGCGCATCCGAGGTCCAGAAACAGCTGCAATTTTGAGCTCGGGATTTTGTTTCAAAAGCTCTTCGACAAGTGCAGCTCCTTGCAAATCGGCGCTCGGTTCCGCTGCTAAAATGAATAGATCAGCCATGGCTCAAACACTCCTCGAGCCAAGCGGCCCCTTGTTGGAAGATAGAGGGGGGCGTCCCGTGGCCCATTTGCCCGACGGAGGGGCTGATGATGAGTTCGATTTGGGGCGTTCTTGTTTTTGCCGCATCGACAAGATGCATTGAAAAGTCAAAGCAGGCTCGGGTAGAGACCCTCGTGTCCCGATTTCCGATATAGAGCCGGATGTGCCGATCGGAGATCAGCGGGGCGATTGAAGAGGAGTCGTAGGAGTGGACGAGGGGAAGGTGTTCAAGGCCGTGGAACTCTTTGGCCAGACTCAGTTTTGTGAGGGGGGCGAATCCCAAGATGAAACGGAATCTCGGTTCACGCGCGGCGAGATAGAAGGAGGTAAGTCCTCCTCTCGAAAGTCCTGCGACTGCGAGGCGAGTTGGGTCGATGAACCGCTCCCTAATCGCGAAGTCGAGCGCTGTTTGAACTTGAGTCAGAAATTCGTCCAGGCAATCTTTTCCCTTGGAAAAGTCGTCGGCCCAAACCCCGAGAGCGTCGTGGGGAGAGAGCCCCTCTTCGTGGGCTGGCAGTGTGAGGGAAAAAGCCCGGATCATTTTGCCCGACAAAAACTGGATCGGCTGGTTGAACGGATCGAGAGTGAGGCTATCTGGACCCGAGAGGGAGAAGTAAAAAACGGAGGGGAGGGGACCATGATCCAATGCGGGGCCGGTGTGATATAAAGTAACGCCAGGGGCTGCGTGGATCGCTGAGCAGTGGATCTTCATCGGCTTCTTCGTCTTCTGCGCCGGCGCCGTTTCAAGGGGAGATCATCTCCGGCCGGTTCAGAGGATTCGTGCGAGGCGTATGAGGCTTCGGTCCATTGGGAATAGTAGGGGAGCAAGTCGGGTTCGAGCGCGCATCGGATTTTGAAGAGATGAAGCGCCATCGGGAAAAGGGGATCTCTCGTCACGCGGGGCTTTCTCAAGCGGCCATCGAGCGGGACGAACCGGTATTGCGAGGCTAGGACGAAGCTCATGATGCCTCGCATGCGGCGGGGCAATCGGAAGAACGGGTTGAAGATCTCGTCGATCATCCGATCGGCTTCATTCGCGATCTCTCCGAGGTGGGGGAGCTTTTCGACCTCTTGGATCCGATGGAGCAGGTGCGTGTGGAAGAGGGGGAATAAAAGGGAGGCGAGGAGGACGGACCGGTCGAAGGTCGACGTCTTTTTCGCTACTTCTGAGTCGACTTCGTTCAGAATCTGCAAAACAACTTGGTGTTCATCTCTCTTCAAGAAATCGGCGAGGGCTGGAATTAGGGGGCGCAAGAGCCCATATTCATTGAGGAGGTGGAAGAAGGGGCGCGATGAACCCGACTCGAGCATTCTGAGCAGCTCTTCTAAAATCCGGGCGGGAGAGCTTTTGACGATCTCCTCTTTGCAATTGAGAAGAGCTTCATGAGTCAGCGAATCGATCTCGAAGTTGAACCGGGCGCAGAATTTGATGAGGCGGATCATCCGGACAGGGTCTTGGATGAAGCGGAGGTCGGGTTGGCCGATGGTTCTGAGCATCCTTTTTCCGATGTCGGAATACCCTTCTACGTAGTCGATCACAGTCTGCTGCTCTGGATCGTAAAAGAGGCCGTTGATCGTGAAATCTCTCCGGAGGACGTCTTGCTCTTCCGAGCCCCATTCGTTGTCTCTGACGATCAAATCGGGAGCTTCAGTGTCGCCGGAGCGGAAGGTGGATACCTCGATGATTTTCTGTCCGAAGCGGATATGGGCGAGCCGGAATCTCCGGCCGATCAGGATGGCATTGCGAAATAGGGCGCGGATCTCTTCGGGTTTGGCCGAGGTCGAAACGTCGAAATCCTTCGGCTTTTGGCCTAGAAGGAGATCCCGAACTCCGCCGCCGACGAGGTAGGCGCTATGGCCCGCTTGCCGCAGTTTTTCGATGACGTAGAAGGCGTGAGAGTCGATTTTGTCGGGTGGGATCCGGTGTTCGTCGACAGAATATATTTTAGGCTGCACGAATAGAAAAGATGTCCTTTAAAAGGATTCAGCGTAGGCGAAAAGAGGCTTAAAGTCAATATCTGAAAGGGTCTTCTTGCTCTGATTTGGAATTTTTTGTATGAGGAGTTTATGAGACTGCAATTTACCTTTCGTCAGATCCTTGTCTTGGGAACGGCGGCCTTCGCGATGGTGACGGCTGGGGCCGGCGCTACGATTTTGGCCTTTTCCCTCCCCGAGGCCGTCCACATCGAGACGGCTGGGTGCCCTTGCGTAGGGAAAAAAGAGGCTCCCGTCGAGATTGTCCTGTTCGAGGATTTCCGCTGCTCGACTTGCCGGACCTTCAACGAGACGGTCCTCCCCGAAATCGAGACCAAATTCATCTCTTCGGGCCGGGCGAAATTCACCCTGATCCCGCTCGCTTTTTTACGCGGCTCCAAGCCGATGGCGAATGCGGCCTTGGCCGTCTACCAAATGGCCCCCGACCGGTTCCTCCCCTATGTCCACACCCTGTTTCAGGCTCACGCTCCTTTGGATCAACAAGGTCTTCTTGAGGCTGCGCAGAGAGTAGGAGGGATCGATCTCGTTAAATTGGAAGCCTGCCTCGCGTCCCATTGCCATTATGCCGAACTAGATCGGAACATGGAGATTGCAAAAGAGGTGATGGGGAAAGACCTCGGCACGCCGGCCCTCTATGTGAATGGGGTCTCCACTTCCACCTCCTCTTTCGAGGCGGTCCGCTCGGTTGTCGATAAGGTGGCTCCGAAGGGGCAAAAATGAGATTCTTAAGAAGCTATGCGCTCTATCTAGCCTGGGTCGTCTCTCTCCTTGGCCTTCTCATGAGCCTCTATTTTGGGGAGATGCTCCGGTTCGAGCCGTGCCGCCTCTGCTGGTACCAAAGAATTTGCCTTTTTCCCCTCGCCCTGATCCTCGGAATTGGGGCCTACAAAGAGGACTCTCGGATTGCCTCCTACGCTTTGCCGCTCGCCGCGATCGGGGGACTCTTCGCCTTCTACCAGCTCCTCGAGATCTACATCCCCGTGTTGCGCAGTCCCGCTCTTTGCGGCTACACATCCGATTGCGCTGACCGGACCCACGATCTTTGGGGAGTCGCGGCTCTGCCGCTCCTTAGTCTGCTCGGATTTCTCTCATTGATCGGCCTCTTGTGGCTGGCCCGGGCAAATCGAGAATACTCATCAGAAAAGTAACACAACTCTGCCGGAATTTATAGTTTTCTCGGCCAGTCTAAAAAAAATAAGCTGAATGGGAAAATAAAACTTTCGTTTAACTTGAGAAAACCGTCGGGGGATGCGCCCCCTTTGCAGAGCTAATTTTTGGGGTGCGGGGCGGATCCCCGCACCCCAGAAGGCAGCAGCGGGTCCTTAGAGGATTTTGTAGGATACCGTGGCGGAATCTTTATCTGCTTCGACAGAACCCAGGATGCGCAAGTATTGCTGTCCTTGGCTGTCAACGAGATCTAAATCCTGCTGAACGCTAATAGACTGATTGAGCGAGTTGGCAAAGATCCGAGTCTGATAGATTTCTGGTTGGTTTACAGGTTTATACGTCTCTAAGAAGATCTCGCCAGGAGCGAGGGGGAGGTGCCTCTTCTCGGCAGCTCGATAGAGCATTTCCAAAACTTCTGTTCGCCCTGCGGGAGTTTGGCAAAGGTTCGAAAACTGTGCCATGACCGGATCTTGGGCGTCTAATTGGTCAGCTTGTACCTGTTCCCACTCGTGGTCAGGTAGTAGGGCCTTTTCTCCTTCGGATCCAAATGGGAGGGATTGGATGAATTTTTGTAGATATGTTTTTCCGTCGGCTCCGGTACAGCGGGTGCGCAATTCCATGAAGGCTTCTTGGATTGCGGAGGTCTTCTTCTGCAATACTTTCAAGTCGGCATATTGCGGGGTCAATTTTTCAGTTGCGAAAGTAAAGATGTCCTTCGCGCTTCCTTGCTGGAGTTTGCAGAGGAAATTGAACATGGCCCATTTCGCTCGAGGCAGGTCTGTGTTCAATTGGTCTGGCTTGATTTTAAGGAGGGCTTCGAAAAGCGGGGTAGGCTCTTTATAAAGTTGGCCGTCGACCCAAACTTCTAGCCGTGGTAAATCGCGCTTCAGCTGATCGAACAGCTTCTTTAGATCGGGTATCCCGCCAGCTTTCTTGTAGGGTAAAGACATCTCTGTATTGAAATTATTGAGTGGGGCAGAAGCCACGGGGGTGCCTCGGATGGCCTCGACACAGTCTTTCCGCGTCAAAGCAGTCTCGAGGGTCGGGACAGCCGAAACGGGGGCTGTGTCCTTGTCTCGGATACTCTTGTGGGATTGAACGGTGAAATAGGCGGGTTGGCCTCTGCGGATCTTATCGATCTGCCCAGGCGTTTTCTCCACCCGAGAGTATACTCGGCGCATGAGAGAAGAGTAATAGGTAAGCCGTTTTTGGATCACCTCTTTGAACTTGATGGCGTAGCCGCCGCCCAAAGTCGCGGTGTAGGTGTTTCTCCTCTCTTCTTGCGCCTCTTTTTCAGTTTTCGCGCTGACGAGGTTATATCTCGACTCGGCGATCCCGTTTTTAGCGCCGCCCCGGTCCATGTTGTCTTTGCAAGACTCGACGACGAACTTGATGAGTTCGTGGTCTTCGAGAGCTGCGTTGGCAGGATCTTTCAACATTTTGTCTTGAAGCAGGTAGTCCATGCTGATGAAGTAGTCGGTGATTTCGCTATAAAACTGCATGATGAAATCTTGCCGCTGTTCTGGAGTTTTAATAGCCTCATTGAAGAAGTAATTTTCGTGAACCCCATCAAAAATCCGTCTCAATTCGTCAGCGACAATTATCCCAAGGCGCGGATCGGCGTCGATCCGATGGATGAGATCAAGAGGAAGCTGAGCTGAACTATGTCTTACGATCTTGTTCTGTTCGTCAAAAAAGAGTCCAATCAGATTCTTTTTAAATTGCGGCTGAGTTTGAACATTTTTGATGAGTTGTTCGAAGTAATGGCCATCCATAGGAACCGACATGGAGAAGAATGTGCCGGCAAATTCGGGATCTCTCTGGATATCGTAGATCGCGCGGCTCCGGTCTCCTTCTAGTCCTGTGATCTGCTGGAGGTTAGAGTAGAAGATACGCTGTTTCTTTTCTTTCAGGGCTCTTAAGAATCCCAGGAATTCAGGGGAGATCGAGGCATTGTTCTGTCCCTTGATTGCGCTAATTCCTTTTTGGATAATATTCCCCTCGATCGTCGGCGTGCCGTGGGCGAGTCGGGTGATGGTCCAAGTATTTTTTCCGTTGGTCACGACTTGCTCTGAGCGGACTTTCGGGATATTCCAGGTTCCCCCTGAGTCGAAGGAGGCACCCACAGTTCCCGCGAGCTGTTCGAGACGCAACATAGCCGTCGGTTTTCTGAGTTCAGGATCTGTGTCGTGCAGTTTTTCGTTATTTTCATCCAACAACTGGCCCAACTTTTCATAGGTCAACCCATCTTCTTCGATGTCGCAACCCAATTTCTCTAAGAACGCCTCCCAATAATTGAAGAGGTAGGTGGCGGTATATTTGGAGTAGCAGAATCCCTCCATCAGTTCGACGAGTTCACGTTGGAGCTCACCTTTTTGCGTTAAATATTCTGTAGATGATAGAGCATTGCGCAGGTGACGCAGGAAGTCGCCGTATTGGAGGCGAACGTTCGGATAATCATCTGCCGATTTTAAAGCTCTCAAGGCGAAGAAGGCGGAGAGATAAAATCCTGGATTGGGCGACTTGAGAAAAACTTGGATGAAACTTCCCAGCATAGAACCGCTATTGATCCAATCTTTCTTTTGCTGTTGGAAAAGCTGTTCAGGACTTTGTCCCAGTTTTTCTTTTAGAGCAGCTTTTAGCCATACGTAAGGGTCATAACCCGATTCTTTCAAGGTTTTTAAGGAGCTATTGAGTCCTAATACATACTTCTGGGCTTTCTCAGGAGCTTTTGAATCGACGAACCAGGTCGTGAAGACTTCGAGGAGCGACTGGGCGGTGGCCTGAATGACAGTAGGTGCGTTTGGAGAGGACATTTCCGTTGGAGAAAGGGCGCTCATGATTTCTTGACCCCAGTCGAAATCGTCGTCCCAGCCGATCGAAATTGGATCTGGCTCAACAAAAAGAGGGGCTGCCTTTGGGGTTTCCATTTTAGCGGGTCTGGGTTTTCTCTTCCGAGAAGAAGCTCCTGCCTGTCTTTTGAGGACTCTCCGGCCATCAGAATGTACAAATTCGGTGTCAGTCTCTTTGAGCTCGTCTTCAGGAACGCCGTTGCTTGCAGGGGTGAAGGTTTCTGCCTGTCGGTTGGAAAGAATGCCGATCATTTGCTTACAGAGAACGTCCAGTTCTTCCGCTACAATGGCTAAGTCGGGTTGATTTTGGCGCTTCAAAAGGAGGTTAGGGAATTCGGTTCCTTTTTGGTGGGCGCTTGCGACCTGGGAAATAAGTTGGAAAGCGCTTTCGAGGTATTCACCTGTCACTTCGTGGTCGGTTCCTCCGCAATGGACTCTAAACCTCTCTTCCTTTTTTAATCGGTACAGGAAAGGAATAACATCGAATACGGTTTGAGGATCGAAAACAAATGCGGGCGCAGGGGCTTGTAAAGCGGGAGTTTGTGGAAGAGGCGCTGGCTTTACCTGGTGCACCACTTCCTCTTCATCTTCCGCTTCTTCTACTTTTGGTGGCTGGCGTCTTGCGCCGACATACAATGCGAGACCAAAAGCGCCGACTGTAGCCGCAGTCACAACCCAAGGGAGGTAACCGTTCATGCCCGATGACTCTTCGGAGGAAGCGAGTTGTTGGACCGCGTCTCCTACAACGGAGAAAGGGTTTGGGCAAGTATTGCCGGAGAGGTTTTGGAACGGGTTGTCAAAAGGAGTCGAAATCTCTGGAGCGGCGCAGAAGCCGCCATTCGTGTTTTGCGCTGAGGTGGTATTGAGAAGTGTCGAAATTCCCGATTGGATAAAACTATCCGGGGCAGGGCATGAGGTACCATCCGCATTTTGCACTGCAGGAGATGCGAAAAGAGTGGAGATACTCTCTTGGACGAAGTTCGTCAGCGGTGCTGTGCAAGAGGTGCCATTCGCATTTTGCGCCGATGGAGAGTCAAACAGTGTAGAAATGCCAGTTTGTACGAGAGTTGTGGGGCAAAAAGTTCCATTTCCATTTTGATACGGTGTGCTGTCGAAGAGGGGAGGTGTATCTTGAAAAGGGGCGGGTGGAGTTGATAAATAGGGGTTTGGGCAAACGGTGCCGGGCTCATTTTGGAGAGTCGGATGGTTAAACAAAGAGGAGACGCCGTCTGTTACTGTTTGCCGAACAAAATTCGTTGCTGTCGAGAGGCAGGATGTGCCATTTGCGTTTTGGCGCGACGGATCCGCTAAAAGAGAAGAAAAGCCGTTTGTAACTGTTTGCCTGACGAAATCGGTCGTTGTCGGGAGAGGGCAGGTGCCGTTTCCATGCGCAAGCGATGGATCATCGAGGAGATGGGAGACCGTGTCTGCAGCTGTCTGTTGGAAAAAATCCGCTGCTGTAGATAGACATGTAGCGCCGTTTTGGTTCGATGTATTTTCGAACACGGAAGTGAAGCCATCTGCGACTGTCTGCTCGAGAATATCTGGTGCTGTCGGGAGGCAGGAAGCGCCTGTTTGACTCGAAGTTTCCTCGAGAAGGGAAGTTACGGTAGATTGGATTGAGGGGGTTACGCTGTGGAACGATGGGGCGGGAGAGGAGTCGAGAAGCAAAGATTGGACAGGAGAATCAGATGCCAACGATTCATTGACAAATGTTTGGACCCCTTGCTGAACCCAGTTCCCGACAGGAGAATCGCTATCTAGCGAGATTTCAAGGGTAGGTCTTCCATTGGCGAGTCCCTGTTGGAACCCTTTGTAAAAAGCTTGGCTCGCATTGATGAGGTATCGGCCGGAGAGGGCTCCCGCTGCCGTTTTTCCCGCCTTGACCATTTTTGTATCGCCCGAATTTATGTGAGTCTTCACGGCGTTAAAAATTCCATCCGCGGCGAGCGCGACTCCGGTCATCGCCAGCATGGGCGCAGTACCTAAAACATAGAATCCGATTTTCACCGCTTTGATCGCGACTGGATCGCGAACTTGCGGGAGGAACTTGGTTAAAAACGGGAATGATCTAGGGTCTAAGCGAAAAATTGACATAGTTACTTATTTCTTGTTAATTTCGTAAAAATTATAAGCAAATTGAGCTTAAATAACTACAGATTAATTAATTATATATTTATAATTTTATTGTCTATGTCTTTTTAGGCTTCGGCCACAAGCAACAAGTCCACTCAAAACAGCACTTAAGAAATGAAAATTTCTTTTTTGGACTAGCCGGAGGGGTCCGATGAGATTGGATTTCAAGGACTCTATGAGTATGTTCTGCGCCTAAAAGGCCTGTCGTGCTGCCTGCGGTACTGCTAGAGGATTCGGTTCGAACGGGGGGCGCAAGGCTAGCAGCCGAGTCGCTATGAGGAAGGGGCGGTAATAAATTATTTGAACTTTTGGGGGAGGGAGGCTGATTTGGACCAGAAGCTGTAGTTAAGGAGGCAGCCGGCTCCGTATCCTCGACAAGCGGAAAAGAATTCGGCGGCAATTTAAAGGCTGGTACGGGGGAGGTGGTTCTGATTGGGGCAGCCGGGAGCGCGGCAGGGGATGCGTCACCAGCTCCAGTTGTCGACTGTTCTTGCTCTAACTCCTCTGATGCTGCATCGCTGAGGTGCGCTTCAGAATGGGCGTTTGTGGGCGTGCCAGGCGAAGTAATTCGAGGGGGAACTTGGGCCGCCAAGACGATGGCCATTTGCGCCGCTCCTGAAACTTGCTGAGCATTCGAATCGGGCGGGGGACTATTCACTTGAGCTTCTTCGAATGTGATTTGTTGTTGGTCATCGAATGACACAGCGAGAAAACCATCCTCGATTTCCGATGTAGGAGTTTTGCTACCGCCTGAAGAACCGTTGACTGGGCTTGTCATAAATACCTCTGTTGAAAATTGACCGGTGGAAAGGATGATCCAAGCAACGATTTCTTCACAAATGTTTTTTTAAAAAAATAGAAAGGGTGGTACCTTTTCTAGAAAATCAAAGGGGTAGTAGCCGATGGCAAAGTTGTATTTTCGATATGGGACGGTGGGGAGCGCGAAGACGTTGAATCTGTTGGCGGTTGCCCACAATTACCGGCAGCAGGGGAAAAAGATCTTGTTGATGAAGCCAGATCTCGACACCCGCTTCGGCAAGGAGCGTATTAAATCGCGCGCGGGGCTTGAGACTCAAGCCGATGTTCTGATTGTCGACGAAAAGTCGCTGCAGGGGATCGATTACAGCGGCATCAGCTGTATTTTGGTCGACGAGGTTCAATTCCTCCCCGCTAAAGCCATCGATGAGCTTAGACGCATTACGATGGAGTGGGATCTTCCGATCCTCTGCTACGGCCTTAGGACCGATTTTAAATCCCAGTTATTTGAAGGCTCTGCTCGGATGATGGAATTGGCCGATTCGATCGAAGAGATAAAGGCGACCTGTTATTTTTGCAACCGGAAGTCGATCATGAATCTCAAGCACGTCAACGGAGCGGCGACCTGCGAGGGGCCGACAGTGGAGCTCGGAGCCGAAGAGAAGTACTTTCCCGCCTGCTACAAATGCTACAAGTACGAGATCAACAAAGCGATGCGCAAGCAAAAAACAGCAGCCTGTACAGCTTAGAAATATCATCCTGCCGCCGCGTCAGCGGCGGTCTATAGTTTTCTTTCTGGGGTGCGGGGCGGAGCTCTGCATCGTTTCATCGTTAGCTGCGTTTCGCAGCGTTGATCATTTAGCCGCGCTTCGCGGCGTATCGTTGATTTTGTTTTAAACAGGAATAACGATACGCCGCGAAGCGCGGCTAAATGATAACGCCGCGAGACGCGGCTAATGATTTGCATGATGCAGGGCTCCGCCCCGCACCCCAAAAATAAGCTCCGCCAAGGTGCCGTGAGAAGGGGGCGCGCCTGCCGCTGTGCGGCGGCGCGCCCCCGACGGTTTGTTCAGTCTAATCCGAACTCGATCTTTTTCCGGAGGAGGAACATCCCGAGGAGATTGAGGATGAGGAGAGCGGCGCCGCAGAGGGACATGATCAAGAAGGCTTCGGTTGCGTCTACGAAGGCAAAGAGGGGCAGAGAGATCGTCGCATAGACGTAGTAGACGATGGCGCCCCACTTCGGCGAGATGAATTTGGCGCACTTCACCCCGACGACGAAATAGGCCAAAATGGTCGTGTAACCCAAGAGGAACAAGAAGAAGGGCATGAAGTATTCCATCCAAGGGAAATGGAGGCCGAGCGCCTCCTGAACCATGAGGGAGACATCCATTCCGCTTTTCCAGTGGCCTGAGATCAAGACGAGAAAAATGCTCATCGTGCAGATGACGAAGGTGTCGAGAAAGACGCCGATGATCGTGAGAGCCGATTGGCGCTGAATGTGGGTCGTGCTGCTCTCCGAGTGGATCACCGACGTGTAGCCGACGCCGATATCTCCTGAATAGGCGCCTCGCGACAAACCCATCGAAATCGTCAGCATGACGGTCGATCCGGCGAAGCCGCCAGCTGCTGCCTGAGCTGTAAAAGCCCCCTCAAAAATCAGGGCGACCGCAGCAGGGATCTCTTTGAAGTGGAGAATCAGCACCCAAAATCCCATCGCCATATAGAGGACGATGAAGAGGGGCATGATTGCGCTGCAGACCTCTCCGACCCGGTTGATCCCTCCTACCGCCACAAAGATGATCGCGAGGAGAAGGATCAAGACGACCCAGTAAGGGTCGAGTCCCCAATTGACCGAGATGCTGTCGGCCATGACATTGAACATGAAAAGCTCGACGCCGTAGATGCAAAGGAGAAAGCAAAAGAGCTTCGCAGGCCATCCTTTCTTAAACGCTGCGGGGAGAAAATACATCGGTCCTCCGTCGTAGCTCCCCTCCGAATTTTTCACGCGGTAGAGCATGCCGAGGTAGACCTCTGAATATTGGATGAGCATCCCGAAAAGGCCGCCGATCCAGGTCCAAAAGAGAGCTCCTGGCCCCCCGAGTTGAACAGCGGTGCAGATCGCGACTACGTTTCCGATGCCGATGCAGCCGCCGATCGCGGCGAAGAACGCTTTCAGCGGGTGGATCCCCGGCGCATTTGGATCGGAGGTCCTCTGCGTAAAAAACCGGGTAAACGAGATGAAAACTGCGGGGAATTTCCGGATTTGAAAAAACCGAGATCGGATCGAAAAATAGATCCCAAGGCCCATGATGAGGACAAAGGCGACGTGGCCCCAAATGAAATCGTTGATGAGCTCGAGCAGAGCGAATAGATCCATAACCGCACTATTGAAGATTCGCGCGGTTTAATTCAAGCGGCGCTGGGTGCGCCGCTTGAGATTTTACCGTCAAGGTGTTGGACGGAGCAACATGATCGAAAGATAGGCTGTGACGGGGCCAGCGACATCTGTCCCTGAATTGAGGAAATTGACGTTTGCTTGCATCGCGTCTGCTGCATTGAGGACGGAGATGAAATCACCAGCCGCAAGAGACAGGATTGCAGTTGTCGTCCCCATTTGTCCGCAATTTCCCTTCACTTCGCTCCCTGTGAGGTTGCCGTTGACTGCGAGGCCGAAACGGTCGCCGCCGTTGCCGAAAGAAGCTCCCCAAGAGATCATGTAGTCGCCTTTGACCGGGACCAAAATATGGGTGACTCCATTGAAAGCCGAACCGGAGGGATCTGGTACTTGATTGAATTTGAGATCTCCCGTGACAGGCCCTGGAGTTGTCGCATCGAGGCCGTTGTTTTGGTTGAAGACGATTGGGTGGTGGCTCAAGACAGAACAGGCTCCCACATCGGTCAGCGCTTTTGTTGCGCGAGTAGAGAAATAGCCGTAAACGCCAGATATCTGCCCTGCGGGGCCTTTGTCCCCTTTAGGTCCTTTCTCGCCCGGCGCGCCTCGCTCTCCTTGAAGGCCCCGTTCGCCCTGCAGTCCGCGCTCCCCTTGCAAACCTTGGGGACCTTGTGGACCCTGAGGGCCTTGAGGACCTTGGACTCCTTGCGGACCTTGGATGCCAGGTTCTCCTTGTGGACCTTGAGGGCCAGGCGTAAGTTGTACGATCGGTTTTTGATCGGGATTGGCAGGGTCAACGGTTCCTTTTTGCATAGCAAAGAGGGGAGTGACCATAAGTGTTAGGATGAGGGTATATTTTTTCATCGAAGACTCCTGGGTTTTTAAAGGAGCCTAAGAGTATATAAAATTTTTATTTACAATCCACAAGTTCTTTAAATTTTTCGGCGTTGATCGAGAGAAATTGGTCTTTCCAATGATACCGATCGAAGAGCCCTTCGGTCGTTCGCCCCAAAATCAGATGGGCGACGAAAAGGGCCTCGAGAGAAGAGAGGCCGGCGCTCGGATCGGGGCATTCTGTTTGCCTTCTGGGATACGCGGTTCTCCATCCATCGGGCAGACTCCGCTCTTCCAATTTCATGGGGAGTTGTTTTTCCATGACGGCGGCTAAACGCCATGTCCCATCGATGAGAAGGAGCTTTCTCCCGGCATCTGCTCGGGTTAGCGGAGGCGCTCCTACTTTCAGCAGAAGCACTCCGGTTAAATCGGGGAGCGGGTCGACCGGGTAGGTAAAGAAGGAGAGATCGCTCCTCCCTTCGAGTCCGCTCAAGCTGCATTTTTTGAGATTTTCTCGCCGATGGCGCAAAATGAGGAGCATCAATAGAGCACTTTAGCCGAGGTGGCTTTGAGGAGTTCTTTCGGAATTTCAAAGAGGAATCTAGACGGATTTGTCGGATGGGCTTGACCCATCCGCATGCGGGACCGCGACATGCTCAATGTGAGGTATTTTCTAGCGCGGGTGATCCCGACGTAAAAGAGGCGCCTCTCCTCTTCGATCCCCGTTTGAGCGGCGCTCTTCTCGTGGGGGAGAATATGATCCTCGAGTCCGACGATGAAGACAGCGGGGAACTCGAGCCCTTTTGCGCTATGGAGCGTCATGAGCTGCACTTTGTCCTCGTCGTTTTTCTTCGACTTATGTTGCATCGTCTGTCGGGCGAGAGTCGTGTTGGCAATGAAGTGTTGGAGCGTAATCTCTTCGGGCGTTCCGGCCTTTTCCATCTCCTCTTCATACTGGGCCAGCGCGTTGACGCACTCTTGGACGTTCTCCCATTTGAACTCCCGCATCTTGTCGCTCTTTACGTCGTCTTGGATCGCCTTTTTGTAGTCGATCTTCTCGAGGAGCCAGATGAGCGTATCGGCCAGCGGTCTTTGCTCAAATCTTCTTTGGGCCGTGTGGACAATATCGACAAAGGAGCGGATGCCATTGGCCGCTTTCGGGTGTTTAGGAAGCAGCTTCCTCCCTTCTGCAATCTCTAAAAGGAGATCCCAAAGAGGCACCCCAACCGATCTATTTTCTTGCGTCAATTCATCGAGGCACGAGTCGGAGATACCCCGTCTCGGAAGATTGATCACCCGCAAAATCGCCTCTTGGTCCTGAACATTGGCGATCAATCTCAAATAGGCGAGGAGATCTTTGATTTCGCTCCGCTCTGTAAATTCGAGACCCCCGAACACTTCGAAGGGGATGCCTCGGATCCATTTCCCATCTTTTTGCCACGGAGCCTGCATCAGAGCCAGCTCGAAGTGGCGCGAAAGGGCATTTGAACGGTAGAGGATCGCCATCTCCTTCCACTTCATCTTCTTCTCTTGCCGATTCCGGATCAGCCGGTCGATGACCGCTTGCGCCTCTTCGGCCTCGGTTTGGGCGTTGAACACCTCGATCGGCTCTCTCGCTTCGTCAGCCGTCCAGAGGACCTTGTTGTGCCGGTTCTGATTGTGCCGAATCACGGCGTTGGCCGCTTCGAGGATTCCAGGGGCCGAGCGGTAATTTTGCTCCAGCTTTACGATCTGATCGGCTTTGAAATGGAGGATGTGTTTCACTTCGGCGCCGCGCCATCCGTAGATCGATTGGTCATCGTCGCCGACAACGCAGAGGTTTTGATACTTTGCCGCTAGCAGCTCAGCCAGTCTAAATTGGGCCGGATTGGTGTCTTGGTACTCGTCGATCATCAAGTAGCGGAATCGATCCTGATACTTGTCGAGAAGATCGGGATGGCCTTCGAAGAGGCGGATTGTGAGCGTGATCAAGCTGTCGAAGCTGACTGCGTTGTAGGCTCTCAAAGTCGAATGGAGCCGCACGTAGAGATCTTTGGTGAACTGGTCGTGCCATGTGCCGCCTTTGGCCTCTTCTACAGACATGCCGTGGTTGCTGGCGTCGGCAAGCGCCGCGATCGTCGGGGCGAGCGAGGGGAGTTCGCCGTCGTGGCCTAAAATTTCTCGGGCGATCTGCGTAATGATCCGCTGTAAATCCCGCTCGTCGTAAAGGCTGAAATCCCTCGTGTAGCCGAGCTTGTCGATCTCTTTTCGCAACACCTGCATGCAAAAACTGTGGAACGTCGATAAAGTCACAGAGCGGGCCCGCTCCGTTCCGATGAGCCCTTCGACCCGATGGCGCATCTCCGCAGCGGCTTTGTTGGTGAAAGTGAGGCCTAAAATAGATGAGGGGCTCACGCCGAGATCGAGGACTAAATGGGCGATCCTGTGGGCGATCACCCGCGTCTTACCGCTTCCCGCGCCCGCAAGGACGAGGAGCCGCCCGTTCACAGTTCGAACTGCTTTTTCTTGGTGGGGGTTAAGCATAAACTTATTTTAAGACAGCAGTGCTTAAAAGAGCGAGAAGTTCGTTGCGGACCTCCGCGCTGGTGGCCTCTTTGGCCCGCTGGCGGGGGACGAGATGGATGTCGAGCTTTTGGGGGATCGAGTCGAGGCTAGTGCGGAACGCTTCTCTCGCGATTCGTTTGAAGCGATTTCTTTCGGGCGCGTCTCCGTAGCGCGAAGACGCGGTAATCCCAAGCCTAGGACCCGATTCAGTCTGACGGTAGTCAACACAGATGAGTTTGCCGACGAGCCTCTGGCCCGATTTTTGAAGTCTCAAAAACTCTGGCCGTCTTAGGAGTCGGCGGCTTTTAGGGAACTTCAAGCGGCCAGCTTTCTGCGGCCCGATCTGCGGCGGCGGTTGATGACCTTGCGGCCTCCGGCTGTTTTCATCCGGGCGCGGAATCCCAAAGTTTTCTTCCGCTTCAGTTTGCTGGGTTGGTAAGTGCGCTTCATTTTTCATCCGATGGTAAAATTTTTTTAGTACTTACAACTATACGACACGGCCCGATAAATTTCAAGCTTGAATGGAAAGGGGCGAAAAGGTATAACGGTATGCTTTCAGATAAGAGGAATATCATGAAAGTTGGTGCATCCATTAAGGCCGACCCTTCGAAAGGGGACAAAGTAGTCCGCCGCCGGGGCCGAATCTATGTGATTAACAAGAAAGATCCAAACCGTAAGCAGCGGCAAAAAGGCCCTGCCCGCAAGAAATAATTAGAGGAACCCTGGAATGGCAAAGAAATCTTCCGTCGCAAAACAGAAAAAGCGCGAACGACTTGTAAAAAATAAGTGGGACAAGCGCCAGCAACTCAAAAAAGTCATTTACGACATGAACAAGAGCGTTGAAGAGCGCCTGGCTGCAGTTGACTCACTGAACAAAATGCCAAAAAACTCCTCCAAAATCCGCCTGCGCAACCGCTGCCAATTGACGGGCCGTTCCCGTGGCTTCCTGCGCAAGTTCAAGCTCTCCCGTCTCTGCTTCCGCGAGATGGCGAGCCAAGGCTTGATCCCAGGCGTCGTCAAAGCTAGCTGGTAGAGAATCTCTCTTCCTGTGCAAAAGGGCATAAGCGTCGCCCCCGCGGCGCTTATGCCCTTTTTTTATATTGTTGATTTTGTTGACGCGCGAGTAACGCTGTCCCCTTTTCATGGCTTTATCTCTTTCAACCCTTTATGTTTTTGACGTAAGCAATTCTGCTTCGTTCTAACAATAAGGTTTTATATGCGGATGAAGGTTTGGAGTGGGGTCCAGTCGGAGAGATCTTCGTGCCAGACGTAGGTTGAGTCGTTGATTTTCCCCTCTTTCCAGGTCCTTTTGAGAGCGTCGAGGCTCAAGGGGCCCATCTGCTGATGGTCTGGGTCAAGGTAGTACCAGAATTTGTCAGAAGGGCCGGCGAGGGTCGGCTCGGGCGGCTTGACGGGGACCGGCTTCGGTTCGGGCTTTTTCGAAGTAAAAAAAATCGCCATAACACCAAGAAGGCCAAAGAGGGCGCCGATCGAGAACCAGATATAGGGATTTTTACCGCGCCGATGGGCCATATAGGCCGAAAGGGTGCCGATGAGGCACGAGATGGCAAAAGTAGTGGGGATATCTGGCCATTGCATGATTTTTTCTCTTGATTCCATCATAGCAGAAGCGAGAAAAAGTATCCACGACAACTCTCTTGCTGAGAGCCACGGCATCGCCCACCCGCACTACCCATATTTCAAGCACCACTTGTTGCGGACTACCTTTGAGGTAGCCCTTAACAAGTGGTGCTGAAATCTGCTCGCGGGGGTGGGTGATCTGCGGCGTCGCCCTGCATCGCCGACCCGCTGCGGGGTCGTCTGCTTCGGGAAACCCCTG
>JAFEGL010000063.1 GCA_018239895.1 Verrucomicrobiota bacterium
GGGGCGAAGCCCCCGCTGCCCCAAAGGCACGGGCAGGGGCAAGGGCAGGGGGAGGGACTTAGGGATTGGATAGATAGGAGAGGGTGAGGGGGGATTGGTTGGCGAAGGCCCAGGCGGCGAGGAGGTCGGGGCAGGGGGAGGTTTCGAGGATGGGGATGGAGGGAAGCCGGCGGGCGATTTGGGCTGGATGGGGTGAAGCGAGGGTGCCGATGAGGGGGGCTTCGGAGGGTTGGACGAGTTTCGGGGGGTGGATGGCGAGGCTGGAGGAGCGCTCGCCTGTGAGGATATAGAAGCCGCCCATGCGCGCATCGACGAGAACGGTGAAGGGGCCTGGGGCGGGGGGAGCGAATGCGATCAGGCTGCAGAAACCGTAGAGGGGGATCTGCCAGCCGAAGGAGAGTCCTTGAGCTAGGGCGGCTCCGACGCGGGTCCCCGTGTAAGAGCCGGGGCCTTGGCCGACCGAAATGAAATCGACGGGGCCGTCGAGAAGAGTATCGACCTCGCGGGCGAGGGTTTTCGATAGCTCTGGGCCGCCCGACAAGAATTTCTTCTTCCGAACTGAGCCGTTTTCTGCTAGGATCAAACAACTTTTTTCAGTGCTTGTTTCAAAAATGAGCGCTTTCATGGAGAGAAAGTATACAACATTTGATGGCGCCTTGCACGGAATTTTTGGATTGATTGTCTCGTGCAGGGCTGCTAAAGTATGTTGTTTTTTGTGTAGTGGACATTTATAGGTATAAGAGTGCTTCTTTAAATTGAAGGTTCATTGATTTTCGGGTTCTTTTGAGCCAAATTTCGATCCAAAATCGGGGGGTAATACCAATTTCCCGTATATGACCCCCCGATTTTGGATCGAAATTTGGTCAAAATAATCCCGAAAATCAATGAACCCTCAAATTGAAGAAGCACTCTAAATAGCCTTAATTGATTGGTAGAGGTAACTTTGGACGAACCAAATATCGATAACTCGGAAGAAGAACAAAAAATATTGGCCGATGAGGGCGAGGAGGGGGAAAAGAAGTCTTCCACTCCGGCCCAGGCGCTCCCTTATCCCAATCAACTCTATCTGCTGCCTTTGAATAGAAGGCCCTTTTTCCCCGGGATGGCTGCTCCGGTTGTCATCGAGCCTGGCTCCTTTTACGAGGTATTGAAAATTGTCGCGAAAACCGACCACAAATGCCTCGGCCTTTTCCTGACAGAGAAAGAAGATGTCAATATCTACAAGATTGGCATTAGCGATCTCCATAGAGTCGGCGTGGTCGCAAGAATCTTGCGGATCATTCCGATGGAAGGGGGCGGCGCGCAGGTCGTTCTCAACATGGAAAAACGGGTGACGATCGAAAAGTCTGTCAAATCGAAATATTTGTACGCCAATGTCAAGTATCATGACGACACGCCGCTGGAGCACTTATCGAGAGAGCTCAAGGCCTATTCGATCAGCATCATCACGACGATCAAAGAGCTTTTGAAATTGAACCCTCTTTTCAAAGAGGAGCTGCAGATCTTCCTTGGCCATTCCGATTTCACCGAACCTGGACGTTTAGCCGATTTTGCTGTCGCTTTGACGACGGCAAGCCGCGAAGAGCTGCAAGATGTGCTCGAGACATTCGACATTGAAAAGCGGATCGACAAAGCGCTTCTTCTTTTGAAGAAAGAGCTCGACATCAGCAAACTGCAGAGCACAATCAACCAGAGAATTGAAGCGACCATTTCGAAGACTCAGCGGGAATTTTTCCTCCGCGAGCAGCTGAAAGCGATCAAGAAAGAGCTCGGGATGGAAAAAGACGACAAGACGATGGAGGCCGAAAAGTTTGAAGATCGGCTGAAAAAACGGGTCGTGCCGGACGAGGTGATGAAAGTCATCCGCGAGGAGATGGACAAACTCAGCACTCTGGAAGTCCAATCGGCCGAATATGGCGTTTGCAGAAATTACATCGATTGGCTCACCTCCGTGCCGTGGGGCATGTACAGCAAAGAGACCCACGATATCGGCAAAGCGGAAAAGGTCCTCGAGCAAGATCACTACGGTTTGAAAGACATTAAAGAGCGGATTTTGGAATTCATCGGCGTCGGTAAATTGACCGGCGGCGTCAAGGGGAGCATTATCTGCCTCGTTGGACCTCCTGGGGTCGGAAAGACGAGCATCGGCAAGAGCGTCGCTAGAGCGTTGAATCGGAAATTTTACCGATTCTCGGTCGGTGGCATGCGCGATGAGGCGGAGATCAAAGGGCACCGGCGCACCTACATCGGAGCGATGCCGGGCAAAATGATCCAGGCGCTCAAGTACTCGCAGACGATGAACCCGGTCATCATGCTCGACGAGGTCGACAAGATGGGGGCAAGCTACCATGGAGATCCTGCCTCGGCGCTGCTCGAAGTGCTCGATCCTGAGCAGAACAAAGATTTTCTCGACCACTATCTCGATGTCCCGTGCGATCTTTCAAACGTTTTGTTCATCGTGACGGCCAACGTTCTCGACACGATCCCTGAGCCGCTAAAAGATAGGATGGAGATGCTCCGCCTTTCTGGATATATCCAGGCGGAGAAGGTCGAAATCGCTTGGAAGTACCTCATTCCGCGCAACCGGAAAAACATGGGGCTCAAAGCGGGAGATGTTGTGTTCACGAAAGGGGCGATCGCCCAGATTATCAACGGCTATGCCCGCGAAGCTGGCGTCCGAACGCTTGAGAACAACATCAAAAAAATCTTGCGCAAGGTGGCTGTGAAGTTAGCCAAGTCCAAAGAGGGGAAGAAAACCAAAGCGGGCAAGGCGACGATCACCGAAAAAAATCTTGCTACTTATCTTGGAAAACCGATTTTCACCAGCGATCGATACTACAAAGTCAACCCGGTCGGCGTGGCGACAGGGCTCGCATGGACCTCGATGGGCGGAGCAACGCTCTATATCGAAGCGGTGAAGTATCCAGCCGAAAAGACCGAGATGAAATTGACGGGGCAAGCTGGCGAGGTGATGAAAGAGTCGGCTCAAATTGCCTGGACCTATGTCCAGAGCCATGTGGACCGCTATTCTCCCGGCACTCCGTTCTTTGAGAAATCGCAGATCCATATCCATATTCCCGAAGGAGCAACCCCGAAAGATGGCCCATCTGCTGGCATCACGATGGTGACTTCGCTCCTTTCGCTGCTGCTCAATCAACCGATCCGCGACAATCTGGGGATGACGGGGGAGTTGACCCTCACCGGCAAAGTCCTTCCAATTGGCGGATTGAAAGAGAAGTTGATTGCGGCGCGCAGATCGCAGCTCAACGTACTCATTTTCCCGAAAGAAAACTTGCGGGATTACGATGAATTGCCCGATTATTTGAAAAAGGGGCTCGAAGTCCATTTCGTCGATTACTACGATGAAGTATTTAAAATCGCTTTCCCCCGAGAAGGGCACCACCATGCAGAAACAAAGACCTCAGTGGCTAGAAAAAAAACTCGTCGAGCCGCAAGCTCTTGAGGAAAAGACGGCCGCATTGAGAAGCGAAGGGCTGACGATTGCGACGTTGAACGGATCGTTCGACATGATGCACGCGGGGCATCTCTACATCGTCAGCGAAGCGAAAAAGCAGGCGGACTGTTTGCTTGTCGCACTTAATTCCGACCGGTCGATCCAGCAGTATAAAAACCCGCTTCGGCCGATCGTTCCGCTCCAGTATCGGTTGGAGATGGTGGCGGCCCTTGAATTTGTCGATTTTGTGACCTGGTTTGAAGAGACCGACCCGATTCAATTGCTTTTGAAAATCAGACCCGATGTCCATGTCAACGGGGCTGAGTATGGGGAAAATTGCATTGAGGCGCCGACGGTTCGAAGCTACGGCGGGAGGCTCCACCTGGTGAACAGAATCCCCACTTTATCCACATCTACTTTGATTGAGAAGATTCGCCAATGCGCCACATAGGAACCCTGATTTACGAGAAAGACGCACTCCGTCTCGCTTCTTATCTTCGACGGCAGGGGATCCAAAACACCTGTGAAATCGTCTATGAAGAGCCGGGAAGCCGCATATCTTACGAAATTTGGGTTCACGAAGAGGATCGGATCGAAGAGGCGAAGGCCATTTTCGAGACGTTCCAGAAAGATCCGGCAAATAGAGAGTTCGATGTCCCCATTACCGAGCAGCTTCAAGAGGAAGAGAAGGCAAGTCTCGAGGAGCCGCTAGCTGAAGAGATCCCTCTGGAGCGGCGGCTCAGCGCCCACTTCACCAATTTCATCATCGCCGTTTGCGCTCTGATTTTTTTCATCAACGGGATGCAAGAGATCCCGCTGGTTGAAGAGGGGATTTCTGAAGAAATTTTTTCAATGACTCCGATTCAGGCCGATTTGCTCTTCGACCTTCCCCCGTTTTTTGAAGAGCTTTCGAATCTCATCCAAAAGCACCAGATCGCCCCCAACCAAAATTTGGAAAAGCTCTCTCCCGAGATCCAGGCAGATCTTGAAGCGCTGCCCCACGTCACCTATTGGAGAGGCCTTTACGACTGGATCCTTTTGAAATTCAAAACAGGGAACACGGCTGAGGCGGAGGGGCCCCTCTTCATCAAACTAAGACAGGGGGAAGTTTGGCGCCTCTTTTCACCTTGCCTTCTCCATGCGGGATTGCTCCACATTCTTTTCAACATGATCTGGGTTTGGGTTCTTGGACGCCCCATCGAGCAGCGGATTGGCCTTTTTAAAACCCTTTTATTAAGCCTCGTCATCGGCATTGGATCGAACGCGACCCAATATTTCATGGGCGGGCCATTTTTTATAGGCTATTCGGGCGTCGTGATGGGACTTGCCGGCTTTATCTGGAGCCGCGAGCAGATCGCTCCATGGGAAGGATACCCAGTCAACCGGTCGACCCTCCTCTTTTTAGTCCTTTTTGTCTTGGCGATGTTTGGACTCCAAGCTACCTCATTCATTTTGCAGCTCTTTAGCGATGTCTCCTTTTCGCCGAACATCGCCAACTCGGCCCACATTGCTGGCGGCGTTTTCGGTCTCATTTTAGGGCGTAGTTCCTTCTTCTCTTGGAGGGCCGCGAAATGAGCGTCCGCGATCTAACCATCTTGGGCTGTTCAAGCCAGCAGCCAACCCGATACCGGAACCACGGCGCCTATCTTCTCCGCTGGAACGACGAAGGACTCCTCATCGATCCGGGCGAGGGGACTCAAAGACAATTTATCTTCGCCGATATCGCTCCTCCGGTCGTCACTCGGATCTTCATCAGCCACTTCCACGGAGACCACTGCTTGGGCGTCGGCTCGATGCTGATGCGGCTCAATCTCGACAAAGTGACCCATCCGATCCACTGCTACTACCCTGCATCGGGCAAGCGGTATTTCGATCGGCTCCGCTACTGCTGCATCTACAAAGAAAACATTACCGTCGTCGAGCATCCAGTCAAAGCGGCTGGCCTTGTCGAAGATGATGGGAAGTTCCGGATCGAAGCGGCCTTTCTCGACCATGGCGTCGAAAACATCGGCTGGCGGATCACCGAACCTGATTCGATCAAATTCAACAAAGACGATCTCAAAGCTCTCGGCATCGAAGGCCCTTCCGTCCGCACGCTCGAAAAAGAGGGGTCGATCCAAGTCAACGGCAGAACGGTCCGCCTCGAAGAGGTGAGCCGCGTCCGCCCTGGCGACGCCTTTGCCTACATTGTCGATACGCGCCCCTGTCCAGCCGCTCTTGAGCTGGCCCGCGGCGCCAAGATTCTCCTCTGCGAGAGCACCTACTTGGATCAAGAGAGAGCCCTCGCCAATGAGTACATGCACATGACGGCGATCCAAGCGGCGGAGCTCGCCCGCGACGCCGGCGTCCAAACGCTCATCCTCACCCACTTCTCGGCCCGCTACCGCGAACCGGAGGAACTCGCCATCGAGGCGAGAAAGGTCTTCCCCAACACCTTCGCAGCCGAAGACCTCAAGCGTTTCCCATTCCCTAGATAATGAACAAGTTGCGTCCGACCAAAATACGATATGTCGTAAAATAGTCGGATTTAATGCCGCAACAGGTGGTGCGATTTAGTTGTATTTAATGCGCTGAATGTAAGTTTGATTTGATTTTTGAGTTAGTGTTTATATGTATTTAATATTACTGGTTTTTGTGGTATAATTAAATATTATGACGAATCCCGTTTCTTTAGAAATTGTTTCCTACTCTGAGCCGCCAAAGGCCATTGAACAAGAAAAGCTGCTTGATGAGGCCATGCGAAGGTCGCTGCAAGCCGCTAAAAACGACATGCGGTTTTCCCCTCTGCCCCTCAAGTGGAAGGAGAGGGTCGTAAGCCGGGTGGTCGCTGGAGTGAGACATCTCTACATCGATCAAAAGCTCGGTGAAAAGATGGCTCGGGTTGTTCAGGAGCATTTCGTTCAGGGCAAATATGACTTAGCGTCGAATCCCTACTCGTTCATGGAGGGGATTTTGGACGATTTGCAGAGTATCTATCCAGATAAACACTTTGGCGTGATGGTTCACAATGATCCGATTCCCGACTATTCTCCCTCGAGAAGCTTGAGGACTTTGGGGAATGAGGAGCTGACCGAAGAGCAGAGAAAATACCTAGATTCGCTGGATATGCGAAGCGACTATTCGAAAGAGGTCGATTCGTCGATCATTCCCGACACAAACATCGGCTATCTGAAAGTCAATTCATTCGATCCGGCTACTTTGCCAAGAACGAACGAGATTCTGAACCAGGCGATGGAAAAAGTTGTTGGAGCCGAGTCTCTCATCATCGACTTGCGGGCGAATACAGGCGGCGACCCTGAGACGGTCGCTTATCTGGCGAGCCACTTCCTGGAAGAAAGGCAGCTTTTGAACCAAACCTACGACCGGTCGAAAGACAAAACGACCTCTTTTTACGCCGATCCTGAAAGAGTCGAACACCATTTTGGGACAGAGAAGAAGATTTATGTCCTAACAAGTCCTAAGACTTTGTCTGGAGCGGAAGAATTTGCCTACGATCTTCAAGCCACGGGACGCGCCGTAGTTGTCGGTCAGCCCACGTCGGGCGGCGCCCATCCTACGAGACCTTTCGCAGTCGACGACCATTTCGAGCTTTTCATCCCGAATGAAAAGGCGATCAATCCCCACACGCGATCCAATTGGGAAGGGACTGGCGTCGAGCCGGACATTCTGATGCCCGCCGATCAAGCGCTAGACTTCGCCATCGACCAACTCAAGAAGTAAGGGCCGATCTGCCGCGATGCGGCAGATCGGCCTCTGGACGCACCCTTCTTGCTGCCAACGGCAGCAGGAAGGGTGCGGAATCAGCTAGATTTAAGAAATTTCCAGGCGCACCCTACTCCAAAAATGACTAATGCGACTGCCAGGAATTTTTTTTTGGAAAATTTTACTTCCTGCCACAGACTTACGCCGTAAACTATAGCTACCGAACCAACACAAATCTACGAAACTTTATTTACTAATACTTCGATTAAATCAGCCATTTAAGTCCTCATTGTTACGGTGGATCGGCCTTTTCTATTTTCCGAGAAGAGAGATCCGGATGTATTCGTTTTGGTGGATGTTGGGGACGGGGAGTCCTTCGTCGTAGAGGCGGCGGAGGGCCTCTTTGTCGATATCCTCGACTTGGACCGTGCAGCCGAGAGCGCGGGCCGATTCGATGCTCGTTTTGACGGTGACTCGCTGGTACTTGGAGATTTTGAAGTGGGGCGTCTGGGTGGTTTTCTCTTTGAGTTGAGAGAGGATTTGTTGGCTGACGGCTGTCTTTCGGTCGGTCAGCTCGTCGATTTGCTCCATGAGGACTTTGTACTCGGCGCAGAGTGTTTCGAGGTCGGTTTCAGGGAAGGTGGGAGGCGGGGGAGTCTCTTTGGGTTGAGATTCTTCGAAGAGATGGTCGAGTTCGCGGTTGGAAAGGCTTGTTTTCGAAAGGAGCCTGAGAATCAGGTTTGTGGTGCCCTGGCACTCGGCGTTTGAAATTTCGCAGGCAAGAAACGGTTTGTCGGCCTTTGTGGAATAGATCTCGAACTGGTCGCCGTTCGTGAAAATAAACCAGGGGATCTGGGCTTCCGCAGCGTGTTGGAGGTTGATCTTTATTGAGGCGAGGATCGCGAGGGGTTTTTCGTGGACGAGGAGGATCGAAGAGTCGGGAGCGGTGGTCCGGGAAGCGGCGTCCCAGCCGAGCTTGTCGAGGAGGGGATCGACGATGAGGGCGAATCTGTCGTCGAAAGGGGACGATTGGAGCAGGTCGAGACGGAGCTTTTCTAAGAAGGAGGGGGTCAACATATGAGTATGTTGAGCGATTTTTCTAATGATTTCAACTTAGAGATTGTTAATGGATTCAGATTTCGTCGCTTTTTGGTCAAAATAATCCCAAAAATCGACAGAATCTAAATTCGTTAACAGTCTCTTAGAACTGGCCGCCAATCCCGAAGTAGAAGAACGCATTGTAGGAGTTTTCGTTCTGGATGTACGAGGCGTTCGCCTCGAACTGGAACGAGTTGTAGGCGGTGCCGAGGAGGTCGAGGCCGACGAGCCAGCTGTTGCGGGCTGCGCCAAACGCGGTGCTCGGTGTGGGGATGGTGGTGAAGTTGAAGGCTGTGAAGTAGACGGTGTGGTCGTAGTTCAAGAACTCGTGCTGCCAGCCGCCGTCAACTTCGGTGCGGAGCGAGAAGTTGCCCGTGCGCCAGGTGTAGTTAACGCGGGTTCCTAAGATCGAGGTGAGGGAGTTGATCTTTTGGCTGCTGACGTGAAGGTCGTATATGCCGGCGCCTGTTTCTGTGTAGCTGCTTACGTTAGCTTGGACGAATTGGAGGCTGGCGAGAGGTACGACATGGAAGTCTTTCGGCATGGAATAAGAGCGATCCGAGAAGGTGTACTCGAAGTCGAAGAAGACGTTGTAGAGGAGTGTTCTCGGTTTGCCGATCGCGGTTGCGCCGATCCCTGCGCTCCGGTAGGTGGTCGTCCAATTGTAGCCGACTCCGAGGATCCCGTCGATGGCGATATCGGGGTTCATTTTCGGAACCACTGTTCCATAGAGGCTGCCATTGATCACGTCAGAGGTAAAGAGTTGATTGTCGCTCGATCTTTGGTAATCGCCGACGACTCCGAGGCCGAGGTAGTATTGTCTTTCGTTCTCGTCAGGGAAGGCGTAGTCGAAGCCGCCGAGGGCCCCTTCAGAATGGTAGCCGAAGCCTGCCTGGTTTCCTTGGGCATTCACATGGCCGAAGCCACCTGTCGGACCGGCATAAACAGACCAGGGTTTTGCGACGGGGCGCTCTCCCGAGACTTTCTCGATGAGTTGCTGCTGTTTTTCCCGGATGACGGGAGATTGGCCGAGGATCTCAGCATCTTCGGAAGCTGCCATTGAATTGTTTGAAGCGACGAGGCGGTTTTTAGACACCGTTTCGTTTCTGGCTGTTGTCGACGCTTTGGAAGGAAGAGAGAAGCGGCTCTGTATCTGGTAGCACTTTCTGGTCGTGATGAAGAGGTTGTGCTGGCTGACGTTCGAGAAAGAGGTCTGGGTGGTGGCGCTTGCATGGGCGTGGACAACTTCTCGGATGTCGAGTTGAACTGCAGTCGATGTGTATACGAGAGAGGGGATCACTGTGTTGGGGAAGTTGATGAAGGCTGAGTTGTTGTCAAATTGGCCGAGGAGCTGCTGACCAGAGACTAAGTTGACAGTTTGCCCATCGGTCATTGAAAAGTCTGGGAGGGCTGTGACGTTGAGTGTACCGCCGATGTTGGCTATGCCGCTTGCCGTAATGCTTCCCAAACTGGTGGTTGAAGAGACATTCAAATTCAGCTCGGTATTGGGAGCCTGGAGATAATCTAACGCGAGGATGGGGCCGGAGGAGGTGAGAGTACCGTTAGTATAAATGATGTTTGAAGAGCTAGATCCCAAAGTCGCTCCGGAACTGTTGGTGACTGTCCCGCCCGCGATGGTCAAAGAGCCGCCGCTCCCCGCGAACATTTGTCCATTGTTGGTGACTGTCCCTGAGTTGATCGAAAAGCCAGAGACGGCAGCAGAACTCATGGTTCCTTGATTCGTGACGGTGGTTGGACCTGCGCCGCCGCCGATTGTGAAGGCGCCGCCTGAGGTCATTGTAGAGTAGTTGTTGACTATGGCCGACCCGATGTTGCCGCCCAATCCGCTGATAGTGATGGTGCCGGTTGGGTTGATCGTTCCATGGTTATTGAGGGTGTTCCCTTCGACGTTGATCGAGCCTGGAGTCAGTGTCGCGTAGTTATTGAGTGTACCGGTGCCAGAACCTTCGCTTAAGTTCCATGTGCTGGTTGAGGTGATTCCTGAATTGGGTCCCAACGTCAAGCTGCCCGAGTTGAGGGAGAAGCGGGAATCTTTATTCAAGATGATGGGGGCGTTGATCGTATGGTCGCCGGCTGTGATGGTGATTTTTGGTTTCGAGGCAGAAGGGGCTGCGTCGAGGGTAATTGTCCCCATCGAGCTAAACTGTTGGATCGTGTAGGAGGTGGAAGAGGAGTTGAAGTTCAAGTCGTGGAGGACAAGAGATTGGGGGGCACTTCCAGCAGCGTTGGCCAAAGTGACTGTGATGGAAGAGGCCGATACTGTGTTCATATCGGCCACAGCGGCATCGCTCGCTAAACCGCTTGTTCCGGGGGCGCAGCCGCCAGACCAGTTAGGACCTGAGACCGAATCGCCCCAGTTGCCGGACGAAGTGCCGATCCAATTTCCATTGTTGCAGGAGCTGCTGGCAAAGCCCAAGATGACTTTGTTTTCGCTATAGTCGTAGCTGATTGAGGCATTGGTAAAGGCCGAAACGTTGGTTGTAGTAAAGCTGCCGTTTAACTGTTTGCCTGTCCCAGAGGATTGGAGGAGGATCAGTTCAGTGCTTGCTGTTGGAGTAAATCCTCCGGTATTCGTCACAGTGAGGGTGCCGCCGTTGAGGGTGATTCCGCCTGTTGTCGCGATGTTGCCGAGGGGAGAGGCTGCGTTCGTTGGGACATTGAGAGTAAGGAAGGAGCCTGTATTTTGTGTATAAGAACCTGAGGTGATCGTGGCGCTGCTCGTGACAGTCCCTGAGTTGGTTAAGCTGCCTACAGTTGTGTTGAATGTTTGGAAGGCTGCAGTTCCTCCGCTAGCTACTGTGACTGCCGAGCCGTTACCAAAAGGGCCTGCGCTGCCAGAGGTTGCAACACCAGCTGTCAGCGTACCGCCATTGATGGTTGTGGCGCCCGTATAAGTGTTGAGGCCGTTTAAGGTGAAGTTTCCAGTAGTTAAGGTGAGTCCGCCGCCTGAACCGGAGATAACGCCTGAGAAAGTGTTGCCGCCTCCGTTTGCAATGGTCAATGTTCCCGATCCAAGGTTCACGAAGCTGCCAGACGGGCCGGTTAAAGAGCCGATACGATTGTTGAAGCTCCCAAGAGCCAGCGTGCCGCCGCTTGCGAGAGTCACTGCCGAGCCGTTACCAAAAGCTCCATTGCTGCCTGTGGTCGCGACGCCGGCTGTCAATGTGCCGCCGTTGATTTGAGTGGGGCCGGTGTAGGTGTTGAGTCCGCCTAAAGTGAGATTGCCAGTTGTCAAGGTTAGTCCGCCGCCCGAACCAGAGATGATGCCGCTAAAAGTTTGGCTGCCTCCATTGCTGATGGTCAAAATGCCTGACCCGAGGTTGATGAAGCTGCCCGATACGCCGGAGAGGCTGCCGATGGTGTTGTTGAAGGTGCCGAGAGCTAAAGTGCCTCCGCTCGCAATCGTGACGGCAGAGTTGTTGCCGAATGCACCGTTGGAGCTTGTTGTAGCGACGCCTGCGGTTAAGGTGCCGCCATTGATGGTTGTCCCTCCCGAATAGATATTGAGACCGCTGAAAGTCTGCGTTCCCGATGTGAGGGTCACGCCGCCGCTCCCAGAGATCACGCCGCTGAAAGTTTGGCTATTTCCGTTGCCGATAGTCAAGGTACCGGTTCCTAAGCTGACTGAACCTGCTCCAGCTAGGCTGCCGATGCTGTTGCTGAAATTGTTTAGGCTCAAGGTAGCTCCACTAGCCACAGTCACCGCTGAACCCACGCCAAATGCGCCCGAAGGAGGTGAAGTTGTGACTGAAGCGACGCCCGCTTGCAAGGTACCAGCGTTGACGACAGTTGCCGCTGTATAGATGTTGGCTCCGCTCAACGTCAGAGTATTTGTGCCGACTTTTGTGAAGGTGGGGGGCGTTGCAGAGGTCAAATCGCTGGCGATTACTTTATCGATCGTCATTGCGAATCCGTTCGTATCGATCGTACCTGAGGACATAAAGACGACTGAAGAGGGGAAAGTGTTGTAGGTATTTCCAGCTTGGAAAATACCGTTTCCAGTATCTCTGAATACCAGCTGCAAAGTGTTGGGTGAATAAGCGTCAGGAGCGACACTTAAGGTGCCGTTTTCAATGATCGTCAATCCGTTATAGTTGTTGCCCCCCGTAAGAGTCAGAGTTCCTGCTCCAGCTTTCACTAGGTTGTTGCCGCCAGTGAAATATGAGGAGACCGATACAGCATTCCCGTTGGTATCGATGGTACCTTCGGTAGTTAATGTGAACGGTATGTTGATTGCAGATCCGCCTGTAAATGGAGCCCCTGCTTGGAACGTTCCGCCGAAGGTAGTGAATGTAATTGCGGTTGTAGAACCCAAGCTGGTGGGTGTTAAATTTAAGACCCCGCCTTCAATCTGGATGGGTCCAGCATTTCCATTGGATCCAGTCAACGTCAAAGTCCCTTGCCCTAATTTTGAAAAGACGCTCCCATTTCCTGTAATGGAGCCGCTGATGCTGGCGTCAAACGTGTTGGTTCCAATGATTGCTGGTCCATTGATTACGAGAGAGGCTGTGGTTGTTGTGTCGCTGCCGATCTCGATATTTCCGCCGCCGGTGCCAAAGACCAGAGAAGATGTTGATCCGAAGGAGAGCATATTTAAGGTGGTGCCGCCCGAGAGTGTTGTAGTCCCTGTGTAGTTATTTGCTCCCATGAGAGTGAGCGAGCCGCCCGTCAACGCGATATTGCCGCCGGTGCCTGATATCTGACCGTAGAAGGGGTTGATGGTTCCCGCAGTGACAGTCAAAGTGCCGGTGCCGAGAGTACAGAAACTCCCCGTATTGCCAGCGAGACCACCGACAGAGACGGAGTTGTTGTTGAGAGCGAGTGTCGCACCGGTTGAAACGGTGATGTCGGAGTTTGTGCCGAACGCAGAGGAAGATCCCGCCTGCAAGGTGCCGGCTGTTACGGCTGTTCCGCCAATATAATTGTTGCCTCCTCCCAAAGTCAGAGTGCCGGTTCCCGATTTGGTGAAGGTTGCGCCAGGGCCGGAGATGGTTCCATTGAGGGTTACGGCATTGCCGTTCGTGTTGAAACCGCCGACATCAGTGAGAGTGATGGGGATCGAAGAGGTGATCGGCATGAGAGTTGTCACCGTTCCGCCGCCTGATATGAATGTAATTCCTGAGGTAGTTCCAAAACCATTCACTTGAAGGTTAGAGCCGCCTTGGAGCGTGGTTGCACCAGTATAAGAATTGGAGATGTTAGTTAAGGAGAGGGTCCCCGAAGTGAGGGTGAATCCCCCTGCGCCGGGGCCGACGACGCCGGAGAAGGTGCCGCTATTGCCCTGACTGACTGTGACGGTTCCTGCTCCGAGAGTCAAGGTTCCAGCTCCAGTCAAAGTTCCAAAAGTCAGGTTGTTGCCATTGATATCAAGAGTTGCACCCGACGCCACCGACACGTTGGTGTAGGTACCGAAAGCGTTGACCGATCCAGCTACTAAAGTACCAGCGGTGACGGAGACTGTGCCGGGAGCTGCCATGGAGCTGAAAGTGTTGTTGCCGCTCAGGGTCAATGAGCCACTGCCGGCGAGGGTGACCCCCCCGTTGGTTCCTGTAATCGATCCTGGATAGGTGATTGTTCCGCTGTTGGTGATCGTTAAGTTCCCTGTGCCGAGTTGTACTGTACTCGCTGCAGTACCCGAAAGGGTGCCGATTGTGATGAGGTTATTGTTCAGATTTAAAAAGGAGCCGTCGCTTAAGGTCACATTAGACAAGCTGCCGAAGGCGCTGGCTGATTGCGCTTGGAGATTTGCCCCAGTCCCCAAGGTTGTGGTTCCGGTGTAATTGTTGAGTCCTTTTAAAATGAGAAGGCCGCCAGTCAAATTTAAGTTTCCCGGTCCTGTGATGGCACTGGTGATCGTATTGCCGGGGGTGTTACTTGAAATTTGCCAGGTTGCGCCTGAATTGAGTGTGATGCCGCCTACTTGGATGTTTGAATTAGAAGCGCCGTAGGTCAGGGTTTGGGTGGAAGCGATTGTGAAATTGCTTCCGCTTATGGTGTAAGCATCTGAAATAGTTAAGCTTCCTACAGTCAAAGTGCCAATATTATTGAGCACATTCGTCGATAAGGTTGGAGTGTGGCTTGACGCAAGGGGGAAGATCAGGTTGTCACCATTCGAGGGGACTGCGTTTCCACTCCAATTTCCGGCCACGTTCATAGGACAGTTTGTGGCAGGCGTTGTCCCTTGCCATGTATCTGTCGCCGCGAAAAGTCCGCATTGAGTTAATAAAAATAGTGAGACGTATCTGTTCAATTGACATTTTTCCATATGTTTCACTAATAAGGGATCTATTTCGATTCGTCAAGTAAACAAACAAAAAAAAATCCAGGAGGAGAGCCCCCTGGATCCGTTAAGTTCTTAAACTTCAGTTATAATTATCCTGGCCAAGGGGGCGGAGCGCTGTTGTACTGGATCAGGAATGAGGGGTTAGTTTGGGACCCGCTAAGGATAAACTCAACGCTTTCTAGGAAATATTGGTCGGTGCTCGAAAAGGAGCTCGTTGCCGAAATTGGCGTGACTACTTGCCTGAGCAAATTGATATTGTATGTGTAGACGATAGAATTGAAGGTAAAATTGATCTGGAATGGGTGGGTCGAATCGGCTGTAACGGGCCCCAACAAGGTAGTCGTTGTTGTTGAAGCTGGCGTCGTCACCGTGGTCGTGCCATTATAATAGGTAAAGGAGACTCCAACGCCCCCCGCTGCCGATCCGACAGTTACCGTATAAGTATAAGAATCGTTTGCGATATTTGGGATCGGCGTCCCGGACAAACTTCCTAAAGTCATTACAACATATGGCTGAACCGATCCGGTAGCTGAGGATGGATTTCCGTATTGATCCTGGATCTCCATCCCGTTGATGATGCCGCTCATGTTCAAAAGGTCGTCGTAGTCATACCCGTAAGCAAGGCCTAGGTTGGGGTTGGCGGTTCCAACAGCACCATGGCTAACGAATTGGGGGTGGAGGACTGCGTCATAGACGTTATACCAGGGGCCTTGCGCATAGTTATTCGGATTTAAGAAGTAGGTTGTTCCCACATAGCCGCTTGTATTGTTGACAAAAGGACTGCCCATTGATGTCGCCGTAGGATAAGGGAAATACCCGATCGTAAATAGGGCGCTGATCAATTTAGAAATCTCATTTGTATAAGCTGTACTTGTGTTTGTCGGCGTAAAGGGCCAGACTGAACCGCTCAGCAGCTGCTCGGTGGTCAAACTATTGAGCGCCAAGAAAATCGGGCTGGGACCTCCTCCTGAGAGGCAGGTAAACTTGAGGGTAAGAGTCGATGATTGGGTAGGATCTGAGGCCATTTGATAAATAGCCGTGGGATTATTTGCCGGGAAAATCTCAAACGTCAAAGGATTTCCCGTGTTGGTCGTATTATAATAGTTGTAGACCGTTTGCATATAGCTTTGGCTGGCTACAGGCCCTGTTGAAGTATTCTGAGCAAAAGTCGGCGGAAAATATTTTTGAGGAACTTTTGCCCCTTTGAAGTTGGCGCTTTGACCGAGGCTCAAGCTATTTTTAGCGGCTAGGATCCGGGTATAGGTCGTGGGAGTAGAATCGGTATATGGGTTATTGTAGTAAGCAAGACCAAGAACTCCCCAGGTATTCGGCGTGACCTGTTTAGTTGTGAGCCCAGTATTTGTCGCAGTAATGATCGATTCCCGGGTGGTCGTTGGCGTGAACCCAGAAGGGGTTGAGACTGCATTTACAATTGGGGTGTTGCTTGGGTAACTATAGGTTTCTAGTTGCATGGGGAGGCAAAAGTAGTCGACCCAAGAGAGGTTTAGGTAAAGAAGTGTCGCGGATAGTGTGCCCGGGACAAGGCCGAATTCAATATCTTGATAATAGGTATAGTAGTTTGGGTCGGTGATGGCCGTTACGGACGAATCGTTGATTGCTAAAACGCCCGTTTGCGGGTTGAAGGCTGTTGCTAGATACATCGGATTGTTGATGGAAAAATAGGCCCGTGCCGCGCTGTTGATTGGAATATAAAAAAGAAAGGCGGGGTCTGTCTGGCCAGTACCTGTAGCAGTTGGCAACGCCGACAAGAGGACGCTCGAGTCTGCAGAGCTAGGAGTTCCTGAAGGAGTTGGATAAACATATTGGCAATATCCATTCACATCGGGAACTAAGAAGCAAGGTAGGCCGCTTGGATCGTTTCCGTGGGCGACGAAGTAAATTTGATTTGCATTCAAAGTCGTGCTGTTGACAACGACGATGGGGCAGTAATTTTGTTTCGGCGCCGGTGGGACGCTATAAGCTCTTTGGCCTATGAGGCAAAAAAGAGCGAGCAAACTGAAAAACCTTTTCATGACTTTCTCCAAAACTATAAAAATTTCTTTGAGAAAGTATGATAAAATCTAAATAATTTGTCAAAAAATTCTTTGTTTTCTGATCTCGGCTGCAGCGATGGCGAAGGCGCAGGCGACATTGAGCGAATTTTTCATGCCGACAAGAGGAATCTCGACGAGGTAGTCAGCTTTTCCAAGCCACTCGTCTGAAATTCCATACTCTTCGTTTCCTAAGACGAGAGTGAAACTTTCCGGAAACAAGAATTCGCTGACCTTGGCTGCTTCATCGCTTGTATCGAGGGCGATGATAGGCCGGGGAAGATTCTCTAGATTTCCTTTAAAGCAAGGGACGATCTCTGCTGCGCCCATGGCAGTCCTTTGGACCTTTTCATTGTCGATGAAGGGGGTGCTCTCAGAAAAATAGACCGCTCCGATCCGGAGCGCTTCGCAGGTGCGCAAAATGCTTCCGACGTTGTAGGCGGAGCGGAGGTTGTCGAGATAGATGGCGTTATTGGGAAATTCAGACTTTGGCATCCGATCGCCCGTTCGGATCGAAGGGAGCAGGTTGTGCTCTTTCAGCGACAACCCAGATTCTTTCAAATGCCAGTGGTAGCGGTCGGCCAAAATTTTTACATCAGACAGAGTGAAGGGACCGAGCTTCATCCATTCGAGCAGATCGCTGTAATATTCAAAAGCCCCTTGATCGAGGCTGTTCCACTGCTCGAAATAGCTCTTCAATAGCTCGGCGCATTTTTTGTGCCGCTGGCGCAGATTCAGATCTAAAAATTTTCTCTTCGAAAATTTCACTTAGCCGCTTTTTTCTGTAGATATTCTTCGAGCGGCCCTTGGAAGAAATGGATCCCGTCTTCTTCAAAAGCGATCAATTTCGTCGCAAAGTCGTCGATAAGCCCTCGGTCGTGAGAGGCGACGACGGAGGTCCCTTTGTAATCTTCGAGGCCCCAGGCCAAAGCGGAAACAGCCTCCAGGTCAAGGTGGTTGTTCGGCTCGTCCATGATTAGAACGTTTGGCGCAGTCAGGAGGAGCCCTCCGATCAGAAGGCGCGCTGTTTCGCCACCAGAAAGAGCTCTCACCGCTTTGAAAGCGTCGTCGCCTGAAAAGAGCATTTTTCCTAAAACGCCCCGCGCATCTTGGTCAAATACGATCTCTTTTCTCCCTTTCAGCCAATCGAAAGCGGTCCTGTCGGTGTGTTTGTCGATCACATCGGCGTGGTTTTGAGGAAAATAGCCGATATCGACTTGGTGGCCATAAGTTAACTTTCCAGAGTCGGGCAGGAGAACGCCCGCAAACAATTTCAAAAGGGTTGTCTTGCCTCGGCCGTTATTTCCGATGAGGGCGATTTTGTCCCCTTTGTGAATTTCGCAGGAGAAGTTTTTGATCACGAGCTCTTCGCCATATCCTTTGCTGACGTTGTCGAGTTTCAAGACAACTTGGCCCGATTGCTTTTCCGGTTGTGTGAAGCGGATGTAGGGGCGTTGGATATTTGATTTTTTCAGCTCGAGAGGCTGCAATCTTTGGATTTCCCGGACGCGCGATTGCACCTGGCTGGCGCGAGTTCCCGCGCCGAATTTGGCGACAAATTCTTTCAGCTGGGAAATCTTTTTCTCTTTGGCTTTGTTCTCATCTTCTGCGCGCGAGCGGACGGCCGTTTTTGTGACGAGCATCGCGTCGTAATTGCCAGGATAGGCGATGATCGTCTCGTAATCGATGTCAGCGATGTAGGTGCAGACCGAGTTGAGGAAGTGGCGGTCGTGGCTGACGACGACGAGAACGCCCTGGTAGTCGTGGAGAAATTCTTCAAGCCAGGAGATCGATTCCAGATCGAGGTGGTTCGTCGGCTCGTCGAGGAGGAGAGCTTGGGGATTGCCGAAAAGAGCTTGGCACAAAAGGGCGCGGAATTGTCTGTCAGTCGGGATTTCGGCCATTTTCTTCCGGTGGAACTCTTCGGGGATCCCCATTCCAATGAGGAGCACTTCGGCGTTCGACTCGGCAGAGTAGCCATCTTCTTCGGCGACGATCTCTTCAAGTTCTCCAAGTCGCATGCCGATCTCATCGGTCATTTCTGCCTCGTACAGCCTGTCTCTCTCGGAAAGGGCATCCCAGAGGCGGGTGTTTCCCATGATGACGGTATCGAGAACGGTGAAGTGGCTGAAGTCCTCAATTCTTTGTTTCAAGAAGCCGACTTTCTTCGGAAGGGCCACTGTGCCGGTCGTTGGCTGTTCGACGCCCATCACGATTTTCAGCAAGGTCGATTTGCCCGAGCCGTTCGGTCCCGTTAAGCCGTATCTGCAGCCTTCGTTGAACGTGAAGGTGACGTTTTCGAAGAGGGTCCGATTTGCGACCCGTTTGGAAATATTATTTAACGTAATCATAGCGACTCATATTATCATAGGGGATAGGAAAAAAGCATGGATTTTTTTCAGGCAGCTTGCCGTTTTCTTTTTCATCTAAAAATCGTCAAAGCGGTCTCGAGCCATACAATCCGAGGCTACGCGCTCGATTTAAACGGATTTTTAGAATTTGCAGAGCAAGAGCTTTTTGGAAAATCCGAATCTCCCTTGATTCGAGCTGAACTACCCACTCTATCAGGAAAATTGGCCATTCCCGATATATCGAAGCGGCTCATCCGCCGCTACCTTTCGCACCTGTATGAAAAAAAAGCCAAAAATCGGACCGTTTTGCGCCGGATTTCGGCTCTGAGAAGTTTATACAAATATGCTGTAAAAGAAAAATTCATCGCCGAAAATCCGATGGAGGAAATCGATAGCCCCAAGAGGGAGAAGCGGCTTCCCGTTTCGATCAGCTACGCACAAGTAGAGCATCTTTTTGCGCAGCCCGATTTGACGAGCTATTTGGGACTGAGAGACAGAGCCATTTTAGAACTTTTTTACAGCTCTGGACTCCGTCTCAGCGAGCTGGCCGGACTTAACCGGCGCGATTTCGACGAGAAGAAAAGGGTTTTGCGGATTTTCGGTAAGGGGAAGAAGCAGCGGCAAACGCCGATCACCCAGACGGCCGCCCAGTGGATTCTTGACTATCTAAACCACCCCGAGCGGCATCAAGAGACAAAAGAGCACAAAGCGGAGAGCGACGCTCAGGCCATTTTTCTCAACAAATGGGGCAAACGGCTCACGGTCCGATCGATCGATCGGAATTTTTCCGACTATTTGAAGGCGAGCGGCCTATCTGAGAGGATTACGCCTCATACGATTCGCCACACGATTGCGACCCACTGGCTCGAAAATGGGATGGATTTAAAGACGATTCAGATGCTTTTGGGTCACAGTTCTCTTTCGACGACGACGATCTACACGCACGTGTCGCCGAAGTTGAAAAGAGAGGTGTACGATAAGACTCATCCAAGAGCCAAATGAAAAACTGGAAAGGCTTTAAGCCGGATTCTGTTTTCGCTTGTTTAGAGCGAACAACCATCATTCCTCTAGGAAACCTGTCGCCAAGTTTCTCGAGCAGCCAGCTTAGGGTCTTGCGCGGAATACGCACCCACTTTCGGCCTTGCTTCGGATAGGGTTTATAACGCCCCGAGTCTCCTCGAGCGCGGCCGGCACCTAATGCCGGCATTTTCAGTCTGTCCCGGTTAAGGGCGATGTGTTTGCTGTTACACTTTCCGTAGCCTTGCGGCCCCCAGTCATTACCTGGTATCCATTCCTGTGAAGTCCGGACTTTCCTCTCCTTATCTCTCGCGAGATAAGCAGCGATGGCTTGCCTTTCCAGTTAAAATATTAGACGCTCGCGGTGCGGCGGCGGCGGCGCTTCGTCGCAGCGGCGGTCCCTTCGATCTCCTCGCTCTCTTGCCAGTAGTGGATGCGGGAGCAGTGTTCGCAGAAGACCATCCGTTCGCCTTTGCGGACGAGGTTTTCGTGCTGCGCGGTGAGGGCGATGTGGCATCCGCTGCAATTGCGGTTTTCAATCGGCACAACGACGCGATCTTTTTTGTTGTTCAAGAGCCGCTCGTAGATCCGGAGAATCTCAGGATCTGCCCCTTTGGCCAACTCGTCGCGGGAAGCTTTGAGATCGCCCCCTTCAGCGTTGATCCTTCGGATGCTCTCTTTGATCTCCGTTTCGAGCGTCTTGCTGCTCTCTTCCGACTGGCGGAGAGATTCTTTGATTTTCTCGAGGATTTCCTCTTCGAGGTTCCGCTTGTCGATCATGTCGCTCGCGATGTGCTCGGTCGCGATCTTTTCCCGTTCGGCAGCTGTCATCTCGTGGGTGATGGCGTTGAATTCGTCGACTTTTTTGATCGAGCTCTGCTTGGCTTCAAGTTTTTTAATTTTTTCTTTGATCTCTTGAATTTTGGTCTCCTGAGCGACGATCAATCGGCTCAGCTCGGCGATCTCTTCCTGTTTGTCCGTTTGCTGCTTCATCAGCTCCTGGCGGAGAGAGTCGATATGGAGAAGCTCCTGCAGGCGCTCTTTTTTTAAGCGCATGAGGCGGATCATTTTCATATCGAATTCCTGGATGTCTAGAACGATCTTGAGAGCTTGATACATGAGAGAATACCTCGAAATACTTATGGAGATACTTTAGCGATTCAGCTAGAAAATCTTCAAGGATAATCGCACAACAGCATAATATATAAATTTATTGAGTGCTGGAGGAAAAATATGGCCGTCATGGAAAATGAACGATTGATCCCATCGCTGAGGAGTGGCTCTATGTCTTATCTGAAAAATTACTTTACGAAAGTGCCCGAAAACGAGCAGACCCCGGCAGCAATCGCCTACATGGCCTCTCTCGATGCTGTAAACGGCTCATTTCCAGAGATTGCCCAAAGTATTGTCCAGGAGCTGAAAGATCAAAGAACCCACCTCAAACTGATCGCCTCTGAAAATTTTTCTTCTCTTCCTGTCCAGTTGGCGATGGGGAATCTTTTGACCGACAAGTATAGCGAAGGATACGTCGCCCACCGATTCTATGCCGGCTGTGAAAACGTCGACAAAGTCGAAGGTCTCGCGGTCGAACTGGCAAAAAAAGTTTTTGGCGCCGAGCACGCCTATGTCCAACCCCATTCAGGCGCCGACGCCAACTTGGTCGCCTTTTGGGCGATCATTGTCCAAAGAGTCCAGACCCGGGAGATCGAAGCCTTGGGCAAAAAGAGCCTCGATGAACTGACCCCTGAAGAGTATGAAAAAGTTCGCAAAATTCTTTTGAGTCAAAAAATGATGGGGCTCGGCCTTGGTTCAGGCGGCCACTTGACTCATGGTTTCCGCCACAACATCTCCTCCAAGATGATGCAAGCAGTCAGCTACGAGGTTGACCCAGAGACAGGATTGATCGACTACTCGTCGCTCCGAGAACAGGTCCGCCGAGAAAAGCCCCTCATTCTCGTCGCTGGCTACTCGGCCTATCCTCGCCTCCTCGATTTCTCCAAAATGCGAGAGATTGCAGACGAGGTAGGCGCCGTCCTTTTGGTCGACATGGCCCATTTTGCAGGGCTCGTCGCGGGCCACGTGATGAAGGGAGTTTACAATCCCATTCCTTACGCCCACGTTGTCACCTCGACGACCCACAAAACGCTCAGAGGACCTCGCGGCGGCCTCGTCCTCTGCAAAGAAGAATTTAAAGAGACGGTGAATAAAGGATGTCCCCTCGTTTTAGGCGGCCCTTTGCCCCACATCATGGCTGCAAAAGCAATCGCTTTCAAAGAGGCCGCCTCTCCCGAATTCTCCCGCTACGCCCATCAAGTAGTAGAAAATGCCCGCGCCCTTGCTGAAGGGTTGATGGAGCAGGGCGTTCGCGTGTTGACGGGAGGAACCGACAACCACCTGATGGTCGCCGATGTCGCCACAAGTTTTCAATTGACGGGGCGCCAAGCCGAGACGCTTCTCCGAGAGGCTCGGCTGACCGTGAATCGGAATTCGATTCCGCGCGACATCAACGGCGCTTGGTACACCTCAGGCGTCCGGATGGGGACCCCGGCTGTCACCACTTTGGGGATGAAACCGGCCGAAATGAAAGAAATTGCTTCGATCATCTGTGAACTTCTCAAAGAGGGGAAGCCAGAAATTGTGGAAAAAACGGGCCAGCCCTCGCGGGCGAAAGCCTCAGTCGAAGACCGGGTTCTCCATCGGGCGCAGAAGCGGGTTGCCGAAATTTTAAAAAGATTCCCCCTGTACCCAGAACTCGCAATCGATTAGTATGAAAATAAAAGGAGACTAATATGCCAGAAGAGAGCGAAGAGAAAAAAGGGGCCCCAGCGCCTAAGATGACCGCCGACAAGATCGAGCAGTCGATGCTCGAAAAACGGAGAATTTTCCTTTCTGACGCCGTCGATTCCGACAGCGCGAAAGAGATCATCCGGAAACTCTGGTACCTGGACCACGTCGATCCAGGCAAGCCGATCCTATTCGTTATCAACTCGCCCGGCGGATCGGTCGATTCCGGTTTTGCTATTTGGGATCAGATCAAGATGATCTCTTCGCCCGTCGTGACCCTCGTCACCGGGCTCGCTGCATCGATGGGCTCCCTCTTGAGCCTCGTATCGGGCAAAGGCAAGCGCCTAGCGACTCCCAACTCCCGGATCATGATCCACCAGCCATTGATCGGCGGGGTGATCCGCGGCCAGGCGACCGACCTCGAGATTCAAGCAAAAGAGATGTTAAAAACGCGCTCTATCATCGTCGATATTTATTCCCATGCAACGGGAAAAGATGTCAAATTGATTGAAAAAGCGATCGACCGGGATAACTGGATGACGGCTGAAGAAGCGCTCCATTTTGGCCTTCTCGACAAGATCGTCACTTCGATGAAAGACGTCGAAGCCTTTTTGAAATGATCTCTTTTTCTAAGTATCAGGGAGCGGGCAACGATTTTATTTTGATCGATGACCGCTCTCTCTCTTTTAACACCGCTTCTGCAAAAGCACTTTGCCACCGGAAATTCGGCATTGGCGCGGACGGTCTCATCCTTTTGCAAAACGACCCAGCCGCCGATTTTCGGATGCGGATTTTCAATGCAGATGGCTCTGAAGCGGAAGGGTGTGGCAATGGACTGAGATGTTTTGTCCACTTTCTAGCCGAACTGGGATTCAAAAGAGAGTTTTATCGAATTGCAATCCACAACCGGATCGAAGAGGCCTTTTTCTCTGAGGAAGATGTGAGGATCAAGATGGCCGATCCTGAGCATCTTTGCTTAAACCTCCCGCTCAATCTTGAAGGAGAGCGGCATCTAGTTCACTCGGTCGATACGGGGGTGCCTCACCTCGTCTATTTTGTCGAGGAACTCGCTACCATTGGAGTCGCCTCCCTTGGCTCAAAACTTCGCCACCATCCCGCCTTTGCGCCGAAAGGGACGAATGTCAATTTTGCCGCTCTCCAAAAAGATGCTTCAGTCGCTGTCCGAACTTACGAGAGGGGGGTAGAAGGGGAGACTTTGGCCTGCGGCACGGGCGCTGCGGCTGTCGCGATCGTAGCGGCCCACCTATTCGATTGCCCAAGTCCCGTACGGCTCTGCTTTCTGGGTGGGGAAATCGAGATCTCCTTTTCTGATAGAGGACTCTCCGACTTGCAGATGACAGGTCCCGCAAAAAAAGTTTTTTCCGGCCATTTTTCCTTGTAAATTTTTTTTCCCATTGAGAACTACATTGCCATTTGCATAAACTTACTATTGTTTGGAGGATTCTTTATTCTTCCAAGCGACCCATGGAAAAGAAACCTTCGCTAAACGTCTTTCTCCTCACGCTCATCAATATCGCTACCATTTTGAGCATCGAAAATTGGGCGTTCCTAGCTGAATATAAATTTTCCTCCCTCTTTTTCCTCCTTTTGACAGCAGTTGCCTTTTTCATCCCGGTCTCCTTGGTATCGGCCGAGCTGGCGTCGGCCTGGCCGGAGAGGGGAGGGATCTTCATTTGGGTGAAGCAAGCCTTTGGCGAGAGGCTCGGATTCTTTTCGGTCCTCCTCCTCTGGATCTCGAACCTCGTCTGGTTTCCGACGATTCTCTCCTATTTTGCAGTCACCTTCTCCTATGCCTTCGCCGCATGGGATCTCCATCCCCTCTGGCTCCATTTCTTGAGTATCGGGCTGATCTCCAGCTCGGTCGTTTTGAGCCACAAGTTCGGGATCCGGTTCATGGGGCGGCTGAGTTCGCTCGCCCTTCTTTTTGGCACCTTGGTTCCCGGCTGCCTGATCATTCTGGGGGGATTTTACTGGGTCTTTTCTGGCCAGCCGCTCCAGATGGAGTGTTCCTGGAGGGCGCTATTGCCCAATTTTAGCCGGATGGACGAGCTGGTCTTCCTCACGGGTGTTTTGATCACATTTTCAGGTATCGAGATCAATGCGATCCATGCGAGAGACGTGGAACAGCCCCACCGGAACTATCCAAAAGCGATTTTCTTCTCGGGTCTTGTCATCTTCCTATTTTCTTTGCTTGGGACTTTTTCGATCAGCATCGCGGTGCCTCGAGAAAATATCGATCTCGTTTCGGCGACGATGGAGGCTTTGTCCCACTATCTAAACTTTTTTGGAGTTGGGTGGCTATTGCCGATCCTCGCTCTTTTCATCGGGATTGGGGGGATTGGCGGCATGACCGTCTGGATCGCCGGAAGCAACCAGGGGCTTTTGACGGCCCTGCAGCAGGGCGATTTTGGTTTCAAGTCGTTCGCGAATGCTCGGAAAGATTATTCCTTCCGGTTGATGGGTGTCCAGGCATTTTTAGCTCTTGCCTTATCGATGATCGGCTTCTTTATGCCCGACATGAACGGCTTCTACTGGATTTTGACGGCCCTCTCTTCGCAGCTCTATCTCTTCATGTACATCCTTATGTTCGGCGCGGCGATTGTCCTCCGCCTAAACAAGCCTGACGTCGAAAGGCCCTACAAAATTCCTGGCGGAACCCGGTCGATGATTTTGGTTGCAGGGGCGGGACTCACGAGCTCTCTCTTCGGCTTTGGCATCAGCTTTTTCCCTCCCGGCCAGATCGAGACGGGGAATCTCTTCGTCTACGAATCGTTCTTCCTCGTGATCTGGGGAGCTCTCATCTGGGCCGGTTTCTTCTACCGAAGAAAACGGACTCCAGCTCCAACGAACTAATATTGGTTGAGGCTGCAGGGAAACCCCGCACTTTCAAATACTAGAACGTGTGGCCGAGGGCGAGGCGGGCGCCGAGGAACCGGTCTGCGGAGCTGTTGCTCAACGTAAATAGGAACGGCTCCGCTTGGATTTCCCACTGGTCTGGCAGGTGCCACGAAGCGGGAAGAGATACCTCATAGAAAAAATAGTCGAGCGTGTTGGCCATCCGAACCTCTTTGAACCACTTGCTCTCGGCTTTGAGATAGGCCGGCCGCATGATTTTCGCGTTGAGCCCTAAATCGAAGAGGGGCGAAAAGCGGTAGATGAGCTTGTTGCCGAGGGCGCCGTAGATCTGCTGCACTTTTTCAGAGGGACGGCCCGTCCAATCTTCGTAATATCTCGATTCGACGTACCGCCCAACGCCGATGAAGGGGATCGCAGTCAGCTTCGCTTGGTGGAAATTGATTCCCGCACACCCTTCGAGATTGGAGATAGAGGCGTCGATCGAGGTCGAAACATGGGAGTCGTTGGTAAAAGTGATGTGGTGATCGAACGTCGAGGTCGATTCGGCCCATTGAGCATCTAGATAAATCGAGTTGGGCTTGTTGTATTCGTAAGCGACATTGACTCCAGCGTAGAACGGGGCGTCCCCCTTTTCATTTAAAAGACCCGATTCTGCCGGCCAATGGTAGTCGTACGAATTCCCTACAAAAAAGTCGGGTTTCACATAGATGCAATGGTAGTTCTTTTCTTCGGGCGCAGCATCTAGAGCAAGAAGGGTTCCTGTAGTTAATAAACCGGCTGAAATCAATCGTTTAAACATACCATCTCTCCATAAAAAGGATTTTAAAGTATAGAGGAAAGAAAATATTTCAGGAAGGCAATTGTGAAGATCGGGATTCCCAAAGAGGTTAAGAAAGATGAGTACCGAGTCGGGGCGACCCCTGCGACGACCCGCTCTCTTGTCGAGGCGGGCCATACGGTCGAAGTCGAAACAGGAGCCGGTGCCCGAATTGGTTTTTCCGACGAGATGTACCAGAAGGCGGGTGCTCGAGTTGTGGAAGGTCCTCACGAAATTTACCGGAATGAGATGGTCATCAAAGTGAAGGAACCTCAGGAAAGCGAATTTCCTCTCCTCTTCGAAGGGCAGATCCTCTTTTGCTACTTCCATCTGGCCCCCGATCCGATCCAGGCAAAGAACATCCTCGAAAGAAAAATCATCGGAATTGCCTACGAGACGGTGACCGATGATTTAGGGCGGCTCCCGCTCTTAGTTCCTATGAGCGAGATGGCAGGCCGTATTTCGGTTCAGGCGGGTGCTACTGCACTCCAAATCGTCAACGGAGGGCGCGGCGTTCTCCTTGGAGGGATCCCCGGAGTCCGCTCGGGGCGCGTCGTCGTGCTGGGAGGCGGCGTCGTCGGAACCGAAGCGATGCGGATGGCTCTCGGTCTTGGCGCTGATGTGATGATTTTCGACAAGAGTCTTCCTCGGCTCCGAGAGTTAGAGGAGATGTACGCTCCTGCGCTCAAGACCATCTACTCAACGCCGGCTGCGATCGAAGAGGCGGTCATCAAGGCCGATCTAGTGATCGGAGCTGTTCTGATCCCGGGGAAAAAAGCGCCCAAGCTGGTCACGCACGCGATGGTGAAAAAGATGCTGCCCGGCTCGGTCATCGTCGATGTCGCCATCGACCAAGGCGGTTGCTGCGAGACGTCGCGCCCGACGACCCACTCCAACCCGACCTATGTCCAAGATGGCGTCGTCCACTACGCAGTGACAAATATGCCTGCTGCCTGCGCCCGCACATCCACGCAAGGACTCACCAACGCCACCCTCCCGTACGCCCTCAAGATCGCCAACGAAGGGTACAAGAAAGCTCTCAAGCAGGACCACCACTTACGCCAGGGACTCAACGTCTACCGAGGCAAGGTGACAAACGCCCCCGTCGCCGAAGACCTGGGCTACGAATACCACTCTCCTGAGTCGGTCCTCTAGAGAACCGTCCTGGTTTTCACGAATTAGAAGCTACAGGATAGACATGATCGGCTGCGCCGGTAGGATAGGCGTGATAATAGCTTTTAAATGCGCGCTCCCCATCCGCTGCCTTTGGCAGCGGATGGGGAGCGCGCTGCTGCGCAGCAGCTGTGCGGGCTCTGGTGGTCAGGCGGTTAGGGGGGAGTTGAACATTTTTTAGCTTGTGGATGATGGACAGGAAACTTGACGGGGACCTACAATGAGAGGAAGGTCTCTATAAGGTGAGGTCGGGTTTCCCTGCCATGGATCGTTTTCCGGCATTAGTCCAGGAGCATTTGAGCGCGGGCAAAGCCCTCTTTGAGGGCGGGGCTGTGCGCGAGCCGATTTTTTCCAAAGGGACCTACCAGGTCGAGGTCCGCGACCAGAAAGAGACTTACTTCCCCTTCCTCCAGGTGAAAGACAGCGGCGAGCTGAACGATTGCTTCTGCACATGCAAAGTCTCGGAGAAGGGGAACGGCTGTCCCCATTTAAGCGCAGCTTATCTAAGAATTTTCAATGAAACGAAAGAACCCCTTCACATCCGATTCTTGAAGTCCCTCTGGAACAAGCTGTTTCAGATGGCGAGTAAACGGCACGGCTATTCGACCGATTGCTTGAAAAAAGAGGGGGAGAATTTATTTTGCTGCGAGTCGAAGACGAAAAAGAGGCTCTTTTCGATCGAGACGAAAAGCGCGAAGGCGAAGAAGAGATTCGGAGAGATCGTTGCAGAGAGGGTCGAAGAGACCGAAGAGACTTCGCTAAAATTTTCAAATCTGTCGGCCGATGAGATCGCCAGCTGGCGGGCCGGCAAGGCGAGCCACCAACTCCAATATGAACTCTCGTTTTGGTCCGACTTGGCCAAATGGCTCATGGCGCTCGAAGATCAGAAGGAGCCGTATGAGATCGTCTTTTCGGGGACTGAAGAGGGGGCTCCCCATGAGATCACCCTCTCTTTTCCTGGATTGGGGGTCTGGTTTTATGTCTCCGATGTGAATTGGCCCTGGATCATCCCTGCTCTCGCGACGGTCCGCTCGCCGCTGCAGGTGTTCGACTCGGAAGATCACACGATCGAGAAGATCGAGTACGATGAGGCGAGCCGGAGCCTGATCATTCTCCATCGGGGAGGCGTAGGAAGTGGAGAGAGCGACTTCCAAGGGTTTTCTCTCGGAGAGGATTGGCTCTATGTCGAGGGGAAAGGGTTTTACCGGAAAAGAAACGATCCGTTGATTGCGAGCGGTCGGATCGGCCCCGACAAGGTTGCCGAAGCGTTGAGGACCTCGCAGAAGACGCTTCAAAAATTCTTGCCGATCCATCCCGAGCCGATCAAGGCGCAATACCGGTTGAAAATTGATGCCGAGGCCCGCTTGCACATCGAGCTGTTTGCTTTCGAGCCGGGCGATATGCAGGACGATCGGGCGAGTTGCTTTCCTCCGTGGGTCTATTTGCCCGGAAAAGGTTTTTATCGCCTCGACGATTGGATGTTTGAAGAGAAGGAGAAGGTGATCGAGAGAGACCAGGTAGCTGCATTCGTCAATAAGCACCGGCTGTGGCTCCATAATTTCCCTGGATTCCAGACCCACTTGGGCAGTCTCGAGGCCCATTTGACTTACGAGGTAAAGCCCGATGGGGAGCTGGTCTTTGCTGCCAAGCTCGATTATCCCGAGCAGTTTGAAGAGACAATCGATTTCGACGAGTGGGTCTACATCAAAGGCCAAGGCTTCTACATGAAAAAAGAGAGCCGGGGTCGACTGCCGCTCCACCCGGGGCTGACAGTCAAAGCTGACGAGGTGAAAAATTTCATCGACGCCCACAAAGACGATCTAGAGCAAGTCCAGTCATTTTATAGCTCGAAGTGCCCGGTAGAAAAATCGGGTCTCATCATTTCTCTGGCCGACCAGCACCAAATTTCGATCTCTCCCAAAGTAGAATACACGGCAGAAATCGATCCAAAAAAGGTGAGATTTTTTGGCGACTATATCTACGAGGCAGGGAAAGGTTTTTCCGAGCTGCCCCCGGCGGGTCGGCTGCCTGAGCGGTATCGGCAGGAGGCGGTCATCCCTCCTTCACAGGAGGCAGCATTTTTAGCCTACGAACTGGAGCCGCTGAAACCTTGGATTCTCGAAATCGATCCGAGATTAAAGAGACCCGGGAATCTCCAACTGAAAATCAGGAAGATCGTCCGCGATAAGAGGCGAAGAGGTCAAGAGTGGCTCGTCGATCTGATCTACGAATCGGAGAGCGGTTTGATTGACATTTTTGCCATCTGGGATGGGTTTCAAGATAAACGGCGCCACCTCTTTTCCCAAGCGGGGCTTCTGGCTCTGAAAGAGCCCCGCTTCAATTGGATCCGGCAGCTGCAGAAAAAACGGCTCGATCGGAAGAAGGGGATGATCCGGATGAACACCCTCGAATGGATCCGGTTGAGCGTCTTCGAGGATATTCAGGTGCCGAAGGGGCCCGATGCGGAGGAGACGCAGAAGCTTTTGCAGGAGCTGGGGAGCTTCGAGACGCACAGGATCCTCGATACATCGAAGCTGAAATCGAAGCTCCGCCCTTATCAGGAGATTGGACTCCAGTGGCTCTGGTTTCTCTATTGCCATGGCCTCTCGGGACTTTTATGCGACGATATGGGGCTCGGTAAAACACACCAGGCGATGGCCCTTTTGGCGGCGGTTGCCCACGACGATCCTGAGAAGGGGCATAAGTACTTAGTTGTTTGCCCTACGTCGGTGATTTATCACTGGCAAGAGCTCTTGAAAAAGTTCCTCCCCGATATTCGCGTTTGCACATACTACGGCTTGGCCCGGACGTTGGACAATTTCGACACCGACTATGATCTGCTTTTGACATCGTACGGCATCTTGCGCACAGGGCGGGAGAATTTAAAAGCCTTCCAATTCGAACTCGCTTTCTTCGACGAGATCCAGATTGCGAAAAACCAAAATTCTCAAACCCATGCCGCCCTTGGGAAAATCAATGCCCGGATGAGGCTTGGACTCACCGGAACGCCGATTGAAAACCGGATTCGAGAATTGAAGTCGCTCTTTGACATTGTCTTGCCCGGCTATATGCCGCCCGACGCCGTTTTCCGAGAGATGTTCGTCCAGCCGATCGAAAAGCATCGAGACGAGGAGAAAAAGGGGCTTTTGGCCAAGCTCGTCAAGCCGTTCATTCTCCGTCGCAAAAAGAGCGAGGTTCTCTTCGACTTGCCCGAGAAGATCGAGGAGATCTCCTACTGCGATCTCTCCCATGAACAAAAAGAGCTCTACAAGCAGGTCGCCTTCAAGATGCGCGACACCGTCTATCAAGATTTGCGCGATTCGAACAAGCCGGTCTCTTACGTCCACGTCTTTTCAGCCCTTTCGTCGCTGAAGCAAATCTGCGACCATCCAAGCCTCGTCGAGGGGGATGTCAAAAATTATCAGAATCACCAGTCGGGAAAATGGGACCTCTTCGTCGAGCTGATCAACGAGGCGCGGGATAGCGGACAGAAGGTGGTTGTCTTTTCTCAGTACCTCGACATGCTTGCGATCATCGAGCAACATTTGAAAAAGAAGGGAATCGGCTACGCGTCGATCAAGGGATCGACCCGAGACCGGAGCGAGCAACTGAGGCGCTTTCGGGAGGATCCAGCTTGCGAGGTGTTTGTCGCCTCGCTCTTGGCCGCTGGCGTCGGGATCGATCTGACAGTCGCCTCGATCGTCATCCACTATGACCGGTGGTGGAACCCCGCCAAGGAGAATCAGGCGACCGACCGGGTCCACCGGATCGGCCAGAACCGGGGCGTTCAGGTCTTCAAGCTGGTGACAAAACATACCATCGAAGAGCACATCCACGAGCTCATCGAGCGGAAAAAAGGGCTTTTAGAAGAGGTGATCGGTCAGGATGAAGCTGACCAGATCACCTACTTGAGCCGAGATGAACTTCTCGCCGTCTTCGAAAAGATGTTTAGAGAAGTTGAGTAGAGCTGCTCTCTCTCGATCCAGCATTATCCAATTGACTAAACACGTTCTGCAAAGCTGTTCGATAAGCGATTGCGCTTCCCTTCATATAAGGCTTGTAAAAGGCAATATTATCAATGACCTGATCGTCTAACATTTTTTGATATTCAGCATTTTCTTCAGCTTGAAAATCATCTTTGATCTGATTATCAATAGTAACCAGATCTCGCTCTTCAAAGGAGAGATTGGTATTGATGAGTGCAATTTCAGTCTCAACTCTTTCGTTCAGTTTCTTTAGCTGGTCTTTGAAGAATTGCTCGAGCCGCTCGGTTGGGTGTTTGCTTATTTGTACACGGTGATCCCTCATTTGCATAGGTTGAGGTCCTTGTGGGTTTGGACCCGAAATGACAGCCTCTCGAGCTTGACCAAAACAGCAAAAGCTAGATGTTGGATTAAGATGTTGCATTGTTGTCTCCTTTAAATTGTGCAATTTTGACTGAAAGCAGTTCCCCATCGACGATAGCTCTAATATATAGGGAATTTCCTATATATTCGGTGATTGTCACGTCTCCAATTTCGAGGGAACTTTGGATCAGCCTTGTTAATTGATCTTGATCTAATTCAAAAACCCAGCCTCTCCTGATCATTGGTTTTTCTGGGTTCAACGCTTCTTTAGCTAGCTCTGAGGCGAGCTCTCTTGAGTAGAAACGATTGCCGAATTTGTGTGTTTCCCAGACAACGGCTCTTTGAGGGACATTCATAATCCTTAAGTTCGAGTCATTGATCTCGGCCTTTTCATCGGCGTTCAGGTCTTTGCGAATTGATTTTACTTGCGCTCTCTCGGACTCTTCTAGCTGATCAAAAGGAAACAGCATAGTGGGTTCTCGATGAATCTGAATATTTGTGCCAGCCTCCAGATCATAGCCATAACTCATCAATTCGGGCACGTTGACCCGGATATTCCCTGAATGCTGATCTGTAATTCGGGCTTCAGAAAGAACCTGGTCGAATCGGATTCCTCGAGTCAGCAAAACTTCAAAGTCCTTTGGAGTCTTGTAGAAATTTAGTTTGCGTGTATGCGGCAGGTCAGACAGCTCGTAACGAGCCTGAAATATCGATAACCCCAGGCTTCCAAGGGGAAGGTCAACTCCTGAAATGTACTGATGCGCTGAAAATGGAGGATTCGGCTCGAGCTCGATCACCTTCATGGTAGGTAAGGTCGCATCGATCGATTTTGGTTTGCGGAGATTTAATTTATCGTTCAAGTCAGAGATTCTTTTTTCTGAAAAGCCCGATCTTGGCTTTATAACCACGCGCCCTGGAGTTGTCTGCCAAAACTTTTGTTGGGGATCGTTAAAAATAACTTCAATAGGGAAAGCCCCGCAATTGTGGGTCTCGGCGCCAAGTCTTTTGACGGTGTAAGTAATTCGATTCACTCGATCTGAATCTGTGATGTTGAAAAATTCTTCCAATAGAGACGCTTTATGGCGAGCGACCAACTTTTCAACCGTTTCAGCATAGCGAAAGAAATAACCAATCTGAGACCTTGTCAGTGAACGTTGGTATTCGAGTTGATTTTGATTTGACTCAAAGACATTTTTGCCTTGTTCTGGTTCGATGATTCTCCAATTGACCCGATTTCCCTCATCAGGAAATTGAAGGCCAAGAGGGGCGTCGGCAAATATGCGGTCGAATTGTTTGAGAACTTCTTCGAGTTCGCCTTGAACTCTTGGTAAAAATCTCTTTACTTCGAGCAACCGCTCTTTTAATTCTTCTTGCTGCTCATTCGATAGGGTTTTGTCCCTATTTCCAACTCTAAGTTGTGTTTTTAGATCCTGTTCAAGTCGGAGGAGGTCCCATTTTTTATGCATGGTTTCTGTTAATGCTGGACTAATTGCGTCAAAGCGCTCCATGGCAATTTCGGCGAGTTCGGGCCTTGCTGCAAAGGTAGGACTGTCTAGAGTAGGGCCAGTTGCTTCTGCGGATTTGGGTGCAAATTCTCTTTTAGATTCCGAAGGATCGGTGTTAGATTTTGTAAATAACCCGTACATCTTTTCTACGAGTTCAAGTTCTGTAGGTGCATGCACATCGGCGATCGAAGCTAGAGACAAGGAGTTGTCAGGTCGAATATGGACAGCGCTTTGCTGGATCGCATTTGTCGCTGCTGGGATGGGTCGGGGTCCTCTGGAAAGGGGGGAGGGGGGTGTTGTATTCCACTCAAAAGTGGGGTCGTTGCGGGGGTTGGTTGGACTCGATGCTGGACTAGACACTGATTACCTCTTTTTATTATCTGAACAAAATCTTAACAAAATCCTTAAAATATAACCACCAAAAATATCAATTATATAAGAGTTTAATTAAAAAGGTAGCTTTTGGGTTACTTAAATAAATAATACTGAAAAGGTAAGGGCAAGGGCAGGGGATATTTGACGAAGTCGGGAGAATGAGCTATAATAGCTGCACATTTTTTAAAATATTTGTATGCAGCCAAAAATTGCCCTCGTCGGGCGCCCTAATGTTGGAAAATCGGCCCTCTTCAATAAGATCTGCCAGCGGCGAATTTCGATCGTCGATGAGCAGGAGGGGATCACCCGCGATCGAATCTACGCTCAAGCCGACTGCTTCGGGCGATCCTTTATTGTCATCGATACGGGTGGGATAGACGCGACCGCAGATCTCCCTTTCAATGATGAGGTGAGGCAGCAAGCCTATACGGCCATCGAAGAGGCCGATGCGGTCATCTTGGTCGTCGACGGCCAGGTGGGCCCCCTCGAGCTCGACCTAGAAGTCGCTAGGATTTTGCTGAAGCACAAAAAGCCGACGATTTTGGCCGTCAATAAGGTCGACCGGATGGACCAGTCCTATAGAGTCCACTCGTTCCACTCGCTCGGCATCCCCGACCCGATCGCCGTCTCGGCGGTGCAGGGGTTCCAGATCGCCGAACTCATGGAGGCGGCGGTCAAGTTGCTTCCTGAGTCGGAAGCGGTGGAGATTGTCGAAGAAGAGATCCCAAGCGGCGCGGTCCGCGTTGCGATCGTCGGGCGTCCGAACGTCGGAAAATCGACCCTCCTCAACAAGTTGTTGGGCGAAGAGCGGGCCATTGTGAGTCCCGTTGCTGGAACAACCCGCGATTCGATCGACGTGAAGATCGAAGTCGATGGACAAGAATACATTTTAGTCGATACGGCCGGAATCCGGAGAAAAAAAGCAGAGAAAGAGGTCGTCGATAAGTTCGCCGCCATCCGGACCCAAGAGGCGCTCGAAAAGTGCGATGTCTGTCTTCTCGTTCTCGATTCCTTCGAAGGGATCACAGCCCAAGAGAAAAAGATCGCCGGGATGATCGAAGAACTCGGCAAAAGCTGCGTCCTCATTTTCAACAAATGGGACCTCGTCAAAGGTCTGAAGATGGAGCATGCGCTCCGGGGCGTGAGAGAGGCGGTCCCGTTCCTCACCCATTGCCCAACCCTTTTCATCTCCGCTAACAAGGGGCGCAATCTCGACAAGATTTTCCCCAGCGTTCTCGAAGCTTGGGCCGACCGGAGCAAACGGATCGGAACGGGGGCGCTCAATAAGTTCATCGAGTCGTGCCTCCAGAAATACCACCCGCCGCTTCTCCAGGGCAAAAGGCTCCGGATCTATTACATGACCCAGATCCAGACTAATCCGCCAAAATTCGTCGTTTTCGTCAACAAGCCTGAATTGATGGTAGACACCTACAAGAAGTATCTCATCAACCGGTTCCGCGAGACCTATCGCTTTAGCGGCTGCCCTCTCTTCTTCGAGCTCAAAGGAAAAGAGAAAACGGACCCAGCCCCTCCTCTGAACGACCAAAAGATCCCAGAGCCCGATCTCCTTGCAGAATTGCCGTCTGAAGTTTGACTTTTCGATTTCCATTTGATAACAGGAGGCCATGGAAGGGATTGTTGTCGGCTGCGACCAAAACCAAGAGTGGCTTCTCCCCTGGTGGTGGGATCATTACAGCGCCACCAATTCGTATCCCGTCCTATTCGTCGATTTCGGTTTGTCGAATCGGGCGAAGAGGTGGTGTTCTGAAAGAGGCATCTGCCAACCCCTTGCAACCTTCAGCAAGTTTCGTGAACATCCCATTGCAGAAGAAAAGAGGAAAAAATGGGAAGGGTACATCACCTCGATTTTCTCGATCCGTACAGCCCTTTTTAAAAAGCCGTTCGCCCTCTTGCAGTCCCCATTTCCCCTCACGCTCTGGATCGACCTCGATTGCCAGGTTTTAGGATCTTTAGAACCTCTCTTCAGCTTTCTCCATCTTGGTATCGAGATTCTTGTGAGACGAAACCGGAGCGTCCATGAAGAGCACCATGTGAGCCACGGCATTTTGGCTCCTGGAGAAAAAAGCTACAATTCCGGAGTGGTGGGATTCCACAAAAACGGCCCCCTCATCTCCGCTTGGGCTCAGGAGATTTTGGAAAGAAACCAAGAGTACATCACTGACGAGCACGCTCTATCGAGGGTCCTTTTGGAAAAAAGCCCCCGTTTAATGGAACTTCCCCCGATTTATAATTGGAATCCGCTCTATGGCCCAAATCCTGAAGCGGTTGTCATCCACTACCAAGGTGGTCTACTGAAAGAGAAGATCCGAGCATTTATTCACTAATCTTGTGTATATTCAAAGGCCGATCTATTCTTGAGAATAGGTAATCTCTATGAAAATACCCCGCCCGCGCGCGGTCTCCTTCGTCCCATTTAAAGAAGAGCTGCAAGGGTACAACGTCCGATCTTTCCGCGACGATGCTCTAGCTGCCCTCGCGGTCGCCCTCATGACGGTGCCTCAATCGATCGCTTACTCGCTTTTGGCGGGACTTCCCCCTTCGGCAGGTCTTTTCTCGGCCATCTTCGGGACGATCTTCACGGCGATTTGGGGCTCGTCTAGGCATTTGGTCTCGGGACCGAGCACCGGGGTCGCTATTCTGATCCAAACTTCGATCGCCGACATCTTGTACAACTACTTCGATACGGTGACAGGACCTGCCCGGGAGGCCCTCATCTTACATATCTTGGGGCAGATCGTGATCATCATGGCGGTCATCCAAATCGGCTCTGCGTTTTTCAACGTCGGCAAGCTGCTCCAATTTGTGAGCCGCCCCGTGATTCTCGGGTATTTTGCCGGGATCATCGTCGCAATTGTCGTCGCTCAGCTGTTTTACTTCTTTGGGATCCCCGCTTTGAAAGGGGACTCTTCGATCTTGTTGAAGGGAATTGGCTTTTTCTTGCATTTGCAAGAGACCAATTGGAGCAGCGTCGCGCTGGGGGCTTTAGGCCTTTCGTTCCTTGTCCTTTTTCGAAGGAGATTTCCCAATTGGCCTGGCGCTCTCTTGATGCTGGTCATCGTTTCGGCAGCAGCTCAAGGGATCAACTACTGGATGGGGGTGCCCACTGTCCCGATGCTCAGCCAGTTCCCTCTCGGCAAGCCGGTGCCCGATTTGACCTTCCCTCTCATCGACTTTTCGCTCCTCAACAAGGTATTTCCCGCCGCCGTCGCGATCTCGTTTTTAGCCATTTTAGAAGTGTTTTCGATCTCAAGAAGCTTTGGAGGCTTGAGCGGCCATAAAGTCTCGGTAAATCAGGATGTGTTTGGCCTCGGCATCGGGAATGCAGTCCTCTCGATCCTGTACGGCTCGATGCCCGCCTCGGGGAGCGCGTCCCGCACCTCGCTCAGCTACCGGCTCAACGCCAAAACCCGCATCGCGGCGATCTTGAGCGGTATCTTTACGGCGATTATCATCTATTTCTGCTGGCCCCTCGTGCGCAGTATCCCTCTCGCCGCTCTGGCGGCCCTCCTCATTGCGACGGTCCCAACCTTGATGAATTTCGATGAGATCAAGCTCGCTTTTCGGGCGACAAGAGAAGACGCCTGGGTCTTTCTGCTCACGTTCATCTCGTGCCTTATTTTCAGCCTCGACATCGCTTTCTTCATCGGGATCGTGATCTCGATTGGCAATTTCCTCCGCAAATCGTCGACGCCCCACCTCGTTGAATATGCGTTCAATTCGAAGGGGCGCCTCATGGTGGTCAATCCGAAAGAGGATGTCCACAGGAAGGTCCGGATCATCGGAATCGCCGGCGAGCTCTACTTCGCCGCGGCCGACGTTTTCCAGTCGGCCCTCCATTCGGTCGCCGAAGACCGGAACGTCCAGGCGATCGTCCTCCGGCTCAATAACGTCTACAACATGGACGCCTCGATGTGCCTCGCGATCATCAGCCTCCACGATCTCCTCAAATCGACCGGGCGCTACCTTGTGATCAGCGGCCTCACCGAGGAGGTCTGGCACGTCTTCCACCGGGCCGGCCTCGTCAAAGAAATTGGCCTCGACAACCTCTACTTCACCGACGAGAGCAACCCCCAGTTCTCCACTTGGAAAGCCTGCCTCCGCGCCCAAGAGCTCCTCCACCGCCACAAGTTATAGGCGCGCCCCTCTCAGGCTGTCTATGGCAGCCTGAGAGGGGCGGAATTTAATGTATCTTGCTTATCATGCTTATCCCGTTACCACTCAGGAAAGAAGTACAGGATGGACATGATCGGCTCCGCCGGCATGATAAGCAGGATAGATTTGGAGTGTAAGAATCAGAAAAGTTGATTCTTTTAGAGAGTCTTTTCTTCGTCTGGTTGTGAAGCTTTCGCTTGAAGCATGTTTAGAAATCTACTGTTGAGTAGATGTCTTGCTGCTACGTACTCGTCTTTGCAAAACGAATCGTTGAATTTGTAGAGACTTTCAAGGGTTATTCCCTGTTCAGCCATCACTTTTCTATTTTGATTGAAAAATTGAAGGAATAGATCGGTCCGAAATTCGATCACTTCATTAGGCGCGCGCAGCGTGCTCCCGCTGAGGGCAATCCAAAATTGATCAGGGCCGCTTATTGGTTTTTTTTGCAATTGGGTCCGCAGATAGGAGTCGAATTCCCGGTCTAAAACTTCTTCCCGGTACATTTCAGCTTTCTGAAAGGCCTTTAAGAAATGAGCATATTCAACCCAAAGAGGTCTATGAATATTTGCCGATTCAAGAAAGAGATGGTAGATGTCGTGGTGGAAAACGGAAATGGGAGAACATGGGGCGCCGTGTGTAACCTCAGTAAAATTTCTCGGATGAGCAGGATCTCCGCCAGTTGAAGTGGGAATCAGAGGGCAGGGGATAAACAGAACCCTTTGGCTGGGATTTGATAGGTTCTCGCGGGGAAAATAACCAATAGCGGCGTTTGGCTTCATGGCATTTTCTCCACATTTCGCTTTGAAAATGCGATAGAGGAGATCTGGAGAGGGGACGACTTGTGTGATTCCCCTTTGCAATGTCAAAAACTCATGGCCTAATCCTCCATCTTGTTTTACCGTAATGGTGAAATAGACTTTATCGTCTCTATCGGGCATAGCCCGTTCAATAGAGAAAAATTGGGTCTCTTCTGGAGGAAGAGTTCTCAATTCTGTTAGTAGGGAATCAAACTGGTCTTCATTTAAATAAGTCCTCGTAGCTTTTTTTAAAGCTTCAATGGCTGAATGATTGGAATTTCCATTTTCGTCGAATAATTGATATTTACTAAGATGCTCATCGATTGGATCTTCATTTTTTTCATATATTCCCCATTCCTTCGCAACTTGAATGTCGCTCCGCGCCTGTTTTAAACAAGATGCATAGAGAAATAGCTTGCTAACTTGATTGACCGTTAACCGATTTTCTAGATGGGCTTGAAATGCATAAAGAGTCCAATTTTCATCTTGGAAGAGGGGATGATCCCATTGACCTTTGTGGAATGCAGTTAATTCTTCATCTGAAATGACATGATTTTGTAGCTCGATCTTTGTAACTATTTCTGACAGGTGCTCTCTGGGAATACGCCGCAAAAACTCCCGCTGCTTTAATTGATCGAGAGATTCGAGCTGGGGCCTTTCAATAGATTGGGTGTTGTCTCCATAAACACCCCACAATCGAACAGCCGATGAATTGTTAATTGCAGCCATTAATTAAACCGATTTTTGTTAATAATATTATAAATTTTTAATTAGTTAATGTCTATTGTTATTGTTATAAAAAGTAACGATTTGTTAAATTAACTTATGTTACTTATTATTAGTTTGTTGTGAATTAATAACAAATTATTTATCATGCCTATCTCGTTCCCACTCATAAAGAAGTACAGGATGGACATGATCGGCTGCGCCGGCATGATAAGTAGGATAAATAAATTTAATTTCTAGTCCTGGCATTATTTTTTATCTATCGCCACAAGTTGCAGAATTTGAAAAGAACAGAGGCGATTATTTGATCATCATTATTTATCCTGCTTATCATGCCGGCAACGCCGATCATGTTCATCCTGTAGTTCTTCATGAGCATGAACAAGATAGGCATGATAATCAGGATATTTATTTACGGGTGGGGTCGAGAATTGGGAGATACTTGTTTTCGACAGCTGGGTCCCATTTGAACTTCCGGCCGTCGATTTCGACGGTTCGGTAAACCCACTCTTCGTCGTTCTCGCGCAGGAGCCGGTCGCATCCCATAATGAAGCCCTTAATGAAGCCGTAGCGTTGCATTGCGAGCTGCATGTACCGGGAGCTGGTGGGGCGGAATGAGCTCCGGGGGCCGTCGACGGGAGAGATTACCTCTTGGTGGAACCGGATGATCGCATCGGCCACTTTTGTGGCAATCGAGGAAGTTTTTACTTCATGGGGAGGCGGAGGCGGCTTGAGTCCGCTGTCTCGGCCCCATGGCTCTTCATAGATGTTTTTGGCGGAAAGAGAGGAGATGAAAAGGAGGCAAAAGAGGACTTTAGAACGCATGTTGTAACATTAGCACAGGAAACAATTTGCAGTCGTTGAGAACCGCTGAGGCGTTTCTCTCATAGACCCGCTCGTTGTAGTATTTGGCCTCTTCTCCCGCGCCGTAAATTCCCCCAAAATACCAGCCGGTTTCGAAGCTGAGGGTGATGATGCCGGCAGCTGTATGCCCTTTGTGAAAAAACTGGTAGGCAGCAGCGATGAATAGGCCATTGAGAAGAAAGGCGGTGAGCGCCGATTTTTTTTGTCCGATGTAGAGGTAGCCAGCGCCTGGAAGGATGGCATTGAGCGCCTGGGCCCCGCCGACCGATTTTTTGTTTGCGTAGTAGCAGTCGAGAAGCCGATCGAGATAGGAGGGGTGCTGAAACCCCTCGTTGATCTGCTCGATTTCGTAAAGATCGCCTGTCCGGAGCGCCGCGGAGATCCTGAGTTTTTCGGCTGTTTCCGGGAAGGTCGATTGGATCAGCTCGTAAATCCTCTGCTGCTTCTCAAAGTTCTCCATCTCCCGGTAGCACTCGTAGAGGACGAGGAGGAGGTCGTGGTAGGCGGGAAAGGATTTGTCGACGTGGGCTAGGCCGCTCCGCTCGAATTCCTCGGTCGCCTCATCGTACCGCTTGCCGAGAAAATAGCAGAGGAGGATGTCGTACTGGATCTCAAGTTTCCGGACACTCTCTTTCGGCACCAAAATCTCGGCCCGCTTGAATGTCGAGACGGCCCGATAGAGGTCAAGCTGGTCGGCGAACGCTCGGGCAATGATGTATTCGCGCCCCCAATCGCTGTCTCTCTCATGGTGGGACAAAGGCTCGAATGCGCCTGTGAGTTTTTGGAAATGTTGATCCTGGATCTGGTAGGAGACGCGCGGGTCGATTTGATCGGGAACCCGGTAGCATGAAGCAAATAGAAGTAACAAGAACAGAAATGCAGTCGATCTTCTAATCATGGTGGGAATCAGATTTTATCTTCTGGAGTATAGCGAATAGAGTTGAGAAAAGACAGATTTTTATTCGTCGTCGACGGTCTTGACGATCTCCATCGCTTCCTCGAAGTTGTGCTGGAGGAATGGAGTGCCCGACTGTTCGCGGAAGAAATCCTCTTGCTCTTTCGAGACTTTTTTCATGTCGTCGAGAGAGTTGAGGATCTGTGGGCGGATGAAAATGACGACGTTTGTGTCGTTGTAGGTCCGATTGTTTGTAGAGAACGCGGCGCCGATGAGGGGGAGGCCGCCAAGGCAGGGGAGGCCCGTGGCGTTTCGGTTGTCGTTGGCGTTCACAAAGCCGCTTAAGATGAGGAAATTCTGGTCGGGGACATGGACGGTCGTCTGCATCGTCGTCTTGGAGGTCGTGACGCCGCTCAATGTAGTCGAGGTGCCGCTGGTCGTTGAGATCGATCCTGTTTGACCGCTGACCGTCGAGCTTTGATCGAAGGCTATATCGAGGGTCACGATGTCGGAATTGCCCAAAACAGGCGTGATGGTCAAGCTCATCCCGATATCGCGATATTCGATGTTGGATGTGTTGACCGTGTTGTTCCCGATGTTGTTGACGAAAGATCCCGCAAAGGGGACGTTCAAGCCGACGAAGATCGACGAGGTTTTGCTGTCCTGCGTGATCAGTTTCGGGTTCATGATGACCGAAGTTTCGCTCTCTGTCTGTAAAGCGTTGAGGAGCGAACCTAAAGTGAGGAATGTGTCTCCATTGTGGCGGATCACTTCGCCGATGATGCCGAGGTCAAAGCCGTTGGCGACAAATGGAATCAGCTGCGGATTGGGCGTTTTGACGGTCGTAGATGAAGAAGACCCGTTGGAGCCTCCGTTTACGGTCGTCATCGTCCCGCTTGGATTCATGTTGTTGATCGCTTGGGAGAACGAATCGACTGTTCCTGTTGTCCCTGAGCCTGAAGAGAGGGAGGCATTTGGTGGGATCAGGTTGCTGACGCTGCCAGAGAATTTATCGCGGTATTTGTACTTGCTGCCCCATTCAAGGCCGAAAGTCAAAGCGTTGTTCATCGAGGTCTGGATGACCAGCATTTCGATGAAGACTTGCTTGAGCGGAATGTCGAGGTTTTTGATCAGCTCTCGGAGGCGGGTCAGCGTCTCCTGGTCGCCCGAGCAGAGGAGCGAGTTCGTCACTTCGAGCCACTGGATCGAGTTGATCGAGTTGAGGAGGTTCTGGTTGACCGGCGCGTTCGAAATGATCAGGTCTTTCGCAATCTGCCGGAGGGCTCCCTGGATTTCGTCTCCTTTGTGGAACTGGAGTTTGTAGACGAGGAAGCTGGTGTTGTCGATCGCTTGGATCGATGACTCTTTGGCGTTTGCTGGGGCCGGTCCTTCGGGCAAGTTGGCCGGGATGTCGAAGTTTTTCAGCAGCTCTTTCACCTGGTCGAGCGATTTTTCAGTTCCGGTGAAGATGAGCGATTGGGTTTTTTCGACCCAGCGGACCGATTGGATCGTGTTGAAAAGGTCGGGATCGTTGAGTCCGCTCGATCTCAAGTTTTCTGCAAAGTCCTGTAATAGCTTTTCGAGCTCAGGGCCAGAGAGCGATTGGGTTTTGTAGACATAGAAGTTGCCGGGGCCTGTCGGAGCGGGAGGCGCCTCTTTGACGACGGGGGCAGCGAGGCTTGTCACGTCAAATTTTTCGACGAGCGCTTGGGCTTTTGTCAGAGCCTCTTCCGTTCCTGTAAACAGGAGGGAGTTGGTCTCCTTGACATACTTCATGCTGTTGAGGGCCGCCAAAAACTCTTTATCGGAGGTGCCCGATTTCTTCAGGTCGGAGGTGATCGCTTTGATCGAGGTGACGATTTGCGGGCCGCTTGCATTTTGGAGCTTGTAGAGGAGGAAGGTCGTCTTTCCAATGTGCTGAATTGGAGCGTGCTTTTGGGCCGGGACGTCGATGTCTTTAATGAGCACTTGGATCTTTTGGAGCGCATCGGGCGTTCCAGTGAAGATAATCGAGTTGGTGCTCTCGACATATTTCATCGAATCGATCGCCGAAAGGAGAGTCGGATCGGCGAGATTAGCTCTTTTTAGGTTGGCGGCGATGTCTCGGAGCGATTTTTCAATGTCTGGCGCTTTGACGTTCTGCGGTTTGTAGAGATAGAAGTTGTTGCTCGAGGGAGATGAGGGTCTCGCGTAGTCGTATTTTGCGATCAGCTCTTTAGCCTCTTCGATCGCTTGGGGATCGCCTGTCAAAAGGAGAGAGTTGGTCTCTTTGACGTAGCGCATGTTGTCGATGACTTTTACGAGCTTGCTGTCGCCCATGCCCGACTGTTTCATATTTTTCGACAAACTGTCGAGGTCTTCTTCGACTAAATCGCCTGTAGTATTCTGCAGTTTGTAGATGTAATATCCCGGTTTGATGGCCGGTTTGGCGCTCTCGGCCGAAACGTCATAGTTTGAAAGGATATCTTTGATTTTGTTCAAAGAGGCTTCATTCCCGGAGAAAAGGAAAGAGTGGGAATCGGGCATCCACTTTCTTGTTTTCAGCGCTTCGACGAGGTCGGGATCTGTCCCCCTCTTTTCCAAGCTTTGGGCCAGTTGATCGATGTAGTTTTCGGTTTTGTCTGAGGGGACAAACTGGAGTTTGTAGAGATAAAATCCCTTTTGGATCGTGTGGGCGGCGCTCGTCGGGTTGTCGAACGTCTTCAATAGATCTTGGAGTCTCGCGATGCTAGGGGTTGAGCCGGTGAACATGAATGAATGGGAGGGCTCGATCCATTTCATCGACTTGATTGTCGTGATCAGATCGTCGTCGGTCTGTTTATTGAGGTGATCGGCGACTTGCTTGAGGTAATTTTCGGTCTTTTCTCTCGAGGCGAATTGAGGCTGATAGAGGAAGAAATTCGGCTTTGGAGCGCCTTGGGGAGAGTCGAAGTTTTTGAGTAGGTCTTGCACTCGGGCGATGCTCGATGGGGCTCCATTGAACATGAGCGAATGGGATGGCTCGATCCACTTCACCGAGTCAATGGTCTCGATCAGGTCGGCATCGGCTTGTTTATTCAAGTTCGATCGGACCTGTTTCAGGTATCCTTCGGCGTTGTCATGGGATACATATTGGAGCGGGTAGAGGACGAATGTCTGGTTTGTCTTGGGGACGGCCGATCCGGGGGTATCGAACGTTTTCAATAGATCTTGGATTCGAGCAATACTCGCCTGGTCGCCGTTGAACATGAACGAATGGGAGGGCTCGATCCATTTCATCGAATCGATCGTCTGGATCAGGTTCCCTTCGGTCCGTTTATCCAGATTATTTTCCACCTGTTTGAAATAGGATTCGGTTTTTTCGGGTGTCGCATACTGGAGTGGATAGAGGAAGAATGTTTGATCCGATTTGGGAGCAGCAGAAGCGGGATTGTCGAATGTTTTCAATAGTTCTTGAACTCGGGAGATGCTTGTCTGATCTCCGTTGAACATAAACGAGCGGGAGGGTTCGATCCATTTTGCCGACTGGATGGTATCGATCAGATCGCCGCTCGACTGTCTGTTCAGGTTTGAGACCACCTCTTTTAAATAGGCCTCAGTCTTTTCCTGAGTGGCATATTGAGGGGTAAACAGGAAGAAGGTCTTCTCAGGGACTCTGGGTCCTGAAGAGACATCGAGGGTCGCCAAAAGATCTTCAATCCTTTTCAAAGAGGAGGGGTCTCCGGTAAAAAGGAGGGAGTTAGTCGTTTTGACCCATTTTACACTCTGAAGAGAGCGGAGGAGTCCGGGATCGGCTAAATGTCCCGATTTGAGGTTGTCTGCTACATCGCGGATCGAAGTGAGGAGCTGCTCTCCCTTTTGCGATCTTGGCTTGTAGATGTAAAATTGGGAACTCACTGGCGGCGGCGCTGCAATTCCTTTATCGAAAATGGGCAAAAGATCTTGGAGTCTTTTCAAAGAAGCATCGGAGCCGGTAAATAAGATCGAATTTGTTTCTTTGATGTATTTCATCCCTCCGATCGTCTCGACGATTCCATCTTCATTTGCGTGGGACTTTTCCAAACTTTTCGCAAAATCTTTCAGTGAAGACTCGATCTCGTCAGCGGGAGCCTGTTGGATCTTGTAGACGTAAAAGTTATTTCTCGTGATGACTTTGACTTTTCCCGGGATGTCGATGGTCGAGAGGAGCTCTCTCACCCGGTTGAACGTCCGCTCATCGCCCGAAAAAGAGAGGGTGTTTGTCAAAGGGTTGACCTTCACGCTCTCCATTGTCTCGATGACCGCTTCGTCGGCTCCCTTGGTCCCTTTGAGGTTGTCGGCCATCTCTACGAGGGCGCTTTGAACATCCTGGGCACTTCTATTTTGCGGTCGGAAAATGAAAAACGATGTCGGGGCGACCCCTGTTTTTGAAGGGACGTCGAGAGCGTTTAAAAACTCTCTCAATTTATCCGTCGAGCTTTTGTTGGCAATGAACAAAATCGAGTTGGTGTCGCGGATCAGCTTGGCGCTCTCGATCGATTGGATCAGATCGGGGTCGGGCGATCCTGCTTGCTGTAAATGGGCTGCAATATTTTGCAGACCTTTGATCATCTCGTCGCCGGTTGCGTGCTCGATTTTGTAGACAAAGATGTTTTCCGACTGGAGTTTTCTCTCAGTGAGGATATTTTTTTTTGCTGGGGTATCCAATCCGGTCAACACCGTGACGGCCCGATCGTCCAATTCAGCCGTCGAGACGATGTGGATCGTATTGGCCAGCGGCTGAGGGACCATGATGAAGGGGGTCCCTTGAGCCAAAGGGTCCATGATCTGGCTCGCCATGTTGATCAACATTTCTGGCGAGTTGAATTTTGCTTCGTAGGTCCGGATCTCGATCTTTGTATGGGGCGCATCCAAGTTTTCGATCAAAGCAGCCACTTTGTCGACGTTGGCTGTCACATCGGTTAAGATCAGCTGCCGCGTTTCCGACGAAACATCGAGGATCGAATCCTTCGACAGCATTGGCCTTATGATCGCTGCGATCGAATCGGGAAGAGCTGTTTTGATCCTGAACAGGCGGGTCACAATTGGGGCATTTCCAGCTGAAACGCCATCCGTGACGATGGTGGCGATCTGTCTGACGTCGCTGTTTTTGTGTATGACTAAGTTGTTGTCTTGTTCTAGGAGGACCAGGCCGTGGATCCGGAGCACTTGAACGAGGGTAGCCATCACATTTTTCGGAGTGATGGGCCCTTCAGACACGACAGTGACATTAAAATCTAAATCGGTCTCATCGAAAATGAAATTCACACCGCAGATTTTTCCTGCGAATCGGATGTATTCGATGATGGAGAGCGTATTGTAATTGATCGTGTAGCCCTCTTTAGGAGGAGCTGCAGCTTCTGCCGGCTTGTCATCGGCCCATAACGGGGCGATGCCTAGAGCAGAGGCGAGGGAGAAATAAATAAAATTGGTCCTGATCAAACCAAAATTCATAGAACTCTACATTCGCGCGCAAAGGAAACTAGTCGACCTTATTCGAATCGTAAGACACTACTCAAATTAATGCAACTCGAGTTTCATTGCATATGGGCAGTTGAAGTATATCTTTTCCTGCAAAAAAATCCATCCTCAATCAATATTTGAAAGACTGGGAATCCCCGCATCCCAAAAAATTCACCACAGAGACTAGGGAGAACACAGAGATAGGAAAGAGAGAAGAATTTTCTTTTAGCAAGAGCAACTTCTATTTTGCCTTCGCAAAGTAGAAATTAAACCTCCTTCCTATCTCTGTTTTCTCTCTAGTCTCTGTGGTGAATTTTTTTCTAGAAGATGCGGTGGATGGAGAGGACTGCGGAAGCGCGCTTGGATAGAGGCGCTTTTGTGGTCATCTTTTGGAGGATCTTCTCCGCTTGCGGTTGCGGGGAGAGGAGGAGATGTTCAGAAATCTGCGGCTCTTCCCCTTTTGCGGGAGCCACTCCGAGAGAGTGGAGGAGAAGCGTATCGCCTGAATACCAGTTGTCTGCCGTTTCGAGAAGAGAGGCATTCGGTTCGGCGCCAAGCGCTGGGTTTGGCGTCGAGAGAATCCGCGGCTTTTTGGTCCCCTCGGGGATGTGCCAAAGATTGGTGTAGTTGCAGGAGATGAACGAAAGCTGGTCTTTGTCGGGATTTAAAATGAGAAGGCAAAGGCCAAACTTTTGATCCATCGGATCTTCGTTGAGGGCCCGGCTGAGAGCGTTGAGCATTTTGATCGGATGTTGATCTTTTTTCCCATTTTGGAAAAAAATTTCGACCGACATCCGGACCATGCCCCGAAAGATGGCGCTGTGGAAGATCGACCCGACTGTGGGGTTTTGCGGTTCGGCTAAGACTATGCCAAACCGGTTTTCCGAAAGGCGGAAAAAATCGAGGTAGAGACACGAGAGAGAGCTCCCTTCGTGAAGGGCGATCCCAAGCTCGACTTGGGGCCAGCGGGGCGCTTTCTTTTGGATTAAGATCGACCGGGTGCTCTGGATCATGTCGACCACTTCGTCGGAGATCTCCTCTTCCCGCGGCGAGGGCTCGTCGTGGAGAGTTTTTAAGTATTGGGAGATGTCGGTGATGAAATCGACGATGTCTTGATATCGTTGGGCCGGGTCGATTTTGAGGGCTTTTTCGATGATTTTTCGTAACGATTTTCCTAAAAGAGCTAAGTGGATGACTCCGTGGCTAAGCCGTCCGAGGATTAGCTCGTAGGCAATCACGCCAAGGGAATAAATATCGGATGAGTAGGAGACTTGGAGGGGATTTTCCTTCTGCTCGGGGCTCATGTAGACTGGAGTGCCCATCAACCGGCGGCTTTGGGTGATTCGCTCTTCGTTGAGATCCCCTTGCAACTGCGCGATGCCGAAATCGATCACTTTGATCTCGCCCGATTCGGTGATGAGGATGTTTTCAGGTTTTAAGTCGCGGTGGATTACTCCGTGCGTATGGAGGTGGCAGAGGGCGTAGGCGACTTGGAGGATGATCTCGAGGGCTCTTCGGTGCGAGAGAGATTTTTGCTGGATGAACTGGCGGAGCGAGATCCCCTGGATGAATTCCATCGCAATATAGAGTCCTTTTTCCCACTGCCCCTGTCCGTAAAGTTTGACGATATTCGGATGGTTCGTCATCGCAATGATCTGCGCTTCTTTGAGGAAACGGCCGACCATCTCTTTATTTTTTAGATATTTTGGGAGGAGGATTTTGATCGCGAGAGGCTGGGAGGTTCCCGAGTGGAGGCCTAAATAGAGGAGGCTCATCCCCCCTTTGTTCAACAGGCTCTCTACTTTATAGGGGCCGATTTTCGAGGGGATCGATTTGGGGAGCGGCTCTTTTGCGGTCAAATCGGGGAGAGTCGTCTGTTTGTGGAAGTCTTCGTCATCGCCCATTCAAGGGTTGTCCTTAGAGTGTGTCTTCAAATTGAGGTTCTGTCGATTTTCGGGTTCTTTTGAACCAAATTTCGATCTAAAGTCGGGGGGTAATATCATTTCCCGCATATGACCCCCCGACTTTGGATCAAAATTTGGTCAAAATAATCCCGAAAAGCGACGAACCCTCAAATTGAAGACACACTCTTAGCAAGTAATGCTGAGCCCTGCTTGCGGGGGTGGGTAATCTGCATCGCCGACCCGCGCTTCGCATAACTCAAGAGGCGGCCCTCAAGCATTACATGTTGCGGACTACCCGGGTAAGCCGTTCGGTGAATGCATTTCACCCCAATTCTAAAATGCGGATACCCAGAGTCTCTCCTAGATAAACCAGCTCGGCGGCTCCGACTTTCTGTCCATTCACGGTCAAAGCGACCGGTTGTTCAGGTTGAATAGGGAGTTCCAGGAGATTGCCAGGGGCCATCTGCATGAGCTGTTCGAGAGTGACTCTCATTCGGGCCAATTCCACGCTCACATGGATCGGCAGGTCTCTCAAGGCGACCGCCTCTCCCTCTTCAGCTGGCCTCATCGACTGTGCGGGCCCTGAAAAAACGTCTTCGGATTCGCCTGGCATCTTTTTTTCCATATCTGTGGCATCCTCGTAGATAAAAGAATAATCGAGAAGCTGAATTTTATTCTGCTTGATTTTCACATTGAAAAGGGGAGTCGTCCCCAACATCAAGAAAGCGGCCCCTGCCGATTTCTTAGCATCAAAGCTTCCCCGATCGAGGACAATGAAGTCCCCTTTCTTGATTTTTTCCCATTCGCTCTGGTGCAAAAGGACCGAACCTGTCTTGACTCCCAAAATCAATTCGAGTCCGCGAGAAAGGCGGGCGGGGATCTGATCGGAGGGGAAGCTGTTGAAATGGTGGACCCAGCTTTGACGGAAACGGCTTGGAATCACGAGCCTTCCCGAACAGCCGCTGTGGTCGAAACTGATTTGCACATCGATGCAGAAAGAACTCTCTTCGGGGAGCGCTGCTTCTTCGTGCAAAATGGGAGTGAAGCCTTGAAGCAGCTCTATGCCTTGAGCGGCGTCCATCATTTCCAGCAGCAAGTAGCGGTAGAACCCTTCCTGCAAAATTTCAGAAGCGAGCGCTCGAGCCTTCGATTTTCCGTTGAGCATCCATGAGGTGAATTTTGCGATATCGGCGCGAGACATCATCCAGTAGACCGACCCGGCGAGCGGCGAGAGATCGATTGGAAACACCTGCACATTATTTCCCATCCCTTTCCTTAAATCTTCGGCCCCTCTCCACTCCTGGTTTCCCGGTTGGATCGAGAGTTTCGAAATCCCGAATCGGGAAGCGGCCAGCGACGAGAATCGGGCCCAATCAAATTCCGGGGAGTTCCCAAAAAGGGGAATCTGGTCCATCTCCTGCAAATGGGGGGAGATTTTTCTGAGATTTAAAAATCGTTTGACAGGCTGTGCATTCGTCATCTTTTCTTCCCTTCAAAACCGCCCGAATCTTTCCCTTCGCCCTTCTCTTTTCTTTTCATGACAGGTTTATCGGTCGCATAGGAGGCATCGATCCGTCCGATCCTGAATCTAAAGTTGCCGTTTTGGAACGCGGCGACGAGGCTCGAGATGTTTTGGTTAAATGCCATCACAGCTTCATTGGAGCCTGTGAGACGGATATTTAAAGAATCGGGAGCGGTCGCATATTTTTCAATGGTAATCGTCGCGCCGTAAAACTTGGAATAGGCAAACGAGGGGGAGTTCAGCACAACTTCGGTGCGGGAAATACCCGTCGGAGCCGTCATCACGTAGATCGTTCCCACCATTTGATAAAAGAGGGACATCGTTTCAGGGGTTAAGTAAGGCGCCGCTTGAACCGTAGCCGATTGGGCCATCGGCTGGATGTCGGCCGGCAGAGCCGGGAGGGCAGGCTGTATAATTTCGGCGGCGATCTTTTCAAAATCGCGCCGGTTTCCTCCGCCCCTGCCGCCTTCTCGATCGTCCGTTCGGGCCGGAGGAGCTAAGGGAGCTCCCATCGGGATTTCTTTCTCTTCGCGCCCTGTGTTCGGTTTTTTCTCATCTCTACCTAACCAAGGGGCTGGCGACATGGGGCCCGGCGCTTGGATCGGAATCCCCTCTTCGGGCGTTCTCTCTTTTGTTGGCTGGCGTCCCTCTTCCGGTTTTTTTACCGCCTCTTTCTCGGGCAGTGGAGCGCCGGGGATAGGAGGCTGATAGTAGGGCTCCTCTTTTTTTTTCGGATGGGGCCTCGCCTCTTCTTCTTTGGGTTTTTGGACGCTCCAGGGAGAAGGGGGGAGGGCCTCTTTCTTTTCGGGGACGCCTGGTATCTCTTTTCTCACGCCAAAAGGGGAAAACTCCTCCTTTTTCGGCGCTGTTTTATGCTGGGGAGCCTCGCCAAAAACTTCTTTTTTCGGTTTCTCTGGGACCTCCTCATCTTCAGGCATCGCCCCTAGGTAGGACTCATCCTCGATCGGGATCTCTTTTTTCGGCCGGGGCGCCTCTTTTTTTCCATGCTCTTCAAGAGGTTGAGCATAGTAAGGAGGGATCTCCTCCTCTTCATTCTCTTCTGCGGCTACTTTTTTAGGCTTCCCGGAGACCTTGTCGATGCTGATCTCTTCACCCTTTTTTTGCGGAATAGCGAACGGAGAGGGCTCTTCTTCTCTTTTTTTTGTCTCGACCTTTTTCTTTTTCGCCCCTTTTGCAGTCGGTTGGCGGTCTCTTTCTGGCTCTCTTTGTTGCGAGGCAGCCGTTTCACGGAAATTCTGCCGCGGGGGCGGCGGCTCATCGGGCAAATTCACATCTTCCCAAAAATCTTCTGAGCTTGGAAGCGAGCGTGCCGAGGCATCCTCGGTAGATCTCGGAGTCGGTTGGACGACCGGCTCGGTAGTTGGAGGTTGGGAGTAGGCTGGACTCGGCACAGCTGTGTTGGCCGAGTCGTCGATCGCTTTTCTCGCTGGCGACGGAGTGGAACGAAACGAGGTCGGCTTTTCCACCACAAATCCCACCTCAAACGGGGAGAGATTCCTCGGGCCGGCGTTGAGATCTTCGGGGACATCCTCGTCGCCCATTCTCGCGGCAAAGCGCCGGTTTCTTTGGCGGCTCTGTTCGTCGGGGTCGACCTCTTTGACCTTTTGGACCTTTTGCAATTCCTCGCGGAATTTTTTAGAATCGGGGGTCCCTCCGCCGCGGGAAGGTTCGGATGGAGGCGGCGGCCCGCCTACGCGATTGCTACTCATGGTTTTCCCGTGCCTTTTTTCTCATTTCCGCCTCTTTTTTTCTCAAATTGTATGTGGCGGAGCCTTGGTCGTCCTGTTCAAGGGACTCTTTTTGTTCGGTCCAGTATTTGACCTCTTTTTCCCACTCTTTCTTGTGGATTTCGAGCTTTTCCAGGTCTTTCTTTCTCTGGTACATCTCTTCGGTGGCCACCTCGACCTGTTTCTCGGCCGCTTCTACAACCTTTTTCTGATCGGCGACCTTCTTCTCTCTTTCCGCCAATTTTTCATCGACGATTTTCAAGTAGGCCTTCATTTGCTGGATCTTGTCGGTTGTGGTTCCTGCGTCTAGCTCGCTCCTCAGCTGGTTTAATTTGGCTACCTTATGCTGCAGCGTCTCGTCGCGCTCCCGGGTTAAATCATAGAGCTTGGCGTTCGCTTTGTCCAGCAGGGCTTTCTTCTCTTCCAAGATTTTCACAGCCTGGTCGAACCGATTCTTCTTGATCGTGACCAGTTGCTCCAAGGGATAATTGAGGGGATTGTTCATAACTGAACATTACAGCAGACCTATTTGAAAAATCAAATGTGAAATTTCTCATTCAATAAGACTTTTATAGGTTGAGAGCAGTTAATTTCTGCAGGTTTTCGTGAGCCGATCCCTTTTCAGGAAGAAGTTGAGGGGGCCGAGCTGTCGCAACGCGGCAGCTCGGCCCCTGACGCCCCCATCCCACTGCTGATGGCAGTGGGATGGGGGCGAACATCCTAAGCCGTTGATCAAGAATTAACGAATTCGGCTTCGCTTTCTACTAACTCATTTGGTGGAGTATATTCAATGGGTCGGATGGTTACGAGGTTACCTCCCGGATCATAGACCTTTTGAGAGAAGAGGGAAGTTGAAATATGCTGCAGGTTGATTGTTTTATGCCCGTCAGAAACTTGGATTAATTCTGAGCTATGTTTATAGTTAAAGGGGGCAAAAACCGACACTTTCTTGTTCGGAAAATTATCCTTTACTTTTCTGACAGCCGGAGCCAAATCAGAATCCCTAGATAACAAGAATGCGTGATCATATTGATCCTTGTAAGCTAAATCAAGCAGCGCAAGAGCCAAATTTACATCGGTTTCCTTTTCTTCGTGAGATTCCCATTTTGCATTGCAGGCCATGCACTTTTTGGGTTTCACTTTGAATTTTCCTAAAATGGGCAGCACTCCTTGAGAGGATAAAGCCTTAACATATAAACGGTGCCTTAGATAAGATTCTGGCTTCCAAGTAGGATACGCTGAGAAGAATAATATTTGGGTAATGATTTGGGATTTAGGCCGAACTAAACGACCAAAAAGTTGCCGTAAGTTTAGCCATTTTAAATGAGGTTTGCCCAGATCTTTTAATGCATGGTACAGATTGAATCCGTCAACAAAACAAACTATTCGTTCCGCTTCCATACTTCAGCCAAAAAAAAACCACGGATACGGAATCCGTGGCGGCCTCATGGTCGTGCCATAAGGGATGCTTATAGACTCATGTATATCAAGAACATGAATTTTAGGCAACCTGAGATATCAATATCTCTTAGACAAAGAGGGATTTGAGTTGGCGGAGGGTATCTTCGAAGGTGGCCTTTTCGTCCACTTGCTGGCGGAGGAACCGGTTCACCTTGTCGACGTACTTGAGCGCGAAGTCGGCATTCTTGTCGGAGCCAGGCTTGTACTCGCCGATCCGGATGAGGAGCTCGTTCTTTTTGTAGTTGGAGAGGACTTCGCGGATTTTGCCAGTTAGCTCGAGGTGCTGCTTGTCGACGATGAGGGGCAAAATACGGCTGACGGAGGCGAGGACGTCGATGGCAGGGTAGTGGTACTGGCGAGCCAGCTCGGAGGAGAGGATGATGTGGCCGTCGAGAATCGAACGGACCTCGTCGGCGACCGGCTCGTTCATGTCGTCGCCCGCGACGAGGATCGTGTAGAAGGCGGTGATCGATCCTTTGTCGGAGTTGCCCGAGCGCTCGAGGAGGCGGGGCAGGGTCGCGAAGACGGAAGGGGTAAAGCCGGCGCGGGCTGGGGGCTCGCCAGCGGCGAGGCCGATTTCCCGGAGCGCGCGCGCATAGCGGGTCACAGAGTCCATCATCAAGATGACAGACTTGCCCTGGTCGCGGAAGTATTCTGCGATAGCGGTGCCGACGTAGGCGGCGTTGATCCGCATCTGGGCCGCTTGGTCGGAGGTCGATACAATGATGACCGAGCGCTTCATCCCTTCGGGACCTAGATCGTGCTGCAGAAACTCGCGTACCTCGCGGCCCCTCTCGCCAATCAGCGAGATGACGTTGACGTCGGCGACAGCGTTCCGGGCGATCATCCCGAGGAGAGTCGATTTACCGACGCCGGCCGCAGCAAAAATGCCGACCCGCTGCCCTTTGCCGCAGGTAAGGACTGAATCGATCGACCGGACGCCGACCGAAAGAGGTTTGTTGATCAGGGCTCTTTTCAGAGGATCAGGAGGAGAGCAAATGACTGGAACCGACTCGTCGACGTCGACGAGAGGCCCTTTTTCATCTACGTCGAGAGGATTGCCGAGTCCATCGAGAATCCGGCCTAGGAGGCCTGGGCCCACTTTGATCTGCATCGGCATCCGCATCGGGATGACTTCCGAGGAGGGGCCGATCCCTTTCATATCGCCCATTGGCGAGAGGATCACTTCATCTTTTGTGAATCCGACGACTTCGGCGGCGAGCGGCTCCCCGTCGCGCTTGATGAGGCAGATCTCTCCCATCTTCACTTGCGGAATGACAGCGCGGATCAACATCCCGACCACTTCGGTGATCCTGCCGTGGACGGTCGTCAGCTCGACATCTTCGAGATGGCTGATCAACTTTTCAAACGATGAGTTTTGCTCCACGCGGCCTCAAATTAGAGTTGGATGTTGAAAATCTGTCTGATCGAGTCGATGACCTTGCTAAGAAGGGTGGATGAGTATTCGATTTCCTGCTGCGCTTGACCCATTTTGATCTGGATGAGCATCATATCCCCTGGGCGCAACTCTTGGTTCGCAGCCGACATCTCCGAAAGTTTGCCCTGGATCGACGCTAGCTTCTCTTGGCCGTCGTTCACATAGGCCATGAACCTCTCTAAAGCGCCTCCTTGAGTCGGCATCTTCATCGCGGGCGTATCGATCCCGAGTTTTCCAGCGGCAGCCCTCACATAGGTATTCGCATCTCCGAGCTTGTTGCGGAGGAGGTGGGCTTGAGATCGCTTCAGTTTCAGGTTCGGCGTGTTGAGCTGATCCTGCACGGTCCCCAAGATGTCTTGGGCATTGCGGGCTTGAGCGAGCAGTGTGTTGGCGGTCGGCCCCTCCGTTTGCATGGCAGGTCTTGCCATATCGAGCGGCGTGGGGGCCTGCGTTGGGCCTGCGCCCGGAGCTCCTCGGGAAGGAGATCCTTGCATGAAGGACTGAAACTCGGTGCCCGGCTGCGACCGGACTGGAGTTTCCGGTTCCAAAGCCTTGCCCGGGGTGATCCGGTCAGGGCTTCGGTCTGGAGGAGGAGTCGTATCGGAATTCATCGCGATTTTTTCTTCTTGGGTTTCTCAGCAACGACAGGTCCTGGCGTCTTTTTGACGAACTTCTCAACGAAATCGAGAGCGGATGCGCCGAGCCGTTTGATCAGCGGATCTTTCGATTTGGTCGATTGTTCGAGCAATTTTTCCCCTTCGGACACTTGGGTTGGAGTCATACTCATGGCGATCCCCAAAAAGGCCTTCGCCATTTCGTTATCAGGCTGTTCGGCGAGGACTTCGTCAAAACATTTGCAAGCTTGTTTAAGCTCCAATTTGTGCAGATGAAGATAACCGAAGCCGATTTTAGGCAGGGAGTGCTCAGGATTGAGCATCTCGGCTGCGCGGAAAAGCTTCATGGCGGCGTCTTCGTCGGCCTGATTCACGGCGATGTAGCCAGCTTCCACAAACAGGAAGAAGTCATCTTTATAATGTTTCCAATTCATCATCATATCCTCATTTCATGTTATCTTGGGATCTGGTTGCCGATCGCTTTGTTGATCACAGTGTTGACCTGGGAGATCAAGTTCGAGATCGATTCACCGATCTGCGTCACCTGGCTCATCTGGAACTGGAGCAGGATGAAGGAACCGGGAGTCGCGGCAGAGATTTTACTCGCCAGCGCGCGCACTTGCATCACAAGGCCCGATTGCAATTTCCTATACGCTGAAATCAGCGATCCGAAGGTAAGGGTTACACCCGAAGCTTTTCCCATTTTCCTCTCCTCACTTTGCCACTTTCTTCAATACTTTCTGAAGGGCCGCATATCCGTGCAGCAAAACTCCGAGCTTGTCGAAATCTTTTTCATTTTGCCCTTCTCTCAATAATTTTTTGATGTCATGGATCCGCTCTTCGATCTTCGCCATGATCTCTTTGCCTCGATTCGGTTTGTCTTTGATCTCCTTTTCGAGATCGAAAGCAAACTTCTCACCGGGCTTTTTTTCCAAACCGTACATGAGTATCTCCTTCCGGAATTTTCACCGGGTATAGTTGATTTTATATTTTAGCCCATCTTTTTCAAGAAGAATCGTATTTGATTCGATCGAAGTAATTTTCATTCCATCGACCAAATCACCCAATGTGTATATTCTTCCGTTTAAAACCACACTGTATCCGTGTCCATCAAAAGAGGATGAGCCTGAAACTTGGTATTGTTGTGAAACATCGATCCCCACAGAGTCGGGATGGGCCGCTACGGCAAAGTTTTTCACACCGTGGATGCCGCTCAATGCATTGAGCTGCTTCACTACATCTTTGAGCTCGCTCTCCATTTTATCACTATAAGGTCCCGATATAATGACCTCGCCGTTCGAAAGCTGGAAGGAGAGAGAGCCGAACCCGTGGGCCACAAAGAGCGCCGAAATTTGGGTCGTGAGATTTTCTTCAACGGCGACTTGGTTGCTCAACTTGTCCAAATAGGGGAAATTCATCGTCAGATAGTCGCTGAGTCTTTGGGCATCGGCATTCGTCGGCAAATAGCCAGTGACGATGAACTTGCCAGCCTCGGGAGAAGAGACGTTGACTCCTTGCCAGGCGCTGTTTGTGACTAGAGCGTCGTTGATCGATTTCGAGACGAGCTCGTCGATGACGACCGTATCCTCAACGCTCGAAATGAAGGGGATCTGGTCGATGTTGTAGCGCATCTCTTGATATTCAATCGGGGAGACGACATGGCCGACCAAGAAGATCTTGCCGCTCGCTGGGTTGAAGGAGAACTTGACGGCGGCGAATTTTTTCAGCGCTTCAGAAATCTCTTCGACCGGCTCCTTTTTCACGAGCTGGATTTGTTCCGACTTAAACAAGGAGAAAAAGCTTAAGAAAACGATCAGGAGAACAAAGAGAGCGGAACCTCCGCCCACAAGATACTTCAGCGGGATTTTTTCCCTTTTCCAATCTTTGAACTCAGCCGGCGGCGTTGGAGCTTCTTCGAGAACAGGGGCTTCTTCGGGCTCTTCTGCTCTCGGAGCTTCGAAATGGGGTGCAATAGGGGAGTAGATTGTCTCTTGGGGCGCTTCCCGATCGATGATGAGGAAGACAGTTGTCCCGAGCGAGATCATATCCTGCGGAGTGACGGTCGATCTCTCTAAAATTGGCTGGCCGTTGACCACGGTGCCGTTTTTAGAACCGAGATCTTCGATCTGAAGGATCCCATCGGGGCTGACGTGGAGCCTCGCATGGTTTCTTGAGACGCTTAAATCCTGGAAAACGATGTCGCAGCTATTCGGGTCTTTCCCTAGAATATAGGTTCGCCCTTTCTCGATGCCGATTTCGGCGCCGGCGTTCGGCCCCGAGATCACTTTCAGCAGTAAAGGCGCCTCAGAGATCATGTTGAAGGGGATTTCAGATTCGGCTCCCACATCGTCGAAAATCGTATCGTAGGCATTCGGCTCAGATTCTTTGTGCTCGACGAGCGGCTCTGTCACCGGCTCTTCTTCGGGCGGTGCGGGCTTCTCGCTTTCTACGAGAGGGGGAGGGGGCTCCTCTTCTTCTAAACTGCCGAAGATATTGTCGTATTCCGCTTTTTTCTTCTTTTTCGACTTCGGCTTTTTGGGGGCTTCGACGTTTGGAACATCTTCTTCAGAGAAGAGAAACGTCGTGTTGCCGATCTGGACCCGGTCGCCCTCTTTCAGCAAAACTCGCTCTTCGTGGACCTCTCCGTTGATGAGGGTCGGGTTGATCCGGCTTACGTTTTTGAGGTAGATTCCTTCGGGGGCTTTCGTGAGGCGCGCGTGTTTTCTAGAGACGGTGCTGTCTTCGATGATGAAATCAGACTCATCGGGATCGCGCCCGACGATCCAATCGTCCCCTTCCTGTAGATCTAAGATGAGCCCTCTGAGAGGACCTTCTTCTGCAATTAAGTGCGCTGCCATTTTCTTAAATCAGGGTTTCTTCCTGTTCAAATTTCGCAATCTGATCTCGCCAGTAAACCAAATAATTGACAAAATCTTCGAGATTTTCTTTAAAAGACTGATAGTTCATTTCATAAGGCAATCCGAGAGAGAGTGTCAAGAATTTCTCGTCGCGATCGAGTCCGATTCGGGCTCCCGCAGTTCCTTGACCGAGGAAATTTGCGCGCATCAAAAGGAGAAAGAGTTCTTCTCTTTTCCTCTCGGGACATTGTGAAATGACCGCCTGCATCGAAACGCCTGGATTGAGCTCTTTCAATTTCAACTGCACATTTTTATTCAAGTTGAAGGAGATGATTTTATGTTCATTTGGTTTCGGGATAGGTTCGATCTGCAACTCAGAACAAACTCGATCGACGAACTCCTGAAGCATGTGCACACCCCGAGACCCATTATTTCCGTTAAGCGTGTAAAATTACAAGACAAGTTTCTTTTCTAAATAAAAACTGCCTTTTGGACGATGTGTGGATGTGCTTTTGTGGAAAGATGTGATGTGAAAATGGAAGAGAGTAGAAAGTCTAGGGCTAACTCATGGGCATGAAAAAATATCAGCGCAGAGATAAAATGAGTATAGAGAGACGCAGAGGATAAATTAGTAAGAGTAAAGAGAGGAAAATAGAGATAGATCGGGACCTTGCCCGGAGAGAAGGAGATTTGTATCGAAAGCAACGTTTGAAAATTCATCCGAAGAAGCTAAAAGCGCCTGACTACACTCTCTAACTCCGGGCAGGGTCCCGTGCTTCTTCTCTATTTTTCTCTCTAGACTCTTATATTTTTTCCTCTGCGTCTCTCTACGCTCATTTTATCTCTGCGCTGATCATCTTTCACACTACTTTAAACGGAAGGATCCGAGGATAAAAAAAACCGCGGGTGGAAACCACCTATGGTTTTTTCACATCAATAATCCGCGGGCGGAGATTTTGTCATCGAGTGGGAAAGACTCTTTTCCAGGAAAAACAATGTAGAGATGGTCCAATTTTAGATCTTCGCAGGCAATTCGCATGGAGCGGGTAATTGCTGGTTGATCTGTGTACTTGATTTCGAAACCGATTCTCTTTCCATTTTTCATTGTGAGTAAGTCTAACTCGGCTCCCGATTGTGTTTTCCAAAAAAAGCATTCCTCAGGAGAAATTTCCATCTGCTGGCAGATTGCTTCTAAGGCAAATCCTTCCCAGAAAGCGCCGAGCTTGGGATGGGTGTCTAGTTCCTTTTCGGTGCGTATACCAAGCAGAGCGTGTAGAATGCCGCTGTCTCGGAAATAGATTTTGGGCGATTTGACCTGTCTTTTTCCCAGATTTTCGAACCAAGGAGAGAGAATCCGAACCATAAATGTTCCTGCTAGAATGTCTAAATAGCGCCGCACTGTGTGATCGGAGATACCAAGGGACTTAGCAATTTCGCTCGCATTGAAGATTTGTCCATGATAGTGGGCCAACATGAGCCAGAAACGGCGTATTTGTTGGGGAGGAATTTGGAATCCGAGGCTGGGGATGTCCCTTTCTAAAAACGTGGTGATATAGGATTGTCTCCAGAGAAAACTCATCTCATCATCTTGGGCTAGAAAGGAAAGAGGGAATCCTCCCCGCAGCCAAACGAGGGGACTATTGTTTGTCTCTTCAAGAGAGAAGGGCATCAATTCAATGTAGCCAATGCGGCCCGCCAACGTTTCTGAGGACTGCCGAATTAGATCTCGCGATGCGCTCCCCAAAATCAAAAATTTTCTTTCCCTGTTTTCATCGATCAATACTCGGAGGACAGGAAAGAGATCGGGACGGAGCTGGATTTCATCGATTACGATGAGCCCTTGAGTCGGTTTCGACAAAGTAAGCAGGGGATTTTCTAGTTTTGTCAAATCGAGGGGGTTTTCAAGATCAAAGCGGCGCACATGCTCCGGAGGATGGCTCTCAATATACATTTTCGCGAGAGTCGTTTTCCCCACCTGCCTAGGGCCTAAGAGCCCACAGGCCGTGTGAACTCGGAATTGTTTGCTTATAGCTTCTTGATATTTAGGTCTTTGCATTCAAACCTTGCATTTTCGAGATTTATTCTCGATTTTACAAGGTTAGACAAATCTGAGCAAGAGGGGGCCTCTAGGCCCCGTCAAGAAGATTGCTTAATTTTCCTATAGCAAGTGTGTTACGAATTTTTTTAGAAGAAATGAGACTGTTGCATAAAGGCAGGGACAGGATTTGCATGATCACAAGTGGCATGATAGGCAGGATAAAAAAAACAGCAGGTGGGAACCACCTGCGGCAAAAGAAAGAGAGGAAGGGGGAATCTTTTATTTTGAAGTTTTGGCGTTTAAGTTTTGGAAAATCGAGTTGAACGACTTCATCTGTTCATAGTCGGAAACGGTCGTCTTGTTGAAGTCGCTGATCGATTGGTTCCACTGGTTGACCGGCTTTTGCGCAGCAGAGGTCTTGTTCTGGCCATCGAGCTGGTCAGTCACATATTTTTCATGGAAGTTGTCGAGCCAAGACCCAATGTTCTTGTGGGGGCTTTGATCGTTATCTTTCCACCAAGCATCAAAGAAAAGAGCGCTAAATGGATCTGTGCCCCAAGTCTGTCCGGAGAATTTTTCCGCATCGGCCAAGTATTTAGTGAGCCAGGCCATCGTTGCAGAGATGTGATCGTGGTCATTCGGATCGTTCGGATCTACAGGATAGCCGTCATCCGCGGAATCTCCGGCCCACTCGTTTGTGAAATTCGTTTGGTTTTGAGTGTCTTGGTTCAATTGGTCGGTCATCGCTTGCTGGATCGCAATCAGGTTGTTGGAGAGGAGGGTCATCAAAAAGAAAGTCACGACCTGGATCAGACCCATTTGGTCTTTTGATCCTGTGATCGCTTCTACGTATTTGATCTGATTGACGAGCGCCATTCGGGCTCCAAGAGAGACTTCGGCATGTTCTGTCATAATTTCCATTCCTTCTTTTAAAAAAAGCCGCGGACCTTTTGGCCGCGGCCCCGAGAGAAAAAGAGAGTTTATTATCCTTTGTGTTGGAAAAGAGCTGCATCATCGATGATCTTGCTCTGTTTCTGTTCAATCGTGTCCTTCCCGCTAGAAAACACCTGCTGTATGTTGTTTTGAGCAGTCGAGACGAACTGATAAAGAGCTTTGCTTTTCTCAGCGTCGGCTTGCTTCATCTGGTAAGTAGAAGCGCCGATTTGAAAGGATCCTTTGGTCACTCCAGATGCGACTTCGCCGATCATTCTATAGTTGCCTATTCTCGTGCTGCGATCTTCTTGAGCTCGTTTGATTTTAGCGTTAGCTTCTTTGCGAACATCTGCGAGGTTTGAAAGAGATGATTCTCTCTCGTCTTTTGTGAAAGTGCTGAGAAGCGTTTTTTCGTCGGTCGTGAGAGGTTGTTTGAACTCTTTGCCTTTTCCGTTTTTGAGCTTGCTGACGAAGGCTTCTTTCGCCTTGTCGACAGTGATGCCTTTGTTCTTCGCAAAGGATTCCAGGGCAGCATTCACCTGATCTTGCGTCGCTTCTTTGTTGACCATCGCGCCTTGGCCGTTTGCTCCGCGTAGAAGTGTCTCCGCATCGCCAGCATTTTTGGCAATCGCGTTATTTTCTTCGATCGTCGCGTTGTGGCCGCCAGTGAAATTTCCGACAGCCCCAGCTGTAGCATTTGTGGCACTGCCGAGAATGTCGCCGAGCGCAGAGGTCTTCATGCTCATCGCCTGATTTTGTACTGAATCAAAGGCGCTTTTTCCCTCTTGTTCAGCACTTTCTTTCCCAATTTGGATCCCTTCTTTCTGGTTCTCTAAATTAAGTTGTATTAGGAGCTGATACAACTCGGCAAGTTCGTTATTTATATTAGAGTTCAAGGCTCCAGGGCCGACTGATATTTTATTTAGATCTAATGACATATATTACCTATTTTTTATTTTTAACCTTTTAATACGCTGGCAGCTGCAGCTTCACCTTCTGAGAGGTTCGCAAAGTCTTTGTTCCATTCAATGAAGGTGTTGTTTTCATTGCTTTGCCAATCGGACGTTTGTTTCATCTGGCTATTCCACATCTTGGAGAGTGCGGTGAGGATCGCGAAGTTTTTTGATGGAGCAGCCATCTGTTCTTGAATTTGGCCTTTCTTGTAGTTGATCATTCCCGTACCTATTCCGAGTCCTCCGTTGGCCAAGTTAAGAAGACCTGTGATTTTCATCAGGATCTGCGTGATGGTCTCCTGCATCTCGGGCGACAGCTTCGAGAGGATGCTGGGTCCAGGCGAAGTGAGGCCGTTTTCCATTTCCACGCCGCCTTTATAGGCTGCTAGGACCGCCAGGATGGCTGTGATGACTGCGAAGACGATGGTCAAAATCTCTTTCGTTTTGTCGTCGCCGGCCAATTGGGCTGCGTTATTGAGAGGATTGAGTGTGGCGAAGGCCGTCGAAGCTCGGCTAAAGTTGATCGGGATCTTTTTCGTTTTCGGCAGCGCTTTGTCAGCCGCTTTTTCGGCATCTTCAGCGAGTTTCGTATCCATTCCGGCGTCTTTCGCTGCGACCTTCGCTTCTTTTGCAGCAGCTTTTGCATCTTTCAAAGCTGTTTCAGCTTCTTTGATCGCTGTTTTGTACTCTTGCGAGCCTTTTCCAGCGTTCTCGCCGACTTTCGCTACGTTTTCTACTTTCTCAGCAGCTTCGGCAGCTTTTGTCGAGGCAGTTTTGGCTTTTTCGGCGGCATTTTTCATCTTCGCAGCTGTAGCTTGTGCCTTTTCTAAGTTGGCATTGGCTTCAGAAAGGGCTTTCTCAGTAGCTTCTGCGGCAGGCGTTCCGGCGGCAGCTGTGGCGGCTGCAGACTTCTCGCTTACTTGCGCAGACGCTTTCGCTACGTTTTCAGTCGCTTCTTGGGCGACTTTTTCAGCGGCCTCTGCGGCGGCTGTTGCGGCTTTCGAAGAGCCTTCTGCAGCGGCGGCTTCAGGAGCGGCGGTTCCGCAGCTCGCGAGCGAGAGGACGATTGTGATTCCAATCTTGAGGATGAGGTCGCCAACAGCGCTGCCTGTCCAATTTTGAGGAATTGCGCCTTTCATTTCAGCGATCTGTTCGCCAGCCATGCCCAACATGAGAGTGGAGCCGACGGGGTCTACAGGAAGGGTGACGACGGCGATGAAGATCGTGATCGCAACCATGATCCAGCCCATCTTCTCGGCTTCTTCTTTCTCCCGTTCCATTTCATCGATCTGGCCTTTGATGCTAGCCAGCTGAACCTGCATCGAAAACATTTCGTTTTTGCCGATCGTGACCTGGTTCTCGGCGTTTTTCGCCATGAACGCGTTGATCGCGATTTCGAGGGCGATCATGATGATGGTGAGTTGGACGAGGGCATCCATCGCATCGCCTTTTGGCTGAGGGCCAACAGACGGCGTTACAGGAGTTGTTGGAGTTGTAGCAGCAGGAGTGTCATTCGAAGCTGCGAGTTGTTTGAGGAGGTTATTCGCAGTCGAAATCAAGGTGTCGTGGTCGTTTTGAGGTTGAGTGGAAGGAGTCGATCCATTCGCAAGAGCGTCTCTCAGCTCTTTGACAAGCGATTCGACGGCTTGGAAAACATCGTTCATCGGATCTTTCGGATCGGAAGGGGGAGCGATCGAGAGAAGAGAGTTCAAAAGGTCGGTGGCTATTTTGTTGAAATCGGGGTCGTTGTTCTGCACTTCGGGAAGGAAAGACTGCAGAAGAGCTTGTAGTTCCGAAACATCGATATCGCCAGAGGGAGCAGTGCGGGGTAAAGAGCTTGAGCGCTGAGGAGCCGATTTTTCGGGGAGGGGAGTCAAAGCGATATCTGAAAGGATCGCCGACTTGAATTTTGTGAAAGAAACTGGGGAACTCGATACGGGAGCATCCAGTTTGACTGCGGGTGCCATGCTTATTTCCTTGTGCTATTTTTTTAATGGCTAAAAGCCGATTAATTATTTACTGTTACTGTTTTGCGGTATTGTCTGGACCGTCTGGATAATCTGGAATTCGGTGTCAGTTGAGCTGCTATTGTCTTTTGTCAGCTGAGTGTATTGATCCAGTTCCTGCTGCGGTCTCTGCATCTTTTGGTTTGCGCTGGTTTGAGTGATAGAAAATTGTTCTTCATAGTAAGCAACGTCGTCCTTTCCAATGTGCGATAGAACGTCGCTCGCTTTATCTGTTAAATCCTTATTGTTTTGATTTCCAATCGCTTCCAAATTGCTGGCTAACAATTCGTTTATTTTATTTTCCGAGTTCTGTAAGCCGTAGTTCGATAGGATATTATCTACGAGCTTCAAGAAAGTGGAGATCCAGTTATTGAGAAAGCTAGAATCTTTGTGGGCGGTTTTTGTGTGCGAGTGTTTGTGTGTCTGTTTGTGTGACAGAGCTGCGCCAGCGTGCGTTGTTGCGCCTGCTTGACACTTACTAATGTTTTCGCTCATAATTAGCCTTTTATATACGTTCTCTATATTTAATATAGCACAATTACATTTAATTGTGTAATTAATACTCTGTTTTATGTTGTAATTTGGTTTTTCACAGCTGTGCTTTCCTGAGCGACGAAGCCCGAGGTTGTGTCATTCAAGCCAGTATTCATCACGTTCACGACCTGGTTATCCTTTTGGGTTACGCCCGAGGTCTGTGTACCGATCGTCTGGGATCGGTCGGTCATCGTTTTGGAAAGGGTATTGAACTTATCGAGGAAGTCGCTGTTATTAGCTGCAAAATTGGATCCTAATTGGTTCAATACAAACGCTATATCTTTGTCGTCTCCTTGATCGTAGAGACCTCTCAAAGTGACAGAGTCTGGTAGCGGGGGCGAGGGCGGCGGACTGAATTTCGTTGTATCGATGTTCGTATTCAAAATTCCGTTGATCGTGTCGGCTACCGTTTTGTAGAAGCTGTTGTCGGTATAAGAAGACTTATTGGATGTATTGGACAAAATGTCCATCAGCTGGTGGATGAAGTAGGTTCCAGAGGTCGCTGTAGTGCCGGTGGAGAAATTGCTTGCTGAGAATTCAGAGATAATGGAGGATACGTTGGTTGTCTGATTCGATAAGAAGTCGGTCGACATACCGAAGCCGCCAAGCTGAGTCTGGTAGCTATCGTCTTTCCCCATACCGAGAAGGATGAAGAGGAGGATTAAAAGGAGGCCTGGGTCTTTGATTTTCTTGATGAGTTCGTCGAATTGCATGTAGAAAACGGAATCGCTGATGTCGCCAATATTAGATTCGCCGCCTTCAACTCCAGGTTCTCCAAACAAAAATTGCCCAACCATTCCGTTGATGACCTGCGCCCATCCTGCGGCTCCATGTCCGTAGGAGTGATCGGCATCATTCGGCATACAGTAAAACCACTGGTCGGAATTTTCACCATCCGTGTGATTTCCAAATTGGCCATAATAGGGATTGTAATTTGGTTTTGTTGGATCAGGCTGGCCGTTTGTGTTGATAAATGCGCGCTGGTTGTCCTGATTGAGCACGGTTCCTCCTCCTGGAGCAGGCGCCAAGAGTTCGTTTACTCGTTGAACCATGGCTCCGGCGATCGGATCCGACGAGTCGAGGCCTAAAGCGGCAAACTGATTTCTCAGCTGGATGAGGAATTTGGTACTTGCGGCGTTTGCTTGATCGATGGTTCCGCCGTTTGCGAGGACGTTACCCCAAGCCAGTTCTCCCATCCAGTCGATCATCATTGCTGAAAATGATTGTTGACCGCCGCTTCCACCCTGGATAAATCCGTTGCCTAAGATGGCCTGGATATCAGGATTGCTGGAAAGCTGATCGTTTGAGGCGATGCCAGCTATCATCATGATCAATTGGGGGAGGAGCGTTCCGGCGTTGCTGCTGTAGTTTTTGAGTGAGTCGATCATGCCGAAGAGGTCTTGAAGAAGACCGTGTTGGCCGTATACATCTACGTTGGAGCGTAAAGATCCGTCTGGATTGAAGATGTCGGGATTGTACTCGTTGAAAGCTGGGTCGGTTGGGTCTCCGTCGTCGGGCCACTGGACTGTAGGCCAGGGATTATTGTTAGAAGAGGAAGCGCCGTGGGTTCTTTTTGGAGCGGCTCGATGGACAGCTGCGGCTGAATTTGTTGTGGAAGAGCTAGGGGTTCTGTTTGATCTGGCCTTATGAGCAGCTGCAACCGGTTCGACGGTTCTGTGCGAGGCTGCAAGTAAGTTGTGAACTCCTTGAGCGGCTGTCGCTACGTAGGCGCCTTGAATCGCTGCGTCGGCAGTCTCTTTATTCTTTCGTGAAACCTGCTCGGTTTTCTCGACTTCGGCCGCCTCTAATAGAGTGATCTTATTTACACTTTCCATAATCTATTTCTATTTCTATTACACGTGAATGTAATTCTCCTAAAATTGATTATAGCAGCTTCATAATAATAATTAAAATCCTAACGATGTTATTAATAATTATCCGGTTTTGTGTGTTTGTGTCTTCTTGCGTAAGAGGTGTCTATTCATTGGTTTTCAATGAGATAGAGCCAAGAAGGGAGATAACAACGTTCTAAAAAGGAACGGTTTTACTAGTTCGATAATCCCTGAGATTTGCTGCATTTAACGGCATGAAAAATGATCAGCGCAGAGGTAAAAGGAGTATAGAGAGACGCAGAG
>JAFEGL010000064.1 GCA_018239895.1 Verrucomicrobiota bacterium
GCGTCATCATGTGAGCCGCGCTTCGCGGCGTATCCTGTACTCTGGGTTAAAACAGAGAACAAGATACGCCGTGAAGCGCGGCTCACATAATGACACATGATAGGCATGATGCATGGCTTCGCCCCGCACCACAAAATTATAATTAGATGATTTCGGTGGCGACGGTGTCGTAGAAAAGCATCCCTTTTTCGCTCAGGCGCCAGCGGTCTGTGTCTTTTTCGAGCAGGCCGTTTTTGGAAAGAGAGTCGAGGGTTGCGAGAGTTTCTGGAGGGAGATTCCAGCTCGTTGTGTCGACCCCTTCGCGGAGGCGGAGCTGGACGGCGAGCCGCTCGCGGATGTTGGCCGGGTAAGGGAGCGCCTCTTCGAAATGGACGGGCAGTTGATTGCTTTGGAGTTGCTTGGAGTAACGGTGGAGATTGGAGACATTGGAAAACCGTTTCCCTTCCCAGTAGCTAAAGGCCGAAGGGCCAAAGCCGAGAAAGGGGCGTCCCGTCCAATAGCCGCTGTTGTGGACCGATGGGCGGCCGAAGGCGGAGATCTCGTAGCGCTTGAGGCCGATCGATTCGAGTTTATCGACGGCCGATTGGAGAAGTTTCAGGCTCGTTTCTGGAGGGGGAACTTGGAGAAGGAGCGTCTCCCTTTTTTTGTAAAATGAAGTGTGGGGCTCGAAGGTGAGATTGTAGAGTGAGAGGTGGGAGATCGGGAGTGAAGAGAGCTGATCGAGCGTGTAGTGCCAGCTCGCCTCAGTTTGCCCTGGAAGATCGTACATCAGATCGATCGAGATGTTGTCGAAGCCGGCCGCTTTTGCGGCGAAGATCGCATCGCGTGCACGGTGGGCGCTGTGGATTCTCTCTAGAGTTTGGAGCGACCGGTCGTCGAGCGATTGGACGCCCAAGCTGAGCCGGTTGATTCCGATAGATCGGTATTGGCTGAGGAGCTCTTCCGTCGCCTCTTCGGGGTTGGCTTCGATGGTGATTTCTGTGGTAGATGAAAAGGGGATTCTTTGGAGGACGGCGCCAATCTCTGCGGGGCCAAAGAGGGTAGGCGTTCCGCCGCCGAAGTAAATCGAGGCAATCTGTTTATTTTCAATCTGGGGCCAGCGAAGCTCCCACTCGCGCTCCAGCCCTTCGGCGAGGAGCGGGTGATGGGATTTCGTGTTGGGGATTACGTAAAAGTGGCAGTAAGGGCACTTTTTCGTGCAAAAAGGGATGTGAAAGTAGAGCGAGATCACCAGTTGTCTGCGTCAGGATCTTCGAGGATGCCCCGTTTCCAGCGGTTCCGATCGGAGAAGGGATCTTCGTCCTCTTCTTCAACCGAGGTCGACTCTTCTTCGCCTGTGCCGCCGCCGCCGCCTTCGGTCTCCTCTTCGGTGATGGTCTCCATGTCATACGCCTCTGTCTCCATGTCGAGACCGGCGTCGGTCATGTTGTCGCCCCCCATTTCCATATCGGGAAGTGTGTGCGGCTCGGCATAAGCTTGGCGCGATGGTGAGCGCTTCGGGGTCACATATTCTTCCAACTCGCCGCTCTCTTTCAAATAGCGAAGGCGGTCTTTCTCTTCGTCAATCTTCGATTTGATCGAGCGGATCTCTTCTCTGTGTTTCTCGACGTCTTTCTTGGGAACAAGACCCAAGTTCATCCATTGTTCCAAGTCTTCAAGCTCGGTTTCGAGCTTTTTGAGTCTTTCACTCTTCATGTTCATAGCGGGACAGTTCCTTTTCTCAGGGGAGGGCCAGCTGAGCTGACATTATCTTCCCCACCTTCCTAACGTAGGTTTAGGTAAAATGTAAAATATTTTTTTACAATCCGTCCAATTTTGCAATCAAAAAGTGCAAAACAGGCGGCTGAGGGGTAGTTTTTACCTGAAATTCTATTTTTCGTAAAGTCCCCCGTCCAATTGTACAATAAATAGGAGGCATGATATGGGGAAAAGGATGGACCGATCATTTCCTGATTACGCCCAATTTCCCAATCTCCCGCTCATCGAGGAGCTTTACGCCCAATATCTAAAAGACCCGGAAGGGGTCGACCTCTCCTGGCGCCGTTTTTTCGAGGGGGTCGATTTTGCCGGGGCTTTAACTAAAAGCAAGGGACTATCTGAAGAGCCGCCCCACCTAAGAATTTTTGAACTTGTCCAATCGTACCGGCGGTTTGGCCACCTGGCCGCTTCGTTCAATCCTTTGGAAGTAGGGGAGAAAAAGGATCCTCCTGAGTTGAGGCTTGATCGGCTCGGCTTTTCCGAAAGCGAGCTCGACCAGCCTTTTGCGACCCTCGGCTTCTGCGGGAAAAAAGAGGCGCCGCTCCGCGAAATCGTAGCCGCCCTGAAAGAGATCTATGCCTCTCGGATCGGCTTCGAGTACATGGATTTAGGCCATGTAGAATTGGAGAAATGGATCCAGGAGAGGATCGAGCCGGTTCTCAAGATCGAACCGTCGATGGAAGAGAAGCATCTCCTCCTCGAATATTTGTACAAATCGGAGATCTTTGAAACTTTTATCCACACGAAATATGTGGGCCAGACCCGCTTTTCACTCGAAGGGGCCGAGACGATGATCCCCGTGATCGCCGAGATGATCGATGTCGGAGCCGATCTTGGGCTCGAAGAGATCTTGATCGGCATGGCGCACCGGGGCCGCCTCAACGTTCTTTCCAATATTCTCAACAAGCCGCTCACGACCGTATTTGAAGAATTTGAAGATGACACGACCCTTTCTTTTGCTGGCAACGACGATGTGAAATACCACATGGGATTCACCGGAGAAATCAAAACGAAGAAAGGAAAAAAAATTCCCGTCAGCATCGCCGCAAACCCCTCCCACCTTGAATCGGTCGATCCGGTCGTTTTAGGTCAGGTGCGGGCGCTCCAGGTGAAGAAAAAAGATGCCGAACGGCGCCGGATCGGCGCGATCTTGATTCATGGCGACGCCTCGGTCGCAGGGCAGGGGGTGATCTACGAGACGCTCCAGCTGATGAACCTCCCTGACTATTCGACAGGCGGTACGATCCATTTGGTCGTTAACAATCAAATCGGCTACACCACGACGCCCGAAGAGGGGCGCTCGACCCGCTACGCGACCGATATAGCCAAGGCGTTCAGCTGCCCCGTATTCCATGTGAATGCCGAAGATCCCGAAAGCTGCCTCATCGCCGCGAAGCTCGCTGTCGAAATCCGGCAAAAGTTCCAGTGCGACGTCTTTCTCGATTTGCTCTGCTATAGAAAATATGGGCACAACGAAGGGGACGAGCCCTCCTACACACAGCCGACCGAATATAAAATCATCCGGTCCAAAAAGCCTATCCGAGAAATCTACTACGAAAAATTAACGGCTGCCGGTTTTCTTGAACAAAAGATCGCGGAAACGCTCGAAGCGCAGTACAAAGGGCTCCTTACGGAAGCCTTAGAATCGGCCAAAGCGAAAAAAACTCCCGAGCCTGAACCTCGCCCCGATGAAAAGATTCTCGAGCCATTCCCTAGCGGCGTCTCTTCCGAAACGTTGAAAAAAATCGCCGACACATTCTGCCATCCGCCGCAGCCGTTCCACGTCCATCCGAAATTGAAGAAGTGGCTCGAAGACCGCTACAACGCCGTCTCAGGAGACCCGACCAAAAAAGCAATCGATTGGGCGACTGCAGAGTGTCTCGCCTTCGGCTCGATCCTCCTCGACGGGCGCCCCGTCCGCCTCGCCGGAGAAGATTGTAAACGGGGGACCTTTAGTCAAAGGCACGTCGTACTCATCGATTCAGAGAATGGCACAGCCTTCTGCGGCCTCTGTAAACTCAAAGAAGGGCAGGGGCGCTTCGACGCGATCAACTCACCCCTCACCGAGTTTGCCGGGATGGCCTTTGAATACGGCTACACTTGGTCCTATCCTGAAGCGCTCGTCCTCTGGGAAGCGCAATATGGGGATTTCAACAACGGAGCCCAAATCGTCATCGACCAATATCTCGCTAGCGGCGAACAGAAGTGGAACACCCCCTCGTCGCTCACACTCCTTCTTCCCCACGCCTATGAAGGGGCAGGTCCCGAACACTCTTCCGCGCGCATGGAACGGTTCTTGCAGCTCTCTGCAGAAAACAACATCCAAGTCGTCAACGCCTCAACGCCGGCCCAATATTTCCATGTTTTGAGAAGGCAAGCGCTTCGAAAAGTCAGAAAGCCGCTCATCCTCTTTACGCCAAAAAGCCTTCTCCGCTCGCCAGCAAATACGAGCCCTCTGAACGATCTAATTACAGGCTCATTCCAAGAGATTCTCGACGATCCGACACAACTTACCTCTTGCCGCCGCCTCATCTTCTGTTCCGGCAAAATCTATTACGACCTGAATGCCGAGCGGGAAAAGAGAAAAACGACCGACATTGCGATTGTCCGAGTCGAGCAGATCTATCCGCTCCATCAAGAAAAGATCAAAAAACTGATCGGCAAATACAAGGGATTTACCGAGTGCCTTTGGGTTCAAGAAGAGCCAGAAAACGCCGGAGCCTGGAGCTACATCGGCCCCTATTTGCAGAGCTATCTGCCCAAAGAGACCCTTTTGCGCTACGAAGGCCGCCCCTCGAACCCGACGACGGCGACCGGCTCCCATAAAAAACATAAACAAGAGCAGCAAGCTCTTGTCGATCGAGTATTAAGAGTCGGTCTGTGATGATTTTTAATTGGGAATTTTTAGAGGTTTTTTCGAGCATTGATTTTTTCGGCCGAACACTATACTTGAATAAGTAAGGTGAGGCCGAAAAAGTCAATGGTCGGAAAAAGATCAAAAATTCACATTAAAAATCTCGCAGACAGACTCATTTAGGTGAAACGATATGTTGGTTGAAATCAAAATTCCTTCGATGGGCGAATCGGTCGTAGAGGCGACGATCGGGACCATTTTGAAGCCCACCGGCTCTGCCGTCAAAGCCGACGAAGAGATCCTCGAATTGGAGACCGACAAAGTCAACCAAGTCCTCTATGCCCCAGCTGCAGGGAAAATTACCCTCTCCGTGAAAACGGGCGATGTAGTGAAAGTCGGGCAGACGATCGGCTCGGTCGACACCTCCACAGCAGGAACTGCAGCTGCTGCACCTGTCAAAAAAGCTGAAGCTCCGCCGCCGCCGCCCGCTCCAAAAAAGGAGATGGCCGCCCCCTCATCGCTTCCCCCTGCGCGGAAAAAAATCGACGAGAGCCTCTCAACTCCTTCCATCCCGACTGTCCCCAAAGCAGCCCCTCCTCCTCCTCGTATCCTGGGAGGCGAGACCCGCAAAAAGATGACAAAACTCCGCCGCACCATTGCGCAGAGACTCGTCGAAGTGAAAAACCAGACTGCCATGTTGACCACCTTCAACGAGGTCGACATGAGCGCTGTCATGCAAGTGCGCGAACGGGAACAGGAGAATTTCGTCAAAAAGCACGGCGTGAAGCTCGGCTTTATGTCGTTTTTTGTCAAAGCCTGTGTCGCAGCTTTAATGGAATATCCCGACATCAACGCCCGGATCGAAGGGGATGAGGTCGTCTACCACCAAAGATACGACATCGGCGTCGCCGTCGGAACCGACAAAGGGCTCATGGTCCCCGTAATCCGAAACGCAGACCAGCTCGGCTATGCCGAGATCGAGAAAAAATTAAAAGAGTTCGCCGAAAAAGCCCGCAATGGGACCATCTCCGTCGACGATCTTCAAGGCGGCACCTTCACGATCACCAACGGCGGCGTCTACGGCTCGCTCCTTTCGACTCCGATCCTCAATCCTCCGCAGAGCGGCATCCTCGGGATGCACAACATCGTCAAGCGCCCCATCGCCATCAACGACCAAGTGGTCATTCGCCCGATGATGTACCTCGCCCTCAGCTACGACCACCGGATTGTCGATGGAAAAGAATCGATCGGATTTTTAGTCCACATCAAGAAAAACCTCGAGGAGCCTGCGCGCCTCTTATTGGACCTTTAGCATGTACGATGTCGCTGTCATTGGATCTGGACCTGGGGGCTACGTCGCAGCGATCCGCTGCGCCCAGCTTGGCCTGAAGACTGCCTGCATCGAAAAGAATCCAACTCTCGGCGGCACGTGCCTCAACGTCGGATGCATCCCCTCCAAAGCGCTTCTCCACTCATCCGAATTCTACTGGAAGCTCCAACACGAAGGGGCTAAGCATGGACTCCAATACTCCTCTCTCCACTACGATTGGAATACGATCCAAGCTCGAAAAGACCAGGTCGTCTCCGGCTTCACCAAGGGGATCGACGGTCTCTTCAAAAAAAACAAAGTCGATTGGATCGCGGGTCACGCGACCCTCAAAAGCCCCACCACCATCGCCGTCGGCGCTCAAACGATCGAAGCAAAATCGATCATTTTGGCCACCGGCTCCGAGCCAATCCCTCTCCCATTTCTCCCGTTCGATGAGAAAAAAATCCTCTCCTCAACCGGCGCTTTAGCCCTCTCCTCTGTCCCCAAAAAACTTCTCATCGTCGGCGCGGGGATCATCGGCGTTGAGCTCGGCTCCGTCTACAACCGGCTCGGCTCCGAAGTGACCTTCATTGAATTTCTCGACCGGATTTGTCCCGGTTTCGACTTAGAAATCTCGAAGCATCTCCTCAAGACATTTACCTCCCAAAAGATGACGTTTCACCTCTCCCACAAAGTCGTCTCCGCCCAAAATACTACACTCACCGTTCAAGGCCCCGAAGGAGAGAAACAGTTTACAGGCGACGCTGTCCTCGTCGCCGTCGGCCGCCGTCCCTACTCAGACAAACTTGGCCTCGACTCTGTCGGCATCCAAAAAGATCCAAAAGGGTTCATTCCGATCGACGCCTCGTTCCGCACCTCGCAGCCCAACATCTTTGCCATCGGAGACCTCGTCGAAGGGCCGATGCTGGCCCACAAAGCCTCTGAAGAGGGGATTGCGGTTGCCGAACTCATCGCGGGCCACCGTCCGACCATCGACTATCTCGCCATCCCCAACGTCGCCTACACCCATCCCGAAGTCGCCTCGGTCGGCCTCACCGAAGAAGAGGCCAAATCGCGTCAGATCAACTACAAAACAGGGAAATTTCCATTCAAAGCGAACTCGCGCGCCCGCTGCACAGGAGACGACGAGGGGTTTGTGAAGATGATTGCCGACGCTGCAACGCACCGCCTCATCGGCGTCCACATCGTCGGTCCTCATGCTTCCGAGCTGATCGCTGAAGCGGTTCTCGCGATTCAGCTCCGCGCCACCGTCGACCAGCTGGCCGACACCTGCCACGCCCACCCAACCCTCTCTGAAGCGCTCAAAGAGGCGGCGCTTGCCGTCTTCAAAGCCCCGATCCATCTATGACATGATCCGTCCCTCTCATGCTGCCGCTGGCAGTATGAGAGGGGGCGCAGCAGCCGCTTGCGGCTGCTGCGCCCCGTGTTTTTAAGTGGGGTTCGGGGCATCCCAGATCTGCATATCATGCAATTAATTTGGGTTAAACACAGAATAACAGGATTACGGCGCGAAGCGCAGCTGAGGATGACTGCACGATATGCAGGTCGGGGAGGCCCCGAATCCCAGAAAATGGATTGGTGAGTTTCCCATGCTGCCGGCGGCAGCATGGGGGAGTCAGTTAGTAGCCGTGGGAGGTGCCGCAGCCGCAGGAGGACTTGACGTTCGGATTCGAGATCTTGAATCCGGCGCCTTGGAGGCCGTCGACATAGTCGATCACGGAGCCCATGAGGCGCTCGACCGACTTTTGGTTGATGTGGATTTGGATCCCGTTCGACTCGATGACGTGGTCGTTTAGGGTCGCTTTCTCAGAGAAATCGAGGAAATACTCAAATCCGCTGCAACCGGCAGCTTTTTCGCCGAAGCGCAGGCCCCAGCCAGTCTTCTCTTCATCTTCGAGAATCTCTTTGAACTTCTTAGCCGCTTTTTCGGTGATCGTGATCGTCGAGAGATCTTCTTTTTCAGAAAGGATCTTGTTCAAGCGGGAGAGGAGGCCGTCGATCATCTCGTCGGTCATCCCGTGGCTGTACATGCCAGCTTCGACGGTTTCCCATGTGGAGGCCGAGCAGCCTACGCAGTGGAGTCCAGAATTGGTCATCTCTTGGGCCAGTTTTTGGCTCTTTTGAGGAAAGCAGGTAAAGATTTCCTCGATGGTCATGTCGCGGGTAATTTGTTGTTTCACTGATTTTCCTCGATTTAAAATTTGATCTTTACGCAGCCGCCGCGGATTTTACACTGGCAGGCAAGCCGCTCTTCGTTTAGCTCGCCCAAGAAATCGGACTCTGCTTGGTTGAATTCAGAGAGGTTATCCATCCCTTCGCTCACCTCGATAACGCAGGTGCCGCAAACGCCCTCTGTACAGGCGAAAGGGACCCCAGCTTGCTCGCAAGCTTCCGCGATCGGAGAGTCGTCTGGGAGATCGATCTCTTCATTGTTGTCTTCAAAAATTAACTTGGCCATAGGGGCAAAATTCTCCTTAGAAGGCCAAATTCTAGCCTGAAAGGGATAAAAAGGCAACGCCCCCTCCAGGGGGAGGGGGCGTTGTTTCTTTAGATCCTCTTTTTAGCCTCGGCGTCCTCTCGAAGGAGCTCCTCGGCCGTCTCCTTGAGGGTCAGGACCCCCTCAGGGAACCCGACCGACCGGAGGAGGTCGTCGAGCTGGGTCAGCTCGGTCTCCAGGTGGTCTATGCGGGTTTCTAATGATGCAAGATACTTATTATCAATGGAGTTCATATAGTTCTCCTTTTATTAAGAACGATTATTAGTATCAATACAACTTCGATTCTACTCCGATTTGTTTATTATTCAAATTAAACAAATCTTGAAGTATTTTTAATTATTTGTTATAATAGACAGATGATTAAATGTTAATCTCTTATGAATGAATTAAATAGTCCCTCAGAAAGCCTGAAACTCACTTTCAAGGTAGAGCGCCCGGAGACGGTCCCTTTGTACAAACACCTTTTGTCAAAGTGGGATCCTCTTTCGTCTCCAGCTGCCGACGCTCCCACTTGTGAAAAAGTGAAATTCTTCTTTTCTAAACATGGGAATCGAGCGTTAATCGTTCTTAAAATGATCCTCGCATTCATCGCAGGAGGTTACCTTTTCTGGGGAAAACGGGACGTCGTCCAAATCAAACTACCGCCGCCAGAGAGCAGTCTCCGCCTGAAACCAACAGTTAAGCCTGCACCCATTGTTTCTGAAGAGGGGCGGAAAAAAGCAGTCGGCGATGTTAAGCAGGCGAGCGCAATTCAAAAATCGATCCAACCCGATCCGCAACCAGCGGCTTCATCTTCCCAAGCGACGCCGAGTTCCATGCCCGTACCAAACAAGCAAGCTGCCAAAGAATTTGCTGGGAAAATCATGGACGAGTTCGATGACAACCTCAGCAAGACGCCCATAGGCCCCGAGCTAAGATCTTTGATCGATGGCTATAGTGCGATTTTTGCCGATGCGTATGAAAAGGGACAAATTCTACATAAGCACTTGGAGCAATTTCAAAGCAGCCTAGAATCGAAAATCACCAGGTTTGTTTACGAAAAATACAAAGAAGAGTTAGTTCAAAAACTCTCTGGTTTAGAGAATCCTACCGTAGACGATTTTGTCAACGTCCTGATGGAGCTGAGAGACAAAATCGATTCATTAGCCGCTCATCAGCTGGGAATCGATCCGGAGCGGGTATTCAACGGGTTGAAGCGACTCATTCGGAAGAATGCGCCCCTTCAAGAACAGCTAGCCCAAGCAATTTTCAAGTACAGTTTCGCTCAGAGCCATTTTGAATCAAGCGCCTACATCCTCGTCGAGTTCTTCACGCAAAATGAAGTAGTCGAAGATCTAAGGAAACTGGAAACAAGCATCTTGGATTCAGCTGCAGCGGAAAAAGCCCGTATTGCAGATGAAAAGAAGAAAGAACAAATGGCAAAGGCCAGAGAGATTCGGGAACAGGCAGACATTGCTGAGCCGGCTCAGATGAAACTTGGCAATGCCGAACTTCAGGATGTTTTAGGCCGCCCCCATCTAATACATCCTAGAGCAAGTGCTCTGCTAAAGCTTATGCCTCTAGATAAGGCTCCAAATATAGAAAACAGGCTGATCAATATACGGAACAGAGGTCGAGAAATTGATCTATTTGCAAAAGAATTAGGGCTTGAAACTAACGATTTGCTGAATAGAATAAATTCTGTTACAGCGCATTACGTATCTATTCAATCTGAAGAATATATAAAATCTAAAATTTGTGGAGAGTTGAAACCGCTTTTGCAAAAAAAGCTAGAATTAGAAGGTGAAATAAATGGTCTGAGAGATCAGTTAAATAAGTATACTGTTATAAATGATTTAGCAGTGCTTGATAAACTTGAAGGTCAATTACAAAGAATAGAAGGTGAGATACGTCGCCTCCAGAAAATACAAAATAATAAAAATCAGACCGTAAATGAGCACAAACTCAAACAAGATTTGGATTCACTTGAGAGAAGAAAAGAAGCTGTATTAATTAAAATAGAAGAGCTGAGGAAAAAGTTAAGTGAAATCTCTGTTAAAAAGGAAGAAGATGAATTTATTATTAAAACAAAAGAATTCCGTTTTCTTAATGATCAATTAAAAAATCTAGAAAAAGAAATAGGTGCAAGGAATGGAAAAATTGAAGAATTGGAACAGAACGTAGCTGCGAGAAGACTCGAATTACAAAAAGTTCCCGGCATCGAAGATGAGTTAGACAGTTTGTTAGAAACAGTCAAAGGGAAGATCCGATTAAATAAAACAAGAGTTGTTGAGGCTGTTCTAGCGAAGAATAGAAACGAACAACAAGATCGAGAGAGGAATGTTCAAGAGCAGCTCAAGCGGCTAGGCGACGATTCCCCCTATTCTTTCAAGTATAAGTATCCGACTCTGGAAGAATATCTAGCTGCTCCTCCAGAATTTTTCCTAACCCTTGGCACCAGAACGGCTGAAGAAATTCTTGCAGCTAGGTTGGGAAGAGAAAATCTTCAATTCTCCGAGCCTGAGCAAAAGAGAGTCGCAATGACTCCGGCTCACGATTTAGATAAGTTTATTGTCGACAATAAGCTGGAAAACCCCTTCCTTGAATTAAATCAAGATGCTGTTGAAGCGGGATTTGAAGGGAGATCGGCTGGCGCTATTTTGACTCTCACAAAAGAAAAAGTTCCTCCTAAAACCTTCATCATCCAAGCGACAGTCCAAGGCCAAAAGATCGTCTATGAAATTTCCGATAAGTTTGGAGTTCCCAAGGCAAGAGGGGATAAGGAGCAGCTTTTTGAGTTTCTGTACCGCGAAGTTCAGGCGTTGAACCCCGACGGCGCTGGGGTATCGATGGAACTTAGAACTTCAACTTCCCAATAATTCTGACAGACCCACTAACACGTCTCGGAGAACTTCCAGAGGTTTTTGATCGGCATTGAACCGAGAGATGATTTTTTCGGGATAGTGCTTCAAAACCTTCATTGTGTCGCGCTGGTAGACCTCCATTCGGGTCCGGAGAACTTGGGGGTCCAGATCGTCAGTCCGCTTCTCGACGAGGGCCCTTCTCTGGATCCTCTTGATCAGCTCTTCGACTTTTCCGATTTGTAGAACGATGATCCGCTCCACCTTGATGTGGTTGAGGAGGAGGTCGGCCTGCCGGATGGTCCGGGGGATCCCGTCCAGGAGGAGGAGCTGGGAGGCGGGGAAATAGCGGTTTGTGGCGATGAGGCCGTGGACGTAGTGGCGCCAGATCTCGATCGTCACCTCATCGGGCAAAAGGAGCCCTTTTCCGGCGAAATTGTGGTAGAGCTGGCCGGCGGGGGATTCAGGGGAGAGGCCCCGGAATATGTCCCCAGAAGAGAGGTGGAAGTGGTTCCCAGCCGAGCTGAGGAACTTGCCCAGGGTCCCTTTGCCGGAGCCAGGGGGGCCGAAAATGAGGATGGAGCGGAAGGGGAGGTTATAGTCGGGCAGGATCGATTGGTCTTTCATAGGTTCGGATTGTATAAAAAATTCTATAAACCGGCAAGGATCAAATCTCATAAATAGTTAATTATTAGAGTAATATAATTAAATGGTTTGACTCAAAACTGTTGATTATTAAAGATATATGTGATATAATAGTTTTAATATATTGGTGAAATTATGACTCCTTCAGACGGTAAGATTAGAATCTCTGTTTCTCAAACAGAGGATTTAGTGATCACTGTGAAGAACCAGCACGGGACCCTCTTGCCCCAGCAAGCTCTTCAAAAGGCCCAAGCTGAAGCGATTAAAGCTTTGGCTACGCGGCTTTTTCAGTCTGCACCTCCTAATGCAATCCTCAAGTATCAATTCGATACTCAAGCAGCGACTTTTACAACTGACAATCGTGATTGGAATGCGATCCCTGATCCAGAGACTACTTCTAAAGTTCGACAAATAGCCGACCTCGCCATTCCGAAGAGGATGGTCTTTGAAGAGAAGCCCTCTTTATTTATCAATACAGAGCCGCTCGATTACAGTTTGACTCAAGCCAAACGGCCAGCGCAAGCGGCGCCGCAGAGCAGCCTTTTAAGCTCGTACATGGCCTCTCACAAACCTGCTCCTTCCCATGACAAATCAAAGCACGCCAAACCTCGATCCGAGGAAGAAGATGACACTGCGTCTGTTGCATCTTTAGAACTTAACTATGACAGAGAAGAAAGTGATGATGAGTCTGTTATCATTCACGGATCGGCTGCATCTTCGCCAGTAAGCAGCCGCGCTGGATCGCCTGCGCCTAGCGATGAAGATGTAGATTTAGCTCAAGACTTAGAATCTGATTCTGTATTGGGTTCGATGACACCTAGAAACCATGAATCGGTACTTAAACGGACTGTAGACCAACAGTTCAATGTAGAAGCTAATCGAATATTTGATGGGATCAATACGATAGCAGATTTAAGAAAATTGAGCGAAGATCAACAAGCAGAGAAATTCCGCCGTTTATCTGCTCTTGCTGCAGGCCTTTTTATGCTTCCAGCTCATCTGGCTTCTGGAAATGAGTCGAAAAGGATATGTACCGGTTATCTCCAAAGTAAATTTGGGGATGGCATTAATCTGTATATAAATAAATTTCTTTAATTAATAATAATTAGTCATATTTAATAATAAATTACTTATAATATTAGCAGGTTAATAACTGTTAATATTATGGTTGCTGTAAGTACTAGCCCCTACATCCAGTTGGCGAGAGTTCAGTCAGGCTCTAAGAGCTTTGATGTGAATCGGATACACCCTGATTTCATCAGGGAGAATGTGGCTGTTTTTCAAAAATATATTTTACAGGAAGTCCTGAGGCCAGGCCAGAGCGCGACCTGCGAGGTCCACTTTGGGAAGAAAAAGCCCTACATCAAGGTGATTTCCGCCGGCGGAATTAAAAAAATTACTATAGATAACGGGCTGCTCGAAAAGCTCCGTTTGCCGGCCCAGAAAACGGCCGAATTCGCCCGCCGAATAGAAAACCCCTCGCAAAGAGCAATTCCCCCTATTTCCGGCGAAAAAGTGAGAAAGATGAAGGACCCGCTCGACTCGAATCTGATGGGGCGGGCCATGCTCTATGTCGACCCTCTTTCCAACGGCTTTGCGACGATAAGACAGACGTTGAGTTCTGTCTTCACAGAGGGAAAACTTGCAGACGGCCTCAACGCATCGGGATTCGTCAGCGGCGGCTTTTGGACCGGCCTTTCTATTTACGAAATGTACAATGGAAACAAAATGAGAGAAGCCTCTTTGAAAATCGGCGACCAGGAGGGGATCAATCGAGGAAAATCTCTACTTGTTTCAGGCTCGACAGGAACGGCGGCCTCTCTTCTTTATCTCGTTGGAAAAGGGTTTGAAGTTGGCGTCAGCGTAACGTGCGATGCTGCGATTGGGCTCGGAATCGCCTCTTCTACTCTCTTCTGCGTCGGCTCTTTGATTTACATGGGAAATGCAGCTTTCGGGATCCACCGCTGCAGTAGCTTTAGGAACGATTTGGATCGGTATTTGAACAACCCTGAAGTGGAAAATGAGACGGATCGATTGATCCACGCGATGAACTTTCTCAGAGAGGGTTTGATCCCCGAAAAAGAGGAGGATCTGACTCCAGAAGATGAGAAAAAGCTCCAAGTCAAAATCAATTACCTCAAAAGAAGGACATCTATGGCCTCGCTGGTCAGGATCATCCAGTCCGATGAAATCATGGCTCAGTTGCGTAGCGGTGACGTGGCAGGGGTCGAAAAAGCCCGCGCCTTGATCGAGGCTGTGAAGGCCGATTCGGTCAAAAAGGAGAGGCTCCATAGGTACTCCTTTGTAAGCGCCCTCTTCATCTTCCTGGGGATGATCGCCAGCTCCATAGGGACCTTCGGGATCCTCCCAGCCGTCCTGTTCGCCGCGGGGGCCTTTATCATGCTCGCCCTATTTATCTTCAATTTGTATAAGTCCTACAAGGACAACAAGTTAGCTAAGTCCTTAGCAGCTCAATAATTAAATTAATCATTATATAACTTACTTATTAAAAATAAGTGCTAATTATGGTATAATATAAGGTGCTACAACTAAGGTGTTATTATGACTAGTCCTAGTCATAGAATAGATCCTTCTTCTGACAAATGGAACCTCTCTTCCGCGGCTTCTAGGGGCGCCCCCTTGACCCGAGAGCAAATGGACGAATCGGGTTTGAAGGCGAAAATCAAAGCCTTGATTGCATCGCCTCAAGTTCAAGCGCTCCTCAACGGACATAAGAAATTTACTGTCAGAGTATCCAAAGGGCACATCTATCTGCATGTAAATGGGGAGAAACACGATCTCACCGCCCTCAATCACGCTGCAGTATCGACTCAAAACGTTGCACAAAAGCTAAGACAAAAGTACGACGACTTTCATAGTCAAATCGACAAAGCTCAAACAGAGGCGAACAAAAAATCGCCTTTGCATAAATTCGCCCCCGTCCATACGGCGATGGGCTGGATCATCGACACATTTTCTGCTATCCGAAATCCAATTGCTGTGGGGCAAGTTGGCGCGACGCTGAATTCTACTGCGTCATTTACTGCTCCTTTGATGAAGTTCGGAATTGCCGGCACCGCTTTGGGGACCATCTCCGGTACGATCGGAACGGGTAGAGGAATTTACCGGCTTCGAAAAGCCTGGAAGCTTCAAGACGGCGAAAGCGGCCTTGTCCATGGAGTGACCACCGCCGCTTCAGCAAGCTACACCGCAGTGAGCGCCTCTGCAACGACTACGTATGCCGCCGCGCTTAAGGGAGCTGCGGCCACAGCTAAAGTGGCAAGTAAAGCAGCTGGTTGGGCTGGGGTTGCCTTGGGTTCTGCCGTCGCGGCCTATGGCGCCATTGGCTATAAAATGACCAGGAAGTTTGCCAACGAGCTCGATGCAAACATGAAGTCGGCAGACCCTATAAAAGAGCGTTTGGCAAAATCTCTTTACTCCTTGAGAAGCAAAATCACTCTCACTGACGAAGAATCTGCGAAGACGCCCGAAGAGAAAGAGAAGATTCTGCAGAAAAAATGGAACGCCTTTTCCAGAAGAACGAGCGACGAGTGTTTGGAAGAGCTGATGAAGAAGAACACGAGCGGCGGTCTTGAATTGGATTCGATCATCGCCGGTGTGGAGTCGGGCGATGTTCAACAAGTTGCCGAAGCGAAAAAGCTCCTTCGAAAAGTCTACGAAGAGAACTACCGAGCTAAGGTGAAATACATCACGTTCATCATGATCGGTATTATCAGTGTAGTCGCTTTTTGCCTTGGACTTGCCTTTACAGGCGGAACCGCTAATATTCTTTTTGCAGCAGGCGCGCTCCTCTGGCTTGCCGTCGACTCTCCCCAGTTCCAAAAGTTCTTGGGCGATAGGCTCTGGAAGTGGAGAAGCGACGCTGTATTGCCTGATGCGTTGAAAACAGCCGAAGATAAGAAAAACAGCAAAAACCTGGCGGCAGCAATGGCGTTGTCTTTGACGATCTTGCTTGGCGCGGTACCCATCACTCTCGGTTTGGAAGGGAAATCGTTCTACGAGTGGCTCAAAGAGCAGTTCAATAAGACGAAAGGCTATAGCTCGGTCGAGACGCCTGCTGAGAAAAATATCTAATCTGCTATAAAAGCAGATATGCGCGACCTTCTCATCTCCGATTTTTTAGATTACATCCGCTCTGAAAAAGGGCTCTCCGCCCACACGGTCGAAGCCTATGGGCGCGACGTCCGCTCTTTTGCCCAATTCATCGAAGGGAAGAACTGGAAAGAGGTGACGCCTGAGACAATCCTCGGTTTCATCTCTTATCTTAGCCGCCGTTCCTACGCCTCCTCCAGCGTCTGCCGGATTTTAGTCGCCGTGAAGGTTTTTTTCCGCTTCCTGAAAAAGGAGGGGGAGATCTCGGTCGATTTGGGGCGCTATTTCGAGACTCCCAAGATTTGGCAGCTTGTCCCTGAAGTCCTCAGTTTCGAAGAGGTCGAATCTCTCCTGGCCCAGCCCAAATCGGACGATTTCATCGGCGCCCGCGATAAAGCCATTCTAGAGCTTCTCTACGCGACAGGGATGCGAGTTTCGGAGCTCTGCCAGCTCAAAATATGCGACCTTCACGACACTTTCGTGAAGGTGAGCGGCAAAGGGAAAAAAGACCGGGTGATCCCTGTCGGTCAAAAGGCGATCGCCGCCGTCGACCACTACCTGCTCCAATTCCGAACCCGCGCTAAAGAGGAAAACGGCCCCCTTTTCATCACGCCGAAGGGAAAGCCGATCCACCGGATCGCTGTTTGGAGCCGGATCAAAGCCTACGCCGCCTCGGCGAAAATAACCAAAAACGTCTCGCCCCACACGCTGCGCCACTCGTTTGCGACCCATCTCCTCGAAAACGGCGCCGATTTACGCCTCATCCAAGATATGCTGGGCCACGAGGACATCGGCACCACCGACCGGTACACTCACGTTTCAGGGGGGCGGATCCAGACCTCTTTCGAGTCTTTCCATCCCCGCCCTTGAAAGCATCGGTAAAATCGACTAAACTGCTCCCATGAAAGCTGTTTTTTTAGACACAGATAGCCTCGGGCCTAGCTGCTGCCTCGACGCACTCAAAGAGCTCCCGCTCGAATGGACCTTTTACAAAAAGACAACGCCCGCCCAATCTTCCGCCAGAGCTGCCGGCGCCACCATCATCGTTTCAAGCAAGGTTCCTATCACCGAAGAGCTCTTAAGCCAAGCTCCCGATCTCAAACTCATCTGCGTACCTGCCACTGGCTACAACAACATCGATGTCAAGAAGGCCCACGCTCTCAACATCTCTGTCTGCAACGTCCCTTCTTATTCCACCGCATCTGTCGCGCAGCACACTCTCTCTCTTCTGCTCGCCCTCTCCTCCAATCTTTTCCGCTACAAAGAGGCGGCCCACAAGCGGTGGCACAAGAGTCCGCTCTTCACCATTCTCGATTATCCCTTCTACAATCTTGAAGGAAAAACGCTCGGTATCGTTGGCTACGGAGCCATCGGCAAGCGGGTCGCCGAACTCGCCGCCGCCTTCCGGATGAAGGTTCTCATCTCTGAACACAAACAGCTCGAAAATACTGTTCCATTCCAATATCTTCTGAAAAACTCAGACTTTATCACTCTTCATCTACCGCTCACTCCAGCGACCCGAGGCCTCATCGGCCGCGAGCAAATCGAGCAGATGAAACCGACGGCCTGTCTGATCAACGTATCCCGCGGCGGCCTGATCCATGAGCAAGCTCTTGCCGACGCCCTCCTCGCCAATCGCCTGGCCGGCGCCGCCCTCGATGTCCTGAGCGTCGAGCCTCCAACCAAAGACCATCCGCTCCTTCACAAAAAAATCCCCAACCTCATCCTGACTCCGCACATGGCCTTCTCGAGCGTCGAATCGATCTCGCGCCTCGTCGCAATCCTCAAAGAGAACATCGCATCTTTCCTCAGCGGCTCTCCCCAAAACCTCATTTAATCTAGGGCATGGGGCTTTGCTCTTTCCCAGTTGTCATTGGTAAAGAGCGTCAGGGGCCGAACCGGCCGCATCGCGGCCGCTTCGGCCCCTGACGCTCTTTTTCTGCTGCTATCGCAACAGAAAAAGAGCGGAAAAATAGGAAGCTTGGCTTAATTCAGAGATAGGTTTTTAGTTGCGCCTGGTGATGTTTATTGTTATTTTTTTACGACACAGGTCGTCAATTTGTGTCGCAAAAGAATGTCATAAAATGTCGCAAAACATCAACCAAGACGGTTCAACCTGTAGCGAGCCGCTTTTTTAATGCCCTCCTGAACGATGATCCCTTTTTCTATGAGATCGGCAAGATCTCTTTGCAAAGACCGTCTATTTACACCCGGACAAAGTGTCTCATATTCTTGAATATTAAAATCTTTCTCGCTTGCCAGCAAGCTTTCCAAGGCCCGCTTCTGCCTTTCCGAAAGTTTATGCTCAAGGACTAGAGCGTCTAGCTTTATAGCCTGCGATCCTTTGAGCTGAATTTCATGCATTTGGGTTTCTAGAGCTTTACAAAAATATTCGAGCCAGCTCGTCATATCCATGTTGTTATCTCTGACCGTTTGGAGCGCATGGTAGTAATCTTGCCTATTCCGGTCATAATATTCGCTGATGGTGAAAAGTTTTTTAAAGTCGTACCCTGAACGGTAAAGATACAGGGTGGAAAGAAGCCGGGATGTCCTGCCGTTGCCATCTACAAATGGATGGATGTGGACGAGTTGGAACTGCGCTATCCCTGCGACAAGAACTGGAGGGATTGTTTGTTCATTTTGCAGCCAATCTATCAGTTCAGTCATTAAAACAGGGACGTCGTAGGGTGCGGGAGGAGTATAGATGACTTCTTTTGTTTTTGAATTAGCAACGTAATTTTGAATAGTTCTGTATTGTCCTGGCTGTGCTGTGTTGCCTCTTACGCCTTCTACTAAGCGTTTATGAATTTCTCTGATCAAGCTTTCAGTAATTGTTCCCTGAGAAAATACGTAGTTGGCAACAAAATCAAATGCTATTTTGTAATTCAGTAATTCTTTGACGTCTTCAGAGTCGACATCTTGCATTTTTTCGCCTGAAATGAGTCTTTCAGACTGATCGAGGCTCAAGTGCGTGCCTTCTATGTGTGTTGTGTGGTGGGCTTCCAAAATCAATGCACGGGCTTGCATTTTGGATATCCAGTCCTTTGAAAGGTTGGCTGCTTCCAAGAAGCCACGGGTGCGCTCAATAGCAGTTAGCGCGGAAGCTATGGGAATAGAAATAGTGAATTTAGGTTCAAAAGGCATTGTTTTACGACACTTTTTTCTTTATTGTGTCATAAAAAATCGTGAAGGTCAATCTATTTACGACATTTTTTTACGACAATATTTCACAGAAATGTGTCGTAAAAGCCCGGTGGATCATTGTTTTCTAGAGAGTTTTTGTTGGAGGGTTTCGAAGTAGTAGTAGAGGACGGGGGTGAGGAGGAGTGTGAGAAGCTGCGAGAAGAGGAGGCCGCCGACGACGCAGAGGCCGAGGCCGATGCGGCTCTGGGCCATCGCGCCGCCGATGCCGAGGGCGATCGGGACGGCGCCCATCAGGGCGGCGATGGTCGTCATGAGGATGGGCCGGAATCGGATCAGGCAGGCGTTGATGATCGCGTCGTAGGCCGACTTGCCGGCTTGGGCAGCGTCGACGGCAAAGTCGATCATCATGATCCCGTTCTTGAGGACAATCCCCATGAGGAGGATTAGGCCGACGAAGGAGTAGATCGTGAGCGACTCGCGGAAGAGGAAGAGGGTAAAGAGGCCGCCGAGGAGCGTCGGGGGGAGGGCGCTCATCACGGTTAGGGGGTGGATGAAGCTCTCGTAGAGAATCCCGAGAATCATGTAGATGACGAAGAAGGCGAGGATGAAGAGGATATTCAAGGACGAGAGGGACGAGGCGTAGACTTCGGCTGTCCCGACGACTTGGCCGTACAGGGAGCGGGGGAGGTCGGCGGTCAGCGTTTTTAAACTGGAGAGCGTGTCGCTCAAAGGGACGTTGTCGGGGACGTTGAACGAGAGGCTCACGGCGGGAAGGCCGTTCATGTGGTTGATGGTGAGGGGACCCGCTTTTTCGGTGGCTTTGAGGATCTCGGCGAGCGGGACGAGCTTGTTTTTTTCAGAGCGGACGTAGAGCTTCGAGAGGACCGTTGGATCGCGGTAGAAGCGGGGGAGGGTCTCGAGGAGGACGTCGTATTGGTTGATGTTGGCGTTAATCTGGGAGATTTTTAGGTCGGAGTAGGCGTAGGTGAAGTAGCCCTCGATCTGGTTGGCGTTCACGTTGAGATCGTAAGCTTTGTCCCGCTGGATTTCGAGAGCCCACTGGGGCTGCTGGATCCGGAGGTCGGTGGAGACTTGGGTGAAATGGGGGTGTCTTTTCAACTGCGCGGCGAGTTTTGGAACGTAGTTGTAGATCGTCTTTTGGTCGAGACCGGTGATCGTGTATTGGTAGAGAGCTTGCGCGGTCGTGCCGACTTGAAGGTTGATGAGGGGGAGCGGAGAGAGGAAGACGTTGAGTCCCGGCTGGTTGTTCAGCTCTAATGTCATGTCGTTGATGATAGTGTTGAGCGGTTTTCGGTCGTGATAGGGCTTTAGTTGGATGAAGAAGATCCCTTCGTTGGCGTTATTGTAGGAGTTGATCGAGAGGATCGACTCGACGTTGGGATTTTTCCTGATTTTTTCCGACATCTCATTGTGATAGTCGTTCATGAGAAAGGGGGAGGTGCCGTCTCGGGCGAGGGTGTACCCTTCGATGAAGCCCGTGTCGTCGGGGGGGAGAAAATCTTTCGGGAGGACAGCCAGGAGAAGGAGCGAGGCGCCGATGCTGAAGAGGCCGATGCCAAGCATGATGACCCGGTGGCTCATTGCCCAAAGAAGACACGGCTTGTAGATGGCAAGCAGTTTTTCATTGAGCCGTTCAGCCATCTCTTCCATTTTCGTTTTTTGGGTGTAAGGCTTGACGAATCGGGCCGAGAGCATCGGAGTGAGGGTTAAAGAAATGAGTCCCGAGATCAAAACAGCCCCCACGATCGTGATGGCAAATTCGCGGAAGAGCCTACCGATGACTCCACCCATAAATACCATTGGGATGAAGGCCGCTGCGAGACAGAGGGTCATCGTAAGGACCGTGACGCTGATCTCTTTGGCCCCTTTGATGGCGGCCTCAAAAGGCTTTTCGCCGAGTTGCACATGGCGGACGCTGTTTTCCAGAACGACGATCGCATCGTCGACAAGAAATCCGATCGATAAAGTCAAAGCGAGAAGAGAGAGGATGTCGATGCTGAAGCCGATCAGAAACATGAGGGCGAAGGTACCAAAGATCGAGATCGGGATGGCGAGAGAGGGGATGATGGTGTTCATCGCCTTGCCGAGCAAAAGGAAGATGATGAGGACAACAAGGCAGAAGGCGATGAGCAAAGTCATCTTCACATCGTTCACCGCTTCTCGGATCGATATCGACTGGTCGTAGATCCGGTATACTTTGAGCGAGCCGGGGAGCTGCGGGTTGATGATGCCGAGAGTTTTATTGATTTTTTGGATGATCCGGACTGTATTCTCTCCCGGTTGGCGCCGGATGGCGAGAATCACGGATGGTTCGCTCTTGTCGCGGGTGATATATTGTTGAAAGAACTTGTCGTCTTTTACGCTGTCGAGGGCACGGCCGAGCTCTTTGATTTTGACGAGCGAGCCATCTTCATTTTTGACGACGAGCTCAGCGTAGCCCGGCGCGCGGAAAATTTGCCCATCGACGTTGAGGGTATAATCGTCCCGGGGGCCGAAGAGCGTACCGACAGGATGGTCGACGTTGGCTTGCTGGATCACATCGGCGACCTCGTCGAGGCCGATATTTTTTGCGGCGAGCTTTTCAGGGTCGATTTGGACCCGGACCGCGTAAGGGGAGCCGTAGGTGACGACTTGAGAGACCCCTTCGACCATCGAGAGGCGTTGGCCGATGAAGGTGTTGGCGTAGTCGTAAAGGTCAGCCATCGTCATGGACGACGAGGTGTAGGCGAGATAGAGGATCGGCGTCGAGGCGGGGTTCACCTTCTCGTAAGTGGGATTATAGGGGAGATCGGAGGGGAGATTCGGCTGCGCCCGGCTGATAGCAGCCTGCACATCGGTCGAGGCTCCATCGATATTCCGGTCGAGCTCGAACTGCAAAATGATGGTGCTCGATCCCGTGTTGCTCGTCGAAAAGATATTCTGGATCCCCGGGATCGTCATGAACTCCCGCTCGAGAGGCGTCGTCACAGCGTTCGCCATCGTCTCGGGGTTGGCTCCGGGATAACTCACCGAGACCTGGATCGTCGGGAAATCGATGCTCGGCAAATCGCTGACCGGGAGCGAAAAATAGGCGGCGATTCCAAAGAAAAGGATGGAGGCCATGACTAAAATAGTCATCACAGGGCGGCGGATGAACGGCTCAGAGAGGTTCATGGACCGTCACTCCCGAATCGAGGTTGATCTGCCCTTCTGTTACGATCCGCTCGCCTGCGGCGATCCCTTCCAAAACGATGACAAAATCATCCTCCCGTTGCCCCAGTTTAACATCCCTCTTTTCGACGGTGTTGTCTTTTAAGATGACGAAGGCGACAGGACCCGACTGGGTATATTGGACAGCCGAGTAGGGGACGATCACTGCATCGGGGATCGTATACAAAAGAACCCTCGTCCGGATGAACTGCCCGGGCCATAGTTCTCTTCCCTCGTTGGCAAAGACCGCTCGGAGCTTGATCATCCCGGTCGCCGTGTCGACCGAGTTATCGATGACCTGCAGCTCTCCTTCATACGACTCCTTGGAAAAGTCGTCGAAAGCCGCCAACACCTTCAATCCTTTTTGCCGCTGGTATTTTTGGAGTTCGTGGAGCTTGAACTCGGGGATAGAAAAGGTGACGAAAATCGGCGCGATCTGTTTGAGCGTGACCAGGGGGGTGACCCCGTCGGCGCTGACCAGGTTGCCGAAGTCGATTTGGAGCAGGCCTGTGAGGCCGTGGATCGGTGCGTAGATCCAGCAGTAGTCGAGGTCGTTCGCAGCCCGTTCGACCTGCGCTTCGTTTTGTTGGACCACGGCCGCTGTGGCGGCGTAGTTGGTTTGAAGGGTTTCATAGTCTATCTGGGAGTAATATTCATCTTGGGCAAGCGTTCGATAACGTTTCACTTTCTCTTCTGCCAGAGCCAAATTGACCCTGTTTTGCTCGAGAGTGGCTTGAGCCCCCTTGAGGGTGGCTTGGTAGGGTCTGGGGTCGATCGTGAAGAGGAGATCCCCCTCCTTGACCTCTTTCCCTTGCTCGAAATAAACTCCAGTCAGCTCCCCTTCGATCCGGGAGCGGATGTCGATGCTGATGATCGGGTCGACATGCCCGAGCGCATCGATGAAGATCGGCGCCTCTCTCTTCTCAGCGACCGCCGACCGGACCGGAAAAGAAACATCGGGCGGCGCGATCTTCGTCCTCTCCTTGCAGGAGGCTAATAAAAGGAGCACAATCATCAATCTACGCATGGAGCCTCATTGGGAGTGGCGCACAGAGAACCGGTAGCGTAAGCGATCGAAGCGAGCGCCGTGAACCACTCTTTTTGCGCGGCCGCTCTTTTCGCTCTTGCATCAGCAAGTGAGCTCTGCGCGGACATCACATTCAAAATCGTATTCGTCCCCGCTTTGTAGTTGCCAAGGGCGATGTTGAACTCCAATTCGGCCGCTTTGACATATTCGGCTGTATCGGTCAAGTTCAGGGCGGCCGTCTTCACATTCATATGCGATGTCGTCACATCCTGGATGATCGATAATTCCGTCTGCATCATCTGAGCCCGGGCAAGCTCCAAATTAGCCTCTGCCTGACGAACCCCATTTTTATAATAGAAGCCCCTAAAAATCGGGAAATCGAGACTGATCACCGCAGTCCAGTGGTAATCCTCAGAGGCGCCTCCCTGGAAATAATATTTGCCGAAATCCAAGTTCGTCCCCAGCACGGGCAACATGGCCCTCTTCGCTTGCAGCAGCGAAGCCTCCTTCGATCTCACCTGCGACTGAGAGGCCAAGAAATCCTGCCGCTGCGTCTGGGCCTTCGCAATCAACGTATCGACGCTCTCCAAAAGCGGCTGCATCGAAATCTGGTCGGGGATCTGCTGGACCTTGAATGACAAATTCGCTGGCAAGCCGATATCGGTCGCCAATTGCGCAAACGAATTTTCTACATACTGCTTTTGGTTCGTCAGGTTGATCTTACTCTGCAGATACTGCGTCCTAGCCTGGGCCACATCGCCCAGCGCAGCAAGTCCCAGCGCAAACTTCTGGTTGGCTGCATCGAGGGCCGCCTCGGCGTTTTTTATATCCATCTCGCTCGCCCGGAGGACCTGGATCTGGTACAGATAATTATAGTAGTCATCCATGACGATCTGGATCACCGCCTGGATCTGCTGGTTGTGGGTCAAGTCGGCATAGTACAAAGCCTCTCTCGCCGCCATCGCTGCCGCCGTCCTCTGCCCAAAATCGAACAATGTATAGGAGAGCGTCGCATCGGGACCCGCCGTTGTCTGGAAAAACAGCGTGGGAGGCCCCTCATCGACGAACGTGCCCCTTTGTCTCGTGAACGAACCATCGAACGCCACATTCGGATAAAAAGGGCTCAGCGACTGTCCATACGCGGCAGCGGCCGACCGGGCCTGGGCCCAGGTCTGTTTTGTAACCGGGTTATTCTGCAGCGCAATATCTAATAGCTCCGCAAGCGACATCTCCGACTTTGAATCGAATGAGGGGGGCAGCAGCGTCTTGCAAAACCTGGAAGAAACCAACGCATTTCCCCTCATCGGCGTCCACGATGCATACGGATCGGAAGGGGCAAGCGCGAACGGATCGTTCACAAACTGCCCGCACCCCGCCGCCAAAAAAGAAAGTGAAACAAAAAGGATCCGTTTCAAAAAAATAACCCCAGTCCCTTTTTTTGTTATTTAGGCAAAAAAGAAATTGGGGTCAAGAAATTGAAGTAAAATTAAAGTGAAAATTGACGTTGAAGAAGAAAATCTTTCAGCAACTTTTGGTAAATATCGTGAGTAGTTTGAACAGTGTCTCTGGAAAGAACGACGCCATTTTTATTCGCGAATTGGATGAACTCAGGGGTCTTTAAAGAATGTAAAATTCCTTCATTTTTTTGAACATTGACGTAATTTCCATAAGAGCCGACAAAAGAGGCTACGGATGTACCCGCAAATAGCAAAAAAGCTGGTATATTCAATTTAGACATTGAAATTATCGTTGTGAACAACCCGATTCCGAAACCAGCAGCCATTGATCCGCTGGCTCGTCTTATATCATTCTCTAAATCTCGAGAGAGATTTTGTATTCTTTCCTGAGTGTTTGCCTCGGTCGCAATTCTCCTCAAATCTTCATTTGGCGAATGAAGTGAAAAATTATTTACATTAGCTGGTCCGCTCATAAAAAATTCCTTTTTTTTGGCGACAATTTTATCTGTTATTCAAAATAAATTAAATTAAAATGAAATGTTGTCTTATCCAAAGTTCAAGACGCGAACCTGCCGACCATCTCCTTGGCATAACCTGAAAGACACGATACGCCTCAAGGCGGGCTAATAGAGGCATTTCATTGAACCCATTTCAACTTTTTGATACTCTACTTCGCTTTTGTTTTGAGGTTGTTCGTGATACCGATTTGGATGAGAGGGATCTTCTCGCAAGACGAGGCGAAGAGAGAGAGGGTTCATTGCTGCGCGACGGCGCTGAAGGTGGCGGCGAGGGTTGTCGCTGCTGCGCTGATTGTCTTTGCGATTTTCTCTTTTAGCATTCCCGTTTGGTTTATCTGCTTGCCTGTGGCTTATGTTTTTTGCGAAATGTCAGTCGTGATTCAAAGAGTCATCGAAATACAGGAAGCTCCTGAAAAGTTAGGGAAGAAAGAGTTCAAGGAGGCTATTTTTCAGTACGCGCCGTTGTTCTATCCGATCCATTTAGGATTGATGCGGATTCCAAGATATGTAGAGGCTTGGAATGATATGTATGAGCAGTACCGAAACCCTACTTGATCTTTTTTAAGATCAGCTCGTTGACGACGGCGGGGGAGGCCTTGCCGCGGGTGAGCTTCATCACCTGGCCGACGAGGAAGGCGAAGGCTTTTTCCCGGCCCGCTTTGTAGTCGGCGATCGATTGGGGGTTCTCGGCGAGAACTTGGTCGACGAGCGGCTCGATGGCCGAGGTGTCGCTGACTGGCTGGTAGTCGGGGTTGTTCTTGACGATGGTCTCGGGATCGAGGCCTGGCGAGGCGACCATGTCGTCGGCGACTTGCTTGGCGATGCGGCCGGTGATCTTGTTCGTCTCAATGAGTTCGACGAGCTTGGCGACGTGCTGCGGCTTGATGCCGATGGAGCAGAGGGTCTGGCCAGATTCTTTAAGCCGGCCGGTGAACTCGACGGTGATCCAGTTGCAGAGCTGGCGCGGACTTGGACAGAGTTTCATCGCCGATTCAAAGTAGTCGCAGAGCGGCTTGTCGTTGATCAGGATCGTGGCAGAATAGGGAGTCAGTCCGAGGTCGGAGGTGTAGCGGCGGAACCGGTCTTGCGGCAGTTCGGGGAGGACGTCGCGGATCTGATCGACATACTCTTGCGTGAGGATCACCGGGACAAGATCGGGCTCGGGGAAGTAGCGGTAGTCGTCGGCGCTCTCTTTGCGGCGCATCAAAACGGTCTCCTTAGATTCGGGATCCCACCGGTAGGTGCCGGGAGGGATGAGCTCGATGAAAGGTGTATTGGGATGGTCTGTATAGAGGCCGATCTGTCTTTGCATCTCCGCTTCGATCGCCATTTCGAGGAAGCTGAACGAGTTCATGTTCTTGATCTCAATTCGGGGGCGGAGTTCGGTGGAGCCCTTGGGGCGGACGGATATGTTGGCGTCCATCCGGAGGCTTCCTTCTTCCATGTTGCCGTCGGAGGCGTCGAGATAGAGCATGATGGCCCGGATCGCTGTAGCGTAGGCCGAGGCTTCTTTGGCCGAGTGGATGCAGGGCTCCGAGACGATCTCGATGAGGGGGGCGCCTGCACGGTTGTAGTCGACTCCGGCGAAGGTGGTGAAGTGTTTGAGCATCCCAGCGTCATCTTCTAGATGGGCCCGGTTGATCTTGAAGACTTTTTGCTGGCCGTCGACTTCGGCTGTGATCTGTCCGCCGGTGACGATTGGCCGCTCGAACTGGGTAATCTGGAAGTTGCGTGGGCTGTCAGGATAGAAATAGGATTTCCGGTCGAATTTGCTGAAAAGAGCGACTTTGCCGTCGATAGCGAGTCCAAATTGGACGGCTTTGCGGACCGCCTCTTTGTTGAGGACGGGGAGAGCGCCAGGCTGACCGGTGCAGACAGTTGTAATGTTGACGTTCGGCTCGTCTCCAAAATGGTTGGGCGCAGTGCTGAAGAGTTTCGACTTAGTATTGAGCTGGACGTGGATTTCGAGGCCGACAACGGGTTCCCAAAGTTCGTAGGGGAGATCTCTCATGGCGGGTTTCCATTAAATAGGGGAGGGATTTTTCGGGAAAATTGGGTCGCATGCTCGAAAGCATGAGCGTATTGGATCACAGGGACGTCGCACATCTGCGGACCGATGAGCTGAAGGCCGAGGGGCATCTTGTTCGAGTCAAAACCAGATGGGACGCTGATGGCGGGGAGTCCGGCGAGGTTGGCTGGAATGGAGAAGATATCCTGGAGATACATCTCGATCGGGTCGTTGAACGCTTTCAGGGGGAAGGCTGCAGAAGGGGCGATCGGCATGGCGACCGCGTCGCAATCGGCAAAAGCTTTCTCGAAGGCTTCAATGATGAGGGTTCTGACTTTCTGGGCCTTTTTATAGAAGGCGTCCTGGAAGCCGGCCGAGAGAACGTAGGTTCCGAGCATGATCCTTTTCTTGACCTCTTTGCCAAACCCATCTTGGCGGGAAAACTCGTAGATCTCTTCGAGGTTCTTAGCCTCTTTCGAGCGGACGCCGTAGCGGATCCCGTCGAAGCGGGCCAGGTTGGTTGAGGCTTCGGCCGTCGCGACGATATAATAGACAGCGATTGAGTACTTGAGAATATCGAGATCGATTTCGGTGATTTTAGCGCCGAGCGAACGCATGACGTTTAAGCTGTGGTCGAAGTTCGCTTTTGCATCGGGCTTGAGGTTCTCTAAGAACTTGGTGGGGACTCCGATCCGGATCTCATGGAGGTTAGTGGGGAGGGGGTACGATTCGGGGGGCAGATCCAAGCTGGTCGAGTCGTGGGGGCAGTGGCGGCCAATTGTCTCCATGGTGAGAGCTATGTCGGCGACGCTGGTGGCGAAGGGGCCGATCTGATCGAGCGATGAGCCATAGGCGACAAGACCGTAGCGGGAGACTCTGCCGTAGGTGGGTTTGAAGCCGACGATGCCGCAGAAACCGGCCGGCTGCCGGATCGAGCCGCCCGTATCGCTTCCGGTGGCGATGAGGGAGAGTCTTGCTGCGACAGCGGCAGCTGAACCGCCGGAGGAGCCGCCGGGGGAGCATGTTAGATCCCAGGGGTTATGCGAGGGGAAAAAGGCCGAATTTTCGTTGGAAGAACCCATCGCAAATTCGTCGAGATTGGTCTTACCGGTGAAGAGGGCATCCTCCTGTTCCATCAGACGGATGGCCGTCGCATCGAAGGGAGCTTTGTAGTTGCGCAAGAATTTGGAGGCGCAGGAGGTGATTTCGCCAGCGATGTGCATGTTGTCTTTGATCGCGATCGGGATGCCGGCGAGTTTGCCTAAAGGTTTATTCTGGGAGCGCTTGTGATCTAACTGTTCAGCTTTCAAGAGCATGCGGGGTCCGAGGATAGAGAGGAAGGCTCCGAGCTGCTGGTTGTGCTTTTCAATCCGCTTCAAAAAGAATTCGGCGATCTGGACGGCAGTGTACTCGCCCCGGATAAAGGAGTCTCTCAGTTCGATGGCTGTAAAATGGTGGAGGTCGCTCATGGGGTCTTCATAACAGGCGGGACGCGCACCATCCCCCCGATTTGGTCTGGGGCGTTGCTGAGGAATTGTTCGCGGGGAAGGAGTTCTTTGACTTCATCTTCGCGCATCAGGTTTTTAAGCATCGTCTGCAGGACGTAATTGCAGGTGGCGACGCCATTCGTATTGACTTCGTTCAGTTGGTCGATGTACTCGAGCACCCTATTCAAGGAGTTCATAATCTCCTGATCCTCTTCGGGGGAGCACTCGATTCGGCAAAGCTTTTTTAAATTTTCTAGTGTCTGAGCATCAAACTTGGACATATGTATCCTAAAAACCTATTTAAAATAGCATGTAAGGCTTAGCAAGTCAAGGAGCTGATAATTGGTCATGGACAATCGCTCAAATTTGTATTACTATATGAGTAAATGGGGTTATTGTTCCCCTCTATTGGAGGACACAAATGAAAGCAATTGGCTATATAGCAAAGCTTTTGGTAATCATCGGCGCCTTGAACTGGGGTCTCGTTGGTTTTTTTCAATATGATTTAGTTTCTTCTATCTTTGGCGGAATGACAATGGGCGCTAGAGTGATTTTCGCTCTGGTCGGTCTTGCAGGTCTTTACAAGCTCTTCTGCTGCTGCTTTTGCCGCAAGCATTGCGGATGCGGCTGCAAAAATTGCGGTCCTAACTGCAATTGCTGCAACAGAAAAGGGCAGTAAGGCTTCTCGTCTATATGAGGATACTTCTTTCTGGGTCGACCGGGTTTGTTGGTCGGCCCCTTTTTGCTTTTTGGCAGGATGAAAAAGGTCATGAGGTCGTCCCGCTCATTCGGGGAGAACCTCGAGAAGGGTGCGTCTCCTGGGATCCCGAGAGGGGACTGCTTGCAAAAGAGGATTTTGAAGGGTTCGATGCCGTCGTTCATCTGGCGGGCGAGCCGATCGGCTCTGGGCGCTGGACCCGAGCGAAGAAAAAGAGGATCCTTTTCAGCCGGACGGTTGGAACTTGGCTCCTTTCGCACGTCCTAGCCCAGACCCTTCAACCTCCCAAAACATTCATCTCTGTCTCAGCTGTCGGCTACTATGGCGATGCAGGAGACGATGTCCTCGATGAGATGGCGCCGGCGGGACGAGGTTTTCTCGCCTCGGTCTGCTGCGAATGGGAAAAGGCGGCCCAGTCGATCGGAAACCGGGGGGCTCGCGTCGTTCATCCCCGTTTTGGCCACGTTTTGGGTCCTGGCGGCATTCTAGGTAAAATGATCCCTGCATACAAATGGGGGCTCGGGGGCTCTTTCGGAAGCGGCAACCAATGGATGAGCTGGATCGAACAGACCGATCTCATTCGGGCGCTCGACCATGTTTTAGAAGACGATTCACTCGAAGGTCCGATCAATTTCACATCTCCTTTCCCCGTGCGGCAGAAGGAGTTTGCCTCCGAACTGGCCTCTCTTCTCAAAAGACCTTGCTTTTTCAATATTCCCGCCTGGCTTTTGCGCCTCGTGTTAGGGGAAATGGCTGACGAAGCGCTCCTCGCCAGCACGCGGGCCGAGCCGGTCAAGCTGCTCGAGAGCGGATTTTCATTCGCTTTCCCCCGAATAAATGACTCTTTACGGAAAGCCTTGCTTCCTTTAAATTAGAGCTTCGTAAAGGAGTTCTTTTTATGATGATGTTGAAACTATTGTTGCCAATCATTGCCAGCGTTCAAAATCCTCAGGCTGTAGATGAGATTGAGGAGATGGAAGAGCAGCAAGTCGCTGTGCTCGATCTCGAAGATCCCGCTGAGATTTTTGAAGTTGAGTTCAACGAAGAGGAAGAAGGGAAACTCGACGAGTAAATCGTTGCGGCCCGCTCCCTGAGCGGGCCGCAATATCAGTTGCGGAATATTCCTAAATCAAGTAAGTCCTGAGGTATAGGAGAAATTTTATGTCTCAGACGAATCATCCGAGTCCTTGGCTGACAATGTGGACTCAGCCTCGAGAGACGATCCGAGGGATTGTCCATGCGAACCCTAGATATGGGGTTCTTTGGCTCTCGACGGTGTATGTCCTCCAAAGCCTCTTCTTCATCCTGAATTTCCAATCGTTTGGCCTCTCTTTCTCCCTCGCTTCTATTTTGGTCCCGGTTTTAGTGATCGCTCCAATATTTGCTGTGGTTTGGGTCTTTTTTTATGGCTGGATCCTCTATATTACTGGAAGGTGGCTGGGAGGCATGGCTCCAAGATCTCATTTGAGAACCGCTTTAGCTTGGTCTAAAATCCCGATGGTAATTGCCCTCGTAATGTGGTTTTTTCTCCTCATTGCCAACCCCGACTATGTCTTCATCCAGTATGTCGGCGGCCCATCGGCTTTCTTTGTCAATTTGATCCTCTTCATCCTCGAAATCTGGGCGTTTGTCCTTTTCGTTCAAGCTGTTCGGGAAGTGCAGCACTTCTCGGTCCTGCGCGCTCTCGCCAATATCTTCATTTCTGCTGTCTTCTACTCCATCATCGTCTTTGGACTTTTGATGTTTGCTAGATTTTTATATCTTATCTAACTTTGTTGCACTTAGTTCTGTTTTATTTTATTTAATTATTGTTTTATTAAATGGTTTAAAACTACAATTAGCTTGTGGGCGCGAGTATTTCAGTGCCTTCAGTTACCCGGCTGAGCTACAGGTGCCAAGGGATGACCCTCTCTAAGGTACTTCCCCGCAAATACGGGTAAATGAAGGCATTTTAGTATTTGAGCAAGGCGATGAAAGAGACGTTCAACCCCTGGTTAGAGATTTGGACTCGTCCTCGAGATACGATCCGAAAGATTGTAGCGGAAAATCCGAATCAATCCATTTGGCTTTTAGCCGCGATCTACGGCTTCGGTTCGCTCTTAAATAATGCTCAAACTCTGGCTTTAGGCCATACGATCAGTTTATTCGGGATCTTCATCGTGACGGTTCTCCTTTGCGCTCTCTGGGGATACATCTTTTTCTCTGTTTGGAGCGCCGTCGTCTACTGGGTTGGAAAGCTCTTCAAAGGACAGGGAACTTTTCAAACGGTGAGAGCTGCCTACGCTTGGTCCTGCGTCCCACTCATCTTCAACGTCTTTTTTTGGATCGTGCTGGGCTTTGTGTTTGGATCGGAACTCTTCATGGTGAATCAAGGGGGGCCGGCTCTCGGCAACGGATTTTTGGCTTTGCTGTTTGTAGTTTTGATCTCGAGGCTTGTTTTGTCGATCTGGTCGCTGGTGATCTACTTCAACGCTCTAGCCGAAGTTCAACAGTATTCGATACTCAAGTCGATTTTGAATGTGGTAATCGCAAGTATCTTGCTTTTCGTAGGCGTTTGGATCCTTTGGTCTCTCGGCATCCACCTCATCCATCCCGGCGCGGTGATGCCTAAGGCTACTTTCATGTTGTGGAGCGAGGGGTTTTCGCTCCAAACGATAAATATCTTTAATTGAGGAGAGAGCTATGAGTCGTGATTTGGCTAAAAAAATCGGAATTTGGTTCTTGGCTTTCTTTCTTTTTGCAACTCACATCTTCATCCGGACCGTAGCCCACGCAGATGAGGGGACCGCCTGGAACTTGATGGTTTCCCGGACGGGCGATTGCCGAATCAACTTCCCTTCGCGCCCTCAAATGGTCCAGCAGTCTCTCAAGATGACCGAAGAGGGGCTCCGCCTCAATTACGATGTCTATCTGGCTCCCTTTGAAGATAAAGGGGTCTGCCTCCTCCTCATCGCCCAGTACCCGCTCCCGATCGCTCCTGGCAACGAACTCGCCGGCCTCGAGGGGCTTCTCAACGGGATCATCGGCCACAACGCCGATAACAAGCTCTCCTTTGCCAAAGTAATCGATTTGAAAGGGATCCCCGCAGTCGACTTTCTAGTCCAGAACGGGACGAACTATTTCCGGGGCCTGGCCTTCATGTCGGGCAACAAACTCTATCTCATTGCCATGGAAGGGAAAAAGGGGAGCTTGGACGAAAAAGTATTCGGCCGCTTCTCCAACTCCTTCCAACTTCACAAGCAAGAAAAATAGTTGAAGATCGCCCGTTCCGCCCTTTTCCCACTGCCAATGGCAGTGGGAAAAGGGCGTGAGGGTCCGCTCTGCCGCTTAGCGGCAGAGCGGGCCTGTCTTATTTGTCGAATGATTCGGCGAGTCTTTGCCGCACCTTTTGAGCATATTCTTCGATTAAAGGTTTTGATTCGTTTGGCGTTAATGGATCGTTGATTTTATTTTGAATAAACGTGTCAAATGAATTGAAAACAATCTCACTTGAATAAGGTTTGAATTTCCAAAATTTGAAGCTTTTTATAACATTTTCCACTAATCTATCTCTATCTTTTTGAGAGCATCCTTCAAATCCGAAAGATAGATCGCGGTTAACATCTTTTAACCAAAACTCTTCGAATCGCCGCTTATTGGCTCGGTCCGAGCTTCTTGTATAGAGACCGTCTTGAACGAGACCGACAGCCATCGCTTTAAAGATGGCCTCAGCTGATGCCCTGCCTGGACATTTGCGGTTTCCTTCGGAAAAGACGCTCGGTTTACCCGATGGGTCTTTTGGAGCGTAAATAGATAGATGGGTGCCGGCTGGAACTTGATTTCCTCCAAGATTCATCTCTTTTTGTGCATAACGGAGCACAATGGGTTGACTCGAGAGGTCGTTTATGCTCTCTTGATATAACTTATCTAAATTAGGCATTTTTCTTTTATCCATCAAAATCGCTGTGTCGATTTGACCATCTTGGATAAGGCCCGAACTGTTTATTTCATTTTTTAGCGATTCGATGAGTTGACGGTCGCCATAAGCGCTTTTTTGTAAATTATCTTGTAATTTTCTAATGGCTGAATCCAAATTATCTACAGCTACAAGCAATAGGACTAAAGATTTGAGTTCTGGATTTTTGTGTAGATTTCGGATGTCTGGGTTGGCTTTGAGCATTTTAGCAATCTTTTCTACAAGTAAACCCTTAGGTTCATAAAGGGGATCCTCATTTAACCGATTTCTGATTCTTTCAATTTCTGTAGCAAGAAGATCTTCTACAGTTTTTTGGTGGTTTTTCTGTTTTTCTTTGAAAGTAGGATCGAATCTCAATAGAGAAAGGGGAATGGAATTTGCGGAATATTCTTTAAAGTCTGAGCCTAATTTATCTAAACCGGGATAAAAAATATCCAGCGTCGCTTTGTCAATGCCTAATAGTCCCATCGCTGTGGCTTTCATAGGAATATCTCTAGGCAATTCTTCTCGTAATTGAACTTCCTGAAACAGTTCCCACGCAATTTCGCCGTATGAACCAGGTTTTAGGTGCTTGAGGGCTTCTTTTCGGTGGGGATGAGCCAGAGGGCCTGTATCGGCTAATAAAAAATCTGAACCGACTACCAACGCTTCACCAGCGCGATACGAGTATCTCCCGTTTGGCTGATTATCCAGTTGATCTAAGGCCTCGGTATATTCTTGTTTTGAGTGGGGTTTCCATGTGGCTATTGTTGCCATACGGCCGAATTTGTGTATCCCGAAACTCTTATCTTCATTCCAATCATAGTCGCCAGTGTCATAGTTTCTTAAGTCTCCAATCGCATAGCGCTCTACGGGTTCTGCCACATAGGTTTGGAAAAGTTCGGAGGCTCTTTCTACGGCCCTGCTAGCCTTTTCTCTAATCGAATTTACTAAAGAATTGTCAGTTATGCTGTTAGTAATGCTTGAAATCATATTTTTCCGATAATTTTATAATTAAAGGAAATATTATAACATATTAACAAATATAATTATACGTAAAAACAAAAATAATAAAGTGCTTAATATTAGTTACTTGCGATTCTAGAAGCCGATGTTGAGGCTGGCGCCGCCGTAGGGGGCCGACTCGACGTCGGTGTAGAGGGCGTTCTTGCCGTGGCGGTTCTTGACGTAGAAGTTGCCGCCAAAGTTCCAGCCGCCGTAGATCTCGGCCTCGAGACGGAGGAAGATTTCGTAGCGGACGTTCAGCTCGGTGCCGATGGTCGAATAGTTGAAGACCGACTCGGGCTGGGGCTGGTGGGTTCCGGTTCTGAAACGCTCTTTTAAGGGGCGCGCGCGAAGAGAGAAGGTCCAGTTCTTGTCGAGCTTGTACTCGACTTTATAGTCGAGCGGGAAGACGATCAGGAAAAGCCATTTGTCGTAGGTGTAGTCGAAGCCGATGACTGGATAGATCTGAGATCCTTCCATCCCGGTATATCCGTAGGCGCCGACATGGTAGTGCCAATCTTTCCAGATTTCGTAGGCTCCCCAGAGAAGGGCCGAAAATAGGTTGTAGCGGTTGTTGCCGAAGTGCTTTGTGTCCATGTTGTAATCGGCCCGCATGATCCAGCGCCACTTGTCGAGCGCATTTGTGTAGTAGGTGAGGGCGAATTGGACATAATTGAACCGGGTCGAATTGAACTTGGGGTTCTTGTTCCAGTCCATTTTGAACGTGGTGTATTCGACTCGGGGAATGAAATAGTTCTTTTCGTTGATCGGAGTGAGGAGGTAGACGAAACTGCTCACTTTGTTGAAGACCAAATTTCCTTTGTAGTGGTTCTCAGTCAGATTGGCTGTGCCTAGGAAAATAGAGGTGGCGCCGGCATGGAGCGGATGGAAATCCCAGTATTTGTAGTCCCTCTTTTGCTCTTCGGCCGAGAGGGTCAACGCACACAAGAGGGCAGCTGAGGCAAGTAGTTTTCGGATCATTCGAGTCAGTTGCAAAACTCCCCGTCCCAGAAAAATCGAAGATTTTGAATCAGTTTGTCGGGGCTGCAACGCAGACCGAACGCCGCCGCCGAGTACATACTCAGGGGAGTGAAACTCGGCGGTGGCGCGACAAAATGGCTCAAAAGGGCGATTTTGCTGGGACGGGGAGTTTTGCAATTGGCTCATTCGTTTATCCTATGTGCTTTTCGCTTTTTTGAAAATAGTTTGATTGTCCCAACATTCTTTGAAATTCCATTTCTCTCTCGGATTTGAGGAGTTTTTGGACTGTGGTGATTGAATCTTTTTTCGAAACGAGGAAGTGGTGGGTGGCAAATGTGGCGACTTGAACAAAGTGGGTGACGCAGATCACTTGCCGGGTTTGGGAGAGGGTTTGAAGCTTGGCGCCCAGGATCGACGCCGTTTGCCCGCCAACATTGCTGTCGATCTCGTCAAAGATGAGACAGGAGCTTTTCTCTTTGTCGGCCAGGGTCGTCTTGATGGCGAGGAGGAGGCGGGAGAGTTCGCCGCCGCTGGCGCACTCTTCGAGCGGCAAAGGGGCGTAGCCGGGGTTTGCGGTGAAGAGGAAGGCGACCGAGTCGATTCCTTGGGAGGAGATCTCCTTCGGGAGGACGGCGATTTCGAAACGGGCCTGCGGAAGATTGAGCGACCTGACTTCAGCGGCTATTTTTTCGGCAAAGAGGGGAGCTGCCTCTTTTCTTGAGCGGGAGATAGCAGAGGCTTTGGCCCGGTTTTTCTCCTGCAGAGTATTGAGTTTCGACTGGGCCGCTTCGATCTCATCTCCAAGACTCCGATCGAGCCGCTGGGCGAGGGAAATTTTTAGACGCTCGATCTCTTCCCGAGGGCCGAACCGCTTTTTCAACTTTTCAAGGGCTGCAAGCCGTGTTTCAACGGCGGTCAACCGATTTGGATCGGTATCGAGCCGATCAAGGTAGGAACGGAGAGTGAATGAAACCTCTTCCAACTCGAGGGCGGAGCGTTTCATCCCTTCGTAAGATTCTGAAAGACGGGGATCGAACCGAAGAAGAGGTTCGAGCGAATGGGCTGTCCGCTTCAAGATGGGGACGAGCGGCTCTTGGCTTTCTGATAAAAGAGCTACAATCGAGCCGACTTTCTCGAGGAGCTCTTGGGCGTTGGTCAATAGGTAGTGCTCTTGAGTCAGTTTTTCTTCCTCGCCCTCTTTCCAGTCGACCTCCTCGATGGCAGCTAGGTCCTCTTCGGCGCGGAGCCGCTCCCGTTCGCCTTTTTCCCGGTCGTTGAGGAGCTGTTCGAGGTGCAATTTTAGGGTCCGTTCTTCTTCATAGCTTTGGGCAAAGGAGGCTGTCTCAGGCAGAATCCCGGCAAACGCATCGAGCCATTTTCTCTGTTCGTCGCAGGAGCAAAGGGTCGCAGAGCTGCTCTGGTCGACGAGCTCGATCGAGCTGCCGACAATTTTTTTTAGGGTCGATAGGCTGATTTGGCTCTCCTCGAAAAAGCAGCGGCTCTTACCCGAACGGTGGATCTCGCGGCGGATCGAGACGATGGGGGTGGAAGGGAGCTCGATCTCCTCCTCTTCGAAGCCGCGGAGATGGCGCGCTTCGATCTCGGCTTCGACGATAGCAAGGGGGGCTCCGGCCCGGATCTGCTGCGCATCGGCCTTCGCGCCGAGGAGGAGACGGATTGCGCTCAAGAGAGCCGATTTGCCCGAGCCTGTCTCGCCTGTGATGATGTTGAGTCCTTGGCCGAATTTGATCTCCGATTTTTCAATGAGGATCAGATTTTGGATGGAAAGGCTGGAAATCATATCTCTTGCATCGTTTTGAAATGGGTTTTAGCAGCGCTGGATAGGGCTTCGATCCCTTTTTGCTCTACGATGGCGCGGGCCGCAACAATGACCCGCTTATTAGCCCCTTTTGGAAGTTCGAGTCCAAATTCTTCGCTGAGGGTCTTCATCCCTTCGACAAACCCTGCGCGGGCGACAATCGAGGCGGCTGCGACGACGAGATCTTCTTCGCCTTTTACCCGCTGCTCTAGGTTGATCTCGAGCTTTTTCTGTTTGAGGAAGTTCCCCACCACATGCTTGTCGGCAAATTGGTCTAAGATTGCCTCCTTGCAGCCTGTTTTGGCGCTCAAATCGCCGAGCGCCGCCGTGTGGGCCCAGGCGAGGAGCCGGTTGAGATTTTTGAATTTGGCGTAGAGCTCATTGTACTTTTTGGGAAAGAGGCGGATCAGAGTATAAGGAAAAGCGGTCCTGATTTTTTGGGCGAGTTTGAGGATCGTATCGTCGGAGAGCATTTTACTGTCGCGCACTCCGATCTTTTGCATCTCCTGAATCCCGGGGCCGTCGGCATAGACGGCGGCGATGCAAAGCGGGCCGAAGAAATCGCCCTTGCCCGCTTCGTCCATCCCGATGTGGGGGACAAGATTGAGGTGGGCCTCCGGATGGGAGAATTTAAATTCCTGCAGGATTTCCGGCTCGAGATAAAACTCTATAAAAGGGTCCATCTCTTTTCCCTGCACGGTCAGTTTACCCGACTCATATAAGGTGCAAGAGATCCCCTTTTTCTTTGCTGAAAAAATCGTGTAGGGCGGTTTAGCGATCTCAAATCCTTGCGAGACGAGATCGGTTTGCAGTTTGTCTGCCAGCTTAATATCGATCGTTGCGGTAAAACAGGAAATTTTAGCCATACCCAATATCTTAAGTCCTTGGACGGAATTCCTCAAGTCAGATATTATCAATCTACGTAATCCGAGAGGTCGTATGAGCGATGGTTTGAAGAAAATGGGCGAAACTTTTCGCACAAAAAGAGAAGAGATGAGCCTATCCTTAAAAGAGGTAGAAAACGCCACGTCGATTCGGGCTCTCTATTTGCAGGCGATCGAAGAGGGGCGGATCAGTCATTTTCTGTCGACCGCATATGCTCTCGGCTTTATCCGCCAATACGCAAATTTTCTCGGATACGATTCAGAAAGATTAGGACGCGAACATCCTGAAGTGTTGAGGATCCAACCGGAAAAGCAAGATTTTGCCTACGGAATCGGGACCTTGGAAACCAGAGGAAGTCCTCATGGAGGAGTCCGCTGGATGCCCAATCTGATGTGGGGCGGGATTGTCGTGGCCACTTTAGTCGCAGCTTGGTACTTTGCAAAATTCATGGGCGCCTTTAGCTGATTCTTTTCTTGCTTGCTGCTAAATTTTTTTTGGGATATGTATAGAAGCTATGTTGGAAGCTCTGGGTGATTACATCATTCAAAAGCAGCTGGGCCATGGAGCCTTTGGCGATGTCTATCTCGCTGAACACCGCTTCATCAAGCGCCTATTTGCTCTCAAAATTCTCCCGCAAGAAATTTGCACAGATTTAGGTTTTGTCCGCAGGTTCGAGGCGAAAGTTTCTGAAATTGCAGCGCTAGACCATCCCAACATCGCCAAAATCCACAATGTCTCATCCCACGATGGCCAATATTTCATCGTGATGGATCCGATCGTCGATAGCTACGGCGAAACGATGAATCTCGACCGCTATCTTTCTTTAAAAGGGAAATCGCTGAGCGAAGAGGACTCTGAAGACCTTTTACGCCAAGTGGCGGGAGCCCTCGATTACGCCCACGAAAGGGGAGTGGTCCACGGCTCTCTCAAGCTAACCAATATATTGGTTGTGGGGACAGAAACGGGAGTTCGTCTCCTCCTCTCCGACTTCGGCCTAAATCGGCTCATCGGCGAGGGGATCTCTTTCCTTAGACTCTGCGAACAGGCCTCCAAGGCGCTTATTCCCCACCTTCAAACCTCGTCTGAAAAAGCGATCCAGATCGGGCGGAACTTCGTCCGCAGCCTCTCTTTTCTCGCTCCCGAGCAAAAGACACTCGAAGAGGTGATCTCCGATCCGAAAGTCGACGGCTACTCTTTCGGCGTCCTTGCCTACTTCGTCCTCATCGGTAAGATCCCCGAAGGGTGCTTCGATCTTCCATCCAGACTTTTGCCCGACGCGAAGAAAAACTGGGACCTTTTGATCAACCGGTGCCTCCAGGTCAATCCGAATGTCCGGCCTCAAAAGATCATCCAGGCGATGAATGAGTATCTTTTGGCTCCGAGGACAATATCAAAAGAGACCTTGAGCCTCGCCGAAATCGAAGGAAATCTCGACAGCATCCTCCAAATGTCCTTCGAGTTTCCCAACAAAGCGGCCGCCGCAGTCCAAACGCAACAGGAGATTGCCAAGCCTGTCTTGAAACCGCAAGAGATTGCCCGCCCCGAATATGAATCGGACCCCGCTGCGGTTTTCCAGCGCGACACTCTCGTCTCCCATTACGAACCGAAAAAGAGCGAAGTCAAAGAGGTCGATCCTCTCTTAACCGATATGATTGTCGTCCCTGGCGGCAACTATTGGAGGGGGAGCAACGAAGGGGCCCGGGATGAGATGCCTCGCCATCCGATCAAGCTCCCCAGTTTTGCCCTCGATCTCCATGCAGTCACCAATGAACAGTTTGTCCGATTTCTCCAAGCCATGGGCGGAGAAAAGGACCACAACAACAACGACATCATCCGCCTCAGAGACTCCCGCATTAAACGGACGGGCGGCAAACTCGTGATCGAGTCGGGCTACGGAAAGCACCCCGTCGTCGGCGTGACCTGGTACGGCGCCGTCGCTTATGCGAAGTGGATCGGCAAACGGCTCCCCACTGAAGCAGAGTGGGAAGCGGCCTCGAGCAGCGGCCGGGAAAACAATCTCTATCCCACTGGCATCGAGATCGAACGGAGTCACGCCAACTTCTTCAGCTCCGACACAACACCGGTGATGAGCTATCCGCCGAACGCCTTCGGTTTTTACGACATGGCTGGCAACGTCTACGAGTGGTGCCAAGACTGGTACGCCTATAACTATTACGACGCCTCGGTTGTGGAGCCCGATAATCCGCAGGGTCCCCCGCAGGGCGTCTACCGAGTTCTCCGCGGCGGCTGTTGGAAATCGTTGAAGGACGACCTCCGCTGCGCCCACCGGCACCGGAACAACCCGGGCGCGGTCAACGGCACGTACGGCTTCCGCTGCGCAGCCGACGTCGCGATCTCTTCATGATGAAATTGCCACTTGTTGGCCTAGGAACTTGGGAACTTCGCGGGGACGAGTGCGAAAGAGTTGTCCGTGAAGCCCTCGAGTTAGGTTACCGCCACATCGATACAGCCCATCTTTACAGCAATCACGAAGCCATCGGAAAAGCGATCGCCCCTTTTGACAGGGCCCAGCTTTTCATCACTTCCAAACTCGCCCTTTCCCAAATCGACTGGCACAAGATCGAGGTATCGGTGGAAAAGGCCTGCGACGAAGCGTTGAAAGAGCTGCAGACCGACTATATAGACCTCTATCTTCTCCACTGGCCTCGAGTCGAGGGCTCCCATGCGGAAATCTTCGATGCGATGGAAAAGCTGATCGAGAAGGGGAAAATTCGGCAAATGGGGGCAAGCAACTTTACGATTGATGAGTTGAAAGAGGAGCGTCGCATCTCGGCCAATCAGGTCGAGTTCCATCCCTATCTTTTTCAAAAGGAGCTTTGGGAGTTTTGCAAATCGGATAAGATCCAATTGATCTCCTACCGTTCGTTTGGGAAGGGGGCCCTCTTGGAAGAGCCGCTCTTTCATGAGGTGGGCAAAAAGCACAATAAGCTGGCGGCCCAGGTTGTTTTGCGGTGGATCGTTCAGCGGGGGATCGCCGTCATTCCAAAAGCCTCGTCTAGGAAACATCTGGCGGAGAATCTGTCGATTTTGGATTATTCTCTGAGTTCAGAGGAGATGGAGAGGATCGACGCTTTGAATCGGGGACAAAGCTTTACCAAGCGGCCCGCGAAAGAATCCAATTAGTTATTTCATCTAGGACTTGGGGCGAGAGGGTCTCAGGAGACTGGGCATACTCTGCAAATGTTCCTGTTTTGCAAGTTTGCATCCCGTGATTGTGGTTGGGCAAAACTTGAGTCTTGTAGTCGGAATGGCCCGCGTCTTTTAGAGTTTGCTCTATTCGAGATAGATTTTGTGAAGGGGAGACGACTAGATCGAGATCTCCATTTAGCGCCAGGATCGGACATTTGAGGTTTTTTAGAGCAGTCGCAGGATCGTAGGTAAAACTAAAGCGGAACCATTTGGAATTGAAGAAGGCGATTTGGGCTTCAGGCGGGCCATAGCAAGAGTTCGTTGTCCGCTGATCGAATAGAGCTTTCAAGAGAATTTCACCTTTGTTGGGATCGCTTTCTTGAGAGAGAACTTTGAAGAGCTCTTTCCGGAAGGCAAGGCTTTCTTGAATTTGATCTTCTGGCACCCCGTCCGCCCGTTGCAAAGCCTCTTCTTGGGTCAAAATCAGTTCCTCCCATTTGACGCAGGGAGCTGCCAAAGAGACGACGAAGGCGATGTCATCGGACTGGGTGGCGGCGTAAGCGGCTGTCATCCCGCCTTCGCTGTGACCGATAAATCCGATCGCGTTGGGATCGATTTCTTTGCGCGACTTCAGGTATTCGACGGCAGCTAAGCCATCTTGGGCAAAATCTCTTAAGTCGGCTGAATTGTAGTCGCCGCCCGATTCTCCAGCGCCCCGCTTGTCAAATCGGAGGACGGCGATCCCCCGCTTGGATAGGTGGTCGGCCATGACGAGAAAGGGTTGGTGTCCCAGCATCGTGGAGTTTCTGTCAAAAGGGGCGGAGCCGTGCAAAAGGACAACGGCGGGAACTGGGGTTTCCGTTTGAGGGAGGCTGAATGTCCCTTTCAAGACAACTTCATCCGCCGGGTTCTTAAAGCTAACTTCCTCTTGAGGAGCTAAAAATGTGGTTACCATGAGTATCCAAGCAATCATGGGGAAGAGTCTAGCAAAAAGTTGATTTTTTTTGATTGGCTGTAGTAGACTGGATCGCTTATGAAATTATTATTGTCTAAGCCGCGAGGATTTTGCGCTGGGGTCGAACGAGCCATTGACACTGTGAAGCGAGCCCTGGAACTTTGGGGAGCCCCCATCTACGTCAAGCACGAGATCGTCCACAATAAACATGTGGTCAACGAATTGAAGGAGCGGGGAGCCGTCTTCATCGAAAATTTGAGCGAAGTCCCGAACGGCTGCCGGATCATCTATTCGGCCCACGGCGTATCGCCGGCTGTAAGGGCTGAGGCCAAGGAGAGAAATCTCATCGAGATCGACGCTACTTGCGGCCTCGTGACGAAGGTCCACTCGGCGGCCAAGCGGTTTGCCGAAAAGGGGTACAAAATTATCTTGATCGGCCACCGGAAGCATGTGGAGATCATCGGCACGGCGGGCGAGGCGCCCGAAGCGACCTACGTGGTCGAGTCGGTCGACGAGGTTGAGAAGTTGGAGTTTCCTGTAGAGCAAAAGCTTGCTTATTTGACCCAGACAACCTTGAGCCTCGACGATGTGAAAGAGGTCACCGAGGCGTTGATTCAGAAGTATCCGAAGATCGAGACCCTTCCTAGCTCATCAATTTGCTACGCGACGACGAATCGGCAGATGGCTCTCCGGAGCATCACCGATCAGGCCGAATTGGTTTTAGTAGTGGGCGACCCGACGAGTTCTAACTCGAATCGACTGAGAGAGGTGGCTGAGAGGCGCGGCTGCAAGGCACATTTGATCAACAGCGCTTCTGAAATTCAAGAGGGTTGGCTTGAGGGCGTCGCCACGATCGCCATGACGGCAGGAGCCTCAACTCCCGAGTTGGTCGTCCAGTCCTGCGTCGAGCGGTTGAAATCATTGGGCGTCAGCTCGGTCGAAGAGGTGGTCTACACCGAAGAAAATGTCTTCTTCCAACTTCCAAAACAGGTTTTAGTCGGTGTCTAAAAATGTGCAGGCCCGTTCGTTACGCTCCTTTGAATGAATCTCCACAAGAAGAGCCGCAGCGGGTTGGATGTTTTCAAAGATTCTCTTCTCTTGCTGGAAGAACTATCCAATATATCAAGGGACTTGGCCCCCCATCCTTGAGCGGAGGCTGTCTGAATCTTGGCGCCAACGGCCTATTTGACCAGGTGACCGGAATCATCGGCTCCTTCACCACAAATTGGACCGATTTGGGAATCGGATTAGCGGCATCGGTTGTCGGTTATGCCGAGTGTAAGATAGCCCATAAAGTTCTTCGCGGGCCTAGGTTTGATCGACTTGTAGAACGCCCTAATGAGATGGCCGGCGCTATCATTGGCGGGGCCGGGGGCTATATCGGGTCGTATTATATAACCAAAACAGTTCTCGCCGGTCTTAGTTCTTTGCCGAGGGGAGCGACGATACCGATTGGGTTGGTCATTCGGAATGCGACCGGTTTTACTCTCGGGGTTGTCGGAACAGCTGTCGCAATCATTCTCATAGATGGAACGATCGCCGGAGTTAAGAAAATAGTGGCTGCTTGTAGGACGGTTCCCCCAGCTGAAGAGGCTTTAGTCGGAGGTCAGGAAGCCGAGATGGTGCCGATTGGACCACCGTCGGAACAACCGGCTTAGAAAGGGGAGCATAAATGTGTAGAACGGGCGGTTATCAACGGGTGTCTCAACAAGAAGAACCGACGCCAGGTTACTGCAGTAGGGCCAGGGGTTTTTTTAGCTCATGTTACCAGAAAACGTCTGGCTTGGCGGGAAGAACCGTTGGGTATCTTCAGAGATTCGGAGCAGCGACTGTTTACGGGGGAAGCATGTCCTTCGCTGTTAACGGGCTTATGGATGGGATGATGGGACTGGTAGAAAGTATCGACGGTCTAATGAAAAACAACCTATCTCAGTTTGGATTGGGGGTCACAGCCTTGTTAGCCGGGGCGGGTCAAGGTAAGTTGATTCACCGGCAGGTTGGAACAGAGAAAACGCTCAATATGGTGGCCGATTTTAATAAGGCCATTGCCTCATTGCTAGGTGGGGCTGTCGGCGCTACAGCGGCGACGATGATTACGCAAGTCGTGGCGCAAAGTTTACCCGCCTATTCGAAGGCAGCTGTTTTTGTGATCGGAATCCCTCTCCGGGCAGTGGGCAGCTTCGCAATCGGTTTTGTGGCGACGGCTGTTTTTGTTGTCGCGATCGATGGGACGGTTGCGGCAGTGAACAAGATTCGGGAGTGGCGCCAACCTCCGGCAGAGTTAGCACTAGTCTAGACAAGTTTTCCCCATTTCTATATCTGTAGGCCATGAGCGAGTCGTCGGAACGGGTCTACCGCCTGCAGAAAAAGAGTTTGAAGCGCGTTTTGGGCGCTTGGGATCTTTTCGCCGTCGGCTATGGCGATGTGGGATCGTCCATCTACTACGCTCTCGGGGCGACTGCGCTGTATGCATTGGGGGCGACCCCGCTCGCGATGGCGATCGCAGGCTTCGTCTTCATCTGCACAGCTTTGACCTACTCGGAGCTTGCCTCCACTTTCCCTGAGCCGGGCGGCTCGGCTACTTTTTCACGCTATGCATTCAACGACCTGATCTCCTTCATCGCCGGATGGGGATTGATGCTCGACTACATCGTCACGGTTGCCATCTCCGCCTTTGCGATTCCTCCTTACATGACCCACCTTTTGAATATGGCGGGGATCCCCTACACAAACGATACGGTTCCCCATGTCGTCTCGACGATTGTCATCATTCTTGTTCTCTGCGGCATCAACATATTGGGAGTTAAGGGATCGGGGCGGTTTAGCTTCATTTTGGCCCTCTTTACGATCTTGACCCAGGCGATGATTGTGGGGATGGCGGCCCTCATGTTCTTAAATCTTCCCCACGTGATCTCCCAAATGAAAATTGGAGTTGCCAATGTAGACTGGTCTCCCAGCTGGAGCGAATTTTTAAAGGGGACTGCGATGGCGATGGTGGCCTACACCGGCATCGAGGCGATCGCGCAGCTCGCAGCCGAAGTGAAGAGGCCGGCTATCTTAATTCCGCGCGCCGTAAAGATGACGATGTACACGCTGGTTGTCCTCTATTTTGGGATCTCGGTCGTCGGGCTTTCCGTCATCTCGCCACACGATCTCGGAACGAAGTATCTGGAAGACCCGATCGCAGGGATCGCCTCCGCATTTCCCGTGGGGGGCCAGATTTTGGGACCTTGGGTTGGCTTGATCGCAGCTTGCATTCTTCTCATCGCCTCCAATGCAGGTCTCATCGGCTGTTCCCGGCTCACATTCTCGATGGGCGACTACTATCAGCTTCCCGCTGTCTGCTATAAACTTCATCCCCGCTTTAGAACTCCGTATGTCTCTCTTGGGATTTTCACCGTCCTTGCTTGTCTCGTCGTCGCAGTGAGCCGAGGCAAAATGCTCTTCTTGGCCGACCTATACAACTTCGGGGCGCAGATTGCTTTTTTCGCCGCCCACATTTCTCTGATGGTGCTCCGTTGGAGGAGACCTACTTTGGCCCGGCCTTATCGAGCTCCTCTCAATATTCCTTTAGGAAAAGGGAGATCAATTCCTCTGACAGCCATCATCGGTGCTCTCGCAACACTCGCCGTGTGGATCATTGTCGTCATCACAAAGCCCGAAGGAAGAACGCTTGGATTTTTCTGGATCGGCATCGGCCTCCTCATGTTTTACCTCTACCGAAGGCAAAAAAAATTGGGGCTCACGACCCGCCTGGAAGTGGAGAGGATCAGTGTGCCTGAATACCATCCGATGCATGTGAAGAAAATCCTCGTTGTGATCCGCGCCTCGGGCGGCACCGACGCGATCCAAATGGCGTGTCAACTGGCCCATACTCACAAAGCAGAAGTTTCAGCTGCGCTCATTTTAGAAATCCCGATGGCGCTCCCGATGGATGTCCAGCTCCCCAAGCGTGAAGAGCTTTCCGAAGCGGCCCTCAACCGGGCAGAAGCGATCGGACGTGAATACCATCTCACACTCGACTTGCAGTTAGTCCGATCCCGCTCCATCGAATCGGCCGTCATGAGTCTCATCGAAAACGAAAAATACGATCTCGTCATTTTAGGAATCGACGAGAAGGAAGTCCAAAAGCCCAATCACGCTCTTCACGCGCTCGAAAAACTATTCAAAGATGCGCCTTGCCGCATTCTTTTCTGCAAGTGCAAATAATCGTTTCTTTGTTTACAATCCTCGGCTCACCAAAATAGGAGAATACAATGGCTGCTGCTGATTTTACTTCAATGTTTCGAAATATGTCTGTGGAACAAAGAACACAGGCGATGGAAAGTTTGTATGAGATGGCGAGAACAGAAACTCAAATGCTAGGTCAGTTGCAGACTAGACAAGCTCTCGCATCGGGCCCTCTTTTTGAGGATCTGGCTCGCCAAATCTTAGAATGCCAAGCGAAACTAAAATTGTATACAGAGCAGCGAGAGGCGATCATCGCTATCGGGTTCAAAGATACTAGATCTTACCAGGCGTTGTCTGATCCCTCCATGTCGCATCTAGTTCCGAAACAATAAATATATCTGGGGTGCGGGGCGGAGCCCTGCATCATGCCTATCATTAGCTGCGTTTCGCAGCGTCATCATGCCCATCCTGTACTTCTGGGTTTAACCTAGTAATACAGGATACGCCGCGAAGCGCGGCTTACATGATGAGGCATGATAGGCACGATGCAGGGCTACGCCCCGCACTCCAGATTATCTTTTAGTAAGGTGGCAGGCTGACTGGCTGCTGCCCAAATCTTGGAGCCGCGGCGCTTCGTCTTTGCATCTCTGCGTTGCGTGGGGGCAGCGGGTCGAGAAGGGACATCCGGGAGGAGGGCTCAGCGGCGAGGGGATTTCGCTTGAGAGGAGCGGCGGCTTCCGGAGCCTCTCCTGGACCGGATCGAGGAGCGGGATCGAGTTGAAGAGAAGCTGCGTGTAGGGATGCTGCGGATTTTTATAAAGTTCATCAGCCTCGCCCACCTCGACAAACTTCCCCAAATACATCACTGCCACATGATTGGATATATACCGGATCATCGAAAGGTCGTGGGCGATGAAGAGGTAGGTGAGATCCAATTCTTTTTGCAGATCTTGAAGCAGGTTGACGATCTGAGCTTGGATCGAGATGTCGAGCGCTGAGATCGGTTCGTCGCAGACAAGGAAGCGGGGTTTTAGAGCGAGAGCCCGGGCGATGCCGATCCGCTGCCGCTGGCCCCCGCTGAACTCGTGTGGATAGCGGCCGACCGAGGGGCGGGGGAGCCCGACGAGGTCAAGCAGCTCGTAGACCCGCTCCATCTGGTTTTCCATCTTGTGGATGGCGAGCGGTTCTCGGATGATTTCGCCGACCGACATCCGGGGATTGAGCGAGGCGAGAGGATCTTGGAAGATCATCTGCATCTCGCGCCGGAGCTGCTTTTCCGGAATGGTCGAAATCTCTTGCCCATCGAAGAAAATTTGGCCTGAGGCGATCGGCGCAAGGCGGAGGAGCGCGCGGCCAAGAGTCGATTTGCCGCAGCCGCTTTCGCCGACAAGGCCGAGGGTTTCTCCCGGCTCGATTTTAAATGAGACCGAGTCGACCGCCTTTAACTTTTTGAGTCCGATCCGGTATGAGACGGTGAGATCTTTCACTTCGATGAGAGGTTTCATGATCCCTCTTTGTAGAGCCAGCAGGCGGCGTTGGAGAAAAAGGGAGGCGGCGAGGCGCAGAGAGGAGTTGCTTTAGGACACCGCTCTTCGAAGGGGCAGCCGGAGGGGGGCTTGAGGAGATTGGGCGGAGAGCCGCCGATCGGGCTGAGTCTCTCTGTTTTTGGCTGGTCGAGCCGAGGCCGGGAGCGGAGGAGCATCTGGGTGTAGGGATGGCGCGGGCGGAGGAGAATCTCTTCCGAGGTTCCTTGCTCGACGATTTTCCCGCCATACATCACTAAAATCCGGTCGCAAAGGCTCGAGACAACGCCGAGATCGTGGGTGATCAGAATGAGTCCCATCTTGAAGTGGCGTTGCATTTCCTTGAGGAGATGGAGGAGTTGCGCCTGGATCGTCACGTCGAGGGCCGTCGTCGGCTCGTCGGCGATCAGGATTTTTGGGTTGCAGGCGAGAGCGATGGCGATCAGGACCCGCTGGCGGAGGCCGCCGCTGAGTTGGTGGGGATATTGGTCGAGCCGGAGATTCGGTTCAGGGACTTGGACGAGTTTGAGGAGTTCGAGCGCTTTGGAGCGGGCGTCAATGACGGTCGCCATTTTATGGAATAAGAGCCCTTCGCAAATCTGCGAGCCAACTTTCATCGTCGGATTGAGCGAAGTCATCGGGTCTTGGAAAATCATCCCGATCTCTTTGCCTCGAACTCTTCTCAACTCCTCTTCGCTCATCAAGAGGAGGTCGCGGCTGTTGTAGAGAGCTTTTCCTTGGATCTTGGAAGCGCGGATGAGGCGGGTGAGGGCCTGCATCGCAGTGCTTTTGCCGCAGCCCGATTCGCCGACGATCCCGATCGCCTCGGAACTATTTAACTCGAAGCTGATCCCTCGGACGGCCTTCAGTTCGCGGCCATGGATCGAGAAGGAGACTTCGAGATCTTCGACTTTTAAAAGGGTCATGTCCGGAGCCTCGGGTCGAGGGCGTCGCGGAGCGCATTGCCGAGCAAATTGAAGGCGAGCATGGTGAAGGTGATCATCGCAGCGGGGAAGAGGAGGCGCCACGGGTAGTAGCGCATGGCGCTCAAGCCATCGTTCACCATGACCCCCCAGCTGGCGGCCGGCGCTTGGACGCCGAGGCCTAAAAAGCTGAGGAACGCTTCGGTGAAGATCGCTGTTGGAACGGTGAGGGTCATCGTCGCGATGATCGGTCCGAGGGCATTGGGAATCAGGTGGCGGAAGATGATCCGGAGAGGCGACGCGCCGATCGCATGGGCCGCCATGATGTAGTCGCTCTGCTTGAGCTGCAAAATTTGGGCCCGGGTGATCCGGGCCATGTTGATCCACCCTGTGATCGTCATCGCGATGAGAATCGTCATCAGACCCGAGCCGCGGATCACGGTGAGGAAAATCACGACGAGGAGATAGGGGATCGAATAGAGGATGTCGCAAATGCGCATCAAAAACTCATCGACTTTGCCTCCAGAATAGGCGGCGAGAGAGGCCCAGAGGACTCCGAGGACCACATCAATGAGGGCCGCCGTGATCCCGATGAAAAGGGAAATCCTCGCGCCCCACCAGACGCGGGTGAATAGATCGCGCCCGAGCTCGTCGGAGCCGAACCAATAGAGAGCGCCCGGCGCTGTGTTTTTGAGTTCCAGATGGATTTCTGTGTAGGTGTAGCCGGAGATTAGAGGGCCGAATGCGGCAAAAAAGGCGATGAACGCCAAAATCCAGAGAGCGAAGAGAGCTGCCGGATTGCTTTTAAGCCGGACCCAAGTCTCTCCGAAAAAGCTGTACGACTCTTCAATTTGCATTCCGGATCCTCGGGTCAATCAAAGAATAGACGACATCGACGATGAACATGGCGACAATCAAAAAGCAGCTGAAGAAAATCGTGAGGCCCAAAATCATCGGATAATCTCTTCCGGCGATGCTATGAATCATCCACTGGCCGAGTCCCGGAATGGCGAAAATCTTTTCGATCATGAAACTCCCGGTCAAAATTTGGGTCGTTACGGGACCGAGATAGGAGATCACCGGCAAAAGAGCATTGCGGAGGCCATGCTTCATGGCGATGCGGAGGAGCGGCAGCCCTTTTGCTTTCGCCGTCCGGATGTAGTCTTGCTGGAGAACTTCGACCATGTTGGAGCGGGTGAGTCTAGCGATGAAGGCGGTCGGGAGCGCAGCGAGAGAGATGGTCGGGAGGATCGTGTGGGCAAAGGTCCCCCACCTAGCGACGGGGAGCCAGTGGAGTTTGACGCAGAAGATGAATTGGAGGAGGCTCGCAAAGACGAAGTTGGGGACCGAGACGCCAAGGGTCGAGATCACCATGGCGCTCGCATCCTGCCACTCGGCCCGTTTTAGGGCGGCCCAGGTCCCGAGCATTACGCCCGAGGGGATCGCCAAGCAGAGGGCCTGCAGCCCCACGCGGGCCGAGACGGGGAAACCCTCTTGAATAAATTGGTTGACGGAGCGTCCCTGATAGACGATCGAGGGGCCTAAATCTAACGTGAGGATCCCTTTCAAATATTTTGCATACTGGACCCACAGCGGCTGGTCCAAGCCGTAGTAGGCATAGAGCGAGTCCATTACCTCTTGCGGAATCATCCGGTCCCCGATAAATGGGTCGCCAGGAATGGCGTGCATCAGGAAAAACGTCCCGGTGATGACGCACCAAAGCGAGACGAGGAGGATGAGCCCTTTTTTGAGCAGATAGCGGAGCATTACGAATCTCTTTGCATCTCAAAATACCACACTTTATAATTCCTATCTTCAAATATGGACTCACATGCGCAATAGGATCAACTCTCAAAATAAATTTCACTTTACGTCGCTCGGCTGTGCCCGGAACCTCGTCGATAGCGAGGTGATGATCGGGATCCTCCTCAAAGCGGGATTCGAGCTTACGCCTGATTTAACGCAGGCCGATTACCTCGTCGTCAACACCTGCGGCTTTCTCGAGTCGTCTCGCCAGGAGGGGATCGACACGATCCGCGATATGTTCCGCGACAAAAAACCCGACGCCAAAGTCATCGTCGCCGGCTGCATGGTGCAAAAACACAGCGGCGAACTCAAGGCCCTTTTCCCTGAAATCCACTATCTCCTCGGCTCAGGCGATGTCGAAAAAATCCTCGAAGCGGTCAAGACGCCAGGAAAGGGCGAAGCGGTGACCGACGCCAGAAGCTACCTCGAATGGGGTGAAGTGCCTCGCACACTCTCCACGCCGAAAAATTACGCGTATCTCAAGATCGCCGAAGGGTGCCGCAAGCGGTGTGCCTTCTGCATCATCCCAACGATCAAAGGCCCCTTGCGCAGCAAGCCGGTCGAACAGGTTTTAAAAGAGTTCAAAGCCCTCCTTTCGCAGGGCGTTTTCGAAGTGATCCTGATCGCCCAGGACCTCGGCGACTTCGGCAAAGATCGAAAAGAAAAAGGGGCCTTGGCTGCTCTTTTGCGCGAGATGTTGAAAGTCGAAGGGAACTACTGGCTCCGCCTCCTCTACCTCTATCCCGACGAGATTGACGATGAGCTGATCGAAGTAATGAAAGAGGACAAGAGAATTTGCCCATACCTCGATATGCCGATCCAGCACATCAACGACGAGATGTTGAAAGCGATGCACCGGACCACCTCGAAAGAGGAGATACTTACCATTATTGAAAAGCTCCGCCGCGAAGTTCCAGGCGTCGTCATCCGGACGAGCCTCATGGTCGGCTTCCCCGGAGAGACCGAGGCCCACTTCCAAGAGCTTCTCGAGTTCGTCCAAAAAGTGCAGCTCGACAACGTCGGCATCTTTAAATTCTCCCTCGAGAAAGAAGCCTACGCAGCGAAACTTCCCAACCAGATCGCCGAAGAGATCAAACAAGAGCGGTTTGAAAAGCTCGCCGCCACACAGCTTAAGATGGTCCGGAAGCGGAACAAAAAGTTCATCGGCCAAAAAGTGCAGGCGATCATCGAAGGGTTCCATCCGGCATCGGAGTTTCTCTTGAGAGCCCGCACCAGCGGCCAATGCCCCGAGATCGATGGGCAAGTCATTATTAACGATGGCCGAAAGGTCAAAAACATCGGCGAACTCTACGAAATCGAAATCACCGACGTCGCCGATTACGATTTGATCGGAACAGCTTTAGGACCCGTGAAGAAATGCAAAGCGAAACTCGCCTTAGTTTAAAACCCGATAAAGACCGGCCGATCCGGCAGCGGCACCACTGGATTTTTTCCGGTGCGGTGCTGGAACTGCCTGTCTGTGAAGAGGGATCTGCCGCAGAAGTTTTCGCCTCCAACGGCGAGAAACTCGGCATAGCTCTCCTTAATAGAGGCGGCTCGATCGTCGGGCAAATGATCGCCTTCGGAAACGAGACGGTCGAAGAGGCGCTCCGCTCCCGCATCACCGAAGCGGCCGCGCTCCGCAGAAACCTCTTCGATCCTAAAGTCACAAATGCCTATCGTCTTATCCACACCGAGGGGGATGGGATCCCGGGGCTCATCGTCGACTCGTACAACGGCATTCTCGTCCTCCAGGCCTCGACGCCTGGAATCGAACGGCTCAAAAGCCAGATCGTCTCGCTCCTCATCGAAATCTGTCAGCCGAAAGCCATCTTTGAAAAATCGACTACGTCGCTCCGCAAACGGGAAGGGCTTAGTGAATTGAAAGGGCATCTCTACGGCGACCCGAATCCCGAAGTGGAAGTACTCGAAAATGGACTCCGCTTTTCGGTCCACGTTTTAGAAGGACAGAAGACGGGCCTCTTTCTCGATCAGCGGGAAACCCGCTCCCAGATCCAGCAGATCTCGCATGGAAAAACGGTTCTCAATTGCTTCTCTTATACGGGGGGATTTTCTGTGGCGGCTCTCGCCGGCGGCGCCACCTTTGTCGACAGTGTCGACATCAGCGCCAAATGCGGCCCCGCAATCGAGAAGAACCTCGCACTTAACAATCTCCCGCTAGAAAAACACCGCTTCCATGCGCAGGATGCAATCGATTTTATCATTGAAGAGCCGCTTCTTTACGATCTCGTCATTCTCGATCCGCCCGCCTTTGCAAAGAAAAGGCAGGACATTCCGAAGGCGAGCCACGCCTATCGGAAGTTGAATCGGAAAGCGATGGAGAAAATGAAACCGGGGTCTTTGCTTTTGACTTGTTCCTGCTCATCGCAGATCGACGAAAAGCTTTTTCTAACTTTGCTATTTAAAGCGGCCCTGGAAGCTGGGCGAAAGGTGAAAATTCTCAGCCGGCACAAGCAAGCGGCAGATCATGCCGTCTCGCTCTACCATCCTGAGACTTCTTACTTAAAGTCGTTTCTATTGGCGATTCAGTGAGAATTGAATTCGCTTAGCAGTCCTCTCAGGAATATGTTTTTTTTCATCTTCCGTCGGAGCTGTCACATATTTATTTAAATTGGCAATTTGCCTAGATCGGAAATACCTTTTATTCACTCTTCTTTCACTTTGATTTGAGAAAGTGAAAAATTCTTCCCTTCCAAAGCCATCGAATTTGCCTGGTTCTGTTTTGAACAGCTGTAAATCAGCGTGGGACATTTCACGGACGTTTTCTTTGGATTTTTCAACGATGATTTCTTCTTCCGAATCGGCTTCATTTTCATGTGGTTTAGAGGGGCACAAGGAACGGCAAATTTCAAAGGTCCCGAGAATAATGGCTGCCAGCGAGCCAGCATATTTGGCCATTTTAGCGTCTGAAGAAGTATCTGTAGATGCGTTTATTGCTAGGTATGCGCCGCAAATGATTGGTGCTAAGGCTCTTGAAACACTAAAGTCCGATGACATGATTCCTCTATTTTTTCAAATAATTATATAAAAAATCGTGATTATTTTAAATTGATTATATTTTAAATAATCTTTATATAATTTCGAGTCTGGACAAAAAAAATGAAGAGGAGCAGTCTCGCAGTAGACGACTCACGAGAAAATATGATCAGGAAATTCAAGTTCACCAATTACGCACTTTTCTCCTCTCTTGTTGCCTCTATGTCGGGACTCCTATTCGGATACAACACGGCGGTCATTTCTGGCGCGCTCCTTTTCATGACGCCCGATTTTGATTTGACCCTTTTTCAAGAGGGAGTTGTCGCATCGACGATTCTCATCGGCGCTCTAATTGGCGCTGCGATGGCAGGTTTTTTAGCCGATCAACTTGGGCGGAAGAAAACCCTTTCGATCACAGCCATACTCTATTTCATCGGCATCTTTTTCATGACCGATGCCGGAACTCTCGGAATCCTTTTATTTGGCCGCCTGATCGCAGGTTTCGGAGTTGGGATCGGCTCCGTCACTGCGCCCCTCTACATCGCAGAGATGGCCCCATCGGAAAAAAGAGGGCGTTATGTCTCCTTGAACCAGCTGATGATCACAATTGGAGTCCTTTTAGCCTTCATCGTCTGTTTCCTCTACTCGGAAAAGCAAGAGTGGCGCGAGATGTTCGCCTTTGGATTTCTCCCACTAGCTCTTCTCCTCCTTGGCCTCTTTTTTATTCCTGAGACTCCCTCTTGGCTGATCAGCCAAGGCAAAAAAGAGAAGGCAGAGACGATCCTTCATTACCTCCGGATCGCCCACCCGAACCAACATCTCGTCGAAGTAGAAAAAGCTGAAGATACACCTGAATCAAAAAATTGGCATGCACTCTTCAAGCCTGAAATGAGAAAGCCGCTTATTGTCGGAATCGGCCTCAGCCTATTCCAACAAATCACAGGGATCAATGCGATTACCTACTTCTCTTCGCAGATTTTCCAAATGGCCGGATTTAAGAGCGTCGAGATGGCGACCTTTGCTAGTTTGCTCCTCGGCGTCGTCAACGTCTCGATGACTATCATTGCTCTTTGGCTCATGGACAAACTGGGTCGGCGCGTTCTCTTGATCGCCGGCTTAGTCGGCATGATCATTACTCTCGGCTTTTTAGGATTTTCTTTCATGGATCCGACCCGCGACGCCGGGATTTTAGCTGCCCTGATGGTCTTTTGCTACGTCGGGTCGTTTGCAGTGAGCTTAGGGCCGATCGTCTGGCTGATGATCTCAGAAATTTATCCCCTCGGAATCCGTGGGCGAGCCATTGGCCTTGCCACCTTCCTCAACTGGAGCGCAAACTACATTGTCTCTCTTTTTTTCCTTTCGGTCGTCCAAGCAATAGGTCCCGCTATCGCATTTTGGATCTTTATGCTAATTTCCTTGATCGGACTTCGGTTCGTATGGAAAATGGTTCCAGAAACAAAAGGGAAAACCCTTGAAGAAATCCAACTAGCGTGGAAAAAAACATGAACTATTCGGCAATAGAACAACTCCTCGGCCCAGATGCTGAAAAACTTCTCAAGCACACCTGCAATACGGTCCAAAAATCGCATCTCCACTTGCCGGGACCCGACTGGGTCGATCGGATCTTCGGTCCCTCAGACCGGAACATCCGCGTCCTTCGAAGTCTTCAAGCCCTTTTTGGCCATGGACGCTTAGGGAACACCGGATACCTTTCTCTTCTTCCCGTCGACCAAGGGATCGAGCATACAGCCGGCGCCTCTTTCGGCCCGAATCCCGAGTACTTTGACCCAGAAAATATCATCCGACTAGCGATCGAAGGGGGATGCAACGGCGTTGCAACCACGATGGGCGTTTTGGCCTCCGTGGCGCGGAAGTACGCCCACAAAATTCCTCTCATCATGAAGTTCAACCACAGCGAAATGCTCTCCTATCCGAACACCTACGATCAGACCTTCTACGGATCGGTGAAGCAAGCCTACGAGATGGGATGCGTAGCTGTCGGTGCGACGATCTACTTCGGCGCGCCCGAAAGCCGCCGCCAAATTTGGGAAGTCAGCCAAGCCTTTGAGCTCGCCCACGAACTCGGAATGGCGACAATTCTCTGGTGCTACCTGCGCAACAACGCCTTCAAAACAGCCGACAAAGACTACCACGAAGCGGCCGATCTCACGGGCCAGGCGAACCACATGGGTTCTACGATCAAAGCCGACATCGTGAAACAAAAACTTCCCCTCAACAACGGCGGCTTCAAGGCGCTCAAGTTCGGCAAGACCTCGGAGCAGATGTATTCTACCCTCTGCAGCGACCACCCGATCGACCTGACCCGCTACCAAGTCGTCAACTCCTACATGGGGCGAGTCGGCCTCATCAATTCAGGCGGCCCCTCTGGCAAGAACGATCTCGCCGAGGCAGCCACGACGGCCGTTACCAACAAGAGAGCCGGCGGCATGGGCCTGATCACAGGCCGAAAAGCCTTCCAAAAGCCGATGAAGGATGGGGTCCAAATCCTCCACACTGTCCAAGATGTTTATCTTTGCAAAGAGATAACAGTGGCTTAAGAGGTTCTGCCGATTTATCGTCTCTTTTTTGTAAATTCTTTATTTTAAGTTTTATTGTTTACTTAAATTTTTTATTTGCTTAAAATTGTTGTTGTTAAAAAGAACACGGTTTTATTCAATGAGTACTTTAGGAATTTCATCTTTAAGAAATAACTCGAGCCAGTCAGTTAATGGTCCAATTCCTGGATTTATGGATCTTCCGGTTGGCCTCCCAGGGATAATTTTTGCTTACGCTGACCGCCCTGAACTATTGGATCCTGAAGTGGCTGCTGGGATCTCTCAATCTTTAGTCGACGCGATTGCCAATACGAAGTCAGAACTATTCAATACCTTTAAAGATCGACCAAACAGTTTAATAGGCCGGGTGATCCGAGAAACGGACTTGCAGAACATAAACGGGCTGGAAAACAAATGGGATCGAATCAGGAAAATCGTTTGCGATAAACTTTTAGACAGCCGCAGATATATTGCAAGAGAGCAATGGGATGGAATTTTGCAAGGGAACGAAGTTTTTGATCTTTCTACTCTGCGCCTAGAAGAATTAAACTCTTTAATTTCTCCTGTAAAAGATAATATTTTGGTCCGGTTTGTTAGGCAGATAGCTCCGTACATATTTGGGCTTGATACATTTCTAGGAGATCTCGAAATAACGCATAACGGCGATTCTCATCGAATAGCGGAAGGTTTGAGAAATTGGCTGAAAGTAAAGGAGAATCAAATTTTATTTGATCAAATAGAAGTTGATATTGGTAATATAGAAATTCCACCTGAAGCGTCTCTTTTGAACAATCCCCGTTTATTATTGGACTGTCTAGGTAATTCTATTCAACACGGAAATATAGATGCGGTTAAAGAAATTTTTCGGAAAAGAAATTTAAATGATATTTTCAGTGAATTTAACTTTGGACACGGCATCGAGGGAATTTCAGCTATTCAGTCTATTGTTTTCGAATCCATCTATCAACTATTAAGATCCGATAACATAATGGAAGTGTTTCGAGGTCTCATGCAATTGCCGAATTTTCGAGACATACATCCTGAAACTTTTGCAATATTTATGCAAGAGTTGCCCTTTACTCAAAATGATCAAGTAATATCTCTTTTCAAGGAGCTGATCACTGCTTTTCCCGAGCAAAGCAGGAATTATGAAATAGACTTCGATCTAATATTTTCCGCCGCTGTCGAAGCTGCCGTGAGAGGAAACTGGGATTCTCTAAGAGCATTGATCGATTTTCGACCCATGGCAATGACTTCAGAAAGACCGTACTACAAAGGGCCGGGGCACACGGTAGCTCTCAATATTACTGGTATTCAAAAATTGGCTCGGCAAGCAGGGCAATATGACATTGTTGAAAAACTTCTGAAGATTGAGTCTGAGTTTAGAGATTTAGAAATAGAGGAATAACCCTTTTAATAAGCTGCTAACACTCTCACAGCTCAGTTCTCATACGCAAAAAAAGAACGGGATAGGCATGATGATGAATTATCCTGCTTTCATTTTTAATAAAACTTCGTTGCATTTTTCATAGCCTCTCCTATAAACTTTCCGCTTCAAATAACGGGAGGCGTTATGTCTGCAGCATATCTACCAGTATCCTTGTCATTGGCTATGGAAGGGGATTCATTTAGAGTCAACGTTGCGTCGAGACCAGCGACTGATCTAGATAATATCCATCCCTTTGCGAAAGAGGCAATCGTTTGCAAGACGCGGGCGACAGTTCTGGCTCTTTTAGAAAAGCTTCAAAAAGACAATGGAGCCATGAGCACCATGGCGTTTTGGCATACTCATAACAAAGAATACGATGGGCATTGGGATGTCAAGGGGGGCGCTCACATGTGCGCGATCGATAACATGATTGCTTTTGTGAAGTTGAGAGACGCAGCCCCTGCAAGAATAGAAAAACCCTGCACCGTTATGTGAGGTAGATTATGTCTGCTCTTTATTTGCCTGTATGCGCGATTCTTGCCCCTGAGGGAAATTTTTTTACCCTCCAGGTATCTGATAAGGGAATTGTTAGAAATTTAACGGAGCAAGATTCAGTCCATCCGATCGTAAAAGAGGCTCTTGTTTGCAAAACAAGAGCTGCTGTCCTCTCTTTTCTTGAGAAGGTTCAAGCGAACCAAAACAATATTAACGGTCTTGTTTTGTGGCACTGGAACCATGAAAAATACAAATGTCACAAGAGTCTGTTAGGGAGTGTACATTTGTGTCCGATTGGCAAAATGATCACTTTTGTGAAGCTGAGGGAAGCCGTCTTTGTGGTTGAAGAAGCCAACAGGACTCAATGAGGCGGAAAAGCTCCGCACTTCCAAAGAAAATTAACCACCCGCAAACTTTGTTTGCGGGTGGTTAATTTTCTTATCGTTCCCAGGGGAAGGGGCGCTTGGCGGGAGGGACTTCGGGATCGTTCTTCAGCTGGGCTGCGGCGCTAAAGACTTTGCCGATGATTTTGCCCGCTTTGGGAAGCGGGAGATTCTGCGCCGCTGCCATTGCGGCGATCTGGGCTGCGGCGGGGCCGCTTTGCAGCTCGGGATTCTTTGTCGTGCCTCGGATAGGGATTTTCAGCACGTAGTCAGGATTGAATCCCTGGATGCCAAAAGAGTTGGAGAGGGTATCAGCTGGGAGCCCTAAGTACATGTCGAGCTGGTCGGTGTTCATGTTGATCCGTCCCCAGGTGCAGACATGGACCGAGTCGCCAAGAAGGGCATCGAGCCTGCCTGAGTCGATCACTCCGTTTTTGATTTGGAAGTCGACGGGGGTGAACCAGGCGTTCATTTCCCGGTTGTCTCTAAAACGGCTGTTTTGGAGAAGAGACATGATAGATTGGAGGGTGGAGCCGTTTTGAACCCGGACCCTCCCCATGTCGAGGGTCGCTTGGCCGACAGAGAGGTTTTTCCATTCAAAGCGTGCGTAGGGAAACGAAAATTGGTCGGGCTGGACTCGCAGTTGGATTGGATCTCTCGCTTGCGCGCCAGTGAGGAAAAGGGGATTGACGTCTTTTAAAAGGGCCGCGCTTAGAGCTGAGCTGAGCCTAAGAGAGAGGGTGAGAGGCTGACGGAGTGTCAGGTTTTTGCCGTCGAAGTCCCCATGGATGTCCGATTTTCCGTTCGGAGAAGTGAAGGAGAGATCGAGAGAGCCAGCTCTTTGCTTCGAGGTGATCGATCCCTGGGCGCTAAACGTCGGGCCGAAGGCTTCGACAAGGAGCCCTTTTGCATCGGCGAGCTGGTCGACAATCAGGGTCGGCATCGAGGTGACATTCCCTTCTAAAGAGAAGTCGGAAGGGAGTTTCTCGGCGGTCCCTTGGATCTGGAACGACCCGATGGTGTTCCCTTGCCGGGTTCTGCCGATGGCGGTAAATTCGGTTCCTTGGATGGTCGCCTGGACATTTTCTATTTGGGCTTGAGAAAGGGTGTGAAATGAAAAGTTCCCGCCGGTTAGAACGAACTCACCCTGGAGTTTTGAGAGTTTCCAAAGAGGGGACTGTGTAGATAAGCTCTCCCAAGAGCCATCGATTTTAGGGCCCTGGAACTTGACCCCTTCAAATTTTTGAGGCCCCATCCAAGAGAGTTGGAGCGATGCCATCTCGATCTTGGCCCCTGTCTTCTTTTCGGCAAACTTGATGAAAAGCCATCTTCCATTCGGGGTCGAGGCGATAAAGGGGAATAGGAAAATAAAGGCCGCCAAGATAACGAGAAGGGCGATCAGCCAAAACCAACGTCTCATGATTTGTTCAATAACGCGTAGCGGAGAATCCCCGCAACGGTTTTCGCATCCCGCAATTGATTTTGCCGGATCATGTCGAGGGCTTCTTCGATCGGAACGAAGGCGAGCTCGATCGACTCGTCGTCATCGGGGGGGAGCTGAGAGGGGAAGAGATCTTCAGCCAGGAAGAGGTAGAGGAACTCGCTGCAAAAGCCAGGGGCGGTATAAAATCCGCCGAGCGGGACGATTTTTTTAGCTTTGAAGCCGATCTCTTCCTGCAGCTCTCTCTGGGCGCAGACGATCGGCTCTTCCCCCGCCTCTAATGTCCCCGCGGGGAGCTCGTAGAGGATCTCTTTTGCGGCTCGGCGCCATTGCCGGACGAGGATGATCCTCCCTTCCGAATCGACCGGGATGATGGTGACAGCTCCCGGATGTTCGACAATCTCGGCAATTTTCGGCCTCTCTCCAAATTGATAGGTGTCGAGACGGAGGTTGATGATCCGCCCTTTGTAAGCTTGGCGGCTATCGGCGAGGGATCGGTTTTCAAGATCGCGCTGTTCTTCAGGGCTCATTCGACGGTCACCGATTTGGCTAAGTTTCTGGGTTGGTCGATGTCGCAGCCCCGCTCTTTGGCTATATAATAGGCCAAGAGCTGGCCGGCAACGGTCGAGGCGAAGGGGGCCAATTCGTCAATGGTCGGCGGAAGCCAGAAGATATCGTCGGCGACTGAAGAGACTGCTTCGAAAGAGGCGGGAGCAAAGGCCAAGATGGGGCCTCCGCGCGCTTTCACCTCCATGAGGTTGCTGAGGATCTTCTCTTGCGTTTTGATGTTGGCGCAAAAAGCGACAACGGGGAAATCGGGGTTGATCAGGGCCAGCGGGCCGTGCTTCAGTTCGCCGGCTGGGTATCCGTTGGCATTGACGTAGGAGATCTCTTTCAGTTTTAAAGCTGCCTCTTGAGCCGCTCTGAACATATATCTTCTCCCCATGAAGAAGAAGTTCTCGTAGGAGGCATATTTTTTGGCGAGTTTTTGCAAGGCTGGGGCCTGTTCGAGGATCTGCTGAATGTGGCCCGGTATTTTCTTGAGTTCTGCCAAATAGGCCTCAGCTTGACCTTGAGAAAGACAGCCGCGGACGTGGGCCAAATGAAGAGCCAGCAGGTTGAGTATGGTGAGCTGAGAAGAGAACGCTTTGGTCGAGCAGACGCTCACTTCGGGGCCCGCTTTGAGGAAAATACAGCCGTCGGCCTCTCGGGTCAACGTCGAGTTGGCGACATTGCAGATCCCTAAAATTTTGCATCCCTGTTTCTTCGCCTCTCGCAAAGCGGCCAATGTGTCGGCCGTCTCGCCCGATTGGCTGATGCCAATCACGAGAGTCTCGGGGCCGAGGATCGGGTCGCGGTAGCGAGCCTCCGAGGCAATGTCGCAGCTCGATGGGATCCGGACGAGATCTTCAAAGTACATCGATCCGATGCTTCCGGCGTGGGCCGAGGTGCCGCAGGCCAAAATCCAGATGTTTTTGAATTTCTTCAGCTCCTCTTGCGTGAATCCAAAACGCTCGAAATCGGCGCTGAACCGGCCCAGCATCGCCTTTTGGACGGTGGCGGGCTGTTCGTAGATCTCCTTGAGCATGTAGTGTTCGAACCCCTCTTTCGATGGGGCTTTATACTCGCTCTCAAGCCGCTCCACTTTTTTGGAGATCCGTTGGAATTTTTGGTCGTAGACTTCGACTGAACCTTTTTGCACTTTAGCAATCTCGTCATTGTGCAGAAAAAAGACGTTCAACCCATTACCTAAAAAAGCATTCGGGTCGGAGGAGACGAGAGCTTCGGTTTTTTGGTCGTCGATTCCGACGGCCAAGGGGCTCTCCCTTGCGGCCGCCACAATCTGGTTCGGATGATCTTTGTGGATGAGGGCGATTGCGAAGGCTCCCTTGAGGAGAGGAAGTGTCTGGTGGACCGCCTGGCAGAGATCCCCTTTATAAAGTGAGGCGATTAGCTGAACGATCACTTCGGTGTCGGTCTCCGAGACGAACGGGACCCCCCGTTTTTTCAGCTCTTCGCGGAGCGCGTCATAATTCTCGATGATCCCGTTGTGGACTAAAGCGATCGAATTTGTCGAGTCGAAGTGGGGGTGGGCGTTTTCATGAGAGACTTTGCCATGCGTGGCCCAACGGGTGTGGCCGATGGCAAGATCGAGTCCTTTCAGTTTGATTTTCTTTTTCAGCTGGGAGATTTTGCCAGCCTCTTTGCACGAGGCGAGAGTTCCGTTTGAAATGCCGGCGATCCCTGTTGAGTCATAGCCGCGGTATTCCAGCTGTTCTAAGCCGGCGATGCAAGTTTGCAGAGGGTCCTTTTTGCCAATGTATCCAAATATTCCGCACATAGTATTACCAGTTTTTTAGACAAAGATACTTTATCGGCTTTTTTTTACAAATTTTTAACACAAAGCAAAGCTAAGAAAAGGGGAAATTCTTTTCGTGCTCTATCCTCCATTCTAGCGCGGCCCCCTTCGCTCTTCTTATCGGAGCACCACTCTTCCAGCGCGCTCACGGAGAATCCCGCTGCGGCTAGCCAGCTCATGTAATCGGTGAGCGAGTGGTGGAACGAATAGGTCGTGCTCGATTGCTCCCCTTTTCCGGGATTCATCTGGATCGGGATTTTCATCGGGCTCATGTAGGTATTGAGCCGTCGATATTGCAATTTGGCCGCCTCGTCGACGCCCCAGGCGCTTTGGCGCGGAATCCGGAAGCACGGATGATTGAGAACAAGGAGGAGCTTGCCCCCTTTCTTTAAATGGCGGCTTACACCCGCAATCGCCGCTTTGCCATCTTCCATGTTCTGAAGACAGAGGATAAAAGTAGCCCAATCGAAATCGGTCTTATCTACCGGGAGCGGCTGAGTTGCATCGCCGACCAAAAAGTGTCTGTTCGGTTTTTGCGTCTGCTTTTTTGCGTTCTTGATGAGAGAGGCGGAGGCGTCGACGCCCCAATATTCGATGCCGTCGGGGATTTGTCTTTCCAGCACGCCTTGGCCGCACCCCACATCGAGCAGAGCGCCGGTCGACTTCGCCTTGATTTGGAGCAAGCGGAGCGTCGAAGGGAGGATCACCGACTGGTGATAGTAGTGCCCCTTTTCGCCGACGCAGCTGTTGTACCAGTTTTCGGCCGGCTCCCAAGATGTGGAAATATTTTTCTTCGACATGCTTTCTCTATTTTAAAAAGCCTGTCTAAAAATTCACAACTTGAAACTGATAATGATACGGATTTAGTGGGCGGACGCCCCGCTCTAGAACTTCTTGGCTATAGGCAAATCTGCCGATGAAAGCGTCGTAGATTAGGCAAATCAAATTGATGAAGGGGAGCATTTCGACAAGGCCGCGGCAGATGTTGCCAAAGCCGTGCATCGCATAGCCGACATACTGTCTCGACTCTTCGAGCAATGCGGGGTTGTTTTTCGCCAGCCCCTGGAACCGCTTGATCGCGGCCAAAACGAATCCGACGACGAACATGATTTTGCCGATGGCGACCCGGATAGCGCCGCTGACCCAGGAGGCGTACGGGATCCAGCCCACTTTGTTCAAAATGTGTTCGACCTTGGCGCAGTTGTTGTCGAGGACTGCGAAATTGACTGTCATCTCAAATTCTCCGAGGGAAAAAGTATAATCGAGGAGGGGACTTCTTGTCTTGTTCGTTTCAAGATGGTAAATTACGGGCATGGAAAAAATTAGAGACTTCACAAAGCTTGCGCGCGATTGCGCCCTCCCTGTCGATACAGTCATCCCGATCGAATCGACGATCGAGGAGGCGCTGTCTCATCTTCGGAACAAGAAGATTCAACAAAAGATCATCTATTTTTACGTCGTCGATGAAAGGCACAAACTGAAAGGGGTCGTCTCGACTCGGCAGCTCCTCTTGGCCGAGCCCAACCGGCGGGTCGAAGAGGTGATGCAGGATGCGGTGGTGAAGGTCCGCTCCGACCACACGTTGAAAGGGGTGATGGAGCTTTTTGCCCAGCATCCGCTCTTGGCTCTCCCCGTCGTCGATGAGGAGGAGAGGCTTTTAGGGACGATCGATGTACAGATGGTGACGGACGAGCCTCTCGATTGGGCTGACTCGCGCAACCGTTCTGAGATTTTCCAAATGATCGGTCTGACCCTCGAGGATGGGAAACAAGCCCCCCTTTTCCAATCGTATCGGCGGCGGATGCCCTGGATCCTCTGCAACGTCTTTTCGGGCGTCGTCTGCGCGATGATCTCCCGTTTTTATGAAATTGTATTGGCCGAGTTTCTCCTCCTCGCTTTCTTCATCCCCCTCGTATTGACCCTGAGCGAGTCGACCTCGATGCAGTCGATGACCCAAAGTCTACTCTATTTGAGACGCCCTAAATTTCGGATCAAGGCGGCGTTCCCTCGCGCATTGCGCGAGTGGCAGCTGATGCTTTGGATCGGCCTAAGTTCGGCGGCGCTCGTCGGAGGTCTTTCCCTATTTTGGGGAGACGCCCTCTTAGCTTCTTTAGCAATCGGGGTTGGAATTCTCGTGGGGATCGCCATCTCGGTCCTCTTTGGCATCGGCCTCCCCGTCCTCCTCTATCATCTCAAATTAGATCCAAAGGTTGCCTCAGGCCCCGTCGTCCTGATGATCGCCGACATGGTGACCACAGCCTTCTACCTCGGCTTCGCCTCCTGGCTCTTATTAGGCTAGAATAGAAAGAAGTACAGGATTTGCATGATCACACGTGGCATGATATGCAAGATGATATACTCTTCTATATCCTAAAATTTATCCTGCAGATCATGCCACGTGTGATCATGCAAATCCTGTACTTCTTTTGCCTTTCCCTGCCACTAATCGTTGCTGATTACTTGTCTTTGTGCCAGGAGGGTTTGCGGGCGCTGTAGATCAGCAGGGGAAGTCCGCAGAAGAGGAACGTTCCGCCAAGAAGAACCGCCTCGAAAAAGATGAGGCTCCCTGTGTCGAGTTGCGATGGCGGGAAGAAGCCGATGAAAAATCCGAAGGCCGATCCAAAAAATCCGAGGCCGGAAATGCCCCAAAGACCCACTTTACCCCAAGGAAGCTGATAGAGCCGCTTCACGTCGGGCCTTTTGATCCGGAGCTTGATGACGGCGATAAACATCAGCATGTACATGACCATGTATAGAATCGAGGAGAGGGCGACGAGGATCCAATAAGAGCTGCTGACGGACGGCATAAATAAGAATACCAGAGAGAGGACCGTCACGATGAAGCCTTGAGTCAAAAGGATGTTGACCGGCATCCCTTGCCGATTGGTCTTGTGGAAGTAGGTGGGGAGATCGCCGTGCTGGGCCGTGGCGAGGAGGCCGCGGCTGGGGCCGACAATCCAGGTGCTCATCATCCCGAGGGCGCCGAAGGTCATGATCGCCGCAGTCACCGGGATCGCCCACTCCATTTTGTAGGCAGAGAATAAATAGGTGAATGCCTCCATGCTTCCCGAGGCAAGCTCGATCTGTTTTGCAGGGACGATCGCAGCGATCGCTACTGCGCCGAGAGCCGAGAGGATCAAGATCAAAACGGCGGAGAAGAAAATCCCGCGCGGATAGTCGCGGCGGGGATCTTTCACATCTTTCGCGTGGACGGCCGACATCTCCATCCCCGCGAGGCCCAGGAGGACCCCTGAAAGGAGGACAAGCTGGTTCCACGAGGTGAGGTCTGGCAACAGGTTGCCCCAGCTGAATTCGATCTCAGTTGGATTGCCGCCGAAGATCCAGCAGGCACCCATAACGACAATCAAGACCATCGGGACGATTGTGCCGAGGAGCGCCGAGATTGAGCTGATCCAGCCCGAGACGCGCATGCCGAGGAAGTTGATGAAGGTGACCGACCAAAATGTGACGAGGATCGAGGCGAGGATGTAGAGCTTATTGGTGGCTAAAGCGGGATCGATGATATAGGCGAACGTCGCCGCAATGAAGGAGAGGATCGTCGGGTACCAGATCACATTTTCGATCCACTGTAGCCAAATCGCCAAAAAGCCCATTCGGGGACCCATCGCCTCTTTAAGCCATGTGTACACCCCCTTCTCGGGCCAGCCGCTGGCCAGTTCCGCCGAGACGAGCGACACGGGGATGAAGAAGAAGAGGGCCGACAAGGCGAGGAAAATCACCGTCGACAAGCCGTATTCGGCCAAAAGAGGGAAGTTTTTGATGTTGCAGATCGCTGCGACGTTGATGAGGGCGATCATCGAAGCGGTCAAAGTTTTTGGGGCAGGTTGGGTCATATCGCTCTTTCTTGTGCTATTGTTTGAAGGAACGCCACGTTCAGTTTTGTCATCTCTAATTGAACGACAGAAATCTCTCGGTCACTGTATTCGAAAGCCGTGGGCTTTTCGGCGAGGTCGATTATAAACTGATTCATTTGAAACAAATAAACGCTGTGCTGGATTAACAACAATCGGATCATCTTAAATATGTTTTCATATCCTTCATGGGTCAAAGGATCCCAGTCGTGTTTGGACAGAGAGTTGTCGATGGTTTTCGTGATGCCTTTCCAGCTTTTCATGAAGCCATTGAAAGCTCCATTTAGTTCGAGCACTTTTGCTTTTTGATCGGCATTCAGCCAATTATTTAGTAGGATGCTTTTAAAAATATTTTGAGTTTGTTTCAGGGTTTTCATAAAATCTGTATTTCCCTGAGTATACCGCTCTTTTGAATTACTAAATTTCGGCGAATGCGCTCCGGATAGCCATAGGGGGATTGCTGTTGTCATATTTTCATTTGGTTAAAATGGAATCTATTCTATTCGCTTCCCGCTTAAACTATCAACCTCAATGTGCATATTCTCTTTGCCAATAAGGGTGAGTTAAATCTTTTTCATACTGATTTGATACTGGATTGTAAATTTTTGCCGGGGCTAAATTTTCTCCATAATATCTCTGGAGATATTTGACCGGATCGTTCGGTATGTTGACCTCTATCCCATCAAAAAGAATTCTTTTGAGAGGGAAAACAGTCTCAATTGCTACTGGAACCGTAAAGCGTCTTTCCCGAATTTTCCACTGCTCGGGGAAAAGAGAACTGGTCTCTAGCGAAAGGAAAAATTGGACCATCTTTTTCTCGAGATCGTGGGAGAAAAAGTAGAGGTCGATGTAGCTATTGCTCTCGCGCATGTAGACCTTGATCAGGCTCTTGGGGTTTAGCCTGCCCGACCAGTCTTGCACTAAGTATTTTTTTTGATCAAGCTTGGAAAGAGCCGACAAAATATTGTCAAAATCGACCAGCAGAACGGCGATGTCCACATCGCAATCCCACGGAATTACCCCACCGTATCGATACGCGCCCAAACAAGTGCCGCAGTCGACCCACCAGGGGATCTTGCTCTCATCCAATAAGGAGATAATATCTTTCATCCCTTTCCGATCATTTTCCAAATGCTTTAGATCTTCAGGTCTTCTCGAGTGGCCTTGCGAAGAGATCCATTCCGTGGGCTTGCTCGTATTGATCCCGATCGCCTCATAGACTTTGGTGTTAGGGCGGTACGCAGGAGAATCGTGAGAGGCAGACATCGAATAAAACCTCTCTCTATTTTCCGTGGAGAGCAGAGCCACCCCCTTCGCTGCGCTGCCGAGAATGAGGGAGGGGGGCAAAGCGATGATCGAGCCGGCCGTTTTGATCCAGAAGTGATCGTGGTAATCGAAACGTTGTTCATAAAACCAGCTCCCATCCTCCATCAGTCGGGCCGATTGGCCGCAAAACAGATATTGGAAAGGGGCCAAAAGAGTATCTCCAACCTGTTCGAGCCCCTGTGAATCGTGGACGGCTGTGTTCAGGAAGAGATTTCCGCTAATTGAGTAGTAGGTGCAAATGATGGGGACGAAAAAGGCTTGGAGGGTTTCGAGAAGGAAATCTAAAAACCTATCTAGCATAGGGCTCCTTTACAATAGGATAGTCACTAATTTCGGATCCTATTAAAAAAGGAAACTGAGGGCAACTAAAAATGTTAATTTTTAATTACAAGAATGTCGTGCCAGCTTGTTGTGTATTTTGGGGAGGCAGTAGCTCTTAAGCTTCTCCAAGGCTGCTCCAACCCCTCGGCGGCGAAGCGGACAGCCTGCTTATCGTAGCGGGCGTTGATTTGATCGAGGGCCTGCATGGCTTTCTGTTTTTTTTCCCGGCCCGGATTTGGGGTCAGGGCGTCGAATTGGCAAATGCTCCGATCGGTCAGGTCGGCGAGGAGGACCCCCGCTTTTTTGTAGGCGTGCCCCGGAACAAAGATCTTTTCCAACCCCTCTTTTGCTGCGGCGATCAGATCGGGGGTGAAGTCGGTCGCATTGGGGAGCTGGACGTGGCACGACTTGGATATATAAGGTTCCTGAAAAGGGCTGGTCGACAAGAATACGGAAAGAAACGAAGCCTGGCTCTCCTGTTCTCTTAGCTTTTCAGCGGCGCGGGAGGCAAACGAGGCGACCGACTCCAAAAGATCCTCCAGCTTCTCAACTTTTTGGCCGAACGAGCGGGAGCAGAGGATCGATTGTTTTTTCTCCGGTTCATCCACCAGTTCAAAGCAGGCGATGCCTCTTAACTCAAGAGCCGTCTTGTATCCGCCGAGCCCAACCATCTTCTTCAGCCACTGATCGTCGCAGTCCCGAAATTGGGCCGCTGTATAAATGCCCTTCCTTTTTAGCTTCGTCGCCAGTCCGCTTCCGATGCCCCACAAATCTTCAGGCGGCGTCCTCTCTAGGAATTCTTGGATCTTCTTCGGGTCGAGGAGAAGGCAGACCCCCTCTTTCGATTTCTTGGCGATTTTATTGGCCGCCTTCGCAAGTGTCTTCGTCATCGCGGCGCCGATCGATATCGGCAAGCCGGTCCATTTTTTAACAATCCGCCTCATCTCTACAGCTTCCAATTCGCTCAGCTGATTCATCGAGAGAAACGCCTCATCGATTGAGTAGACCTCCATGTCGGGGGAAAATTGGGTGAGCGTCTGCATGACCCTTTGAGACATGTCGGCGTAGAGGGTGAAATTGGAGGAGAGCATCTGTAGGTCGGGCCGATCCTTGTAGAGATAGGCCGGGTCGCCCATTTTGACCCCATATTCTTTTGCTTTTTGCGAGCGGGCGATGACGCACCCATCATTATTAGATAAGATGAGGAGCGGCTTCCCTTCAAGTTTCGGATTGAAAACCTGCTCGCAAGAAGCATAAAAGTTATTGCAATCGACAAGGACAATCACAGGAACCTATCTCAGTAATAAGTTTTAGTCGATTTTCGGGTTCTTTTGATCCGATTTTCGATTCAAATTTGGGGGCCAATATACTTTTGAGACGATATGGGCCCCCAAATTTGAATCGAAAATCGGTCAAAATAATCCCGAAAATCGACGAAAATCATTACTGAGATAGGTTCGTTTACCCCGTTTTGTGGATCACATACGTGACGACGCCCCAGATTTGGAAATCCCAAGCCGGGTCGATTTTCATAGGCGGGAAATTGGGGTTTTCCGCCTCGAGCCAAATCTCGCGCCCCGCTTTGCGAACCCGTTTGACGGTGAATTCCCCATTGACTACGGCGATGACGATCTTGCCAGAGACGGCTTCTAACGATCGGTCGACGATGAGGATGTCGCCCCGGTGGATGCCGGCCCCCGTCATCGAGTCCCCGTCCACTTTTACATAGAAGGTCGCTGCCGGGTGTTGGATCAGGTGTTCATTTAAATCGAGCCGCATTTCGCCGTAGTCATCGGCGGGCGACGGGAATCCCGCCTTTACGCCCCCTTCAAAAAAGGGGAGAGGGCAGGGGGTGATCTTGGGATGATAGATGGTCTTCTCCATAACTACAGTGTAGCATGGAGTCTATTTTTCCCATTTGTAGATAGAAGTGGAGATCGAGTAAGGATAGTAGACTTCCTTGAAAGCTCTTTTGAAGAGAGGATCTCCGAAATAGACGAACTCTTTCCCTTCGAACGATTCGGAAAGGGAGGGAGGGATGAGGATCCCCGACTCTTTCATCTCTGCCTCTAAGAATCGGTCGTTGAATTGAACGGTCCCATCGTCCAAGAACTCGACAACGGTGTAACCGGTTTGGATATTGACGAGCTTCATGGGATCTCCTGGCATTAGGGCCGATGTGGCGCTTGTGACGGCAAATAGAGCCGCGAAAAGGGTGTTTTTCATGATCTATCCTTTGCTATTCGGGCCATCCGGCTGTTGATCTGCTCGATGGTGAGGTCTTGCGTCGCGAGCTCTTTCAAATAGGCGATCCGTTCGCGCATCGCGGGGATGGCGCTCTCGAGGCCCCCCTCTTTCATTGCCCTGGCGATTTGGTTAGGGTCCATCGCAGCAATTTTAGCTTTTGTTGAAGAGGAGAGGGTGAACTTGGCGCAAGGATGGTGCTGCAGATTATTCCGGAGTTGTTTGTTCTCGGTGGGGAAGCAGAAGCCGTTGTCGATCTTTTTCATCCCGAGGATCTCGTTGCCGATCGCATCGACCCCTTTCGGGTAGACGAGGATATTTGCGCCGTGGGCGTCGGTGTCGTAGGTCGTCCAGATGAGGAGGTTCGCCTCTTCAAAGTCCTGCCGGTCGAACCGCTCGGCGATTTCATCGTCAGAAAGCCCCGCCATCTGAAGCTCATGGAGTCCTTCCCAAAGAGTTTTCGAATTGGCGACGAACTCTTGCACGGAGCAGAGTTTTTCCCGGTCAGCAGGTCCCGCATTTTCCACGTATCTGGGGAGCTCAGAGCTCTCAACTCGATCGCTCAAATCGTTGAAACCTTTGCTCTCAAAAATAGCGAGCTCTGTTCTCGGGACGATCGAGCCGATGCCGATCAAGGTGGCGATTCGGGAAGCTCCCGCTTCGCGTAAAGCTGAACCGTAGAGGGGGATGTAGTTTCTGAGGGGATTTTTTTCTCCGAACGGCGTGGCGAACCCTTTAGGATTGTTGATGCAGCCAGGCTCCTCATCGAGGGGTTTGATCACAAAGCGGGGTTTGTTCTCTTTGTCTCGGAGAAAATAGGTTCCGCTGATCCCATCTTCAACCAATTCGATACGGGATGGATCTAACTTATATGTTCCTGAATCGGAGATCCCATCGGTGTAGGGGAGGAGGTTCGGGTTTTCTCTAATCGTTGAGCGGTAGGCCTCTTTGACCTTTTCAATAGTTGACTTGCGCTCTTTGATCTCTCGGTAGAGGTGCTCGATGGTGGGGCACCGCTCTTTGATCATGTGCCAATAGTTGTAAAATCCCCAGGAATTATCCTGTAGAGGCGTTTCAGAAAGGGCAAATCTATTTCTTAAAAGAGCCTCAAGCGTCTTTTTGATCTCCCGGTTGAAGAACAGCTGCGTAGAGACCCCTTTTAGTGAAGGGGGCTTGAGAGGCGGATTGACAGGCAAATATTTGGATAAATTAACTTGTAAGTGCATTTATATCCTAAATTTGCCGGGAATAATATTATATCGGTCGATAATTGTAATTACTTAAATATTCCTATACTCCTTTAATAATCTGATTAAAGATTTCTTTTGAGAATCATCCAATTTTTGGGTCTTTAGGACAGACAATCCCGACTCCAAGGTGTTCCAATAGAGGTCGAGAGGTGAAGAGACCTCCCCTCCGGCAGGCCATTCGATGTGGGCGAGCGCCTCCATATCGGCTTCAATCTCCCCTTCTGCATCAGCTACCTCGAGGGCGTCGATCTCGGCTAAGAGAGCGCTCAAAGAATTTCTTTCTATGCAAGCGCCTGAGAAACCGTTGCCTTCAAACTCCATCCGGAGCTCGTTTTCGATCTCTGCCCTGAGCCTCTCCCGGTTATCCCGATCCGTTTGGTAGACGGCGATCATGATGAGGAGCCGCGGATCGATGGACCCTGCTCCAAAATAGCGGGGATCTAAAATCTTTACGGTCCATTTGTCTCGGAAGCACCGGATGAAAGGACGGCTGACGCTAGCAAAAACATGGTCGGGGTTTTCAGGCTCGAAGATATCGAAGCGGGTGCCCCAGAAGTTCATTTTGGCGACTGCGGCCAACCGGCTCTCCTCGTTGAAAATCCTAAATTCGGGCCAGGAGATGATTTTCCAGGTGACTTCCTCGATCCATCCGATTTTCCGATCGAGCGGATCGAAGACGTCGGCCATCGTTCCCCAAGCCAGGAACTTGGCTTTTGCGTAGGCGAGCGGCATTTTATCAGAGTCTTCCAGATCGAACGTAGTCGTCCAGGAGAAGACCCTCTTTTTCGCCGTAGCGAGCGTGTTTCTTCCAACAGCGATATCGAAGGTCGGCGTGAAGGCGATGAACCGCTCTGTGATCGTGAACTCCTCCGGCAGCGGACCTATGCCCGCCGAAAGAGGTTGCAGCAAACCTATAAAACCGAGAGCTATTTTTAATACTGTTCTATTCATTGAATTTTCTTCTCATCTTTTTTTTCTTTTGAACTATTTGGGCCGGAGGTGTTGCCCCCATGACTCTTATCTTTTTTTTTAGATTTCGAATTGCTTGGAGCGGCGGAGGATTGGGCGGAGGCGGATGTATGGCTCTCTCTCAAAATACTCAAACTGGTCGATGCTGAGTCCGTAGAAGCTGCGACGCTAGACGTCCTCAAGCTAGCTGAGGAAGATTCAGCTACCGGGCTTGAGAGGGGAGAGGGGGAAGGGGAAGCTCTTAGCAATGAGGGGGATGAATCGGCCAACTCAGAGAAGGAACCCGAGTTCAATGAAATACTGATCGGAGTGGCCGCAAACGGCGAAGAGGAGTCCATTGAGTTTGAAGCGGGGCAAAGCAAATCAGTTGAAGCAGAAGCCCCGGTTGAGGCCGACGAGTAAGAGGAGGGCGCTAAGCTTCCTATTCCCGGAGAGGAGGTTTCAGAGCTTGAAGCGGCGCAAAGTAAATCAGTCGAAGCAGAAGCCCCGGTTGAGGCCGACGAGTAAGAAGAGGGCGCTAAGCTTCCTGTCCCTGCAGCGGAACTAGAAGCTGGCGCTGAGCTTCCCGACCGAGCAGATGAACTTCCTGAAGTGGAGTACACCGGAAGCGTTCTAGGGACATTCGAGAACCAACTGGCGATGGAGGTGGGGAGATACCGGGCCCCCCGATCAACGATAGCCTGAACCTTTGATGGCTTTGTGGCCCCTTGTTTCACATTTTCATGGCGCTGATGGAATTGAACCATCGTATGTTCGCGGATCGTCCTAAGAGTTGCCTCTCCGTACTTGTAAATTTCTAGAATCCGCTCATACGTTCCCCGGATCGTTGCTGCATTCTCCTGGTGTTTGTCGGCGAGTCCTTGCACATTTTCACCCAAGATCGAAGAATAAAACGAGAGCTTGGAAACCTGGGCTGGATCGCTCGTGTTTTGATCCATTGTCGCAGCTCCTTTTTCAAAAGGGGCGAGGAGTTCATAAATAACGGGGAGGATGGCCTGGAACTCCGCAATTCTTTTCGAGTGTCTTTCAATTTCTTCCAATAATTCCTGGGCCGTTGGGTACTTTTCCAAACTCTCTAGTTCAAGATTTCTATCGTTGAGCTCCTTGTGGAATCTCTTTAAATTGGCATCGAAATCTAAGATAGTTCTCTCTTGGGGAGAATAACTTCCCATCAGCGATTTAAACAGTTCTTCAGACGGATAATTATCTGATCCTTGAATATTATCTTCTGGAGGTGGTGCGGAGTTAGATGAGTTTGAAGGGGGCGATGAACTGAGATCCACTCTGGGAGAGGCTCCTCTTAAAGATAAATAAGGGGGCATGCTCGCTGGCATATTGGAAATCTGATTGCTAATTGAGGGAGGGGTATACCGGGCAATCCAGTCGGTGCCACTTCGAACTACTGAAGGTTCTTTGATCCCTTTTCTCACATTTTCAATTCTCTGATGGAACTTGAGCATCGTGTGGGTGGAAATTTTGTTGAGAGCATCTTGACTCTCCGAGTAGATCTTATAAATCCGGTCATGAAGGATCTGAATTTGGGCGACTGATTCAAGATGCTCTTGGTGAAGACGTCTTGTCTTGTCTCCTAAACGGGATGAGTAAAAGGAGAACTTCCCGAGATGATTCGGCTCGACTTGGCACAATTTGAGCTTTTCAATCCCCTCTTTAAAAGCCTTAAAAAGGTCATAAATTCTAGGCAATGAAGTTTGAAACTCTCCAATGATGGGAGCGTAGTCCTCTACCTCCTTCGATAATATCTCCTCAGTCGGATAGGATTCGGTCTCTAGTTTGGCGTTTCTCTCGTTGAGAGACGCGTGAAACTTTTTAAGTCTGGTATCGTAATCAAGGAGTCCCCTTTCTTCTCGTCCGTAAAGTTCGCTCAAGCTTTTAAAAAGCTCCCGAGAGGAGTATTTATCTACTTGATTCATTGTTTAGTCCTTGAAGAGCGAGTTGAAATCCTTTTTCTCGTCGGGGCCATCCTCTCCCATCAACCGCCTGGCCCTTTGGATCGACTCATCAGAATGAGGAGCAGACGGAATTTTTGGTTTAAACTCATCGCAGAAATTGACCCCTTCTCGGTCGCGGATGAAGTCTGTCCCTGGGACGGCGCAGTCGTTGGGTTTTCCTGGTGAGTAGTACCTGCAGTTAACGCAACTGTGGAGTGCTGCGCTGCAATGAGGGCAAAGAGCCCGAAAGCCAATTTTTACCGGGACATCGGCGGCTAATTTTCCACATTTCCAACAGACAGGCGGTTTATTCATCGGGCAAACTCCAATTGCCCTGCCCCCTTTTTTGAGGGGGCAGGGAGCATGTTAATTCTGCGGGAATGGGGGCGCTTTATATCCTGGAGGCGCTCCAGCGTTCACACGCCCTGGCAAAGGGGCTCTTCTACCGCCTGCAGGAACTCGATTATCCACATCATTGAGCCCGCCTCGGCCGGGAAAGGGAGACCCAGGACCGGGAACAGGAGGATTGAGTTGTTGTTGGAGCAAAGGATTTGGCGCTTGTCCTCGTCCCGCAGGAGGCAAATTGCCCTGCATATTCAAAGGATTCGGCACATTGCCTCGGCCGCCTGCTGGCATAGCCTGAACTCCGCCTCTACCAGCGTTCCCACGTCCGGCTCCGCCGGCATTTTTCCCGTCGTCACCGCCGCCTTTTGCTTCGACTTGCCGATGTCCGAGCGCTCCAGGGCGCGGCGCGCCTCGCGGGGGATTTTGACTGGAATCATCCCTTCCTACTTGAACTCTACCAAACATAATTAACCTCTTTGTTGTACGTTGTCTAAATGGGCGAACCGCCTCTGGATCAAATTCTTCCAAGGAAGAACGAAGCGATTCATAAATACGGTCCGCTGCTTATCTGTCTTCTGCGCCTGCTTGCACGTGAGAGGCCCCATGAGGGTCCAAAGAAGGAGCCCCACAGTAAGGCAAGCAGCGCAAATGCCCACTTGCCACGGGAGGAAAATGAAGCAGACGATGGTGGCGATCGCCGCAAAAGCGACCGCTCCAATCTTGCCGAGCTTCTTGCCATCCATGCAGGAAAAATCCCGCTTCAATTTGGCAAGGAACTTATTTTCCGATCCGTCTACGGGTATCATCCTTTTCCTAAAACTGTTTGACTCGGACAAACTCGTTCATGTTGACGTTGATCAACAGGATATTGTACGAGCTTTCCCAACCAGAATTTACGCCGATGATGACCGCTTGGCCTTCTCTCCAGTTGCGGAATGTAGCCACGTCGCGCTTGCAAATTTCCCAATTGGAACCGTCGGTGAGGCCGACTTCGCCTTTTCTTCTATCCATGAACGTAATATAGTAGGTATACTGCCCGTTCTCGTAAGGACCGAGCTTTAAGTTGACCTCGATCGACTGGGAATTCGTCGTATTCACAACCTTATAGTTGTGCTTCGAGAACCATCTGCTGTTTTGGGTGATTGTGAGGGGATCTTTCATTTTCCATTTGAGTGCTGTGGAGCCATCTTTAGAGTTGATCTCCCAAACAGAGCCGTCTTCGATCTCCAACGAATCGCCGAATGCGGAGACTTTCATCATCCAGTGGCAAGAGGCGGGGTAATAAACGGATGGGTATTCATTGTTAAGAGAACCTGTAAGCGTCTCTTCGGAAAAGGACCCCTCCTCTTCTAGATCAACGGGCAAAACGATCTCTTTCGGTTCGCCGACAGGGACTCTCGCTTCGTCAGCTGATCCTAAACTAGGGAGCAAGAGGGCGAGGGCTGCTAGCGATTTGAGGAAGGGGGAAGATTTGATCATAAACGACTCCTGTTTGAAATGTGAAGCTCTCTTAAAAAAGAGAATAAGACTATCAACCTACGGTTTTTTTTGACACGAAAAATTTTTGAATGGAAACACATGAAGAAATGGATTGCGATTGCTTTGGCCTCATCGACAGCTCTTTCGGCATCGACGGCTCAGCCGCCAGACCTAGTCTCATTCGCCATCGGCATTTTCGATTTTTCTCGAGAGAAGCACAGAACGTGCGAGTTTGAAGGGGAGTACAAATTTCATGTCCGGTGTCTCACATCGCCGTGGGATTTTCTCGAATTCAGACCGCTTCTCGGTTTGATGGCGACAGCGACAGGGAGCGTCTATGCGTATGGCGGAATCAACTTCGATCTCCTTTTCTGGGACCATTTCCTTTTAGCTCCCGGCTTTGCTGCAGGCTACTACTACAGAGGCCATGGGAAAAACCTCGGCTATCCTCTCGAGTTTCGCTCTGGCGTCGAGGTGGCTTACCAGTTCAGCGACTGGCACCGAATCGGCGTCCACTTCTATCATCTCTCGAACGCGAGCCTCGGCAGCCGAAATCCAGGCGAAGAGTCCCTCGTCTTCTACTACGACATCCCAATCCGAAGAGGCTTCCCCTTCTCCCCCGAAGAGACAGATTGATTGCAAGCTTACTGGCTGTATGAACTCGGCGGAAATTTCCCTGAAGCTTGTTGGATAAACTTGTCTGAATTTTGATCAGCGCAGAGGTAAATGGAGTATAGAGAGACGCAGAGAAATAAATAATAGAGATAAGAGAGAAAAATAGAGATAGACCGGGCCCTGCCCGGAGTGAGAGAGGTGCGTATCGAACTCATTGGGACAGGGCAGCTTACTCACCCTCCTTTCTTCGGGCAGGGTCTCGGAATTTTTCTCATCGCTGCGTTGATCAAATTTCATGTCGGCATAAATTGTTGGAACGATTCTGTTTTGTTTATATAGTTTACTTTTATTATGCTATTGACTGTTTAATTAATTAATTGTAATAATTAGGATGAGTCCGCGAGAGGGTCAGGTGAGCCAAGAACTTCCATTCGAGCCGTTTCCGTTTTTGCACGATCCTCACCATCAGACAATTATCAACTCGTTTTTCAACCTGCTGTTTGAGCCGCCGTCGGATAGCAAGCTGGTGCTCCTCCCCGATGGCGATAAGATCTCCTTGGAAATCAGCACTCCCCGCGAATGGAAGCCGACGGATCTGACTGTCATGTTGGTTCACGGCCTCTGCGGGTCTCATAAGTCTCCCAACTTGGTCCGGATGGCTAAAAAACTCGAGCCGATGGGGATCCGGGTCGTCCGGTACAACATGCGAGGCTGCGGATCGGGAAGGGGACTCTCCAAGAAGATCTACCACAGCGGGCGCAGCGAAGATGTCTTTGAATCGATCAAGGCTTTGAAGCGTGAGCACCCCCAGTCGCCGATCGTCTTGATCGGGTTCTCGCTGGGCGGCAACATCGTGCTGAAATTGGCGGGGGAACTTGGCTCGATCGGGAAAGAGTTTTTAACGAAGGTGATCGCCGTTTCTCCTCCTGTCGACCTCTACTCGAGTGTTAAGATGTTGGGGGAGCCTTCGAATGCGATGTATGAAAAGTACTTCTATCGGCTTTTAAGGTCGGATGTCCATTACCTCCATAAAAAGTTCAAGGACCTCCCCAGGATCAAGCTCCCGAGGAACTTGAAGCTTTATGAGTTCGATCAGCTCTATACAGCCCCCACCAGCGGCTTTGCGAGCGCAGATGATTATTATAACAAGTGCAGCTCAGCCCATTTTGTTCCCGATATTACAATCCCAACAAAAATCCTTCTGGCTGAGGATGATCCGATCATATCGAGCGCCTCCCTTGATGCGTTCACGATTCCCGCCTCGGTGAAGCTCTTTAAGACCAAAAAGGGAGGCCATATGGGGTACCTCGGGGCCATGGGCACAGAAAAGGGGTTTTACTGGCTAGATTCTCTATTAACTGACTGGATATTAGAGCCTTAATTATATGGAATAAATTAATTATTAATTATGTTAAAATAATTAGTAATTAATGTTAATTCCATGTCACTAGAAATTAAACGTAAATTAGACCCAAGCGACTCTATTTTACCGCATAAGAAACAGAAAAAGAGCAAGACGGTTGAAAAGGTCGAGCAGGTCGCCTACCCTGTTTTCCGTTCACCCACCTCATCGAGAATCAGGTTTGGCGTCCCGAAAGGGGTGGGTCGAGCGATCTACCGTTTCGAGAAGATGGGGCGAAAATATGTGGGGAAGACCGAAGACTTAGATAGGCGCCTATCGAAATATTCAAGCGACGCCTATCTGTCTGATCAACGGCCTAAAGCGGGTAAACGGGCCCAGTTTCTCCAAGATCTTCAACGCTCGCCTGGAAAATTTACCGTCTCTGTTTTAAAAGAAGTGGACCCTGAAGAGGATATTTACCAACCGGAAGAAGCGTTCATCCAATCAGAAGAGGCTGTTGAAAAGGGATACAACACCAATCGAAGAGGGGGCGGCCCAAAAATTGAAGAGGACGCCGATCCTTTTGTTCCGCCTGAAAAAGTCGTCACAACGCCTGAACGGCAGTTTTCAATGAAATCTTACGGTCCCGAAATGACACCCACCACTTCTCGGATAAAATATGTCGTCTACTTGGCGATCGATCAAGAGACACGCAAGAGGTATGTAGGATCTTGCACGAGAGAAAACTACAAGAGAATTCGAGAGCACTTCAACGGGGCGTTCAATCCAAACTACGAGGGGTATAACCGCCCCATGAGCCGCGCTATCCGGGCCGGCCACGAAATGAAAGTTTCTATCCTCTATGAGGCTGATAGCTACAAGAAACTCTTGGAAGCTGAGACCTTCTATATTCAAAAGGAGAAGGAAAAACACCCTCTGTTCAATGGCAATAACGGGCGAAAGGCCAAGGAAAATTGTTCCGAAGTAGCCAATCTCGTCGCCGAGTTAGCTAAGCCCATGATCTTGCCGCCCGCCAAAGAGTCGTCGAATGAGACGGCGCTAGCGCGGACCTTAAGATTCAATTAAATAGGCTGTTCGACAGCCACTTTTGCTCGGGTAAACTGTCTATTCAGAGAGCGGACCGAGAGGATCCAGAAGAGGATGGTAAATCCGATCACTGGCAAGAGGAAGTGGGTGATCGAGAGGACCGATCCGGTTCCCACTAGCTGAATCAAGATAATCTGAATCCAGGCAGCGCCCGACTTGCCGAGGCGAGATCCCACCACGTCGATCGCCGCTTTCCCTTTCACCTTCGACTCCTGATCGAGCGGAATGAACGACATCTCTTTCGTCGGGTCGAAGAAGGTGTACTTCATGATCTTGGTCGAGACGTTTTGGAACGCGCCGAAGAAGACGATGAGCATCAAGGGAACGGTTCCTAAAGAGCTGCTCAAGGGGCCGAGCCATTCAGGATGCATAAAGAAAATGAGGAAGAGGAGGCTCGTCGTCCCGATGACGATCGGAGGGAGCAGGGCGGAGAATCTCCAGCCAAAGAGGCGGATGATGACGCCGCTGAGGAAGAGGGTGACAAAGAGAGAGCAGATTCCGACCGAGGAGCTGATCGTAGCCATGAAGCCTTGGTAGGCCCCCGTCTCGGGGAAGGCCAATTTGAGGTTTGCTTTCCAGGTCACTTCCGTGAGATTCATCACGAGGCCGTAGGCGATGACCATCATCGCAATGCAGCGGAGGTAGCGGGACTTGGCGATGAACTTTAAGCTCTGCAAGAGAGTGAGCTTCGTTTTCTGGTCGAACTCTTGAGTTTTCGTTTCGGGTTGGTAGAGCCGTTCATCCCTGGTTAAGACCTTCTTCGTGAGGATGTAGTGGAGGGCCATGATCATGACGCCGAAGAAGAGGACGAAGCAGACGAGGCTTTGGAGGGCGGTGTTAAACTGGTCTCCAACATATTTTTGCGTAAAATAGTAGACGAGGGGGCCGACCATGATCTGGGCCAGGTCGCCGCCAGCCACGAAGAGGCTGTAGCTTCTTTTGGCTTCATTGAAATTGCAGATGTGGTTGACGAATCCCCAAAAGAGGAGGAAGAAGACGACCTGCCCCCAGAGTTCGGCAGTGACAAAGAAGATCGATTGGATCCAGTTTCTATAGATCGAGACCCAGTGGCTGTTCTCCTGGCCAAGCACATTCAAGAGCCAGTCGGCCGATTCGTGGGGCGATAAGGTCTCTACGTTCGGATAGAGGACAAACCCAAAGAGGGCGACGACCGCCATGAAGAAAGCGATGATTCCGTAGAAAAGGACAGATCTTCGGTACTTATTTGAGAGTTTGGAATAGAGGAGGGTGACGCCGAGCGCCGTCGGTAAAACGAGCCAACCTTTCAGGACGGGGATCACTTCAGCTCCTCCGCCCCGCGCCGTAACGACGAAGGCATCCTTCATGGTCGTTAATACCCCGTACGTCATCGAAATAAAGAATTTCATGAAAATGAGAGGAAGAAATTTCTTTAGCTCGAACGCTTGAATAGGCCAGAGACGATTTCGCCACCTAACCCACGGAGTTACCTTTTCTCCAGATGCCATGAACCTATCCGTAAAGTAATTTGTGGCAAGCCCGGGAATTCGGGCGAGCGATTTTTGAAAGAAAAGCCGAGGTCAATATTGGGACGAGAATATGGCCTCGGCTTTTCTTTCGAAAAGCGCCGGCCGAAGCTCGGGCTTGCCCAAAGGACTTTGCGGTTAGGTTCATAGATCCAGGTTTACATTCCTTGGCATTTATACAAGAAATGCTCTATAAAAGTCATCTAGGAATTATGTCCAAAATATCTTTAAGTATCAAGTGGGGTGCCAGTCTGATTCTCCTCATAGGAGGGGGGACCTGGTTTGCCTGCAATTGGGATTTTTCCCATCAAACTTTTGAGGGGTGTCCTTTTTGCAATGAAAAGCTCCTTCAGATCCAGGAATTTGCTCGGGAAGGGGAGGCTTTAGCGATCTTGACCCACAAGCCCGCGGTTCCAGGGCATGTGCTGATCATCCCTGCCAGGCATGTGGAGCGGTTTGAAGAACTTTCGGCTCAAGAAATTCTAGCGATCGGGGAGATGATCAAGAGGGTCGATCGGGCAGTCCGGCAGCTTTATGGAACGACCGGCTACGATTTGTTGGAGAAAAATGGGCGGGAGGCGGGTCAGACGGTCACCCACGTCCATTTTCACTACCTGCCCCGCTCGGAAAAAATGGGCGAAGTTGGCTTCCTATCGAGGTTTTTTTTGAGGCCTCTTTTGAAGCCTCTAACGGAGGAGGAGATGAAAGAATTAAACGAGCTTCTCCACTCGGCCGCGCTCGAGTAGTTTCACAAAATTCTTCCACTCTTTCCAGGAGCTCTTCAGGCTTTTCTTGGCGGAACGGATTTCTCCGATCAGCTTCGCCCGTTCCCGCTTTTCGACCGCTTTGTACCGATCGATCAGCGATTGAACTTGAGAGAGCTTTCCGACCAACGAGTCGTTGAGTTCGGTCAGCCGCGACTCGAGCCGATCTTTATGGGAATAGAAGGAGACTTTGATTTTATCGACGAGGAGAACTTTGTGATCCGAGACCAGCTGCCGCAAGATTCTAAAGTCGTTAACTTGTCTTAAATCTTTCGCCAAACCCACTTTATTCAAGCACCAGATGAGCCATTTTCCTGGATCAAAGTGGTACCAGCGGATCCCGTTTCTGTAGTCGTTGGAGAAGGTGTGGTGGTAGTTGTGGTAGCCCTCGCCGTAAGTGATGAGGGAGATCAGATAATTATCCACAGCCGAGTGTTCGCGGCTGTAGGCTTGAGTTCCCCACATGTGGGCGAGCGAGTTGATCGACCAAGTTGAGTGGTGGAGTAAAAAAGTTCTCAGCCACCAGATGAAGACGAACGAGGCCCAGTAGTCTTGGAAGAGCCATCCGAAGAGGGCGAAAACGGAAGTGCTTGCGACGACGAGGCAAGCGCCATAGTATTTGTGTTGAAATACCAGAAGCTTATTTCTGTACAAATCGGCGACGACTTTCGGGTCGATCTCGTCTGTCTTGAAGAAGATCCAAGTTATGTGGGCGTGCCAGAAACCTTTTGTGACCGAATAGGGGTCTTTATCTGTGTCGACGAATGCATGGTGGAGTCTATGGTCGTAGCACCATCTCAGGGCGCTTCCCTGTGTGGCCAACGTCGCGAAAAACAGGAGGACCACCTCGACGATGGGGTGTGCTTTGTAAGCCTGGTGCGAATAGAGTCTATGGTATCCGCTTGTGATGGCGATCCCTGTGGCGAAGACGAGAGCAATCATCGACCAAACGATCCCAGCTGGGGGGAGCCGCTCAATAAAAAACAGAGGGAGGGCAACACCCAAAAAGATGTGATAGCCGACGATGTACAAAAGTCTCGTCCAATCGATATTTTTCATTGTGACCTCTTCAAACAGAATAGAAGAATCGCAATGCAAAGGAAGACCCCTATTGAAATCCAAGTAACGAGCGTCGATGTGGGGCATCCTGAGCAGAATGCAAATCCCCATTCGGGTTTTTTGTGTAAAACTACTTGATAAATCGAAATTCCCAAACCCAAAATGACTTGGGGTAAAAGATACGAGCTAATTCCTAAAAATCCGCGCCAAGCGGCGATCCCGGCGATGAAGGCGAGGGGATATAAGCAAATCCTTTCCATCCAAATGAGACAGCAAGGTTCGACAAAGTAGAGGTCGGCAATCAGAGAGAGGCAGGCGAGGACCCACACTGTATAAAGGCCATATGTCCGAATCATTGCTGCGCCTCTGTCGCGATGGGAGCGGTTCCCTGCACGACTAAGATGGCGACGGCGGCTAAAAAGACGAAAACGGCCAAAGTGACCATAATTAAAAATTTGGGTGTTTTGTTTTCCATATGATAGAAGGATGGCAGCAAACCCCCCGTTTGTAAAGGGAAAAATCGGCGATCGTCATCTCTTTTTTTTAGATTTTTTCGGTTTGGCCGGCCCCTTTCCCTTGCCGGTCCGGCGCGCTTCGCTTAAAGCGATGGCAATAGCCTGCTTCTGCGGCCTGCCGCTATGGATCAATTCTTTGATATTCTCACTGATCACTTCTTTGCTAGAGCCTTTTTTCAATGGCACAAGACACCTACTTTAAAGTTAAAGAGATGGAGTTGATGCAATATCGTAAATTTTTGGGAGGGGGGCCGTCGTTGAAGACATGGCCCAAGTGGGCATCGCAGCACCGGCACAATACTTCATACCGCTTGAATCCGAGGCTCCAATCTTCCAGGTAATAGACATTTTTTGGTCCGACTGGCTGGGTAAATGTGGGCCAGCCGACGCCCGCTTGGTATTTATCCTTTGAGCTGAACAGAGCGAGCGAGCATCCGGCGCAGTGGTAAATTCCCTCTCTTTGTGTCAAAACATAAAGTCCTAAAAAAGCCCCTTCGGTCGCTTTGCGGCGCATCACGTTATAGCGCTCTCGGCCCAACTGCTCGCGCCACTCGGAATCGGACCTTTCGACCCTTTCTCCCATCCAGGCCATCGCCAGAATCAATAGAATCGTTCTCGTATACATATCTCGCCTTATACTCGTGAAAATGATAACCTACAAATATGAAAGAGTTGATCGAAGCGAGAGTCTCTCCGAAAAAGGTTTGGGAAGCTTGGGAAAGAGCCCATGCGGTCCATGGCCAAGGAAAGATCGAATCGGGGCAAAAAGGGGTTTCGAAAGCCGAAGGAAAATCGGCTTTCAAGTACCAGATCCTCGAAGTCAAGTTGGGCGAGTCGTTCTCGATCCTCTGGAAAACGCTCTTTGTCCGGTTGATCTTCACCCACACTGTGAAGCCGAGCAGCCGCGGATCGGAGATCTCCTACGGCGTCGATATTCGGGGACCCTTTGCTTGGCCGATCCGGTGGGCGCTCGGCAAAAAGATCCAGCGGAATATATCTCAAGTTCTCAAGGCGATCGTCAAACAGTTAGAAGACGAGAGCGAACGCGAGTCGCGCAACGGGAGAAGCTCGTAGAGCATACCCCGGCAAAAAGCCGATCGTTTTGTACCCGAGCTCCGTCTCAAATCCATAGCGGGGGCTCCCTCGAAGATAGACGATGAGCGAAGCTGCGCACCCCATCTTCATCTCGTGCTGTTCCGAATAAGGATAGATTGGGTCGTCTGGGTTTGGCTCTCCGTTGAAATTGATCTCCTCAATCAAAAGAGATCCAGGCTGCAAGAGGAGCTTTGGCTGCCGCCAGCCGTCGAAGCGGAGGCCGAAGCGCCACCTCGAAATCGAAAAGATCTTCGGCGCGTAGAAACCTAGCCCCCAGTAGTCGTTGTCGGAATGACTTCCCCCTTTTCCATAAAAATAGAAAACATCTCTCCCGATAGCCAGGTAGTTTTCGACAAAAAATTCGGGGCCGAAAGGGGTGAGCCCCATCCGAAGCCCCGGCAGATATTTGGCTCCGAAGAGGGGGATCATCGGCATCTTCGTCTCTTTGCCTGAAGCGATATACCGGAACCACGAGTAGGCGGCGTAGTAGGTGAACGGATCGATCCAGTTGATCCAGGTGAGCCCCATCAGCCGGCCGCTCGTCAGCTTCGTGTTCGTGTAGGTCCAATTGAGCGACTGGATGTAGTCGTGGATGTCGTGGCCCGATAGGTCGCCGTCGCCGATTGCGCGGAGGGAGCCAATGTATAGAGTGATGTCCTGTTGGCAAAGCAAATACAACACAGACTGCTTCGGATCGACGAAGCCCGATTCTAGCCACTTGAATTTAGTTAAATTGCCCAAAATCGCAGTCGACTCGACGCCGGCGCTCGCGATCGTGTTTTCTTGCGTCGTCGTCAGTTTGTCGCCCACTTTGTAGATCGTAGTCCCTCCCCCCGAGCCGTAAGGCGGCGGCGTCCCAAAATGGTAGGTCTTCACTTTCGCCCGACCATGGCCGATGTCCCGGATCCGATAACCATGCCCAAACACCTCATGCTGCACCACAGTTGCAAGATAGTTGAGCGGGATCCACATCGAAACCAGCTCCGATACGCGGGCGAGGCATGCATAGACTGACTTGGAATTTTGGATGGGAGCTGTATCGAGGAAGAATCGCTCGATCCGCTCTGCGGCTCTGTTGGCAAAAAGGATGCTTTCTCCGCCCGCATACGGAGAAAAGTCGATATCGACCTCGGCTCTGTAGGTCGAGTCGTGCAAGACCTTGGGCTTTTTTGGCGCTTCTGTTTTTTGGATCGCGCCAAAAGCTTCGATGTTCGCCCGATCGGACGGCGTCAACGGATCGGCGCAGAGATTCATTGCAACGACAAAGGGAACGATTGAAAAAAGCTGCTTCATTTCTAAATCATTGTTATCTTGCGTATCATGCCGGCGTAGCCGATCATGTCTATCCTGTACTTCTAGCTCTAGGAAAAAGGTACAGGATGGACATGATCGGCTACGCCGGCATGATACGCAAGATAATAATTTATCATAGTTGACCTTGGCTGAAAAGAGGGGATCGCGTATATCGTTGGAGATGCGCTGCACTGGATATAGCACAGCTGTTTCTTACGATATTCATCGCCTTTACCAGTTTCTCCACTCGGGGGGCGCGTCGCAAATGTATCGCGACGCGATCCACACCCAGCCGAAGGATGAGAAGGGGAAGCGGAGAGATATTTTCTACTTCGCGTATGGCGCCGTCGTTTTCTGGGGCTTCCAAGAAGAAGAGGAGCGGGCCTACCTGTCTCTTCTCAAACGGTTTGAGCAGGAGAGTCTATCCAAGATAGAGACAGACGAGTTCACTTTCCGCTATTCCGATAAGATTAAAATCGAAGATGACGAGATCAGCCTGCCTGATCGGGATTTTATGTCGAAATTGGCGGTCTCCTATGCGATAGGCCAGTCAGTCAAACTGACGGTTTTTGAAGAGATGATCTCGAGCACCATCGATCACAGCAAGCGAATTCCCAAAGATCTTGCCCGCTGGGGAAAAATTCCTCTATCCCGCAAGCAAACCTCTCAGATGATGGGCGAGCTCTTTTTAGAAAGAAATTACATCAACCTTCACACCGAGATCTTGGACACTCCCGAATTTTTTTGGGAGCATTCGGATCAGGAGCCAATCTACCGCCGCGTGATCCACTATCTAGACGTCAACAAGCGGGTCGATCTTCTCAACAGAAGATTGACTCTGCTGCACGAACTCTTTGAGATCTTGGGCAACGAGCTCAATCACCAGCAATCGTCCCGCCTCGAGATGACGATCATCATCCTCATTGTGATCGAGATCGTCCTCGCTGTCATGAAAGATCTATTCCACTGGATCTAGATCCATCGGCGCTGGGTTTACCAAGGGACTATTTTTCAAATAGAGAAGTTGTTCTCTTGTGAAACGGACGCGTCCTGGAGCCGCTCTATGGCCCACGCTTCCCAAATTGGGCCAATTTGTAAATACTCGTTGAGCCGCAGTTTCTGTTCGAGTCGGCGTTCTAGGCCCGTTGTTAGAAAGAGGTTTGCTCCGTTCAAAATAGGGACGTTCACTTGGAATTTTCATGAAATCTCCTTTATTTTTGCCAACCATTCTCCACATTTTCCCCTTTTAATGGAAAAATTTCTTGAGTCGATAGCTTGTATCGTCGAGAATGGAAAAAAAATCTTGTCTCATGGCAAAAACAATCCTGATTTTTCCACTTGCGCTTACGTTGGCTGTCTCTTTGCTAGCCAACCCGCAAGACGCTTCAGTTCAATCGGGATCGGTCTCATGCACTTCATCCAACAACCTCTTGGAGATTAGAGCCTCTGACGGCGCTGTGATCCATTGGCAAGATTTTTCCATTCAGCCGAATGAGGTAACTCGCTTCATCCAGCCGGGAGAAACGTCGAAAGTTTTGAACCGTGTGATGGGACCGAATGCCAGCTCTCTCCTCGGATCTCTCGAAGCGAACGGCCAGGTGTTTTTGATCAACCGGAATGGGATCCTCATCGGCAAAGATGCCAGGATCGACACGAACGGCCTTTTCGTCTCCACTTATGATCTCAATAATGAGGACTTCATGAATGGAGGGGAGTGGAACCTGAGAGGATCGGGTGGAACGATCGTCCATTACGGAACGATTCAGGCTGGCGACGGCGACGTCTACCTGATTGCCCAGAAGATTGAAAACCGGGGCTCAATCGAAGCGGGCGCGATCCGGATGGCCTCAGCCCCTGAAATCCTCATCTGTCCCGAAGGAAACGAGAAGATCATCATCCGTCCCAGCGCTGGGGCTTTTGCTGGGAGCATCGACGACAGCGGCTATTTAAAAGCGGCCGAAATCGAACTTCGCGCTTCGGCTAATCCTTACTCGTGGGCGATTCGCCATACCGGCGAGGCCCAGGCAAAAGCCATCGTCGCCTCGAATGGCCGGATCTTTCTCCGAACCGAGGGGCAAGCGCAAATTGACGGCACCCTGGTTGCCGATTCGGTCTCAGTCTTGGCCGACGCGATCGAGGTGCTCCCAAACGCCAAAATTGACGTCACCAGCGTTAAAAATGGCGGATCCGTCCAGATCGGGAAGAAGGGGAGGACCCGCTATGTCCGAGTCGACAAAGGGGCCGAAATTTTTGCCGACGGCGTCAAAGGGGGAAATGTCCTCGTCTGGGGCGACGACGTCATGGCGTTCAACGGCTCGATCTCAGCCCGCGGAACGGCAGAGGGGGGATTTGTCGAACTTTCGAGCGCCCACTTCCTCATGCCCTCTGGCTTCGTCGACACGCGGGGGCCGATCATGGGAAAACTTCTCCTCGACCCATCCGATGTGACGATCGCCCTTGCCAACTCGAACCTCGGTCCCTTCCTGCCACCTCCCACGCCGCCGCCGAGCCCTCCGGTCACCAACTACAGTTTCTCTGGCAGCCCTGCAACGATCCTCAACACCGACCTCCAAAACTTCCTCGCCACCACCAACGTCGTCATCAACACGGCAAACGGAACTGGCGGCACGGGAGTCATCACTGTGAACGCTCCCGTCGCATGGTCCTCAAGTTTTTCTCTCTACCTAGAGGCCAATCAAGATATCCTCTTCAACAATTTGATCTCTTGCACGGGCGGCGGCGGCGTTGTCTTGCAGGCGGGCAACAACATCACAGCCTCAGCTACGACCATCCCCGTCGGAATTTCGCTCAACTCGGGGACGATCACTGCAACTGCAGCCAATAACCTCTCTTTGTCGGGAGGGAATTCAGCTAACGCGACGTCTCTGTTCAATACAATTTCTGGCGCGATCGCTATTTCGGCTGGAGGCGCATTGACCTTGACGGGAGGGAACAGCCCAACTACGCAAGCAGAAATCGGATCGATTGGAGGGGCGATCGGCATCAATCAAGTCGGCGGACTCTTAACTTTGCAAGGGGGCGGCGGGACCAATGCATATGCCCAAATCGGCAAAGGGGCCCTTTCATCGCCCAGCGCAATCACAAGCAATATCTCCTTCCAAAACATCAATAGCGATATCCGGGTATTCGGAGGAACTCAAACAGGGGCCTATGCCCAAATCGGCCATTCGCCTTTTGGCGGGGGCGGGAATTCGACAGTCACCTCGAATATCTCTCTGCCAACAGGTCAAACTGTAGGCCAACTCTTGCTGACTGGAGGTAGCGCTAGCCAAACATCGGCTGTAGTCGGCCACGGAAACGATCTTTCCAGTCTTTTGACAAACGTAACTTCATCGCTTCTCGATATCGAAGTCGAGGGGAACATTGTCCTTCAGGGAGGCACCGGTTCTTATAGCCATGCCGTTATCGGATTTTTAAATCCTCACGGAGGAAGCAACTTTACTGTCCAATGTACGACTCTGAATGCGATCTCGCAGGTTGTTTCGAATGTCACTTTGACAGCTGGCACGGGGAGCAACGCTGTGATCGGCTATTACAACGGCTCTTCGGTTGGATCGGGAGCCAATGTGACCATCCAGACGCTCACGGCGAAAACAGCCACGGGCCGGACGATGACAATTCAAGCTGGCAATACGGGGGGAATCGGCCAAGGGATCGCCGCGATCGGAACATTCGATGCTAATGGACCTGCAAAGAGCAACATCAACATCCAGGCGGGTCGATTGTTTGTGACGGGACCGGCAGGGGCCAATGATGGAGCCGCTCGGATCATCAACAACAATCCGACCCAAGGCTCAGCCCCATTCAATATCGTCATCAATTTAGGCGGCCTCTCCGATGCGACGATTCTCGGAGGAAACAGCGCCTCCGGTTTTGCCGATATCTACGCGTGCCAAGATCTCATCTTCGATTGTTCGGGCACCCTGATTTTGAACAACACCTCTCAGCTCGGCCTAGCAAAAATCGCCGCTTACAGCGATGTCCTCATCAATACGGGGAAAACGGCGAGTACAATCAACATCGCAGGGGGCGCTTCAGCAAATGCCGAAGCGCTTATCCAGTGCACCAACGGCCCCGTTCAGATCGGAGTTGGCACGCAGCCTGGAGCTTTTGCAATGACGTTAGGGGACGCCTCTTCGGCGGCCCCATCGCTTATACAATCTGCATCGGGAAGCGCCTATGTCATCATCGACGGGCCGCTGACTTTGACAGGAGGAAACGGTGCATCGACCCCGTTTGCTAAAATCATGCAAGACAGCGGCACGTTGAATGTCTCTACCGCGACCGCTTTGACCCTGAGCGGAGGGACAAGCAATCTCTCTTACACAGAGATCAGCTCGCGCAATGGACTTCTAACCATCACAATCGGGACCGATGCCAATTTGACGGGAGGGAACGGGACCAACGCCTATGCTCAGATCGGCAAAGGGATCTACACACCGCCCCCCGCATTCATCAATAGCTCCATCAATTTCGTGACGCTGGGAGGCGCTCTCAACATTTTTGGCGGCGGAGGAGTAGGCGCTTACGCCCAAATCGGCCATTCTCCCTTCAATACCGGCTCTCCTGTTACCGTGACAGGCGATATCACCTTTCCTGGAGCTGCAACGGGCGGGATCGTCCACCTGAGAGGGGGGACAACGGCTCAGACAACAGCCATCATCGGCCATGGAAATGAACTTTCCACCTTCATCAGCTCCTGCTCTGGCGCGATCTCTCTCGTGTCGAATAGCACAATTACGCTGGATGCTGGAAGCGGCGCGAATACGGCCGCGATCATCGGATTTCAGAGTCCTTCAGGCGGATCGTCGACCACATTCAACGTCAATTCAAATTCTGTCTCCGTAGAGGCCCTCTCTGGCGACATCATCCTAAATGCGTCCAATGGAAACAATGCGAACATCGGCTATTACAATGCGGCGACCCCCTCCTCCGTCGCTTTAACTGTAAATCTAGTCAAAGTTCACGCCGATGGAAACCACAACCTCACCCTGAACGCAGGCAATGACGCCGGAACTCACGCAGGAGTCGCGGCGATTGGGACCTACACGAGCGCTTCATCGATTGCCCAGGGGGGGATTGATGTTCTTGGCGGCGTAGTCCTTTTGCAAGGTCCTAGCTCGGGGAATGACGGGTCGGCCCGGATCATCAACAATAACAATCTTACTCCCGTTTCGGCCGACTTCGACGTCAAAATCGTCTCGACCAGCACGAGGCTTGTTGGCGGGATGGGGAATGCCTTTGCCGATATCTACTCTTCCCGCGATCTAGAGATCGATTTCAACACCCTTTTCGACGTCAATAACGACATCAGCGGTCTCCAGAATGGATATGCCCACATCAAAGCCTACCGGAATATTGGGATGAATCCATCGGGAGGAACCGGCACATCCACATTGAAAGGGGGCAAAATTTTCACAGCCGATGCCCTCATCGAATCTTATCACGGTTTCGTCTCTTTGGGTCCTACGACAGGGACCGGGACATTCGATCTATTTATCGGAGATGCGACCTCGAAGGCCCCTTCCAAAATCGTCGCTCACGATAATTTCAACTACATCGGAGCGATCAACAACATCGCGCTTCAGGGAGGCGTCGATCCCAATACAGTTGCTTTCATCCAAGACACTTCTGGGGATATCAACGTCTCGGCGGGAGGGAATCTGACATTGACAGGCGGCACCGGAGGGAATAACGCTAGCGCCGAAATCACCAACGTAAATGGCGGCGTCGCCTTCAAATCGGGAGGAAATACGATACTCCAAGGCGGCGGATCTCCCCAGTGCTTTGCTCGGATCACCAGCGATACCGGTGCAATCACCTCATCCAGCATTGGAAATAACTTAACCCTAAATGGAGGATCCGATACCGAGTGCTTCGCCCAAATTGGCAAAGGGTTCGACACGGCCATCACCTTCGTGAGCAGCAGCATCACTCTGAGCTCGATCGGAGGCGATCTGCTCTTGCAAGGGGGAACCGCCAGCGACTGCTATGTTCAGATCGGCCACTCTCCTTACGGAGGGACTTTGCCTATCACCATCGCGTCGGCTCTCAGCATCAATTTCGTCAGCGGGAACACCACACTGAACAGTAGCTCCGGAGCAAACACAACCGCGATCATCGGCCACGGAAACGAACTGACCAACCTTGTCGAATCGATCTCGGGAAGCGTCTCGCTCACTTCGGGCGGCCTCATCGGCATCACCCTCAACCCAGGGACGGGGACTTTGACCCACACGACGATCGGAGCCCACAGCCCATCGGCTGGGACGATGTTCGGCCTCACCTGCAATATGAGCTCTGTCAGTGTAGAGGCCACCTCGGGATCGATCACGCTAAACGGGGGAGAGCAGCTCAACGCCGTCATCGGCTACTACAACGATACGACGGCGCCGACCCTCGATATCACCATCTCGCAAATCAACGTCCAAACCTCTTTTGTCGACAGCGTTAGCGACTCGATCATTTTACAGGCTGGAAACAACAACGGCTCGAACTGCGGCGTTGCGGCGATCGGGACCTTTGTCTCCGACATGTCGACCTCGCAGAGCAATATCAATATCCAGTGCGGCTGGCTCCAAGTATTAGGCCCCATCACCACGATGGCCATGGTCGCGAACGACGGATCTGCCGTCATCTTCAACAACCAGCCGAATACAGCGGCAGGCAACAACGTCACGATCCAAACGCAGAGAACCACGATCATCGGAGGGACAGGAGCGGCCACAGGATTTGCAGAAATTTTCAGTTCCAATCTCATGACTCTCAGCTTCGAACAGGCTCTCAACGTCAACCTCGATCCGAATAACACCTCTACCTTGCAAAACGGAAACGCGACGATCATCTCGGTAAGCGATATGACGATCAACCCAGATCCCACCACGGGCGTTTGGACAATGGTCGGAGGAGCCACCACGGCCGTATTGACCGATGTCGAGTCATTGCAAGGGGATATCCTCATGGGATTTTATCCCAATGTTACGGGACCGCAAGACCTCTTCATCGGAAGGTCGGACATGATCGGCGCGACCCGGATTTTATCTGATCTGGGCAACATTGCGGGAGCTGCCAGCGGCAATCTGTTTTTACAAGGGGGGACAGGCGCCAACTCTCTCGCCGAACTGAGCGCAAATCAATCTTTGAAGCTCAATTTTAACGAAGAAATGAATCTCACCTCGGGTTCAGGCGGCGGTGCATTGACCCAATTGGTTGGAAACAACGGCGATGTAGACCTCTTTTTCATGGGAGACGCCTCCATGACAGGAAATGGGAACATCTCCCAGATCCTTAACCTAGGAGGACAGCAGGGATATCTCGACTTCAATACCCTCGGCAACATCACCATGAACACAAATACCTTGGTTCAAAATCAAGGCAACGGCCCCTCCACGATAGGCGCCAACGCAAACATCACAATGAACTCCACCTCAAAGATCCAAAATACCGGAATTGGAGATCTCAGTTTGTTTGCCGGCGTGAGCGGATTTTTCAACGGAGCCTCGATCGTCCAGTCGGCTCAAGGCAGCCTTACAGTCGTCGTCGATAACTTATATCCGACTCCGCCGCAACAGGGAAGCGGCTCATTTATTACGGCAGCTGGAAACAAATTTACCTCAGGCGGACCTTTGAGGATCTTCACCGCCGAGAGAGAACAGAATTCAATCGACGGCCTATTGAACTTCCACGATTTTGTTCCTGGCATCGAATTCGTCAACACAGCCACAGAACAATGGAAAACGTACTATCCGAGCTCCTTCGGCGGCGTCCCCTACACGATCTTCTATAAAGGCTCCTCCAATGGACCCACTCCAAACCCACTCCCGATCGCCGAAACGACGATGGCCTTTCTCGATTTCTTCACCACACTTTACGTTTTTGACGATCCGCTATTTACCGAAGTTGCGTTCACATTGGGCGAAGGGACCGAGACACAGACCGTCTATGTGATGAGCCGTTACTACCGAAACTACAATACGAAAATCATAGATCCCCTAAAGTGAAAAGAGCATCCGTCCTTCTTATCTTTTTTGCTTTCCCTTTATGGAGCTTCAGCCAAGAGACATCCCTCCAAGGGATCTTCCTCTATGGCGATAAAGAGTGCCGATCTGAGTGTCAGCTGGAAGATATTCGGGGCGTTGAAGTTTGCCAACTAGGCGCCCCCATCGATCCTTGGCAAATTGAGTACCATCTTCAAGGAGCGTTTGGCGAGGCCATCACCCTTGAATCGATCGAGAGGGTCAAGAAAGAACTTTTGCAAACCTTCCGCAACCTCGGCTACCCCTTCGTGTTGATCCAGACACCTGAGCAAGAGGTGACGCAGGGAGTTCTCCAATTCAAAGTCACATTCGGCCATGTAGATCAGATCACGTGCAAGGGAAACAGATGGTTTTCCGACTCCCAGATCCTCAGCTCGATGAGGCTCAAGCCGGGAGCCCCCATCTGCACCGACACACTCTTGGAGGATCTCGCCTGGATTAACCGAAACCCCTTTCGCCATGTGAATGCGATCATAGCTCCAGGCAGCAAACCCTATACCTCCGACCTTGAGCTCATGGTCAAAGACCGGTTTCTCTTGAGAACGTACGGAGGGGGCGACAATACGGGAACCCAGCCGCTTGGCCTAGCCCGCTTTTTCGGCGGTTTTGATTGGGCCCAATCTTTCATGCTCAATCAAATCCTCTCTTACCAATTCACATCGGGAGCCAGCTATCCCGAGTTCAACTCCCACACGATCCATTGGACCACATTTCTACCCTGGCGGCACATTCTCGTTCTCTACGGAGGATATGCCCATTTCAATCCGAAAATCACCGGAATTAAAAAGATGAGCGGCCACAACGGGCAAGGATCGCTCCGCTATGAGATCTTGCTCGGCCCCTCCTACAAAAACGTCACGCAAGAAGTGCAGCTCGGCTTTGACATCAAGAACTTCAATAACTTCCTCCCGTTCGAAGAGCAGGTGCCTGTAGCAGTCACGGGCAAGACGGTCAACGTCACTCAGCTCGTGGGCGGATATACCCTCAGTTATCAAGAGGGGAGCCACAAATTTTCAGGCCAAGTTTTGGCCTTCTTTTCTCCGGGACCCATCATCGCAAATCAGAGCAACTCAGATTTCGAAGGGTTTCAGCCCGGGGCCAAGAACAACTACTACTACGAAAAGTTCTACTTCAATTACGTCTATACTCCCTTCCAAGAATTGGAATTTTCAACCTGGGCTCGAGGCCAATGGACAACTCGGGTGCTCCTCCCCAGCGAACAGTTTTCAATCGGAGGCTACGACACAGTCCGCGGCTACCAAGAGCGGCTCTACAACGGGGATCGGGGAGTCTGCGGGAATTTTGAGATCCGAGGCAAGTGGATCCGGTTCCCCTCCCGTTTCAAAGACAAGACGGTTGAAACCCAAGTGACGATCCTCGCATTCATGGATGTCGGGTATGCCCAAAATGTAATTCAGGAAGAAGACGTAGATAGGCACGCGACCCTCTGGTCGGTGGGGCCCGGCGTAAGATATAAGTTTGGGACTACGATCGAAGGGAGGCTCGATTTCGGCTTTCAGCTATTCGAACCGCCCGTCTCTATCGGATCAAACTTTGGCCGCTTTCACGGCGGCGCCATGATCAGCTTTTAGAAGAAGAGCTTTTTATCTCGGGTACGGGGCGAAGCCCTGCATCTTGCCTATCATGCGTCATCATATAAGCCGCACTTCGCGGCATATCCTGTTCCCTATTTTAACCCAGAGTACAGGATACGCCGCGAGCGCGGCTCACATGATAACGCTGCGAGGCGCAGCTAATGATAGGCATGATGCAGGGCTTCGCCCCGCACCCTAAACTTATTTAGTCGAAGGAGTGTAAGTTAAAAAGTTCTGGGCTGTTTCGCTGGCTTTCGCGAGCATGTATTGGATCGAGTCGGGCTTTGTTTGCAGCTCGGTGAGGAAGGCGATCAGGTCTTTTGGATTCTTTGAGTCGACGGCCTCTTGGCAAGCGCCGAGGAAGTTGATCCCTGTGCTAGATGTCGCATCGAAAATAGAGCTGTTGAAATCGGCGAATAGCCCATCGAGCGTCCCTTGAGGCATCGATCCGTCGTTGACGATCTGAGCGTAGTCAGAGTTGATTTTATTCATCAAAGTAGCCAGCGTCGTGTAGTAGATCTGTGGAGGAGGTTTCGGCATGCTCGAAAGGGAATTTAAAAGGGTATAAAAAGCGTTCGAGTCGTCGCCCAAGACGATCCAGTCGGAGGGGAAGCCTGTGACAGGTTTGCCCGAAGGCTGGTAGTTTAAGAAGGCCTGGGAGGTTTGGTCGATCGTGCTCTGGATGAGCTCCTTCATCTTTGGCTCATTTTGCAGTTCAGTGAGGAAGGCAATTAAGTCGGCTGGGTTGTGTCTAGAATCGGTCGCTTCGTTGCACGCCTCCATGAACCCGACGGAAGGGTTTGAGCCGGCGTCGAGGACGAGGTTGCTGAAGCTCGAAAAGAGCTCGTCGAGGGCGTTCGGGGGGATCGACCCATCATTTTCCGCTTGGAAGTAGTCGTTCATCAACCTTTCTACAATAGAAGCGATGTTGCCGTAATTTTTGGGATCTTTTAGTTGAGCCAGAGCCTGGGATAAGTCCTTAAGGTCATTGCCGATGATCGCCGCATCTCCGGAAGAGGTTGGAGCGGCCGCTTGTGCTGTTGAAGAGGAAACGGGAGAGATGGTGTTCATTGATTTACCTGTGTTGGAAATTGAGCTAGGAAAGTCTCAAGGGCTCCCTGGATGGGATTTCCAGCCGCATTGTCATTTATAATGTCTTGGGCTAAAGAAGTTAAATCGCCGTTTTCCGCAGCTTGCAACATCGACGGATTGCCATCTTTCGAGGCGTTCAGTTGATTGACTAGATTGATGAAGGCGTGTCTCGGATCGTTTACAGCCTTTTCATCTTCGGGATCTGTGGAAGATTCCATCGACGAAATTAGGCCTTCTAAACTATTGGATCCAGCACCCGCCAATAAATAGGCGAAGAGGGCGACTAAAGATCTATCATGCGCTAGAAAGTCTTGTACGTTCGTATATTGTTCCGATAAAGAGAAGTCGTAATCGAGCGCGCTTAAGATTGTATCGAATTTAGGGAGAACTGGAGATGTTGTAACATTTCCAATCATGATTTTTCCTTGCCGTTATTATTAATACATAATTCAACAATTATTATGATACATTTATGTAATTAATAATTCAATAATTAATTTGCATGACGTTTCGTAAGTCATTGCGTGTTAATGATCTGTAATTAAGCGTTCTGTTAATTTAAATATTTGTTTTGACAGTATATCGATTTAATTATATAATAAACAACGTAGACGTGATAGAAAATCGATAATAAATTCTGGATGACTCTTCAAATGAACTTATCTGTAAATACTGAATCTCCGATTTCGTTTGCTTCCTTAAATATATTAAAAAGCGATCCAGCCAATTCGGTTCTTAATGATTTAAATCTTAAGATCGATCAGCTCGAATCTGAGTTGAAAACTTTGTATCAAGATATTCAGAAGTACCACATCAAGAGCGCTGCCGATTTAATGGCCCACGACATAGCGACCCTCGCTCTCATCAATTCGAATGTCAATGCATTAAGAACCGATTTATACGGGAAAGATTCTCAAGGAAATTTCGGAACGCCCGATAATCCTCTCCCCAATTCCGCAGCCTGGTTTGCAGGCACCGACGATAAAGGGAACCCTCGGTCAATCAACGCTTTTAATTTATTCACAAATCAAGTCGATTTTTCGAACCTCACAGGAGTGCTCTCCGCAGAGATTCCCAATGATGGTTCCATGTTTTCTAACGCCGACTCAGTTGGCGATATAGCATCTTATTTATTTAGTCTAACAGATAACGGAACGCAACCGTTTTCAATATTAACGCAATTCCAGAACTATACTGGACAATAATAACCCATCTAATAAACCAAGGAAATAAAATGGCAAGCCTAGAAATGATTTCAAGAAACTTACCGCGCGCTGAAGGCGAAGTATTTTCATCAAAAGTATCTTCGTTAAATGTTGGTGTTG
>JAFEGL010000065.1 GCA_018239895.1 Verrucomicrobiota bacterium
CAGGGGTTTCCCGAAGCAGACGACCCCGCAGCGGGTCGGCGATGCAGGGCGACGCAGCAGATCACCCACCCCCGCAAGCAGAACTCAGCATTACTTGTTAAGGACTACCTAAAACGGGTCTATTGACGAATTCAGGCCCAATAAGTATTATTATGCCCTTTCATGGCGGTCGTAGCTCAGTTGGTTAGAGCGTTGGATTGTGGATCCAAATGTCGCGGGTTCGAGCCCCGTCGATCGCCCATTTTTTTTGGAGTGGGTCTTGTCCCTTTTCGAAGCGCTCATTTTAGGGCTCGTTCAAGGCATCGCCGAATTCCTCCCCATCAGTTCCTCCGCCCATCTTAAATTCACTAAATGGCTCCTCGGCATTGCCGATGGACAACACCTCGAATATTTCGATCTCGTCTGCCACGGCGGCACGCTGCTGGCCTTAATCTTGTTCCTCTGGAAAGATATTCTCAAAGTATTGAGCAGCTTTAGGCTCATGTCGCTCTATGCGTTGGCCATCGTGCCGCTCATTCCAGCTTACTTGTTCCTGAAACCATTGCGAGTTGCAGCAGCTCAGGGTGAGTATTTGGGCTACTGTCTAGTGGCGACGGCGGCGCTTCTTTTCTTAGCATCGCGAAAAAAAGAGGCTGAAGTTACAGATTTGAAATGGAAAGATGTGGTATGCATAGGAGTGATGCAGACGATGGCGCTCATCCCCGGCATTTCGCGAAGCGGATCGACGATTTCAGCGGCGAGGTTTTGCGGATGGAATTGGATGGATGCCGCCCGGTTCTCATTTCTGCTGGCGGTTCCGACGGTGCTGGGAGGAGAATTGCTCGAGACGGTCAAGCTATTGAAGGGGACCTCCGACGCCGTGGGGGCTCTTCGGTGGGAATGTTACGCAGGGGGATTTATTTCCTCGTTTGCCTTCGGACTTTTGGGAGTTCGATGGATGTTCAAAATTTATGAAAAAGGGAATGTCCGCCCGTTCGCCTGGTATTGCTTAGGAATTGGACTTTTGGCCTGGATGGTCTTTCATGCGTGGTAAAACAGCCAAGAAAGGGGAAAAAAAACCGATCAATCCCGATGCACAAGGGCTCTTCTTTGTGGCGATGGGGTTTTTGGGTTTACTGTCGCTGATCAGCTTCTCCTATCTGGAACCTAAAGCCAACTGGCTCGGCTACGTTGGCTATGTAACCGCCCTCGGCGGCGAATATATTTTCGGCCTGGGAGCTTTTTTGATCCCCCTCTTTTTCATCTGGCTCGGCATCCGGATGCTAAGCGGCCAAAAATTGACCCACGTCGCGTACGATCAGCTCTATTTCGTCATCTTCCTCGGCTCCATTTGCGTACTCCTGAACATCTTTGCCGAGAAATTTCCTCTGCAAGCGGCCTACTTCGATGGGAAAGTCGTCTCGGAGAGTCTCGTCATCTACAATCCGTATCCTCAGACGATCCTCCGGTACAATTTAGGTGGAATTCCATTTTATTTTCTCTATGCCGATCTCCCGTTTGCCAATTTGATGCGGATTCTAAGTCCGATTGGCGCGACGCTGATTTTCTCCTGCTTGAGCCTCGTCTCCTTCTTGCTGCTGACGCGCGTCCGGATCGTATCGAAACTGAAGCAAACTTGGGCGGTCCTTTTGCTCTTGAGCAGCTGGATCTGGAAAACAATGTCCAAGAAGAAGCCGGCGGCTCCCTCGGCTTCGGCGCCAGGTCGGATCTATACGGGTCTTCCTCCAAAAACCACGGAAACAACCGCGCCTAAAATCAATCTGCCCCCCGTCGCCCCTGTAGAAAAAGAGAAGAAGGCTCCGCCGAAGCCAAAAGAAACTGAACCTGTCAAAGTGAAAGAGGTGAAAAAAGAGATCGCCCCCGTCATCAAGATTGCGGCGCCAAAAGAGAAAGAGGCGATCCCCATTCCGACCAAGGCGCTGATTTTAAGAGAGGACTCCTCCTACAGAGTCCCTTCGGCGAGCCTTTTGGCCAGCCCAACGCAGAATGTCGATCAGCCGACGTTGAAAAAAGATCTGATGACGCAAGCTGGCGTTTTAGAAGAGACATTGAAGAGTTTTGGGATCGAAGCGAAGGTGGGAGAGATCAATAGCGGCCCCACGATCACCTCGTTCGAGATCCATCCATCGATCGGGGTCAAGGTCCAAAAGATTAAAGCCCTCGAAAACGACATCGCCCTGAACATGCAGGCCAAATCGATCCGGATCGTCGCTCCCATTCCCGGGAAAGCGGCCGTCGGCGTCGAAGTGCCCGCGATGCATCCTCAAGAAGTGAGTTTTAAAGAGCTTTTGACCCAGTATCAGCAGAGAGGAAAGCGCCTTTCGATCCCGGTTCTCCTCGGAAAAGCGGTCAACGGCGACTGCGTTTTCTCCGACCTGACAAAAATGCCCCACTGCCTCATCGCAGGGGCGACCGGTTCAGGAAAATCGGTCTGCGTCAACACGATCGTGATGTCGATTCTCATGAACGCGCGACCCGACGAAGTCAAACTGCTGATGATCGACCCGAAAAAAGTCGAATTGACCCAATACTCTCGCCTCCCCCACATGATCGCCCCCGTCATCACCGAGGCGCATGGAGCCTATTCGGCGCTCCAATGGCTCGTGAAAGAGATGCAGGTCCGCTACGAGATTTTAAAGCAGCTCGGTTTGAGAAATATCGGAGCCTTCAACAACCGGAAAATCAACAAAGACCTCGAATCGTCGCTCAGCATCCCGATCCCGGAACATATGCCTCTCGTCGTAGCCATCGTCGACGAATTTGCCGACCTGATGATGGTTTCGAGCGCCGATATCGAGACGCCGATCGCCAGGATTGCCCAGATGGCCCGCGCCGTCGGGATCCACCTGATTTTAGCGACGCAAAGGCCGTCTCGCGAAGTGATCACCGGGATCATCAAGGCCAACATCCCGACCCGGATCTCGTTCAAAGTCGCCTCCCGCGTCAACTCCCAGATCATCCTCGACGAAGTGGGAGCGGAGAGCCTCCTCGGCAACGGCGACTGCCTCTTCCTGCCGCCCGGATCGTCCCAGCTTATCCGCGCGCAAGGGGCCTACATCAGCGACGACGAGATCAACCAGGTCATCGACCACATCTGCAAACAGTCTCCCCCCAATTATCTCATCCCCTCGTTCGACTCGTTCCGACCGACCGACATCGGTCCAGACGACGACGAGCCGAAAGGGAAAGATCCGCTTTACGACCAGGCTCTCACGATCGTCGTCTCTTCCAAGAGTGCATCGACGACCTTCTTGCAGCGGAAATTGAAAATCGGCTATGCGAGAGCCGCCTCTTTGATGGACGAACTCGAAACCAACGGCATCATCGGACCTCAGGAAGGGGCCCGCCCCCGCCGCGTCCTCGCCAACACCGGATCGTCTTCCGGCCTCGATTTAGAAGAGGGGTCCGATGACGAAGAATTATCTTAAATTTTGGGGCACTCGAGGATCGTGTGCCGTCAGCGGTCCCGAATACGCAAAATTCGGCGGCAACACCTGCGCTCTAGAAATACGCTACGAAGACCAAGTGGTCATCATCGACACCGGAACGGGGATCCGCCCACTGGGTCGAGAGCTGCTGAAACAAAAAGTGCAAAACATCCACCTCTTCTTGAGCCACTCCCACTGGGACCACCTCGTCGGCTTCCCCTTCTTCGATCCGATCTATGAACCAGGCGTCCACATCACGATCTGGTCTCCGCCGAATATCCGGAGATCGTATCGGGAACTTTTTTCCGACCTTTTAGCCCCCGAGTTTTTCCCCGTGAGGCTAGAGCAAGTCAAAGCAGATTTAGAATTCAAGACGACGCAGCAAAAGACGCCGATTTCCCTCGGCGGTTTGACCATCGATTTCCACGTCACAAACCACCCGGGGCTCACCTACTGCTTCAAGATCGTCACACCTCACAAAAAAATCGGCTACATCACCGATAACGAGATGCTCCAAGGCTACCACGGCTCCCTCGACAACGTGCCGCCAGAAATTGTGGATCCCCACCTCGGCTTGATCGGATTCTTAACCGGCTGCGACACGATTGTCCACGAAGCGCAATACACAGCGGCCGAATATCGGCAGAAGATGGGCTGGGGCCACTCCTCAGTTCCAAACGCCGCTTACCTGCTCCAAAAAACCGGCGCGCCTCAGTGGCTCGCCACCCACCACGACCCGAGCCATACCGACAGCGATCTCCTCGCTATCGAAAGCGACGCCAAGGCCCTCTTGCACCAACACAAGATCGCCTGCCAAGCGGCCTGGATCCCCGACAGCTACGTATTGGCTATTCACTAAAAGCTGAACTCGTTTCAGCACAGACCTTGTCTTATAGTCATTGATGATTCAGATATTGATGTTTGAAATTTCATAAAAATTTCATCTGCAGTAAAAGGGTTCCTCGAACTCATGTAAAACCCCACTATACTGATATCGTTAATGCGTTCTGCACAAAGGACTTTGGATATAAATTCTTTCGCAAAAAGCAAATCAAATGTTCTTGAATTATAAAAATACGAGTCCTGAGAATTATTTTTAGAGTCTTCTCTACACTTTTTGATATCACTTCTCCATGCTGCTACATCAAAATCGGCGATCTCAAAACAAGCTTTCCCTCCATCTATATAAAACAGAACGTTATCTTCTTTAGTTGCAGGACCCTGCATTAAATCACCGTGAGTGATATTCCTTTCTTCAAACGCTTTCAGAGCGTTCAATACATCGTTTATGGCTGTAAATTTATATTTTACGGCAACGTCAAAATGATCGCGAAGACACCCATCGCGCAAAGGAGCGAACATGGAGAACTTTTGGATTCCATTAGAATCAAATACAAGTCTCCCTTTTGGGCTTGGAAATACCCCGCGAACATCATGAAATTGATCTTGAATTACGAGTCCTCTTCCGATCCGATCAAAATCACTGGCGTCTTTAGCAGTTGACTGAACCCAAAGAGTCTTGGTCATCCACTCTACAGCCATTTTAGCGCTCTTAAATCCCCCTCTTCCTACAGCTTTAAGTCCGTTTTTTGTTTTACAACAAACTTGAACGCAGAGGCGGCCATATTCCCGGTAGACATGAATTGTTCTTGGAAGCCCGCTCTCTTCTTTGGGAATCCTTAGAACTTCGCCGGTCTTTAAAGAAGATTGCCAGTCTTTTCGATGGGCTGAAATGTACTTATCGAGGCTTTTAGCTTCTTCGAGTTTAAGACCTGTTTTTTCAAACCAAGTATTCTTGTTCCAAAAATTAAACGAGGGAAGCTGAATCGTGTAAAAGGGAAATGGATGGTCTTCTTTAGGTTTTAGACAGCTTTGGACACACTGAGCCAACGCGAATGCCCCCGCGGCTGCGGTAGCAGTTAAAGGAGCATAAACCCCTAATGCTGCTAAACCACATCCTAAAGTAATTTTAGAAGCAACTGGATGCTGAGTAACCCCATCCGTAACTTTCCGATAAATGTTATTTAAAATAACTGTCATGTAAATAATTATACATTAAATAAACTAATTATCAACAAGAAATCAAAACTTAATATTAAAGTATTTACTTGACAAGGCTGATATTAAGGAGATTAGAACAATATGCTCTTGGAAACTTCATCTTGAAAAGCGACTGAGAGCTCTAAACGAAGCCCTTCCTCTTCCAATGTCTTTGAAACCACATCGAGAGCCACATCTGCTGTATTACATTCTTTGGACAAGTGGGCCAGATGGACATGCTTCAGCTTCTCGTGCCAAACGGCATTGAGAAGCTTGCCGCAATCTTCGTTGGAAAGATGCCCCTGCTTACCCAAGATCCGCTGCTTGAGCATCTCAGGCCTCGACGAAGAGTGGACCATCGAAGGCTGGTGATTCGCCTCCAAATAAAGATAGTCGCATTTTTCTAACTGCTTTTTCACAAGTGATGTGGCGTGCCCAAGATCTGTGCAGATCCCCACTTTCAAAAATCCGGTCTCCACCGTGAACGCGACAGGATCGAGTGTATCGTGCGGGATGCTGAACGGGTGGAACTTAAGATCGCCGAACTCGAACGATTCTCCCGTCGTGAAAATCTTAAACCGGGGCCTCATGCCAAGCGCTGCATAAATCCCCTTTGCCGTTTCGGCATTGGCCAGCACTGGAATCTTCAGCCTCTCGGCGATGATCGCGAGCCCCTTGATATGATCGCTGTGCTCATGCGTCACCAAAATCGCCTGAATCGAATCGAGATCGACGCCGATGCGGGCCAACCTCTCGATCATCTGCATGCCGCTGATGCCGGCGTCGATCAAGACGCGGGTATTTTTCGTACCGACAAAAATCGAGTTCCCTTTCGAACCGGAAGCTAAAGGACAAAATCCATTCATAAGGAAACTATCCTACGAAAAAAAACCGTTGGAGACAATCTTTGATTTTTGCTCAGGAATGATTCCACACTTTTTATATCGAAAGGTCAACTGAAGATTCCCCCAAAGCTTTTTAGATTGAGCACATCTGAATTTTATCAGCGCAGAGGAAAGAAGGAGAATAGAGAGTACACAGAGAATAATATCAAAGAGAAAAGACCGGGTCCTGCCCGGAGAAAAGGAGTGTAATTAAACCGGCCCCATCTAAAAAGTTTCAGGGATTTTTTCCGCCAAATTCATGCTCCTAGAGGAAAAAATAGACCCTAACCAACTTCTAATTATTGACGTGGAAGCAGTCGGTCTTATAAACGAATCTCAGTAAATAGTCATAGATCTGGAGTTCCCGATCAGCGTCAAGCCTCGGCGAAAGCCGAGGCTCGACGCTTTCTAAGAGATGACATTTTCAGCTCTACAAATCATTTTCATTTCGATAAGTGCCGCCCCTTTCCTGCTGCTAGCAGCAGGAAAGGGGCGGCGTTTATCACATTTTTAGAACTCGAACTGAGTTGTCTCGTTGATGACAACTTTTAGGAATAAGTTTAAGAAATTTTTTAGAAAATCCTTGTAGTAAATTTATTTTTGCAATATCGTATAGCATTTCTTTAACCCAGAAATCCAGGAGGGAACTTGAGAATTTTTATCTTATTTCTTTTTGCAAGCCTGTTTTCATTTAGCCAAATCTCGAGCGATAATCTGAAAATAGAGGACTGCGATAAGTGTTACGTTCAATCTAACCAAATTGCTATAACTGAAACTGGGATATTTATTCTGGCTAATAGTCAATGGGTCCAGACAGATGTTCTCCACGCAGACGCTGGGGGGATTTTTGTGACCTGCAAAGATGGCCAATCTGGATTGACCTATTGGTATTGCCCGAAGTGCAAATTTAAGAATAGGTGGTTAGATAATCGATGCAGAAATTGTGGGCACTTTCTATAGGCTTTAAAAGATCTATTTTTCTAGTTATTTTTTTATCCTTGTTGGGTCTAATGTTAATTAGACCCATTCAATACCTGTCTTTCTCAAGAAAACTGAACGCTATACCTCAAAAAGATAGAGAACAAATTGAATGGTTCTTTCGGTTTTTAAGTTGGGATACCCATTTTGTTTTATTTGGAAGTAAACCCATGGGTTTCTGCGGATTTCTAGAACAGGAGCCTCCTCAAGAGTATCGCAGCTTGGATCATTTTGAAGATTTTGCCTACAGATTTATGTTGCCTATTCTGAAGTTGAATAAGGGGTGGAATCTATGGAAGAAATATGAACATTTATTTCCATCTTCTCGTTTTCTCCTTATAGAGAATCACGATAAGTCAAGATCTACGATCATATTCATGATCAATAAATCTGAATTTTTAAAAACAGTAGAAGAAAACATCAATGATTTTAGAAGAATACTGGGAAATCATATAACTCCTGTTATTTTGTTAGAAAAATGTCAAAGATCAAAAGATCTCATCAGCGATGTTCTGAAAAATAACGATCTGTTGCTTGGTATTTTATTGGGTTTCGGCAAGCATAATGCTCAATTATTTTTTAGAAGAGAACAAATCATGGGGCGGAGCAAATCAGAATCTCTTTCATTGAATCCGAAAAAGCTACTTCCCTCTTCAGAATTTTTAAGTTTAGAAGAAGAGCTTGATCATATCAATCGAAAGCTTGGTAACTTTTGCAATTCTGAAGCGTCTGATTTTAATCAAATTTTACTTTTGATGCCAAGTTTCTTTGCTGATGCCTCCGATCCGGAAACTCAACAATTAAAAATCGAATACGAAAAGCAATACAAGGACATTGTCAAACGGTTTCAAAAGAGAGAATTTCTGGAAACTGTCTTATGGCAATATTGTCATTGATTTGTGTCGGCTTTGATTGCTTCAATCTCAAATATCAAAAGCAGGTTGGGAGGAAGAAGAGCCATAGCGCTGCTATCGCCGAAACCTTGAGTGGGGTGAATGTAGATAATCCGCTTTTCTCCTTCCTTCATCCCAAGCATTCCAGCTTTTAATCCAGGAATCGTTTCATTCAAACTGACTGGTTCCTCCCCTTCTGCAAGAATTGAACCATCCAGCTTTTTAAGGACATATCGAACTAAAGGGGCAAATGTCGATTCTATAATAGGGCCATTCCCAGGCGCAAGAACGCGATATTGTACCTTTCCATTTTCTAAAACAGTAATATCCCTTTCTTTGGCTTGAGCTTCAAGGAAAGCCTCGGATAGCTTGAGATTTTCTTTACTTTGGTTCGTTAGATGCTGTTCTTGGATGGCATCCAATGCTTGAATGCATTCATCTTCCGACATAGGAGGTTCTTTCCCGACAGAAGCATCTTGCATTCCTTTCAGGACCTGCGCCATATCGAATTCAACCTCGATCCGTTTAAGATGTTTGATTATGATATGGCCAAAAGCCTCAGATACTTGCTTTATATCTGCTGCTGTTGTTGCAGAGGCCGAAGAAAAAAAGACGACAGAATAAAGAAAAAAACGACTAAGTTTCATTGAAATTCCTAAAATATAGGATGTTAGCAGAAAATTGGATTTTGGTAGAAATAGGTGTTACAAAGTTCATCAGCCCCCGCTGGAGCGGGAGCTGCCGCCTCTATGGGCGCTTTGTCGCCCCTGTCCTGCTGCTAGGAGCAGGAAAGGAGCGCCACTATAGTCTATAGTTTTCTCGGCCAGTCTAAAATATCCTCAACTTCAAATAAGCAGAATGGGAACATAAAACTTCCGTTCATTTCTCGCCGCCTACGGCAGCTCGAGAAAACCGTCGGGGGCGCACCGCCGCGCAGCGGCTGGCGCGCTCCTTTAGCAGAGCTTATTTTTGGGGTGCGGGGCAAAGCCCTGCATCATGCATATC
>JAFEGL010000066.1 GCA_018239895.1 Verrucomicrobiota bacterium
TCACTGGACCCACCACGACAGCAGCCCTCTATTCTCTGAGAGCTAACTCGAGCTTTAACGTATCGCCAGGAAATACCTATTCCAATGTCTATGGATCGAGCATCACGCCTACAATTCAGGCGTCAGGCACCGGCTCTGTCGGCACTATCTTTGGATCTTACATCCAGATCACTTCAACGGCTGGAACTGGAAGCCCAACCGATAACGCTTTTGGTCTCTACATCGACACCGCGTCGGTCCAAAATACAACAACCGCTTACGGCCTCTATGTCAATACGCCGACTGGCGCCGGCACCAATATCAGCGGCTACTTCTCGACAGCTCCCCTCTTCGGAACGCCCCTCTTAGTCGCCAGCGGCGGGACGGGAAGAACTGTCCTCACTACATATGGCGTATTGTTAGGCGAGGGTTCCAATGGCGTCAATGTGACGGCCGCAGGATCAGATGGTCAAATTCTTGTTGGATCGAGCACCGGCGATCCAGCGTTTGCGACCGTCTCCTCGATCACCGGCACGCTCAGTTTCGTCGTCGGCCACAATTCTCTCAGCATCGACATCAAAGCTCCCGTGCCAGTCCCCTTCGGCGGCACAGGAAGAACCGTTCTCACTACATCGGGCGTATTGCTGGGCGAAGGTTCCAACAACGTCAATGTAACCGCTGCCGGCACCGACGGTCAGGTTCTCATCGGCTCAAGCACCGGCGATCCGGCTTTCTCTGCCATCACCTCTTCTGCAGGGACCCTCTCTTTTACTGTAGGCCACAATCTCCTCAACATTGAAGTGGTCTCCATCAGCTCGCTGATTGCGCCTCTTCCAGTTCCAAGCGGCGGTACGGGTAGAACGGTCTTGACTACTTCTGGCGTCCTTATCGGCGAAGGCTCCAACAACATCAACGTCACGGCTGCTGGAACTAACGGCCAAGTACTCATTGGCTCGAGCGCTGGCGATCCCGCTTTTGCGACCATCACCTCCTTCACTGGCACCCTCACCTTCATCGCACATCCAAATAACCTCAGCATTGACCTCGCAGCGCCAGTGCCGATCGCTTTTGGAGGGACGAACACTACAACGTTTGGAAACACCACCAGCAGCGTCCTTTATTTTGATGGAAGTAGGATCACCTCAGTTGGACCTGGATCCACCGGCCAGATTCTCACTTCGAATGGGTCTGGAACCGCTCCGAGCTTCCAATCTCCGAGCATGCAGAGTGCAACGTCTCTCTCCCTATCTGGGGTCATTACAGTAACTCCGCCCACTTCCATCGCACTGATCAATACCAGTTTTTCAATCACTGGACCCACCACGACAGCAGCCCTCTATTCTC
>JAFEGL010000067.1 GCA_018239895.1 Verrucomicrobiota bacterium
CGCAGCTAATGATAAGCATGATGCAGGGCTCCGCCCCGCACCCCAGATAGAAAAACCCTTGCCGTAGGCAAGGGCTTTATCTTTATAGAAGATGTTTGTTGTTTGAGAGCCAGGTGACGAGTTCGTCGATGCCGGTTTGCGGAGAGCGGAGCGAGTAGGTCGGGAGAAGCTCCTTGAGACGGGAAATCAAAAGAACTTTCGAGCGGGCGCCAACATAGCGGCTTGTATCAAATTCAATCTTTGAAAGAGGATACTGGGCCGCATCGCAAATCATCCTCGCATACTCCTTGATCGAGTGCTCCGTCCCCTCGCCAATGTTGACCTCTTTGTTTTTTAGATGAGAAAGGTTTAGCATCGTAGAGACAAAATCCTCCACGTGGACCAGCTCCCGCTTCTGCTCCCCGTCGCCCCAAAGAACCACCGGCTCGTTGTAGAATTTGCCGCGGAGTACTTTGCGGATGAGATCGAAGATGAAATGGAGCTGTTTCCCATCGTTGTGATACCCCTCGATGCCATAGAGCGTCGACGGGATGAAGAAAAGATAGTCGAGATTGTATTGACGGTGCAGCGATTGGAGTCCGCAGAGGAGCATCCTTTTGGTCATCCCGTAGCCGACGAGGCTTTCGATCGGAACGCCAGATAGATAGTGGTCTTCGTCGAGAGGATAGGCCGGATCGTAGGCGCAGCTCGTCCCCATCGCGATCAGTTTCGCTTGCGGTTGTTGTCTGTGCCACCAGTCGAGCATGTGGGTGTTGATCTTCTGGTTGATCAGCCACTGCTCCCCCGGATGGTACATGCAAAAATCGCCCGCCTGCGTCCAAACGGCGAGATGGTAGATCTGATCGAACTTTTGGCTATTGAATGCATCGAGCGAAGCGGCGTTTTGCAGATCGCACTCTTTCGAAGAGACGCCGAGAACTTGATGTCCCTGTTTTTTTAAACGGCGGCAAAGGACTTTTCCTAAAAACCCGCTAGCTCCAGTTACTAATATGTTCATGAATGTGCCTCAATTTGTAAAATTATTATCTTCAGATAAGCTCGTTCTGTCGTAGTCGTACATGTCGGTCGGATAAGGCTCGATGTCGAACGGGAGCGATTTCCAGTCCGGTAGAAGTTGATCTTCTCTTGTTCTCGGATTGACCGGAGCTGTGAGCCAAGAGCTCTCGGGCGCTACGATCGTCCTTCCAGGATTTTGGTTGAGGTAGGCGCCCCACCAAGAGAGGGTCGAATTCGGGATGATCATGTGTTTGCATTTGGCCATGAGGAACATATCTTCGATCCCGTAATTGCCTTCAATGAAGATGAACTTCCGGTCAAACTTGGGAAATTGGTGCTTGCACCAGTTGATCCGGTCTGAAAAGACGACAAAGGTCATGTCGCGGGGGAAAAGCTCGAGCGCGTCCCGGTAGTATTGGAGACCGACAAACGGGATGCTGCTTGCATGGACCCGGATATCTTCGGTCCGGACATGGACGCCCACTGTGTCTGATCTCGCCATCAAGTCGCTGTACTTTTGGTTCAGGCAGTTCATCGTGAATTCAGACGGAGCTAAGATCGAAAGGAGCTTGTCTCGATGGTGGTGAAAATGTTTCCACGATTGAAAATAGCCTTCAATCAACTGATCTTCCCGAAAAGGGATCCTTTGCGAGCTGTACCAGGCTGTTTCCCGGTAATGGTTCTTAAAGGGGCGGGGAACGGGCGAGGTGTCTAGACGAAAGAAGAGCCGATCTTTGTTGTAAGAAGTTCTGTTCTCTTTCCGAAACAGTCCGGGGAAATAAGGAATCGCCCCGTAGTCCCAGGCATACGCCAATGTGGCAGCCACAATGAATAATTGATTCCCGATTTGTCCATTGAAAATCGGGCTAATAAATGGACGATTTTCTGAATTCATATTAAAAAAACCTTATTACTTTTTTCTTTTAACTTTAATTTAATTTTCATATATCACAAAGAGAATTATCTATATTTAGGAGCAAATATGTCAGGTCGTACAGTTTATCTAGTTCCCCCATCCGGCGAGGAGCCCGATGTCTTTTTTGAGCCGCTGGCGAGAAGGGACGAGATTGCGCGGCCGTATGTACTTTTGAGAGAGGAGATCGAAAAGGCGGGCTACAAAGTTGCCTGCACTCAAAACGCTCAGAATCTAACCGACTTCGCCGCCCTCTTTTCGCTGGCTAACATGAGCCAGCAGCTTCTGCAGAATTTGCACCGGTATCCGAGCGAAAAATGTGTTATTGCCATCTATGAACCGCCGAGCAATTACGCCTATATGTACGACAGACGGCTCGGCCAGTTTTTCAAAACGATCCTCACGATGTTCGACGACATCGTCGATAACAAGCTCTATTATAAATTCTACCATCCTCAACCTCATACGGAGAAAATCGACAACATCCCCGACTTCACCGAGAAGAAATTCTGTATCATGGTGCAGGCCAATTTGACCTCGTCCCATCCCGATGAACTCTATTCGGAGCGGGCGAAACTCGCTAAGTTTTTGGCCAACGAAGAGTTTGATTTATATGGGCGGCTTTGGGAAGGCTACTCGGCTTTCAAAGGGCGCCTCGTCGAGAAAAAACCGGTCATCAAAAATTATAAGTTCTTCATCGCCTACGAAAATATGCGCAACCAGAGGGGCTATGTGACCGAAAGGATCTTCGATGCCTTTTACGGCGGAACCGTCCCCGTCTACTGGGGCGCCGACAACATCACCGACTATGTGCCGAAAGAGTGTTTCATCGACCGGCGTGAATTCACATCGAATGAAGATCTCTTAAAATTTTTAAAAAGCGTAGATAAAAAACAATACGACGCGTACCTCGAGGCGATCGATGCCTACATCAAAGGTCCTCAAGGCTTCCCTTTCTCGGGCGCAGGGTTTGCAAAACTCATCACAAATTCGATTCTCAACGCAATCAACAAAAGATAATCTCTTATGGAAACAATAAGATCTCACAAAGAAAAATGTATCCAAAATTTCAAGGCGAAAGCTTATAAGTCTCCTCAATACGACTATGATAAATTGGTTTCGGGGATTCAGTGTGAAGAATCGGATTGCATCCCCAAAGTTCCCGACGCAGGAAAAGTCGTTCGGGAGGGAAATTCTTCCTACCAGATCATGCACAACGGCGTCAAAGTCATGACCGATTGCTGCAATTGGCCTTGGCTTTCCGACCTCATTTGCGGTCTTAAAGGGCATCATGAGCCGCAAGAAGAGCGGGTTTTTCACGAAATCTTAAAATTCATGCCGCCCAAAGCAACCATGATTGAACTGGGAAGCGGCTGGAGCTACTACTCTCTTTGGTTCAACGAAGCGGTCCAAGATGCGACCAACTACATGATCGAACCAGATCCTGAAAGGCTCGAATCGGGAAAGAACAATTTTAGGCTCAACCAAAAAGAGGGCCATTTTACCCGGGCGTATCTGGGAGGAACCTCTTTCGACGGCTCGGCAAATTATGCTGGAGCTCTGCAGATCTCAATCGATTCGTTCATTCGGGAAAATGGGATCGAACGTGTCAATATTCTCCACTGCGACATTCAAGGATACGAATACCAGATGCTTGTTTCAGCCCGCGAATCGATCGAAGCGAGGAAGATCGATTACTTCTTTATTTCGACCCATTCAGATTCTCAGATCCATGCTCCTTGCATGCAATATTTGCACCGGAGCGGCTACACAATCTTAGCTGAACACACGATGGCGGAAAGTTTTTCAGCCGATGGCCTGATCGTCGCCAGAAGAAAAGAGCTTGAAGGTCCAGATGAAATTTCGATCAGCAAACGTGAGCCCTATGAGCCAAAATAAGATCACCCTCGCCAAAGACACGATCGACAACTCGGACATCGACCACCTCATCGAGTGGTTAAAAACCTATCCAAGGCTGACGAAAGGAGAGATGACGATCCGGTTCGAAGAGGAGTGGTCGAAATGGATCGGATGTAAATATTCGGTCTTTGTCAACTCGGGATCATCGGCCAATCTCTTGATGCTCTATGCGGCCTTTGAGCTCTATCAGCTCAGAAACAAAAAAGTCGCGGTCCCGGCCCTCGGCTGGGCGACAGACCTCTCCCCGATCATGCAGCTGGGATTGGAGCCAATCTTAATCGATTGCAATTTGGAAAATCTCGCGGTCGACGTCAAACATCTCGAAGAAATTTTCATCCAGGAAAAGCCCTCGGTTCTTATTCTCGTTTCGGTCTTGGGGCTATCTCCCCACATGAAAGAGATTGTTGATTTATGTAAGCTGCACAATGTCATTCTCTTAGAGGATAATTGCGAATCTCAAGGCTCCAAATACAACGGAGTCAAATTGGGCAATTTCGGCCTCATGTCCTCTTTTTCCACCTACTATGGCCACACGATGAGCACGATTGAAGGGGGGATGATTACGACGAACGACAAGGCCGTCTATGAGATCCTCAAACAGCTCAGAAGCCACGGCTGGGACCGCGATCTGGATCAAGCCAGGCAAAATGAGCTGAGATCACAATGGGGCATCGACGACTTTTCGGCCCTTTACACCTTTTATGTTCCAGGTTTCAATCTCCGCTCGACCGATCTGCAAGCCTACCTCGGACTTCGGCAGCTGCAAAAAGTCGATTCGATGATTGAAAACAGGAATAAAAACTTCCATCTTTTCAAAAGATACTTAAGCTCTCTTTGGTTTCCCGAGGAGGTTGAAAATAGCTACACCTCCAGTTTTTGCATTCCGATTCTGGCCAAGAACAAGAGCAATAAGATCAAGCTCGCAAAGCGGCTTTTTGAAAACCAGATTGAATGCCGCCCCCTCATCTGCGGATCGATGGGAACCCAGCCCTTTTATATCAAAAAATATGGGAGAAAAGAGCTGCCGAACGCAAAAATCATCGATGAGCAGGGGCTCTACATCCCGAACCACCATTTGCTTTCGGGCCAAGAGATCGAGTTCATGTGCAGCTGCATTTCGAATGAATTTTCTGAAAGAATCATAGCTTGAGAGGGATATGCCAAATACAGTCTACGTCCGGTTCATGCACGGATACAACCCTTTGGAAAACTTTTACAATACAAAAGGGAACGAAAGGGAAGGCGGGGTCGAAGATACCTTGCGCCAGGAGCTAGAAAAGGCTGGCTACACGTTGAAATTCACCAACGACGCCTCCAATTTGACCGATGTAGCGGCGATCATTTCGTGGGAGACAGACCCTCAGATTTTAGCAAATCTCAGAAAATATCCGCGGGAACGGTGTATCCTTTTGGCTTTCGAGCCTCCTTGCAGCCGCCTCGACTACTACGACCAAAGACTAGAACAATATTTTGGGACCATCTTCACCCTCTTTGAAAGCCAAGCCTATAACCCCAACTACGTCAAATTCAATTGGCCTTTGCAGCCGTTTCGGATCAAAAAAGTAGAAAATTGCCCCGATTTTTCCGAGAAAAAATTCTGCGTGATGGTCAACAGCAACAACTACAATGCCTTCCCTGGGTCCACGTTCGGCGACCGGAGAAAAACAATCGCCTATTTAGCCACGACAGGCGATTTCGATCTCTACGGGCGCGGATGGGACGGACTTTCTTGCTGGAAAGGGACCGTGCAGGACAAACAAAATACAATCAAAAACTACAAATTCATCATTTGCTATGAAAACTCCCACGATGGGATGGGATACATGACCGAAAAGATGTTCGACGCCTTTGCCGGCCGGTGCGTCCCCATCTATCTGGGCGCCCCGAATGTCACCTCCTACGTGCCGGAAGAGTGTTTTGTCCACCGCCGCAACTTCGCCTCGGAGGAGGAGCTCTACCGCTACATGAAGTCGATGGACCGGACCACCCATGAATCGTACTTGAAAGCCGCGGAAGAGTTCTTGGACGGGCCTAAATTCGATATTTTCAAGACCGAGTATTTCATCCGGCAGATCATGAGTAGAATCAAACGTTGATAAAAATGTTCGATCGAAATTCCAAAATCCTCATCACAGGAGCCAAAGGCCTGGTTGGGACGGCTTTGATCGAAGAGTTGGAGTCGCAAGGCTACCGAAACCTCATCAAGCTGACGAAAGAAAGCTGCGATCTGATCTGTTTCGATCAGACGAAAGCGGCGCTATTCCAAGCAAGACCCGATATCGTTTTCCATCTGGCCGCCGCTGTTTTCGGCATCGGAGAGTGTGTCAAAAACCAAGGTCTCGTCTTTGTCGATAACGTCTTGATCAATACCCATGTCATCGAAGCGAGCCGGCTAGCCGGAGCGAAAAAAATCATCGCGATGGGGAGCGTGGCGACCTATCCGGAACCTAAAATCACCCCCGTCAAAGAAGAGCACCTCTGGAATGGACCGCCCCATGCCGCCGACTGGAGCTATGCGCAAGCGAAACGGACGATGCTAGCCCAACTCATGGCCTTTCAAAAGCAATACGGCCTCGACTATGCCTACGTCCTCTCCACCAATCTCTACGGTAAAAACGATAAATTCGACATCGAAAAAGGGCACGTCATCCCCTCTTTGATCCGAAAGTTTTACGAAGCCCATAAAACGCAATCCGAGGTCATCGTCTGGGGCGATGGAACCGCCTCGAGAGATTTCCTCTATGCCAAAGACTTGGCCCGCATTTTGAGCCTTTTGATCCACCGCCACAGCGGCCCCATCAACGTTGGATACGGTCAGCAAAAACCGATCCGTGAGGTCGTCGGGTTTTTAACCGACTATTTCCAGTTGCAAGGAAAAGTCCGCTGGGACCATGAGAAGCCGAACGGAAGACCATTTTTCGACATAGATCTATCAATCCTAAAATCTCTTGGCTTCACTCCGGAGTACACTTTAGAAAAGGGCCTCTTAGAGACCCTCGACTGGTTTGCTCTCTAACGCAGCTAAGACGTACTTGAGCACCGTGGCTACCGCGTGGCCCACAGTAAATTGTTGGGCCGACGGACTTTTCATATACCGCCTCTGCGCCTCGATGTAGGCGTAGAATCGGGTCCGATCGATTCCTTTCATGAACTCGAAGACCTCTTTATCGGAAGAGAAATCCCTTCTGTCGATAAAACATTCCTTCGGGATGTGGTCAGTAACATTCGTAGCCCCCAAATAGACAGGGACGCACTCTCCCCCCATCGAATCGTGAATCTTCTCCGAAATATATCCCCGCTGATTCCCCATGTTTTCATAGGAGAGAGAGAATTTGTAATTTTTGATGATGTTGTACTTGTCGTGAGCCCACCCTTTCCAAGAGGCAATCCCCTGCCAGTTGCCGTAGAGATCGAACCCCTTCGTCGCATTCGTGTAAAACTGGATTGCCCTTCTCCTCTCCGTATAGAGTTCGTTCGGATAGGGAGACATCTTATTGCTGTTGATCAAGCATAAAAAATTCTTCTCGTTGAAATCGGGGATGTTTTTCGCGATCGTCATGGAACAGGGGTAGTTGAACTTAATGAACGATTCCCCATCTACAAAGTCATCTACGGAAATAAATACCTTCCCAAAAGTTTTTAAAAGATTCCGATCGTAAAAATCGGGGCGGATGACGGGCGGTTCATAGGTCAATAAAAAGCACTTTTCCCGAGGAAATTTCGCCAATTGCTCTTGGATATAAGGGCTCGATTCATCGCAGATGACCAGGATCGGATTGACGATTTTATGACATTCAAAATCGGAGATGAATTTCACCTCAATTCCCGTTTTGCGAATGATCTCTTTTCTTAAAGTCCCATGGACTCCATCCGACTCATATAAGCTATTCGGATCAGCTCCATGAGGAGCGATATAATAAATCATTTTCATTTCCATTTTTTATCGATTTATAAATAACGAAAATAAAGTTTTTAATCTTTAAAAATTAAAACAGATAAAATATACCATGCATGTAAAACGGGTAGTCCGCAACATGTAGTGCTTGAATAGTGCGAAGCGCGGGCAGGTGAGCTGCAAGGAGCCCCAAAGGGGGAACCCGAAGCAGACGACCCCGCAGTGGGTCGGCGATGCAGGGCGACGAAGTAGATTACCTGCCCCCGCAAGCAAAATTCAGCACTACTTGTTAAGGACTACCTAAAACAAGGTGATCAGAATGAACCAAATTAGAGTTCAAACAGACTTTCCTGAGGCGGCCGAACTCAAGGACCGGAAGATCAAAGACGCTGTTGCGAATGCGGCCTTCGTCAACGACATCGAAATGGCTTTCGGACGGCGAAAACCGCTGACCATGCTCGATTTTGGCTGCCTTAAAGGCGCTCTAGTCCAAGAGTTCACCAATCGGGGCCACTTCGCCGTTGGGTTAGAAGGGAAAAATCCAAGCAGCGGCCTATGGTCCTCCCAATATGAAAAGCTCCTTTTTACTGCCGACTTGAGCCAAAAACTCACTGTATTGAAAGACGAAGAGCCGATTCAGTGCGATTTCATCACCGGTTTTGCCATGGCAGACAAGATCCCACCTCAAAGGCTCCCCCTCTTCTTTGATAACGTCCGGAGACATTTGAAAAAGGGAGGCGTATTCATAGGAAGCATCCCGATGGACGACTGTTTCCCTCAAAATCAAAAAATTCAACTTTGGGAACACAATAAACTCAGATACATCAATGGCCTATCTTTTAAGGAGTACCCCTTAAACCATATCGCTTACCCAGCCTTTACGACTTTTTATTATCTATTAATAAGAACCCTTTGAGGAAGCCATGCAGCACTATAAATTTCATGTTAAAACCGATCACCCAATCGCCTACGAAAGCCCCGACCATTTAGAACCGGCCGGAACGAAAAACGACAACTTTTCCAATGCGGCTCTCATCCATGAAATCGAAGAGAGTTTTGGCTATCAGCACTTAAATATGATGGATCTCGGATGCGCGGGCGGCCTCTTTGTCCACGATTTCATCAAGCGGGGGCATTTCGCGGTAGGACTGGAAGGGAGCAATTACAACATCAAGGCGAAAAGAGCCGAGTGGCCAGCTCTTCACGAAAAAAACCTCTTCACCTGCGATATTTGCGAAGATTACTCGGTCCTCTTGGAAACCAACGGCGAGACGACCCCCTATCTTTGCGACCTCGTCACAGCTTGGGAAGTCGTAGAGCATATTCCGCCGGATAAGCTGGGCATCTTTTTCGAAGGGATCCGAAAACACCTCAAGATCGGCGGCCGTTTCGTAGCGGGGATCTCCCTTTGCGAAGGTCCTCCCTACCACGTATCGCTATTTTCAATTGAGGATTGGAAGACGAAGATTCTAAACAAGCTCCCAGGTTTTGTCCTGAAAGAGTACCCCTATTTCAACGTAGGCCACCCCTCGTTTACCTCCCTCTACATCATGCTAGAACGTACCGCGTAAAAAACAATTAAAAGAGACACTAAAATGAGAGAATTCAATTTTAAGAAATATCCCAACAAATATTTCGTCGAGACTGGCACGCAAACAGGACAAAGCGTCGAGAGAGCTTTAGAATTCGGATGTTTTGAACAGATTTATTCGATCGAGCTGATGTATCGCTTCTACGTCTACAGCGTCAATCTCTTCATGAATAAGCCGAATGTAAAAATCATCCTCGGTGATTCGACCTACATCCTCCCTCTCGTTCTCAACGCGATCGACGCTCCAGCGACTTTTTGGCTCGATGGGCACTATTCAGGCCCAGATACAGCCAAAGGGGAATCAAATAGTCCGATTCTCCGAGAACTGGAAGCCATTAAAAATCACCCGATCAAGACCCATACGATCCTCATCGACGACGCCAACCAGTTTGGACTCGAGGAGTTCGATTATGTCTCTCAAGATGAGATCGTCGCCAAACTGTTAGAGATCAATCCAAACTATGAGATCACCATGCAAGAGCGGAGCACTTTCCCTGACCAAGTTCCCGTCCTCGTTGCACACGTGAAAGGCTAAACATGGAATCCTACTACGATCATCCCACGTCGACCCTGGCGAAACACTATCTCCGGGTGACCGATAAAATCGAAAAACATCAGATCAAAAACATCGATTTTATCTACATGATCAACCTCGACCGGAGGCCCGACAAGCTCCAGCGGAGTCTAGCGGAGCTCTCTCCCTACGGAATCGAGCCCCACCGGGTCTCTGGGATTTATGGGTGGGATATTTCACAAGCGATGTTCAACGACATTGGGATGAAGATTCTGCCTCACATGAGATTTTACCGCCCCGTGAACTTCAAAGTCTGCGGGGTTTATGAATCGAGGGATTTTATTACCGCATCCTCCGTGGGAAAGACCTGCGTCCATCATTTCACGACTGGGGGCCAGCTCGGCTGTATTTTAAGCCACATCTCTGTTCTAGCCGACGCCTACGAGGCAGGCTACGAAACGATCTGGGTTCTAGAAGATGACTTCACCGTAGTTGATTCCCCCTATCTTCTCTCCGACTACATCGATGAGCTCGATAAAGTGGCCAAAGATTGGGGAATCCTTTACACCGATGACGATCACCATGTCACTCCAGACACGGTCCACGACATCTTGAACGGCGGCAAGGATCCTTACCCAGGCGGAGATCTCATCCGCCCCGGCATCTCCATGCACCAGTACAATTTTGAACCCAAGATCATCAACGAACATTTCCTAAAAATCGGCGGCAGGTGCCACTGCCACTCGATGGTGATCCGCCGCTCCGCAATGAAGAAGATCCTCGATTTTCTCACGCCGAACGGAATTTTCCGTGCGAGCGACATGGAGTATTCATTCATCCCGGGAATCGACAAGTACAACCTCCGCCGCGACCTCGTCCACGGAAGAGACCGCACCATCAGCGACACCGGCTACAAACTCAAATAAAAGAACCCTCTTGCTGCCAATGGCAGCAAGAGAGACTTATCGAGAATACCGTCGGAGGCGCGCCGCCTATTAGTTTATAGTTTTCTATCTGGGGTGCGGGGCGGAGCCCTGCATCATGTACATCATTAGCCGCGTCTCGCGGCGTCATCATGTGAGCCGCGCTTCGCGGCGTATCCTGTTCCCTGTTTTAACCCAGAG
>JAFEGL010000068.1 GCA_018239895.1 Verrucomicrobiota bacterium
CGCAGCTAATGATAAGCATGATGCAGGGCTCCGCCCCGCACCCCAGATAGAAAAAAGCGCGTCAGCTGCTGTGCGGTGACGCGCCTTTCAGGGTTGTTTCCCGTTGCTACTGGCAGCGGTTATGTAGAGAGAGCTTCTTCTTTTTTGGCTGTATCGGTGTTCGGTTCCTGATCGATGAAGAGGATCTGGTTGTCTTTGGCAGAGATTAGATACTTCTTCGCCAGGTTCGGATGCTGGAGGAGCTTCTCGGCCAACGGATCCTCGAGATACTGCTCGATCACGCGGCGCAAGGGACGAGCTCCCATTTCGGGGAGATAGCCCTTCTCGACCAGGAAGTCGCGAGCCGCATCGTCGATCGTAACCGCGATGTTCTTCTTGGCCAGACGATTTTTGAGCTTGTTGAACTCGAGATCGACCACTTTTCTGAGAGCCGTCTTGTCGAGCGTTTTGAAGATAACCAACCCATCGAGTCGGTTGATGAACTCGGGCTTGAAGTGCTTTTTGACTGAACCTTCGATCTTCTCTTGCATCGACTTGTAGTCCATGACATTCTCTTTGGCTCCAAAGCCCACTTCGGTCGATTTGCGGATCAAATCGGCGCCGAGGTTGGAAGTCATGATGATGATCGTATTGCGGAAGTCGATCTTGCGGCCGACCGAGTCGGTGAGGCGTCCTTCCTCGAGAATTTGGAGGAGGAGGTTCATCACATCGGGGTGAGCTTTCTCCACCTCGTCGAACAGGACGACGCAATAAGGTCTGCGGCGCACTTGCTCAGTGAGCTGTCCACCTTCTTCATAGCCCACATAACCTGGAGGCGATCCAGTCATGCGGCTGATGGCAAACTTCTCCATGTACTCGGACATGTCGACTTGGATGAGGGCATCCTCGCCGCCGAACATGTGGGTAGCCAGCAGGCGCGCCAAGTGAGTTTTCCCGACGCCAGTAGGGCCGAGGAAGAGGAACGCGCCGATCGGGCGGTTCGGATCTTTGATATCGGCTCGGCTGCGGCGGATCGCCTTGCACACGGTGCTGAGAGCATCGTCTTGGCCGATGATCCGACCTTTGAGATTCTCTTCCATCTTGAGGACTTTTTCTGTCTCACCTTCGGTCAAGCGGGTGACGGGGACTCCCGTCTGCTTGGCGACGATGTTGGCGATGTCCTCTTCATCGACGATCGGCTGGTGCTCATCTTTGTGGGATTCCCACTCGATCTTGGCTTTCTGGAGCTCTTCGCGGAGATTTTTTTCCGTGTCGCGGAGTTTAGCCGCTTTTTCATACTCTTGTTTTCCAATCGCCTCTTCTTTCGCGACACGAGCCTCTTCGACTTGCGCTTCGAGCGCCGTAAAGTGAGATGGCTGATGCATCATTGAAATGCGCGCCTTGGCTCCCGCTTCATCAAGAAGATCGATCGCCTTATCGGGCAAAAATCTTCCCGAAATGTAGCGTTCCGATTGGTAAACAGCAGCTTTGACGGCCGCTTCAGTGTAGACGCACTTATGGTGCTCTTCGTATTTGGCCTTGAGACCCATGAGGATTGAGACGCTCTCTTCGAGACTTGGCGGCTGTACGATGATTTTTTGGAATCTACGCTCTAAAGCAGGATCCTTTTCGATGTGTTTCCGGTACTCGTCGAGAGTCGTTGCGCCGATACACTGGATCTCGCCGCGAGACAGAGCCGGTTTTAAGATGTTGGAGGCGTCGATCGCCCCTTCTGCCGCCCCTGCGCCGACGATCGTGTGGATCTCGTCGATGAAGAGGAGGACGTTTCCGTTTTTCTTGATCTCATCCATCACCGCTTTGATCCGCTCTTCGAACTGGCCGCGGTATTTTGTGCCGGCAATCATGAGGGTCAAATCGAGGGAGATCAGCCGTTTTTTACGAAGGTTGTCTGGAACGTCGCCCTTGACGATCGCTTGGGCGAGCCCTTCGACGATCGCCGTCTTTCCAACGCCCGCTTCGCCGATGAGGACCGGGTTATTTTTGCGGCGGCGGCAGAGAATCAAAATAAGGCGCTCGACCTCTTCGCGGCGGCCGATGACAGGGTCCATTTTCCCTTCGCGGCACATCTCGGTCAGGTCGTGGCCGTAAGCGCGGAGAGCGGGCATCTTGTCGTTGGCGAGAGGAGTTTGCGTCCGATCTTGCTGCGGGCCGCTATTATTGGTATTACGAGGCGCGCTCGGGTTGGCTGGAGGGGTCGCTCCCATTGGAGGCAGCTGCAGATTGAATGTTTCGAGTTCCTTCAGAACCTCTTTACGGACCTCTTTGAGATTGACGTTGAGGTTTTCGAGGACCTGGGCGGCGACTCCGTCCGCTTGTCGTAGGAGGGCAAGGAGAAGATGCTCTGTGCCGACATAGTTATGGTTGAGGTTGGCCGCCTCTTCGTTTGCAAATTCAAAAACTTTTTTAACTTTCCCCGTCAGGGCAGGATCTCCATATACCTGAATCTCAGGGCCGAAACCTACGATCCTTTCGACTTCGGCGCGGATCGCATCGTAGTCGAGATTGAGGTTTCTGAGCACATTGACGGCAATCCCTTGGCCGAGCTTTAAAAGTCCCAAAAGGACGTGCTCGGTGCCCAAGTAGTTATGGTTGAGGCGCTGCGCCTCTTTTTTGGCCAATTTGATGACCTGTTTCGCGCGATTAGTGAATTTGTCAAACATGGCGCATGTCCTTGATTTCTTCTATTTTAACCCATTTTTTCCCCGAATTGCAAGATCCTCGGGGATCGATATGCTCGTAAAGTTTTTTTTAATAGACCTTCGAGCTATTCTTTGGGAAGTGTTTTTTTAACGATTTGAAATATAACATCAATTATTCGACAATAGCCGCATGCAAATAATTGATACAGGAATTTCTTCAGCTGAAGCGAATATGCTCTTCGACGAAAAGCTTCTCGAAGAGCTCGACCCGAAAGGGGAGCCGATCCTCCATCTCTACCGCTGGGAAGGGCTCGCTGCAACATACGGCTATTTCATCGATCCTGCCAAGTGGTTTGATGCGGAGAAAGGAAAAAAACTCTCACTGGCAAGGCGGCCGACTGGCGGCGGCATCGTATTTCATATTTGGGATCTCGCCTTTTCATTTCTCATGCCCTCCGAACACCGGGCCTTTTCGCTCAATACCCTTGAAAACTACCAGTTCGTCAATGAAGTAGTATTAGAATCGATGCGCGACCTATTTTCCTTAAAAGATCCAGTCGAACTCATCGCCCAAAGTTACGAGTCGATTGGCCCCGACTGCACCCACTTTTGCATGGCGAAACCGACACAATACGATGTCGTCTATAAAGGGATGAAGATCGCCGGGGCGGCCCAGAGGCGGCGCAAACAGGGGTACCTCCACCAGGGGACGATCTCTCTCGCCTTTCCCGACATCGACCTCCTCAAAGAAGTCCTTTTATCGAAAGAGGAAGTTGTCAGGGCGATGGGGGCCTACACATTTGCCCCTCTCGGGAAAAACTGCCCTCCCGAAAAACTCGAGAAGGTGCGAAGCGAGATCGAAGCCTCTTTGAGAGAAAAATTCATGGAAAAGTTGAAGAGTTCTAAGTATACTTTGCAGAATTAATAGGCAGGTTTACCGAGAGTGATTCAAAAATCGGTAGATGGCAAGGAGGCGCCCGTCATTTGAGCCAGGCGACGCGCCGGTGCCGAAGCAGCCCAACTTCAATAAGTTGGGCGATGCAGGCAGGCTCAAATGTCGTGGCTGCCCGACGCAGCCAGAACCGATTTTTGAAACGTGAGCGGTACAATGTCCCAGAAAACAAAAACAGCAATCACACCCATCCGCAGCGAAAATTATCCAGAATGGTACCAGAGCGTCTTGAAGGCCGCCGACCTCTCGGAGCACTCGCCGGTGAGAGGCTGCATGGTGATCAAGCCGTGGGGCTACGGCATCTGGGAAAACCTCCAGCGGGCCCTCGATGGAATGATCAAAGAGACGGGACACCAGAACGCCTATTTCCCCCTGTTCATCCCGCTGAGCTATCTCCAGAAAGAGGCGCAGCACGTCGAAGGATTCGCCAAAGAGTGCGCCGTCGTCACCCACCACAGACTCGAGAAAAATAAAGAGGGGAAGCTGGTTCCTGCCGGAGAGCTGGAAGAACCGCTCATCGTCCGCCCCACCTCCGAAATGATCATCGGCCACACGTTTTCCAAATGGGTTGAATCGTATCGAGATTTGCCAATCCTGATCAACCAATGGGCCAACGTCGTCCGCTGGGAGATGAGGACTCGAATGTTCCTCCGGACGACCGAATTCCTCTGGCAAGAAGGGCATACAGTCCACGCCACAAAAGAGGAAGCGCAAGAAGAAGCGAAAAAGATGCTCCAGGTCTACTCCGACCTTTGCTACAACTACCTCGCGATGCCGATCATTTGCGGTGAAAAGACCCCCTCCGAGCGGTTCCCCGGCGCTGTCGATACCTACTGCATCGAAGCGATGATGCAAGATAGGAAAGCGCTTCAGGCGGGCACATCCCATTTCTTGGGCCAAAACTTCTCCCGCTCCTGCGATATCAAGTTCCGCAACCAAGAGAGCGAACTAGAATACGGCTGGACCACCTCCTGGGGAGCGACCACCCGATTGATCGGCGGACTCATCATGACCCACAGCGACGACGATGGCCTCGTGCTGCCACCGAAAATCGCCACGGCCCACCTCGCCATCATCCCGATTGTCCACAACGAAGAGGCGAAAGAAAAAGTATTTTCTTTCTGCGACCACTTGGCTCGAGAGCTGAAAAAAGTCCACTACGCAGGCCAACCGCTGAACATCATCGTCGACAAGCGAGACATGCGCGGCGGCGAAAAGAGCTGGTCTTGGATCAAGAAAGGGGTTCCCCTCCGCCTCGAAATCGGACCGCGCGAAGTTGACGCAGGTCAGCTCAGTCTGGCCCGCCGCGACAAGCCCCACCGGGAGACAACGCCGGTCAGCGCCCACGAGCTTCCCCACCGGATCACCCAGATCCTCGACGAGATCCAAGACAACCTTCTCGCGAAGGCGACCGCGTTCCGGGACCAAAACACCGTCAAGATCGACAAGAAGAGCGATTTCTACGATTTCTTCACTGCCAAATCGGAAGACGAGATCCACGGAGGCTTTGCGCTCTGCCACTGGAACGGAGATCCGGCTGTCGAAGAAAAGATAAAAGAAGATCTGAACGTCACGATCCGCTGCATTCCTATCGGCGCCCCTGAAGAGGCCGGCAAGTGCATCATCACCGGCGAGCCCAGCACCCGCCGAGTTATCTTCGCCAAGTCGTATTAATCATTTTATCTTGTTTATCCTGCCGCCTTCGCCGGCAGGATAAAATTGTCCATTGCTTACTCCGCTTATATACATTCAACGGCATGAAAAATGATCAGCGCAGAGATAAAAGGAGTAGAGAGAGACGCAGAGGAAAAAAATAAAATTAGAGATAGACGGGGACCTTGCCCGGAGTGAGAAAATATCCTTGAACGCCTGTTCACCCAAACAGAATCTGAAAGTTTGGTTTAAGAGAGAAGCTGAGAGGCTCCTCTCTATCTCCGGGCAAGGTCCCGAGCTGATAAAATTCAGATGAGCCGAATCAAAGAAGTTTCAGGGGAGCGCGTCAGCTAGAAAACGACTGATGCGCTCCTTTAACCAACTTGTCAGTTTTGAAAGCCGCAGCTTGGGCATCTTCCTCTGTTGAAAAAAGTCGGACTAAATGGTCGGCGACAATTTCTGCATTTAATAACGGGATATTGCGTGGCTGAGATTTCCTCGTTAGATGAAATATCTATGAAAATACCTGCTGTGTCACACGCAATAAGAGGTAGCTTTACTTCGCTTCCAAAGTCGCTTTTTAATGTGATTCCATCTTCTGAAACCGAAATCCGGTTTGGATTAACATAGATTTTATTACTTTCTTTGCTAAGAATGGATCCATCCTGACCATTCGATAGATCTATAAGATCGTATGAAACATAATCATGATTTGGCCGTTCTTCGCCGCAATATCCTTGAGATAAGGATGCAATTGCAAGTGCTGAAAGGAGAGAAAGTCGTAAGAACAAAAACATAAAAACCTCCGGGGTTAAAAATGAAAGAAAATATTTTATTGAAAACATTTTTATTGTTCCAGTTTTTTCTAGCGTCTTGTTCGGATCGAGTAGTTGATTCCTGGAAAAGAGAAAATCTGGATCAGGAAGACAATAAAAAGGCTGAAGCATTTATGAAAAAATTTTTTTTGGAGGAAGGGGCCGTTTTTACTCTTCTTGGCGAAAAGCCAATGACCGATCTGCTAATCTATGACGGAAAATTAGAAGACATTTCTCTCGAAGTACTTGTTCATCCAGAAGATGCTCAGTATGTGGAAGATTGCACTTTAGAAAATTGGAAAGCATGGCTCAAATTTTCTAAAAAACTAAAGATGAAGAATTATCGATTTATCCAGCGTCGGTCAAATTTCGATCCAACATACATAATATATGGGATAATCAATATAAAACTTTTTCAAGATGTCTTTGAGAAATATGGAGATGAATTTTCTCATGTTGATCCGGAGATGACCTTTGATCAAGCATTGCGCGAACTAAATCAACCAGACTCACGCTTCTGGACAAAGGTTTTTCAAGATCATTATCTGTCTGGTTTGTTGTATGGATATGGAGAGAAAAATGTTGAATCTTTTGTAGAAGTTGGCGGTTCTCATATGGCTCATTCTACAGATGAAAACCCCGAAGAAATACAGCTTCCTAACTACGCAGCTTTAGAGAATGATACAAAAATAAAAGAATATAAAAAACAAAGAGATTTTATAAAAAATATTTATAAAAATGAAGAATTTATGAAATTTACTATTCGTTGTCTCCAGAATTGATTCTGAGTTGTTCCGCTTGCATCCAAGAAGCGGCTTCCGACAACCATCAAGTTTCTAGCTTGTGACATCTTTCTTAGAATGCTTTACGGTTCCGCGCTTCTCCCGCTGCCGCAGGCAGCGGGAGAAGCGCGTGAGGGGGCGCGCCAGCCGCACGCGGCTCGCGCGCCCCCTAAAATTTTCTTTGAGATGACTTTTGATTTCTGTTACGGTTGTTTCTCATCTTAATTCTGAGGCTTTTATGCTTGGTTATGATTACTGGTGGATCTGGATCCTTAAGGTCCTTGTAACAGCAACTTTTTTTAGTCTTGCAATCTTGTCATTTATGCCCAAAGTAATTAAGGCTTGGCAATCAGGGCGGCGCAGTAAGCAATGGTTTATTATTTTTTCAGGTTTTATGTATATCGCTCTGTTCTTACTTTTGAACATACCACACTCCAAAAATCTGCCAACACCCAAAGAAAAAGAGACGTTGCGTCAGATGTCTCATTCAGAGCTGCCACTTATCAAGTCTTTCCTTTCTCAATAGACAGTTTAGTAGGGGCGCGCCAGCCGCTTGCGGCTGGCGGAATGGGGGATTACCACAATTTCTTGATGCCAATCTGAAAAATGTGGTAATTTCTTCTTTTTTCGAGGATTTGAATGCTTGAATTTTTCCGAAAGTACCAGCGGTTTTTCTTTCTCGTCGTCACAACTGTCATCATCTTGTCGTTCTCCTTCTTCGGAACCTTCACCACGTTTAACAATGAAGTAGAGGTAAAGGATCGGACCATTGGCAAAGGGTTGAACGGAACCGATTTGAAGCTCCTGGAGCTGCAGAGGCTGGCCCGATTCTTGTCGACCGATGCCTACGATGCCCCCAGCCAGGGAAATGCCCCGAACTTCATGAACGACGGCGTGATTCGGAAAGATTTTTTGTCATCGGGCTTGGCAGGACTTCTGGTGGAAGAATTTTTTGAGTCGCTGAAGGATGATTTTCAGACGAGGCTCGCCCAGGCGAAAAGGTATAAATTGTACTCCCACCCTGAAGCGCCGTTCATTGGAACCCAGGCTGTGTGGAGCCAATTCAATCCGAATATGATCGGGGAGTTTGAGGCTTTGAGGGGAATGGAGGGGGTGTCGGCTTCTGTGTTTACCCGCCTGGCTAATTTGTATATGCAGCAGAGCCAAATGCCGCCTGAGTTCTTGAGAAGAATTTTGATGTACCAGATGCAGCAATATTCTTGGGTCCGCCCCGATCCAGAGATCCAGTATGGGGACTTTGCTTTGTTTGGGTTCAATACGGTCCAAGATTGGTTTGGGAATCAGTTTGTCGATTTGGCCGCTCAGTATGTCTACAATGCCGCCTCTGAAGCAGAGAAAAAAGGATACAAGGTTAGCTTGGCCGAGGCGAAGGCCGATCTCGTTTTTAATTTCGAGCGGGCTATGGGTCAGCTGAAACAACATAAACAGCAGCCGATTGCGTTTGACCACCAATTGCGATTGATCGGGATGGATGAGAAAGGCGCCGTCGAAGCTTGGCAAAAGGTTTTGCTGTTTAGAAGATATTTCAACGGGATCGGAGATGCTGTGTTGATCGACTCGCTCCCTTACCGAGATCTTTCAGAGTATGCGCAAGAGAGCGCCGTTGTTCAAGTGTATGGATTGCCTGAGGTTCTGGTCTTGAGAACGGCCGACGATCTGTTCGGATTGCAGTTCTATTTGGATGCGGTCGCGGTCTCTGAGAAGGATGTCTTGGCTCTACCCACTTCGTATCGGTCCCTCGATGAAGTGGAGAAGAGAGTTCCAGAATTTGTCGAAACGGTGTTCAGGGCTCAAGTGAAGCAAGTCTCGAAAGGGGAACTGTCGCTGCGGGCGTCCGTTAGAGAAACTTTACAGTGGCAGCTTGACCACTGGGACTTGTTGACGAAACAGTTTAGCAAATTGTCAGGCTCGACTCGCGAAGAGCGATTCGCGGCTCTCGACCGGTTGGATCCGGCGATGAGGGCGCAGGTCGATTCGTGGTCGAGACTCAAGTTGGTCGATGGAAGACCCGACTGGATCGAAGAGGCTTTCTTTGCGGCCCCTGCGAAAGAACAGGTGATTTCTGTTTCTTCAAACCGGGTCAATTTGTCCTTCGTGGACGATGCGAAGGAATTCGGGAAGATGTTGAGTGGAGCGGCAGCAGGAGAGGAGGGGGCCAAGATGGCTCTGGCTCAATATGCGGGAGAACATTCGGCCCTTTATCGAATTACCGATGTAGAGAAAATTTCTGATAGACAAATTCGGACTTTGGAAGCGGTCAAGAAAGAGGGGCTCTTGAGAGAGCTCGTCAATCGGCAGCTTGAGAAACACTATGTGAAAATTCGGGAAAAAAATCCGGCTCTTTATCAGACGGAAAAAGAGGAATGGAGACCTTTTGCCGAAGTAAAAGATAAAGTCGGTCTCGATTTCTATTCCGATTTGCGAAAAGCAATTGATACAAAAGAAAAAACTGAAAAAAAACCCATCGAATTTTATGTGAGCCACCGCTTGGCCGAGCCGATGAGAAAAGCAGCTAGGACGATCCAAGAGACCCAAAAGGATCCTCAGCTCCTAGACCAGTTCAAATTGGTCCGCCAAGAGAAAAAACTCCATCGAACAGCACAGGAAAACTGGATGAATACCGAAGCCTTTATATTAGTACCTAATCAATGGTCGCCTGTCCATGTGCCACCCAATGGCCAGATCGTCTTCTTCTATCTGCAAGAGAAGATCAAACCTGCTGAGCCGATCCTCTCTCAAATGGAGGCCGGAAAAGAGATGATTTCAAGAGATACAAAGCGGGTTGTAGCCAAACGGCTGTTGAACCGGATCAGAAAAGAAAAGGCGGTCGTTCTGCCCATGCAAAAGGAAGAAGATCATGTTTGAAGACCTGCCAGCTTTGATGCCGATCCAATTTTTTGGACTCGCATGCGATTGCAACTTTTTGAAAGGCGTCTTGAAAGACGACCGAGATTTTGCTCTGCCGTCGACGGCAGATTGCCTCGATGAAGAGTCGTTCGCCGACTTTTACTGCAGTTGGAACGAAGAGAAGATCTCCATTCTCGCCGAGGTCCATGTTCCATTTCAGAAGATCGGAGAATCCGACTTCCGAAAAGGGGATAGCTTGGAAATATTCATCGACACGAGAGATTTGAAGAGCAAAGCGGTCATCACCCGATTTTGCCACCATTTCGTCTTTTTCCCCGTAGAACATCAGGGGCATTACGGCCGGGAAATTTCTAGATTCCGCAATGAAGATACGCACAGACTCTGCTCTCCCGAAGATCTCGAAGTGAAAGCCGATTTGAAGTCGAATAGCTATACTCTGTCGATCGAAATCCCTGCCCACTGCCTCCTCGGCTACGATCCTGAAGCCTTCCCAAAGATCGGCTTCAGCTACCAGCTGAACCGAGCGGATGGGCCGCCCCAACATTTTGCCGTCTCGTCGCACGAATATGCGATCGAGCAGCATCCGGCTCTTTGGGCTACCCTAAAACTCCAAAGTTAAGAGGACTATGCATTTTTCCACATCGCACGAATGGGTCTCGATTTCTGGTAAAATAGGCACGGTTGGGATCACCGACCATGCCCAGAAAGAGCTGGGGGCCATCGTCTATGTGGAGCTGCCCAAAGTGGGGGACACGGTTCTGGCTGGGGAGGAGGTGTCGGTCCTCGAATCGACCAAGGCCGCCGCCGACATCTATTCCCCCGTCTCGGGCCGGGTCACTGCCATCAACGAGGAGGTCAAAACGACCCCCTCCCTCCTCAACCAGCACCCAGAATCGTCCGCCTGGCTCTATAAGATCGAACTTTCTAAGCCCAAAGAGGTCGACCGCCTCATGTCTCGCGATCAATATTTAGCTACAATTTCTTAAGTATTTTATTATTAATGTGATATAAAACATTATAATAAACATTTAATTATATTGTTTTATACCTTATAATATTACCTTGTAATTAACTTAAAACAAGGTATTAAAATGGGTGTGTTATCATTAGTTTCACTAGGGCAATCAGATCTACATCTAGGTATGTCCGCTGGCCAAAAAAAACAAATTTACGGCGCGGTAAACGAGGCTCTTCAAGAATTAGAAAAACCTGGAGCTTGGCAATTTTGGGGGAATGGAGAAACATTCAGAAGCCAATTTTTCGCATTCAAAGAAGAACTTCCTCGCGACAGAGATGATGCGATTAGCCAAAAAACAACAGCTACATTTGCCAACGTCTTAAATCATATCAAACCAGATCTAACAAAGGGTCTTAACTTTGGGCAGATTGACTTCCAAGGAGCCCCAAATGGACTGAGCGTTACATTTAGAGCCGGCGATGAAGACTTCGTCAAGGTTTTACACATTATATCTGGAAGAGTCCAACAGCAAGTCCAACAACATTTAGCTGACTAATTCACATTGAGCCATTGTAACTTTGCAATGGCCTTTTATATCCTGTGATTTCTCATGAAGAGGTACAGGATATGCATGATCGGCGTTGCCGGCATGATAGACAGGATAGTAATTCTCCTATTTTTTATCGTTGATCTTGGCTTCGCGAATTTACTGCCATTAGCAAGAAACGAGCAAATTTCACTCATCAGAGTTCAAATTATTTTCTAGGGCGTGTAGCATAGAGGTGACCATAGGTTTCCTTGTGCTTCGGATTTTTCATCGTTGGATTTTTTGTCTTCTCCTACTCGGCGCTATCGTCGCTTTTGGAAAAAGCGGTGTGGGCGGATTGGTGAAGTTCGCTATCCAGGTGCAATATGGGAGCCGCTTGGCGTATCGGGAGATGGATTGGGAAGGCGGCCGCCTCATTTTCACCGATCCTGTTTTGTTCGATGTGTTGGGGAAAGAGAAGGGGTATCATCTTCGGGCGCAGCGGATCGAAGTCGCTTTCTCCTTCGATCATTTTCCAAGCTCGCTGGGCATTTTCATCGAGGTAGCAAGTCCCCACATTACTCTATTTGGGCCGCCGAGAGAAATTCGGTTGGGCGCTTCCGATTGGATCGACCTCCGGCTCAAGATGGAGGAGGGTTTTCTCGAATGGCCCGACATGAAACTCCACGCTAGAGTAAGGGCAGAAAAAACTTCGCCCCGACAGATCGGTAGGGTAGTTTTGGTATCGGAATCTTCCCAGGTCGAAATGGAGGCGCTCAGAGATGCAAAGGGATTGAGATTGGAGGCGGCGCTGACCCATTTTGACGCGCGGCTGATTCAGCCTTGGATTGAGTGGGCCGGGTGGGATATTTGCCTGGAGAAAGGGGCCTTGGATGGGTGGGTTCATCTTGAATCGGCAAAAGGAGAATGGCAGAAAGGTTCCGCGCATGGGGAAGTGAAAGAGTTGGCGGCGGTGGGCTCTTGGGGTCATGCTGGAGTCGAGAGCGCTTCGTTTGATTGGGATGGCTCTTTTGATTTTGTCTCCAATCCTCTGATGGGATCGGTGAAAGTGCCCGGCGGAAGAATCCGCCTAGAGGCCTCAAAAGGGTTGGTGAGGGGAGAAAAAGGGGGAGTCGAAGAGATTTCAGGCTCGTTTACCTATACTTCCGAATTAGGCGTCCGTTGGGAAGGGGCAGGGACCGGTATTTTGGGGCAAGAGAGGTTTCCGATTTCGTGTCAGGGACGGGGATTTTGGCCGCTCCATTCGGCCCCTTGGCTCGAGGCGGAGCTCGAATTTCCTCAAGGGGGTTTTTCTCTAAAAGGGCAAACAAAAGAGGGAGTGAGTCTTTGGACAGCCGAGATCGACCGGTTGCAGCCCCCCTATTCCCACCTTCTTCAAATATTGGCTTCCGTTCAGGCACCCATTTTACGTGAGATAGAATGGAAAAGCGGCTCGATTTCTTGCAAAGTCGAAGGGGCATTTTCTGAAGAGAAGATGGAGCGGTGGAAGATCGAGTCGTTCGAGATGAACCAGATCGTCGTTTGCCGGCGAGGCGATGAAGATACTCATCTCGGGTTCGGGACGTTCGCTGCCCATATCGGCTCGGAAGGGTGGAAGGGGGGCTTTTCTCTCGAGGGAGGACACGCCAGAATTGGACCGTTGGGACGCGAGATTAGGGCCTGGGATTGGAACGCTTCGGGATCGTTAGCCGATGGGCAAGTGGCCGCCTCTCGTTGGAGGGGGTTGCTGAACGAGATGAGTTTTGAAGGGGCTTTTTCTGGAGGAGCCGAGTGGCAGTCTGAGGGGAGTTGTCAGAATTTCCATTTTGATTTGAAGGGGAGCTGGAAAGAGGGGATGGTCATTCTTGACCTATCTCAAGTGGTGGGAGATGGTTTTTTCTGGTCTGGTTCGGGATATGTCGATTTAACGAGCTGGGAAAGAATCCCTTTTTCTTTAACGACGCAGAGAATCTCCTGCGATCTCTCTTTGATTTCGGAACAAAAAGGGACTTTAGCTAGCGAACACTTTTTTTGCAGAGGGAATCTTCTCGAGTCATTTACTTCATGGGAGTGGGAATTGGCAGCAACGTTAGCCGATGGGAGCTGCACCTTGCCGAATGGGTTCCGTTTAGAACAGGGAAAGGGGAAATTCATCGCCACGCCGCGAGATTGGACGATCGAAGAGGGGAGCGCCGAACTTGTAGGAAAGGGGAGAAAACTCCACCTGGCAGCTACCCGCTTATCGAAGGAAGGGGACGATGTCTCGTTCGATTTGAGAATTCAAAGAGGTTTTTGGGATTTGGCCCGATTTGTCGGGATGGAGAAAGGGGGAGTGATCTCTTTCGATCCAAAGACCGAACTGCTCGGCCATCCACTTTCGATCCAAGAATGTTCCTACGGAAATGAGGGGCTCAAAAAGTTCCGGTGCCAGTCGCAACTCTCGTGGAATTCGATTTTGAGTTTGCTTCCAGCGCTTGAAGATGGGGGGCTCGCCTTTTCCTGGCTTGCGAAAGCGCCTCTTTCTGGATCGGCCGATGTCCGCTTCTCTTTTGCAGAAGGGGAGATGGCGGCCAGCTTGGAGGGGATCGATCTATTATGGAAAGGGAAACAGCTCCCTTTTCAATTTTCGGCAAAAAGGGACGATCATCAATGGATTGTCGAGCAAGCTCGTTTTGGCGACGCATCGCTCTCCTGCCGCATTCTGAATGAAAACGAGTGGTGGTGGGTCAAGAGCGGCAAAGGAACTTGGTTGAATGGGAGCACCGGCCTTTTTGAAGGGAAATGGGACTCGAATGGGAAGGGGCAGATCTCGTTTGCCGGTTTGCAAGTCGATGCAGCCCCCTTCTTCTCTCTTTTTGAGATCCCAGAGATAAATGGAGCGATCAAGGGGCAAGGTTGGCTCGCATTTGATGCCTCTAAGAGGGAATACGAGACCGATCTAGATCTCTCTAGCGTAGCTCTTTCGACGGGCCCATTCCATTTCGAAAGCCGCGGCCCTGTCCACGTCTTCTTTTCACCAGAAAAAGGATTGACTTTGCAAGGGGTCGATTTCCATGCAGAGAAAGAGGGATTTTCTCCTGTGGACGGGAAAATCGGCTGGGTTCAATTCGATCTCGACCATTCGACCTGGACGATGAACCATGCTCACATCCATCTCCCGGGAGCTTTGGCCGCCTCGTTCTGGAGCGCCCTAGATTCCGATCACGACATCGATTTCACCGCCGATCTCCAAATTGCCTCCGATTTGTCGATTTTCTCTTGCCAGATGAAAGAGGGGTTCATCCCTTTCGGCGGCTCTTTGCGCCATTTACAGGATCTCAAGTTGGATTGGAATCAAAACCGGATCGCATCGGAATTTTGCTATTTCCATCAGAGCCGCTGCATCAGATCGAATCTCCATATTGAGCGGGGCTCTTCCCTCAAGGGGAGATTGACTTTAGAAGATTTGGAGCGCCCCTTGAGCGAAGGGGAGAGACCCCTGTCGATCGATTGGGAATATGAACATTCAACCGGCACTGCAATCCACTCGATCGAGGGGACTTTCGGCGGCGTCGAAGCCTCTTTCCATGCCGAGTCGATCGGGGATGAATCGAAACTGATCGGCAGCGGCAAAATCCACTTTGGCCTCCTATCGGAATTGCTCCCTTCAAGCGTCGCCGAGGTGTTCACTGAATTAGAGATGGGGAAAGGGTATGAACTAAAAGGGAAACTTTCGATCGATTGCAAAGATCTTTCCCAGATCTTTTTCCGCGGAATTTTGAGCGGCAAGCAGCTTGAACTTTTCGGCTACCAATTCAGAACTCTTTTGGCACAGGCCGATTTGGGGCCAGATAAGATGAGGATTTTCGATCTCAAAATCAGCGACACCGCCGGGATGCTCAAGATTGACGAGATGTCAATGGGGGGACAAGGGGGCGAGCCTTGGACTATCTCGATTCCGCTGATCTCGATCCTCGATCTCAGGCCGAGCCTCTTGCAAAAGCCAGGAGAGCCCCCCGGTGAGATCAGTCCCCTCGTTGTCCGGGACATGAAAATCCGCGATTTCCAAGGAATCCTGGAAGACGGCAATACTTACACCGGATACGGCGAGCTCTATTTCATCAACTCGTATAAAAGAGAGCATACCGTATTCGATCTCCCGTCCGACGTTCTAGGCAGAATCATTGGCCTCGACATGGAGCTCCTCATCCCCGTGACGGGAACTCTCCGCTACGTCCTCAAGAACGGAGCTTTTCGGATCACCGAACTTGAAGAGGCTTATAGCGAAGGGCAGCGCTCCGAATTTTTCCTCATCCACACTGACGAATCACCGACTGTCGATCTCGACGGGAACATCAAAATCCACGTCAAGATGAAGCAGTTTGTCCTTTTCAAACTGACCGAGGCGTTTGTGATCACAATCGACGGCAAGTTGAACGATCCCCACTACCACATGCAAAAGAAGAAGCGCTTCTTAGGCCTTTAACCATGTTTGGATCTCTCGTAGATCTCATTTACCCTCCGATTTGTCCTTCGTGCAGCGAGGGGAGAGCCGAAAAACTTTTCTGTGCCTCTTGCTGGGAGCTTCTCTCTTTGCCTGATCCGGCGGAGAGGTGCCGCCACTGTTTCGAGCGGTTGGAAAAAGAGATCTGCTCCAAGTGCAGCTTGGATCCAGAGCGTTGCTTTCCCCGGGCTCGGCTGTTCGATCCCTCTTTGCCCGCATCGATTTTGAGGAGCAAAAGAGGGGAGATGACTCAGGCGATTGCGGGCCTGGCGCTCCTCCTTTGGCACCGGCTCGGTTGGGAGCTGCCCGACTACATCGTTCCAATTCCCGGAGATACGAAAATCGCCAAGGATTTTGCAAGGCTTATGCAAAGGCCTCTTCTGCCGTTGCTCAAAAGGATACATCAGGGATTTTTACAGCCCGATCTGATTGTGGCAAAAGACATTCAAGAAGGGTTGAATTTGCTTTTGTTCGATGTAGATAGTCCCGCAGAATGGTTGAAGCTCGCTGATGGGAAAATGGCTGAATGTTTCCCACGCAAAGCGGCCCTTCTATCCATATTTTGACTAGATGACGCCAATTGTGTTTTCTAAAGAATTGTGATATACGTTTCCCTTCGCGAGGGAACTATGTTTTTAATTCTGCTTTTTTTGCTTGCATCTCTTGTCTTTTTGTACCGAGGTTTTCACATCGTGCCTCACCAGGAAGTGTGGGTTGTTCAGCGGCTCGGAAAATTCAACCGGATGCTGGGCCCGGGACTTAACTGGATCATCCCGATGACCGATACGGTTGTCTCCCGCCACTCTCTGAAAGAGGAGGCGATTGAGGTGCTTGCTCAAACGGCGATCACGCAGGACAACGTCAGCGTCAACATGGATGGAATCGTCTACATGAAGATCGTCGATCCATTTGCCGCATCCTACGGCGTGAAAAATCCGACGTTAGCGTTGACGCAGCTTGTCCAAACGACGATGCGCTCTGAAATCGGGAAAATACCTCTCGATAAGACGTTCGAAGAGAGGGAGACGCTCAACGCAAAGATCGTAGAGGCGATCAACGAGGCCTCCACGTCGTGGGGCATCCGGTGTTTGCGCTATGAGATCAAAGATATCAAGATGCCAGAAGATATCCACAAGGCGATGGAACTTCAGATGACAGCCGAGCGGCAAAAAAGGGCGAGGATCTTGGAATCGGAAGGTTTTCGTCAGTCGGCCATCAACGAATCGGAAGGGCAAAGGCAAGCCCTCATCAACAAAGCCGAGGGGATGAAAGAGCGGATCGTCCTCGAGTCGCAAGCGGCTAGAGTCGATCGGGTCAACCGGGCGAAAGGGGAGGCCGAGGCGATTTTAGCGTTGGCCGAAGCATCTGCCGACGGGATCGAGAGGATCGCCCAAGCGCTCACGCAGGTGGGTGGAGAAAAAGCTGCGTCGATCCAGATTGCGGAAAAATATATCAAGGCGTTTGAGCAGTTGGCTAAAGAGGGGACGACTGTTTTATTGCCGACCAACTTGCAGCAGCCAGCTTCGATGATTGTGGAAGCAATGACAATTTACGATCAATTGAAAGGAAGACACCCGTATATTCCGGGAAAAGAGAGGCGTGAGGAGAGCCCCACACCTCTTGGAGAGCAAAAAAACTAGTACCCGAAACCGATGGAGAATTCAGCCATTGGTCCTGGGAAGTCGCCCGACTTCATCGCTGCGAGAGCTGGTTGGCTCACGTCTAGCTGCATGAAGCTGCGCCAGTCTGATTTTCGGTTCATTTCGTAGCCGACAGTTGCGCTAGGAACGATACCGATGAATTCAGATTTCGCTTTGTTTTTCATTCCGCCCCATGCGAGACCGGCTCCGTAGTAGAAGCTCGACTTTGTCTCTGGAGTCATGAATCGGTAATAGCTGACTTTTGGAAGAGTGTAGTAGTAGCTACGATCTTCTTTGTCTTCAGCGTAGCCATAGGTATAGCTCGCGGAGACGTCGATAGCCGATGGGCCCATTTCAGCTCTGTAGCCAAGACCGAGACCTGGTGTGAAAAATCCTTGGGTAAACTCTGGAACTTGGTGAGCTTGGGTATCAGCTACGCCCATCCGGAGATAGGTAAATCCGCTTTTTGCGGTCGTAGTTTCCAGGGCATTCTTTTTCATTTCTGGAATGTCCGAGGATGTGATCGGTTCAACAGCTGCGTCTACTGCGAAGCAAGCTGCTGATGCAAGTGCAAAAATCGATGTGAGTAAATACCTTTTCATAATTACCTCCTGAAAAAGGAATATCATTATGTATCAGCGGAGATTAATAAGTCCATTAAACAAATTAGTTAACTAGTAGTAATTATTATGATTCAATGTTGCGGCGAACCATTTGCACTTGGCGGCGCAGCATCTCATTGATTTGGATCTGATCGCTGATCTTTTTCCAAGCGTGGAGAAGAGTGGAATGAGTTTTACCGCCAAAAGAGACGGCGATCTTCATAAGAGAATCGTCGATCATCTCTTTGGCGAGATACATCGCGACTTGCCTTGCGAGGGCGATCTCTTTGAGTCGAGATTCCCCCTTGAGTTCGCTGACGCGCACCTCGAAAACGGCGGCGACGCTCTTCAAAATCCCTTCGACCGAGATCTTTCTCTGCGGCGCGCTAGACTGGAACATCTCGCTTAAAATCCGCTCGACAATATCTTGGCTGAGTTCCGTGGCGAGGAGGCGGGAGTGGGCGCAGAGGCGGTTGATGGCACCCTCTAATTGCCGCACGTTATTGTAGATATGCTCTGCGATGAAAAAGGCGATTTGGCTGGGGATATTGAGTCCTCGCCCTTCCGATTTATGTTTGATGATGGCGACCCGTGTCTCGAGGTCGGGGATTCCCATGTGGGCGACGAGGCCCCATTCCATCCGGGCGATCATCCGTTCAGAAAGTTTGAGCTGTGACGGCGGCTTATCGCTTGTGATAACGATCTGTTTATTTTGGTTGATCAGCGTCTCAAACGTGTTGCAAAACTCCTCTTCAAAATTGAGCCGGTTTTGCAAAAATTGGATATCGTCGACGAGAAGTACATCGAGATTGCGATAGTAGCGCTTCATCTTGTCGATCGATTTATTGCGCAGATTGTCGACGATGTCGTTGATGAACGCCTCAGTTGTGATCGCCTGGATTTTCACTTTCCGATTGTGTTCTCGGATGTAGTGGCCGATGCCGTGGAGCAAGTGAGTTTTCCCCAATCCTACGCCGCCATGAATGAAGAGGGGATTGTAGGTTTTTCCTGGCCGTGAGGCGACGCCGACCGCCGCCGATTTGACGAACTGGTTCGAAGGCCCCTCGATGAAGTTGTCGAACGTGTAGTGTTGGTTGAGCTTTACTTCAAAGACAGAGGATTCAGGCTCAGAAATTTCGATAACGGGAGCTGCCGTCTCCACTTTTTTCTGCGCCGATGCAATCACAAATGTGATCGCCGCTTCTCCTGAATTCCGCGTGGGGAGAAAGTCAGCCAAGATCTCTTTGAAGTTGTCGAGGAGATACTCCTGAACGAAAATGTTGGGAACTTCCAATACAGTTTCATCGGGAGTCGACTGGACAAGCCGGATCGGGGCGAGCCAATTTTCATATTCTGCGCTGGAGCAGCGGGTCTGGACGAACTCGAGGAATTGAGTCCAACTTGTTTTCGTTTCACAATCTTGCATGGGGTTACTTTATCAGTCCAACCGGTGCTCGGGCAAGAAAATTCCAAAGTGAGGGATCACGTCGATCGTTAGGCTTTTTGGGTTAAGCCAAGATCAACGATAAGAACGATGAAACGATATAACGATAAAAAAATAGAGTTAACTACCCCAACAAAAATCGAACTCGTTCCAGGGGCTGTGTGCCGCGCAATGCGCGGGACACAGCCCTCTTGGCGCTCATTGCCGTTGGCAATGAGCGAAAGTTACTGTCTGTAGGCAAGAATTAGGGCGGCGGCCTGGGCGGAGATCTGCTTGTTCTCCGATTTTTCCAGCTCGGTTGCTTGGACGAGTCCTTGTCTTTTGTAACCGAGCATGAAGAGAGCCTTCGCCCGGTTCAGCTGCGTAAGTAGATGGTGGGGCTCCAGTTTCAACGCCCGATCCAAAAAGTCGAGGGCTTTCAGCCCATTCCCTTTTTGGAGATAAAGGGCGCCGATCGTCTGGAGATCGTAGGCATTGGGCGGCGAGAGGACCGTCAGGGCGTCGAAGAAGGTGAGGGCCACATCGTAGATCCCTTGCTGAATATAGGAGTAGGCGACGTGGCGGAGGTCTTCGATCTCTGTCTGCCCCCAGCCGAGAATTTCCAACCAATTCATCTGGCTCATGTCTCAACCTCTTTGGAATTGGTTGCGGCGGGAATTGACGAGGGCGAGGTTCCGGTCAAGCTTCGTGATCGTCTCTAATAAGGACATGAGGATCCGCCGTTCCTTCTCCTCTTCTTGTCCCTCTCTATCGTCCGATTGCCCTTCGCCTCCCTCTCGTTTCCGAGAATGGGGCTTGTTCAAGACATCCTCGAGGCTCGCGATCTTATCGGTATCGGCCTCTTGCTTTTCGTAGGAGCCGAGCGAGGGGATTAACTGATAGGAGAAGAACCGGCCCACCCGGTCGTAATATTCGGGCGGGGGGAGGAACGCAGCCCAAAGGGTCGTCCCCAGCGAGGTAAATAGGTGGTCGAATTCCGACGGTACATAAGGTTTGGCGACAGAAACGGCCGTCTTTTGAGGAACCCATTTGGATTCTTCGATGAGCCTGCGGTCGAGCTGTTCGATATCTTTAGCGTAGCGGACTGAAGATTCGAGTCCCAAGTTGTCGATCGTGCGCGGTTTCACACTCATATGGATGCCTCCGTAGTTTCATTCTACCAACGGAAGAGTTTTGTAGATAGACCCACTTTTGGGTGCACTTAACAAGCAGTGACGAGTTCTACCCACTTTTTCCCATTTTTCCACTCAGAATTGTGAACAACGGGACGAACATTGTGGATAACTCTGTGGAATACGTTCTTAAATTTTTATAATACAGTTACTTAAGTTTTACTTGTCTGTGTGAAAAATGTGCGAAAATCGAACACTTTTGAACAACTTTCCCACAATTTCCCACAAAAATTTCACAAGTGTTAACTCTTTGATTGTAAGTTCTTTCGGAGCAAATTTCAAAAATGCATTCGCAAAATGGATTGCGCGATTTTCGATTTGGTGGCTAACATGTGGGAGAACGTGGGAATACTTGTGAACGGGTTCTTCTTCAGTGGTTCTTCGGTAGCAAAACTCGATGAGAAAGGGCGATTCGTCCTTCCTCAAGAGATGCGCTACGGACTTGTTGAAGAGGGAAAATGCGAATTCGTCATCGGTTTGGGACTCGGCGGATGTCTCGCCATCTATCGGAAAAGCGTCATTCAAAAAATCGTGGAGCGCTTCCAAAAGATGCAGCACATCGCCCAGTACCAAAAATTTTTCACCCTGTTCTTTTCAACCCTCCATCAAACTGAATGCGACAAAATCGGCAGAATCACTCTTCCCGCGACCTTGAAAGGGGCGGTGAAGATCCAAAAAGAGATTGTCGTCGCAGGGGTAATGGACAAGATCGAACTGTGGCCGAAAGAAGTATATGACGAAAATCTCCGCAAGCTGATGGAAGGGGAAGATCTAGCGAAAATGACCGAAGCTGCCTTTGCTTTGTTGAATGACGAAGCGCCGGCGCCGGCTCCAGCAGTCCACCCAACCGCTCAAGCCAACCCGCTCTATTTTGACACGGCTCCCTTGAAATCATGAGCGCCCCGCATATTTCTGTTCTTTTGCGGGAGGTCGTCCAGGCTTTCGATGGGGTTGAAATAAAGACTTTTTTCGATGGGACCCTCGGCGCAGGCGGCCATGCCCGCGCAATTTTGGCTACCCATCCTGAAATTGTCCGGTACATAGGTTGCGACCGCGACCCGAGGGCTCACGAAGAGGCGTTGAAGACTCTGGCCCCTTGGCGGGAAAAAGTGGAATTCGTCCGCGGGAGCTACTCCGAACTACCCGACATTTTGAAAGAAAGAGAGATCGGCTGCATCCAGGGGTTTTTGATCGACGTGGGAGTCTCGTCGATGCAGCTCGATGAACGAGAAAGAGGATTTAGTTTTCGAGGCGATGGGCCGCTCGATATGAGAATGGACCCTTCCGCCTCGCTCACGGCCGAAAACATCGTGAACCAATATCCGGAGGCGGAGATCGCTAGGATCCTTTTTGAGTACGGCGAAGAGAGGCGCTCGAGACAGATCGCCAAAGCGATTGTCGCCATACGAAAGAAAAGACCGATCCGAACGGCTGCCGAACTGGTGAAGATTGTGGAGCCGATTGTGGGGCGTGGCCCCATCCATCCGGCGACGCGAGTATTCCAGGCGCTCCGTATCGCGGTAAACGATGAACTAGGCGAGTTGGAACGCGGCCTCGAGGCCGCGATCGAACATGTGAGTCCAGGGGGGAGGATCGCTGTGATCTCTTTCCATAGCCTGGAAGACAGGATAGCGAAAACTGCATTTCGCAAACATGAATGGCGCGAGGCCAAGCGGGGACGAGAGGCCAGCGGCAGCTTAAAGATACTGACAAAAAAGCCGGCGATCCCCACGGCGGAAGAAATCCGGGCAAATGCCCGATCGCGGAGCGCAAAACTGCGGATCGCGGAAAAAATAGGTGGCTAATTATGCAGAAGAGCTTATTGCCTCGGTTGGGATTCTGCTTAACGGTATTGGGACTTTGCCTCTATTCCTACTTTGACAAACAAAACGAACTCACCCAAATCAAAATCCGCCTCCCAGAAGTTGAAAAGCAGATCCGTTTAGTTCGGGAAGAAAATCGCCGCTTGCGCTACGAGATCGATCAATTCGAAAGTCCGACCCATCTCATTGAAATGGCCCACCGGCCCGAATTCAGCCATTTAAAACACCCGCTACTCCGCGAAATATTGACCGTTCCCGAAGGAATTGCATCTAATTAATTATGAACCCATCCGTAAAGTCCTTTGAGTGTGCCTCCAATTTGAGCGTTCGTCGATTTTCGGGATTATTTTGGCCAAATTTCGATCCAAAATTGGGGGGTCATATACGGGAAGATGATATTACCCCCCAATTTTGGATCGAAATTTGGCTCAAAAGAACCCGAAAATCGACAGAACCTCAATTTGAAGGCACACTCCTTGAGCAATTCCGAGTTTCGGCCGGCGCTTTTCGAGAGAAAAGCCGAGGCCATATTTTCGTTGCGATATTGACCTCGGCTTTTCTCTCAAAAATCGCTCGCCCGAACTCTCGGACTTGCCGCAAACTACTTTACGGATAGGTTCATGGTAGGGACTCCCTCTCCTCCAGTCGGGTCGGCCGACCGTAAACGGCTCCTCTTCGTAGCCGTCTTCCTCTTCGTCCTTTTCGGGCTTTTGATCGTCCGATTTTATCAGATCCAGATTGTCGAAGGGGAAAAGTGGAAGCAGATCGCCATGTCTCAGCACGAGACGATTGTGACCGAGCCGTTCATGCGGGGCTCCTTTTTTTCCAATACGTCTATTAAAAAGGGGCACCCTGAAGCAGAGCAGCCTTTCGTCATCGACGTGATGAAGTTCCACCTTTTCATCGACCCCGACTCGATCCCTGTCGAGGCGAGAAGTCAGATGGCCGCCGAGCTCTTCGACCTTTTAAAAATCCCCACCTCCGAGAGAAATGAGCTCCGCGCCGAGTTCGACCGAAAAAGCCGCAGCAGAAAATTGGCCTCTTGGATGGAGCGGGAGGAGAAAGAGAAAATCCTTTCTTGGTGGAACGAATTTGCCAAACAGAGAAAAATCGCCCGGAACGCCCTCTATTTCCTCTCCGATTACAAGCGCTCGTATCCTTTTGGGACGCTTCTCGGTTCGGTCCTCCACACGGTTCAAGAAGAGAGAGATCCTCAGACTCGTCAAAACCTCCCTACCGGCGGGCTCGAGATGCTATTCAACTCCTATCTAGAAGGGAAAGAGGGGAAGCGGCTCATCACCCGCTCGCCTCGCCACCCTCTCGATACAGGGAAGATTTTAGTGGCGCCTGAAAACGGCGCCGATATTTATCTGACGGTCAACCATTATCTCCAGGCGGTGACCGAATCGGAGCTGAAAAAAGGGGTTGAATCGGCCAAAGCCCGCGGCGGCTGGGCCGTAATGATGGATCCTTATACGGGAGAGGTTTTTGCCCTTGCCCAAGTCCCCTCGTTCAATCCAGCCCGCTATGCAGATTACTACAACGACCCGAAATTGCAAGAGTGCACGCGGATCAAAGCTGTGACCGACTGCTATGAACCCGGCTCGATCTTTAAGCCGATCACGGTCGCTATCTGCATGCGGGCCAACGAAGAGCTGAAACGGAATGGAAAGAGGCCGATTTTTTCTCCCGATGAGAAGATCGCGACTGCCAATGGATGGTTCCCTGGGCGGAGCACTCCGTTGAAAGATGGGCGGGTTCACCAGTATTTAAACATGAATCTCGCTCTGCAAAAGTCCTCCAACATCTACATGGCGCGGCTCGCCCAGCGGCTCGTCGATACGATGGGGGATGAATGGTACCGGGCAGCTCTCCAAAACCTCTTTGGGTTTGGCGTCAAAACCAAGATCGAACTGCCGGCCGAAAGCCCCGGATTGCTTCCGACTCCGGGCAAGCTCCATCCAAACGGCAAACTCGAATGGTCCGTTCCGACCCCTTTTTCTCTCGCTATCGGCCACAATATTCTGATCAACAGCGTACAGATGGCCAGAGCCTATGCGATTTTGGCCAACGGCGGATATGCTATTCGGCCGCATATCATTCGAAAGATTGTTAAAAATGGGGCTGTTTTAGTCGACAATACAGGGTTTGGTTTGGGAGAGCGGATTTTAGACGAAGCGATGACCAAGCAGATCGTAAGAGGAATGAAGTTCGTGACGAAAGAGGGGGGCTCTTCCAAGAGGGCCGACATCATGGGCTACACCGAGGCGGGCAAGTCGGGGACGGCGGAGCTGGTGATCAATGGCATCTACTCAAAGGACCATCAAATCTCCTCGTTTTTAGGATTCGCTCCGGCCGACAAGCCTCGGATTGTTTTGATCGTCTCGATCGACGATCCTGAGAAGAAGTTCATTCCCGGCGTCGGGAAACATCAGCTTGGCGGCGTCTGCGCGGCCCCTGTGTTTAGAGAGATCGCTTACCGAGCTTTACAGTATTTGGGTGTAGCGCCCGACGATCCCTACGGTTACCCGCCCGGCGATCCCCGCCGCGACTCCAAAAAAGCCGACTGGGCCAAAGAGGTACAGGATTTAAAGAGTTTGTATGTCCAGTGGAACGGTGGAGAATGATGAATATTTTTATCGTTATATCTTTATATCGTTTCCATCGTTAATCCTTTCTTAAAATAGAAGCTTCAAGTTTAAGGCGGAATTAACGATGGAAACGATATAAAGATATAACGATAAAAATATCTAATCTGGAGTTTTCATCTTTCTCACACCCAAGCTCAGAGGTTGCTGGATTTTTTTCTCGGGCTTAGGATATTTTTAACTGCATGAAACTGAAGCAGCTGTTGAAGGGGATCGAAGGGATCGACGTCCGAGGTTCCAAAGAGGTGGAGGTCTCCGGCATCTCCATCGATTCGAGAAGCACCTCGTTCGGCCACCTCTTCATTGCGAAGAAAGGGAGCGCCCTCGACGGAACTCAATTCATCCAAGAGGCCATCGGCGCTGGCGCCGCAGCCATCCTGACCGATATCTACGACCCATTTATTCCTAAAACTCAAATCATCCACCCGAGACCTCAGGAGCTAGAGGCTCTTTTAGCTGCGAGATTTTACCAGCGCCCCTCGGAAGAGCTGTTTGTAGTCGGAGCGACAGGAACGAAAGGGAAAACGACCTCAACGTACATCGCCAGACATCTTCTCGACGAGCTAAGACGCCCCTGTGGATTGATCGGCACAGTGGAGACCATCGCAGGAAAAAATCGGTTCTTTTCCACCATGACGACTCACGATGCTGTCTTCAACCAAAAACTGCTTAAAGAGATGGTCTCGCAAGGCTGCAGAGCCGCTGTGCTGGAGGTCTCCTCCCACGGCTTGCTCCAAAATCGGGTCGAACAGATCTCTTTCGATGTGGCTCTTTTCACAAACTTGAGCCCCGATCACCTCGACTACCACAAGAGTATCGAGGAGTATGCGGCGGCTAAAAAAAGGCTGTTTGCCCTTTTGGACGATAGCCCCAAGAAAAATAAGAGAGCCCTTTTGAATGCTGACAGCCCCTGGACGAACTATATGAGAGAGGGGGGAAAGACCCCATCTTGGACATTCGGGATTGAACAGGAGGCCGACGTGAGAGCCTCAGAGATCTCGTTCGATCCCAAGGGGACCCGGTTTCGAGTGAGTTTTCAAGGAAAATCGGAGCTCTTTGAAACGGGATTGATCGGCCGCTTCAACGTCTACAATGTGTTGGGGGCAATCGCTCTCGGACTCCATTTGGGGGCAGAGCTAAGTGAATTAAAAGGGCCCATCGGAAGCTTTGGATCGGTTCCTGGGCGGCTCGAGAGAGTGAACGATCAGATTTTTGTCGATTTTGCACACACTGGAGACTCGCTCGACAATGTGTTGAAAACACTCCGGGAAATTACGCCCAAAAGACTGATCGTCATTTTCGGATGCGGCGGCAATCGGGATCCTGCGAGAAGAACGGGGATGGCGAAAGCGGCTGAAAAATATGCCGATTTGTCGATTGTCACATCGGACAATCCAAGACAAGAAGAGCCCGAGGCGATTTGCCGGCAGATTCTGGAGGGATTTGAGCATCCTAAAAGAGTATTTGTGGAGCTCGATCGGAAGGCGGCCATTTTTCATGGAGTACAGATCTTGGAAAAGGGAGATGTTTTGTTGATCGCAGGGAAAGGGCATGAGCGGGTTCAGATTTTTGCCCACAAGACAATCCCTTTCGATGATGTAGCTGTTGCGGTAGATGCTCTCCATTCGGGAGTGCATTGATGCAGAGCTTGATTTTTCTGATCCTCTTTTTATTCCCTTTTTTCCCCTCCTGCGCTGCAGTCAAAAAAGATAAGCAGACTTATCCAGTCGCCGCTCAATTGACTCTTCCGGGTCCCACGATCGTCATCGATGTGGGGCATGGGGGAACAGATAGGGGCGCTCGGGCGAAAAACCCCTTTTGCGAAGAGAAGAGAGTTTGCCTCCAGACGGCGCGCCTTGTGAAGAAATACCTTGACCAGCTGGGCTACCATGTCGTCATGACCCGGACAACCGACGTCTTTGTCCCGCTGCCTCGCCGCGTCGAAATCGCCGACCAGTCCCGCGCCTCGCTTTTCGTCAGCATCCACTACAATTCGGCCCGGAATCCGACAGCGCAGGGGATCGAAGTATTTTACAATGAATCGAAGGATCAAAAATTCAAAACATCTGCCTCTAAAAAACTCGCCGAGTCTATTCTGACCCGAGTCATCCGCCGGACATCGGCCGTCTCTCGCGGCGTAAAAAAAGGGAACTACTACGTGATCCGGGAACCCACCATGCCTGCCGTTCTCGTAGAAGGGGGATTCATCTCCAACCCATCGGAGCGGGGGAATCTGAAGGATTTTGAGTACATAGATAAACTCGCCCGCGGCATTGCCGACGGGGTCGACCACTACTTCAAGGCGAAAAAAAACCCATGAATCCGGTTGGATTCATGGGTTGTATAAATTGACTGAATTAAATTCTAGGCGCGTTAACGTAAATCGAAGTTACATATTTTTCGCCCTCTTGATCCACAAGATTAAAATTTTTAATTCTCAAAGAATTGCCGATATTTTCTGAAGTAACACCTGTGCACATGTGCGATTTTTTTCCTGCTAATACTTCAGGGAATACGTTCGATACGAGTTGGGTTACCCTACTCGTGAAATCACGGGTAATTTTAACTGGGCCGGGATGAATTGTTGGGAAATGGTAACGTTGAACAGCAGAACTTACAGCTGACATGATTTATCCTTTGATTGTAATGAATTAAATAAAAAACCCATGAATCTGGTTGGATTCATGGGTTCGTGGAGAAAAAGTCTCTCTAATTATTGACCGTTGCCGAAGCTCAAACGCTTTGCAGCTTCGTCAGTTTTTGCAGCTGAAGAAGAAGAGCTGCTGCTCGCTTGTTGCGCGCTAACTGGTGTGTTTAAACCTGAAATAGAATCGAATGGAAGCGGCGAGTTAAAGTGAGGAATAAGGCTAGTCAAATCCACTCTACCTAATTCTGAAAAGTCTAATCCTCTTAAAGGCGATGGTTCGTAAGGGGCTTCTGGCTCGTCAGAACGACCGCAAAGCTCAATAGGGGCGACCATTTCGACAGTTTGTGTAGATTCCACGTTTTGGGCATTTACTAAATGAAATACTTTGTTGCTTACCCAGTGTTCATTACCTGGAACTGATTTCAATTCAACGCACTTAACTCGATTGTTGATCATAGATTTTGTAATTACATCTGGGAAAACTTTTGCAAGTTCATTAGTGAACTTTGTAATCGCATAGCGGCCCTCATTCCTAACGGATGTGGAAGGGAATTCAAAGCGTGTGAATTCTTGCTCTCTAGTAAAATTAATTGTAGATGCCATAATATGTCCTTTAATTTGTGTTGTTAATTTACTTTATTCGCAAATATTTTATTCTTTTTTTACGTAAAAGTAAAGGTGAATCTATTATTGATATGTGGCTAATTATGAATGAATTAGAAATTTCGTCCTCGGCGAGAGTCGAACCCGCGACCTGTCGCTTAGGAGGCGACCGCTCTATCCCCTGAGCTACGAGGACAAAGAGAGACAGTCTACAAGATGCTGGAGATCAGGACAAGGAAGAAATAGGATCGTCTTTATCAAATTTTAATTTTGAGTAAATGAAATATTTGATAGATTAGCCCTTTACATAAGGGGGCTTCTATGACTCCTGTCCATTTTGTTGTCTATTGTCCTACGATCACCTATCCAACTGCAAAAGATGTTCTTTACGTTGAAATAACGAATACAGTTTTTCGGGAGATCGATCTTGATGATAAGCAGTTTCAACATCTGTTGAGAGAATATGGCGCTGAGAAGATTTACCGGACAATTTGCGATTTTCACGAAGAGATAGAAAGGCGGAGGCTCGATCAGGTTGAGATCACCGAACCTTTGGATCTTCTCGCAATGTTATTGGAAGAAGAAAACAAGTTCAATGGGGTCCCGTTGATGGAAGATCTAACAGATATAGGAGGCGTTATTCTTCCCAAAGTGAAATGGGATCAGGAATGTGGAAGTATCCACGGTTGCAAGGAGTTCAAAACAGAACCGTTGAGGCCTATAATGACCGATTCAATGGCCAGGTATCTGGACTATTTTGGCGTTCTTCTTCCCCATGTTGCCCCTCAAGAAAAAGTTTTCGTGGAAGCAATGGCCATCTACATGGGATTTTTTCTGAAATTTTCCGTTCAAATTGCGAAAGTAACCCGGAAAGAGGCGATGATTCTTCAAGATCCGTTTTCTCCCTTTGATCGTGTAAACGATACCCATTTCGGGTTGATTGTTTGGGATGATCGGCGCGTTCGGTGGGTGTTTGATCTCACGCTCCATAAACCGATCTTGTTCCGAGAATGGCTCGATGGACTCCAGGCGGCTCAAGTGGAATTTCAAGATAAGGTAGATGTGGAGGCGACATTCGATTGCCTCAGAAAATGGGCTCTATTCGAAAAGGGGACAGCGATGAAGGGCTACAAAAAAGCCTGGGGGCTCTAAAAGACTGTCTACAAAGTGACGTTTTGTCGACATCGCAGACAGTCTCTTAAATTATTACATGCTTTAATGAAAAATTACTCGAATTAAATCATTAGCACCAATTGCCAACAAGAAAAGACCAATTATCTTTCTAGGCGTAAAAAAACGGGAATAATTTCTGAAGTTGAATAACTGTATCCCTCCGCAAACACAGAGAGAGCCTATTAGCGCCCTTAAGAAATAATTAAAAATATTTCCGAAAGGACCGATTAAAAATTCCTTTATTGAGTCCATGTAATCCACCTAAGTATTATGTCTTGTTTCATAGTATGTCAAGATCCTGGGGTGTCGTCTGCTTTAAGGCACAGCAGATAGCACAACAACTTCAGTAGTTCGAAGTCAATCTCCTCGCATGCATCCATGCACCGAAGATACGCACTGTTTCTGTCAGGGGGAAGTTGATATCGGGAAGCCACTACAGCCGCTTGATTTGCAAGAGTAGCCAATCCGAATGCTCCAATATTAGAAGCCTCATTTTCAACCTCTGAAAAAAAACCTAAATAGCCACTCATAGAGACAGATCTATTGGGGAAGTGTAAGCAGACCGAATTTCCATTGGGTGCCGCGATCTTGAAGTCCATATCAAATAGCTTTGTCTCAGCTAATTGATACACCTCAAAAGCGATTTTTTCAATTCCTAATTCTGTCATTTTCTTCTCTCTACAGCCGCAAATTTCTCCTTTTTCCAATAAAGTGTAAGTGCGTTGGCCATCATATCCTTCTTTATTTCTCGCAAGTTCTTCGATTGATAAACCTGCATCGTCGCTGCTTAAACCCTCGATCTGCATGATTCCTCCATGGTTAAGATTTTTTTAAGGAGGTCGGTTATAAATCATCAAGTAATTTTCGGGGAGATGTAAAAATTATTTAAATTTTAGCGTCAGAATTCGCTACGAGTCTCTAGTGGCGGCGTCTGAATAAATTCGATAGATTTCCAAAAAGAACAAAAATGCCGAGTCCATTTCTTAAGTTGGAGAAGCGGCCTTGGGGTGGAGCGTTGTTTGCTCCATGTGGAGGTGGAATCGGATCGTATGCGGCAGGAGCTGGAATGCCTGCAGGTCGGCCGGCCAGAGGCGCGAGAGGTTCAGGTGGGGGGAGAAGTCGTTTAATCCTGTCTTCCAAATCGGGTCTTGCTCTCGTTTGGCCGGCCAGGGGGCGCCTCGAGGCAAGAGAAGTAAAGGGCTGGTAGGTCCTGTTGCAGATTATCCGGTAATTTTCCAATTCATCCGCATCGTAAAGCATTTTTCCTTGAACCGTTAGATCTTCAACGGGTTTATAAGGAGTGTCAGTTGTCAGAGGACAGCGTATTTCCTCGAGCTCTGCGTCTGTCCAAACTTTGCCTCCATCCGGAGGATCTCTGAATAGCTTAATAAGCAGTTCGTCAGCGATGGCTGAACGGGGGAGTTGTTTGAGCTGAGTTAGGATCTCGTTGCGAATTCTTGGCCGTTCTATGAGGTGCGTCTCATTGTGGAAAGGGAGACGCCTGCGCATATCTCTAAATTTAAGAATGGCTCCCCTTTCATAGAGGATCGATCGGACCGGATCTTCAACCGGATCGAAAATGGGCTTAAGAGTGAGAGGGCATCTTCTTCTCGATAAAATGGGGTCGGATTGGAGATGCGCTGGGATAGGGCTGGGAAAGTCGTCCGGATTATGATCGGGAAAAGCTAGAGCCAACTCTCGAAAAGCGGCCGGGATTTGGGTAAATCTAGCGTAAGAAAGTTGAGAAATATTTTCCTTTCGCAGATAGGTTTGCATGTAGCGGGTCGAAACGGCCGCCTTGAGGCTTTCTATTTGCCTTAAGCTTTCGTTGATGGCTGGGAGCCGGATGTTTTGAATTTGATGAACTTCGCTCGCATTGTAAGTGGCCCTTTGAGATTGTTTCCAAGGAATAACCAAAAGTCCGAGAGCGGCAATTCCGCCCAAGATGATGAGGGCGCAAAAGGGGTTGACAAACGCAAGGCCGATTCCAATCAGAGTCAATACGCAGGCTGCAACGATGGTTGCGATGAGCCAAACTTTCGCTTTTCTTTTGGCTGCTTCTGAATCCTCATTCAAAACTTCGATCTGAAGTTGTGCAGCCCCTGCAGAATCTTGCAACTCTTGGATCTGCTGATCCATGGGGCGAAGATCGGAAGTTGAAAAAATTCTTTGAGAGATTGCAGTCATCTTTTTTTTCTTTAAAAGTGCAATAATTTTAACAAAATATTCATTTTTTTACCTATGAAAATTGAGCGTGGACAACAAGGGGAAATGGGAACTATACTCTTTCTTTTGTCTGGGAGAGTTATGTCACAAGGTATTGCAGATATTGGATTGATTGGCCTCGCTGTCATGGGTCAAAATTTAGTTTTAAACATGGCGGATCGCGGGTTCAAGGTCGCCGTGTTTAACCGGACCGTTTCGAAGGTCGACGAGTTTCTGCAAGGGCCCGCGAAAGGGAAAGCGATCGTCGGAGCGCATGATTTAAAGGATTTTGTTGCCAAGTTGAAACGCCCCCGGAGAGCGATGCTCATGGTGAAGGCGGGCCAGCCGGTCGACGAGTTCATCGATCAACTGATCCCTTTTTTAGAGCCGGGGGACATCATCATCGACGGCGGCAACAGCCATTTCCCCGACAGCCAAAGACGTTATGAAGCGCTAAAAGCGAAGGGGATCCTCTTTGTCGGCGCTGGGATTTCTGGCGGCGAAGAGGGGGCGCGGCACGGCCCTTCCATCATGCCGGGGGGTAACCACGATGCGTGGCCCCACGTCAAACCGATTTTCCAAGCGATCGCTGCACGCTCCGACGATGGAGCTCCTTGTTGCGATTGGGTGGGCGAAGGAGGCGCAGGCCACTACGTCAAGATGGTCCACAACGGGATCGAGTATGGCGACATGCAGCTCATTTGCGAAGCCTATGATCTCCTGAGAAAGGGGTGCCATCTCACATTTCCTGAACTCGCAAAGACGTTCACCGAGTGGAACAAAGGGGCGCTCGACAGCTACTTGATCGAGATCACCTCGCAGATTTTCACAAAAAACGACACCGACGGCAAACCGCTTTTGGAGAAAATTCTCGACGTCGCGGGGCAAAAAGGGACCGGCAAGTGGACCGGCATCGACGCGCTCGATCGGGGCATGCCGCTAACGCTGATTGGCGAAGCTGTATTTGCCCGTTGCCTCTCTTCTCTTAAAGATGAGAGAGTCGAAGCGAGCCACCACTATCAAGCTCCCACTCACACTCCGTCGATTCCTAAGAGCGATTTGACTCACCAAGTTTCCGAGGCGCTTTATGCCTCGAAAATGATCAGCTACGCTCAAGGTTTCATGCTGATGCGATCTGCTTCGGAAGAGAACAAATGGAATCTAAACTTCGGCTCGATCGCCCTCATGTGGCGCGGCGGCTGCATCATCCGAAGCAAGTTTTTGGGCAAGATCAAGCAAGCCTATGACAAGAACCCGAAGCTAGCGAGTCTTCTCGTCGATCCTTTCTTCATAGGAGAGGTGAGCCGATGCATCCCTTCTTGGCGCAAAGTGGTCGCCGAAGGGGCTCTCATGGGCGTTCCGCTTCCCTGTTTCGGTACAGCCCTCTCGTTCTTCGATGGCTACCGGAGCGCGACGCTCCCGGCGAACCTACTTCAAGCGCAGCGGGACTTCTTTGGCGCCCACACCTACGAGCGGACCGACAAACCGCGCGGCGAATTCTTCCACACGAACTGGACAGGGAAGGGCGGCGACGTCAGCTCCAGCTCTTACAACGTCTAATTTTTTATCGTTATATCGTTATATCGTTGAAACTTCCGGTTTATACCAAGATCAACGATGGAAACGATATAACGATAATTTATTTTCCGAAGAGTGGAATTACTCGGCTTTGAGGACGTCCATGAAGGCGCTTTGGGGGATGTTCACTTTGCCGATCTCCTTCATCCGCTTCTTGCCCTCTTTCTGCTTTTCCCAGAGTTTGCGCTTGCGGGTGATGTCGCCGCCGTAGCATTTTGCGGTGACGTTTTTGGTGATGGCGCTGATCGTTTCGCGGGCAATGATCTTGCCGCCGATCGCCGCTTGGACTGGCACTTTGAAGAGCTGTTGAGGGATGACCTCTTTTAGCTTGGCGCAGATCGCGCGCCCTTTGTATTCGGCTTTTGAGCGGTGGACGAGGCACGAGAAAGCGTCGACTTGTTCCTCGTTGACCCGGATTTCGAGTTTTACGATGTCGCTTTCAGCGTACTTGTCGGTCTCGTAGTCGAACGAGGCGTAGCCGCGGGTCACCGATTTGAGTTTGTCGTTGAAGTCGGTGATGATTTCGTTCATCGGGAGGCTGTAGGTGAGGAGAAGGTGGGTTGCGCTCATCGTTTCGGTCTTGAGCAGCTCGCCCCGCTTTTCCATCGTGAGGGTCATGATGGCGCCCATATAGTCGCTCGGCGTCATGATGTGGACCAGGACCCACGGCTCTTCAATGCACTCGATCATAGCTGGATCGGGATATCGGGCCGGGTTATCGATGGTCAGCACGTCGCCGTTGTTCAGTGTAATCTTGTAGATGACAGAAGGGGCTGTCGTGATGATATCGAGATCGAATTCGCGCGTGAGTCTCTCGAAGACAATCTCGAGATGGAGGAGACCTAAAAATCCGCACCGGAAGCCGAAACCGAGGGCCAAGCTGCTCTCTTGTTCGACGTGTAGCGCCGAATCGTTGAGTTGGAGCTTGAGAAGGGCATCGCGGACTGCTTCGAAGTCGGAGGAGTCGATCGGATAGATCCCTGCAAAGACAACAGGTGAAATCAATTTGAATCCAGGGAGGGGAGAGGCGGCTGGGCTCTTGTGGAGCGTAATTGTGTCGCCGATCTTGACGTCGGAGGTATTTTTGATGTTGGCGACAAAGTATCCTACTTCACCGGGGCGGAGGACATCGGTCGGTCTCTCATTGGGGGCAAAGACTCCCACTTCGTTTACTTCAAAAGTCTTGTTCGTCGCCATGAGGCGGATGAGCGATTTTTTCGTCATCTCTCCACTCATGATCCGAACATAGACCATGACGCCGCGGTACGCATCGTAATGGGAATCGAAAACGAGGGCCCGGAGGTGAGAATCGACCGGCTCTTTCGGCGGAGGAATGTCAGTCAAAATTCTCTCGAGGACAGGGGCGATGCCGATCCCAGTTTTAGCCGAGATGAGGAGAGCTGTCGAGGCGTCGATGCCGATCACATCTTCGATCTGCTTTTTGACGCTATCGGGATCAGCTGCGGGGAGATCGATCTTGTTGATGACGGGGAGGATCTCTAGATTTCTATCGACCGCGAGGTGTACGTTGGCGAGCGTTTGCGCCTGGACGCCCTGCACGGCGTCGACGACAAGGAGCGCTCCTTCGCAAGCGGAGAGAGAGCGGGAAACTTCGTAGGCGAAATCGACGTGGCCGGGAGTATCGATCAGGTTGATCTGGTAGATTTGCCCGTCGTTCGCTTTGTAGTGCATGGTGACAGGGCGGGCTTTGATTGTGATGCCCCGCTCCCTTTCGAGATCCATGTTGTCGAGGTACTGCTCTTGCATTTCGCGCGCTTCGACGGTGTGGGTCAACTCGAGAAGGCGGTCAGCCAATGTCGATTTACCGTGGTCGATGTGGGCGATGATAGAAAAATTGCGGATCCGCTTTCGGTCGTATTCAAACATGGATTCTATTCTATTCGACTCTTCAGATCTTTGCAAGCCAAGGATGTACACTTCCTTGTAAAGGAAATATTGTAAAAAATAGGTCGCTTCTTTAACATGTCTTAACTTGTTATTTTAAGAAAATTTTTATGAATCCACTGGCTGTTACACCTGTTCAAGAAGACCGAAGGCACCAATACCGCGACCGCGAGTATAAGGAAGACGGAAGAAAAGCGAGCGATACGAAGGTCAAAGTCTTTGCTAAAAAGATTTCTGGCAGTCCCGGATCTCTTTTTGCATCGGCCACTGCGCCCAAAGTGATCTTGATGTCCGAATCAGCGGCTCAAGGGAGGCAGGATATCTATATCCTTCCGAAGAAGCCCAAAATCAAAAAGCGAGAAAATATCTTAACCATGAACGAGTTGGATGAAGAGCCGATCGGACTCCACTCTTGCGAGCCTCATAGTTGGATCAATGCCCTCATGCAGCTGATCTTGAGACTGCCCGTGTTCCAGACGATTTTAGTCGTTTCAGCGCCGCTGAGCTTTGAGCCTTTTCGGGTATTTATCGATCAATACAACGAGGACCGGCGGGCTCGACTTAGTGTTTCTTCGGCAAGTGGAAACGAGCTCATCCGTTGCCTTAAAAAACTCCTACCCAACTTTTTTTCAAGCAACAGCATCGATCTCTTTGCAGTCATGCAGGAGATTTTTATGACCGCCTATCCATCTGGCTCGCTCCCTTACGAAATGGGGAGAACGCATCCAGACCATTGTCAATTCGAATGGAACTCTGAAGAGATCTCCTTGCAGCATCTTGTGAAAAAACAGCAGGCGGCAGATCGGGCTCCAGCTGACATGGTCGTATCTGCGAAGGGGAAAAGCGAAGTAAAACTGTGCCGACTCATCCCCAAGCAAATTTTCGATTTAGGGGATAGTTTTTATTACGATCTTCAGGGATTCATCGAAAGCCGAAGAGATCACAGCCATTCCGAGTGGATCGCCTACATCAAGATCTTAGGCAAGTGGTATCAGTGCCGAAGCGAGCGGGTTCATAAGCTCTGCTCAACAAATCTCAACCTTCCGCTCCTTTCTAGCCATCTTCTCCACTACAAAAAATGTCACCTCTCCACCAGGCGTTAGTGGGGGCTTGGCTTCCCCGCTTTTTCAAAAAAAAAGCCCGGCTTTTTGGGCCGGGCTTTTCGCACTTTCTGAAAAAGTGACTTAGTTGCTGATCTGAGCTGTAGCTTTAGCAGTTACAGGTTGTTCAGCAGGGGCTGCAGAGGCTTTCTCTTCCGCTGCTTTCTCGGCTTCTTTTGCAGAGACGAGAGCGGTGAATCTGCGTCCGAGGCCGAATACAGAGACGCCCCAAATTGCGCAGATCAAGATGACCAATGGCCCAAGGATGTAGGTCAAGCTGGCGAGCGATACGCTGCCGCCGATAGCTGCCAAGAGGGTCGATTGGATGAAGGCTCCGCCCGATTTACCAGCTCGGCCGCCAATGACCTCTACAGCGCCCTGACCCTTGACTTTCGCTTCTGGGTCGAGAGGGATGTAAGCCATCTGCTTGGTCGAGTCGAAGAGGGAGTATTTGGTCCCTTTTGACAAGACGTTCTGGAACATACCGATCATCACGGCGACCATAACAACCGTCGTCCCCATCATCGGAGAGAGCGGAGAACTCTTGGTTCCGTTCCAGACGAAGAAGAAGAAGATGGAGGAGGTGACCAAGATCATGATCGGAGTCAGGATCGCAGCTTTTGTCCAGCTTAGCTTTCTCAAGATGTTGTTGCCGACGATCATGAGGAGGATGGTGATCAAGCCTGTCCATGTAGAGAACTGACCCATGAACATGTTGTAGTCGTTCATGTCGGGGAAGGCGATTTTGATTTGGCCTTTCCAGACACCTTCGACGAGGTTGATCGCGACGCCGTAAGATACGACGAGGATGGCAATCAGGCCGAGGTAGGGGTTCTTTAAAATATAGCGGAAGCTTTCGACAACTGAAAGTTTTGCTTTCTCTTTTTTCTTCCCTTGTCCGGGTTGATAAAGAGTTGGGTCGGTGAGGACGTTTCTCTGCATCCAGCGGTAGGTGAGCATTGCGATCGCTCCGGCTACAGCCACAGCGCCCATCAGAAGTTTCAGGTTAACGCCGAAAGAGTCGATTCCTTGCGGAAGGGACTTTGCGTACTTCGCTGTCATAATAATGGTTGGACCCGAGAGGAGGAGGCCGATGTTGCCGACCATGCCGAAGAGTCCGTAGAATCTCTTGGCTTCGTTGACCTTAGTGATCTCGTTAGCAAACTGCCAGAAGAGCATGGAGAGGACGACGCTTCCCCAGAGTTCGGACAGGATGTAGAAAATGCTGAAGCTCCAGTTTCCTACAACTGGGATGAGCCAGTGGAGGTTCGGGAAGGCGGCTTGAGTCGATTGGATGGTGGCCATCGACATGTGGAGAGCTTCTTTATTCGGATAAATAATGAATGCAAAAGCGGTAAAGAAGATCAAGAAGGGGGCTACCACAACGTAGAACAGCCGCTCTTTCGAGAAGATGTTCGCGAGCTTGATGAATACGATCATGAAGAGGATCGCAGAAGGGGTCACTCCGTAGAGTTTCAAGAAGGAGAGGCACTCTGCGCCGCCGCCTGGGGCGTTGACCATCAAGGTATCTTTTGTATCTCTCAAGATGGTATAATTGAAGAGAATACACATCATCATAAGGCCCATTGGCAAGAACTTTTTCAGTTCGAAACCGTGGATAGGCCAAAAAATTCCTCGAAGTCCTTTAAAGGCAGACTCAGAGGGGGGTTGGGAAGGTTTTTCTGACATATACTAGATTTTTCCTTTTCAAATTTCTGGTTTGCTGCGTAAAGCAGCTTAGCATGTCGAAAATAAAAAGACAATCCCAATAAACGAAAAACCCCCGAGATTATAGAGATCTCGAGGGTCTTTGAAAAAAGGAGGAAAAAGAAGATTTTAATGCTGGAGCAATTCCGAATTAGCGAGGATATTTTGCTGAGTTTGGATTGCTTCTGCGTAGCTGTTCCAGAGCTCTTGCTCAACGCGGTTTTGGCGGATAGCTTGGATCAGTTCTCTTTTGCATGTAGCGAGAGATTTTTTGGGGCTAAGGATCGTGATGATCTCTTTGTCGCCGGCCAAACGGGCGATGTTGAGCATCCGCTCTAACTGGTTGCGGGTGAAGTTCATGTGGTCTCTGCGCTTGCGGGAGCCGCGAGCTGCTCTTTGCTTAGGGGAGACGATGACAGGCTTGTCGGAATTGATGACGAATCGTTCGATGATGCTAGCTAATTCTTGAGGCTGCTTGTACTTCATTTTTTTAAGAGTGAAGTGGTGCATGTAGCCGCCCGATTTCATTGGAAGGTATTTGCAGAGTTCGTTTTCTTTTCTGCCGCCGATTTTTTTGACAGCGCGGTGAATTACATCGTCAACTGAATTTTTTGATTTAGATTCTACTTCTTCTTTGTGCGCTACGCTCATGGTTCCGTCCTAAAATTGTTAAACTTGCCTAGGAGCAAGGCTCATTTCGTATGCTCCTTTAAAAACAGATATGTTGATTTAACCGATTGCAAATTTATTTGCAATGTTTTGGTTAGGTTTTTCAACATTTCGAATTCTTTGTCACCTTCCAGGTGAGGTTGATTTTAATTGGAGATTATATAAATCATGTACATTTCCTTCAAGAAATAATGATTTTAGCCTTTTTTTCTAAAGTTCTATTCTATATATTCATTGAAAAAACTGTAAAATTGGTCCCATGAAAAAATGGTGTTTAAAAATTTTTGGAACGCTTCTCATTGGTTCCATTTTATTGGGGGTTTTTGCCGGTTGTTCAGGTAAAACCGGCCGGGCGAAGCGATTCGGCGAGTGGATGGAGCCGAACGGGAAGGTGAAGGTCCTCTCGACGATCGCCCAGATTGGGGATTTAGTTGAAGAGATCGGGGGAGACCGGATCGACGGCTGGGTCCTCATCCATGGCGACCTCGACCCGCACAGCTACGAACTAGTCAAAGGAGACGACGAAAAGTTCTCCAGGGCGGACCTCATCATCTATAATGGTCTGGGACTCGAGCATGGCGCCAGCATCTCCTCGAACCTGGAGAATCACCCAAAAAGCCTTTCTATAGGAGAAGAGATCCAAAAGGCGAGCCCTCAAAAAATTCTTCACAAAAAGCGGTCGGTAGATCCCCATATATGGATGGACATCTCGCTTTGGAAAGAGGCGGTCGACCCGATCGCGGATCGTCTCTCTCAGATCGATCCTGCGGGCCAAGAGATTTATTATCAGAGGGCCGATCAGTTAAAAAATAAAATGGATGAGGCTCACAGGGAGCTCTTTGCGACCTTGCACCGAATCCCCCCAGAGAAAAGATACCTAGTAACCTCTCACGATGCATTCCACTACTTTACAAAAAGTTACTTGGCGGACCCGAGCGATGGCGACACATGGATGGAGCGGTTTGCGGCTCCAGAAGGTTTAGCTCCGGATGGTCAACTCAATCCCAATGACATTGCTGAAATCATCTCCTTTTTAAAGAAAAAGAAAATTACTGTTTTATTTCCCGAATCAAATGTAAGCCGCGATTCGATCAAAAAAATTGTATCGGCCGGACGCGAGATGGGGCTCGAAATCAGCATCTGCTCCGAAGTTCTCTATGGGGATGCGATGGGGAAGGGAGGCTATCTTGACATGATGAAGCATAATGGAGAGGTGATTTCCCGTTATTTGGAGGAGAATCGATGAAAGAGTCTATATTGACGGCCGAAGATCTTACAGTAACCTATGAAAAAAATCCCGTCCTTTGGGATCTCTCCTTTTCCATTCCAAGCGGGGTTCTTGTCGGAATCGTGGGTCCAAACGGCGCGGGGAAAAGCACTCTCCTCAAAGCGGCTCTAGGTCTCGTCAAACCTCTTTCGGGAAAAATATCCTTCTTCAATCAACCGCTAGATAAAGTCAGGCAACGGATCGCCTATGTTCCGCAGCGGCAATCTGTCGATTGGGATTTCCCGATCACGGCGCTTCAAGTTGTTCTGATGGGGCGATATGGGCGGCTCGGCTGGTTTGGGAGACCTCGAAAGGCCGACCGGGAAGCTGCGGCGAAAGCGCTCGATCTCGTGGGGCTATCTGACTGCGCTAACAGGCAAATCAGCCAACTCTCCGGCGGGCAGCAGCAGCGTCTCTTTCTCGCCCGGGCTTTCGTCCAGAATCCAGATATTTTCCTCATGGATGAACCGTTCGCCGGCGTCGATTTGACGACGGAGAGAGAGATCATCGATCTTCTCAAGAAGCAAAAGAATGAGGGGAAGACGATCTTCATCGTCCACCACGACCTCCCGACCGTTGAGACCTACTTTGACTGGACGATTCTCCTCAACAAACGGTTGATCGCCTGCGGTCCGACATCCGAAGTATTTTGTCCCGACAACCTCGCGAAGGCATTTGGGAAGACGCCGACTCTCTTCGATGAGGCGGCGAGTCTTTCAGCCCACAAGATCCGCGGATATTTATGATCGAGTATTTCACCGATCCTGTTCTCCGAGCGCCTACATGGGGTTCCATGCTGATGTGTCTAAGCGCTTCTCTCATGGGTGTCTTTGTGTTCCTCCGGAAAAAATCGCTCCTATCCGAATCGCTCTCTCACGCCTCTTACCCGGGCGTTGTCATGGGCGTCGCGATTGTAGCTACATTTTTCCCTCAGGCAGAAGAGTGGTCTTTTGCCGCGGTTCTTATCGGCGCATTCATCGCCTCTTTCCTGGGGTTTCAAGCGATCGAGTGGTTGGAAAAAAAGGGGAAAGTCCGCCCCGATGCAGCCCTCTGTTTCGTCCTCTCCGTTTTCTTCGGAGTCGGCATCGTCGCCGCTTCAGCTTTGCAGGGGACGAATCCCTCTTGGTTCAAGCAGGTGCAGATGTTTCTTTTCGGCCAGGCGGCGACGATGACCGATATTCACATTGGAATTTACGGCTCGCTTTCCGCTGCCATCGCCCTCTTTTTATTTGCCGTCTACCGCCCTTTGCAGGCCGTGCTATTCGACTCAAGCTACGCGAAAAGTCTCGGGATCAAAGCTGTCTGGCTTGAGAGGCTCCTCTTTTGGCTCCTTCTCGTTTCGATCATCGTGGGGATGCGGAGCGTCGGCGTCATCTTGATGTCGGGCATGCTCGTAGCTCCAGCTGTCGCGGCCCGCCAATATTCGAACCGTCTCCCGGTTGTGTTTCTCCTCGCGGGGCTCTTCGGCGTCTTGAGCGCCCTGATCGGCCACGTCCTCTCCGTGGAGGCATCGATCCGGTGGAGCGCCCCTGGGGCAAAGTTCTCATTGCCTACAGGTCCCCTCATCGTTTTAACCGGTACATTTTGGGCCCTATTTTCCCTCGCCTTCGCCCCCAAGCGCGGGGTTGTGTTTCGCCTTATCCGAATTTACATTTTCCGCTACCGCTGTCTTCAAGAGAACATCTTAAAAACTCTTTGGAAGAAAAAGGCTGTTTTAAGATCCGATTTCGATCCCTCTCTCAGCATGGATTGGGTTTTGTGGAGAATGGTCCGCCACGGCTGGCTCTCTCGATCGACGCACTACGAGCTTACGATCGATGGGGCGCGCAAAGCGGCCTCTCTTGTCCGCCGTCACCGCCTCTGGGAGCTCTATTTGACTAGCTCTCTAGGCCGCGATGCAGAGGAGGTCCACCGGAGCGCCGAGGAGATGGAGCATATCCTCACGCCCGAGCTCGAAATGCGCCTGACTGAACTTCTCTCCGACCCGAAAAAAGATCCCCACCAGCAGCCGATCCCAGAGAGGCACCTATGAACCTATCCGCAAAGTCTTTTGGGCCATCCCGAGTTTCGGCCGGCGCTTTTCGAAAGAAAAGGCCGAGGCCATATTTGCGTCCCGATATTGACCTTGGCTTTTCTTTCAAAAATCGCTCGCCCGAATCCTCGGGCTTGCCGCAAAACACTTTACGGATAGTTTCATGAATCCTTATTGGGACTGCAACTTCTTTGAATTTTTCGGTCTGCTTCTCAAGCGAGCTGCCCTTTTCCTTGTGGGGCAAACTTCGACTTTAGCTTCCGACGAGACGCAAATCCTCGTCTTAAGTGCCGTGGCGATTTCTTGCGGCTTGATCGGCCCCTTCCTCGTCCTCAAACGGATGTCGATGCTCGCCAATTCCCTTTCCCACACAATCCTTCTCGGGATCTCTCTCGCCGCCCTTGCCGCGGGAGCTTTGTGGGGGGGGGAATGGTTCGATTGGAAGACCCTTTTCTTTGGCTCTCTCTTCGCCGCCTTCCTCACGGCCCTTTTCACCGAGACGCTCACCCGGTTTTTCCGCCTCCAGGAAGATGCGAGCATCGGTCTCGTCTTCACGGCCCTTTTTGCCCTCGGGATCACGATTGTGAGTCTCTATCTGCGCGACGTCCACCTCGGCATCGAAGCGGTAATGGGCAATGCGGATGCCCTCAAGATCTCCGATATCCGTTTTCCCGCCCTTTTCATTGCGATCAATGGCTCGATCCTTTTTCTTTTTTTCAAGCAATTTCAGCTCTCGAGCTTCGACTCTGACCTGGCTGCAACAGTCGGACTCAAGGTCGGTTTTTTCCGCTACCTGCTCCTTTTTCTCACAGCGGGAACTTGCATTGGCGCCTTCCGCTCCGTCGGCGTAATCCTCGTCCTCGCTTTCTTGACGGGGCCTTACCTCACGGCCCGCCTCTTTTCCAATAAACTCTCTCATCTTCTTTTCTGGACGCCGCTTGCAGGCGTTGCAGCCGCATGCATCGGCGTCGCCCTTTCGCGCCACCTCTTTTCCGTCTACGGGCTTGCCCTGTCGACAGGAGGCCTCGTCGCCACCTCCATCGGCCTCCTCTACGTTATCGCCAGGACAGTAGCCCACGTACGCAAAAAAGCGGCGGGGAAGCCCCGCATCCCATTTTTCACCACAGAGTCAAAGAGATAGGAAAAAGAGGTTAAATTCTGTCCTGATTATCATGCCTATCCTGTTATCTCTCATGAAGAGGTACAGGATATGCATGATCGGCTTTGCCGGCATGGTAAGCAGGCTAGTAAAAATACTTCATGCTTCAAATTAGAAAAAGCTGTCGGGTTGTGCTCTTCTTTCCAGACCGTTGACATGAACTCAGCGGAAAGTCCCCTTGAAACTTCTTAGATTGGACTCGTCTGAATTTTATCAGCGCAGAGGTAAACGGAGCCTAGAGAGACGCAGAGGGAAAGTATAAGAAAAAATTAGAGGTAGATCGGGGCCTTGCCCGGAGATAGAGAGTATCCTTCAAACAGAACCTGAAAACTCTGTCTAGGTGGAAAGCTTGAGCAGCCCCCCACGGTCTATCCTTCGATTTATCTCTCGAATTGCATAATTTACAAAAACCTTTTATCCTTTTTGTCATCATGACAAAACGGATCGCCATTTTAGGAAGCACGGGCTCGATTGGGACTAGCACCCTTGCGGTCGTAAAACATTTGCCCGGGGAGTTTACAGTCGCTGCTCTGGCTGCAAGATCCAATATTGAACTTTTGGAAAGGCAGGTTAGGGAATTTTCTCCAGAGTTAGTAGCCGTTTATGAGGAAAGGGGGGCCCTTGAGCTGCAAAGGCGCATTCCTCACGTTCGGGTTCTCGCTGGAATGGAGGGGCTCAAGGCCGTCGCCGAGTATTCGGGAGCCGATTTTGTGATGCTCGCCATGGCGGGGAGCGCCGGATTGGAACCTGCGGTTGCAGCTATTCGAGCCGGCAAACAAATTGGACTCGCCAACAAAGAGATCATGATCGCCGGGGGCGAGCTCGTCAGTCAATTGGCGAGGGAAAAGGGCGTTGATATTCTGCCGGTCGATAGCGAACATAGCGCCCTCTTTCAGTGTCTGAAAGGGGAGAAGCGGGAGCAGGTTCGAAGGTTGATACTTACGGCTTCTGGCGGCCCATTTAGGAAAAAAAGCTATGAGGAGTTGGAGCGCGTCACAGTGGCGGAGGCTCTGAAGCACCCCAATTGGACCATGGGGGCGAGAGTCACGATCGATAGCTCCACGTTGATGAATAAAGGACTCGAGATGATCGAGGCCCGGTGGCTCTTTGGGATTGAGAAGATCGAAGTGGTGGTTCACCCGCAAAGTCTCATCCACAGCATGGTCGAGTATGTCGACGGCTCCATCATAGCTCAAATCTCAAAACCTGACATGGTTTTGCCCATCCAGTATGCGATGACTTATCCTGAAAGAAAGCAGGGAATGCTTCCGCCGTTTGATTTTAGACAGTTTTCTGAAATGACTTTCGAAGAGCCCGATAAGAAAAAATTTGTTTGCCTCCAGCTGGCTATCGACGCACTGGCTGAGGGGCGGAGCTATCCTTGCTTCTTGAATGCGGCGGGAGAAGTCCTCGTCGAGAGATTTTTGACAGGGCAGATTTCCTGGATAGAAATCGGTCGAAAATTGGATAAATTAATGTCTTCCCATAGAGCAGCCGATGTGTTAACCTTGGATTCGATTTTATCAGTAGATCGGCTAGCTAGAGAAATTGCGAAAAAGGCTTAAATGAACCTCGTTTACATTCTGCTCGCTATCGCGGGCCTCGGACTTTTGGTTTTCATTCACGAACTTGGCCACTATTTCGCCGCCCGCTGGGTCGGCATGAGGGTCGAAGCTTTCGGCATCGGCTTTGGAAAACCGATCTACACTTGGCTCCACAAAGGAGTCAAATGGAACCTCTGCATGCTCCCTTTCGGCGGCTATGTCAAAATCGCAGGGATGCAGAAAGAAGGCGTTTTAGAACCGTCAGAAATTCCCGATGGATTTTTTGGGAAATCTCCCGCGAAGCGGATCTTTGTTGCACTAGCTGGACCTTTAGTCAATATTATCTTCGCCATGCTCGTCTTTTGCGCTCTTTGGCTTGCCGGCGGCAGAACGAAAACGTTTAGCGAATATACTCACAGAATCGGTTGGGTCGAACCCAACTCCACCTTATATGCCAACGGAGTCAGGCCGGGCGACTTCATCCAAAAATACGATGGCCATCCCTACAACGGGATCAAGGATCTGCTCATCGCCTCCGCCATGGAGAATCCGACAACCCGGATCGAAGGCTATAAGATTGATTACGAGACTGGCTCCCACTCCCATTTCGACTACACGCTGAAGAATTCTGAAGATCCAAGTAGAGACCTTCGGACGATCGGCGTAGCCGAGCCTGCCAGCTATTTGATTTATAACGAGAGGGGGGTGCCCGATGGCGCGCCGATCCTCAGCAGCGGAATTAAAGCGGGAGATCGGATCGTATGGGCCGATGGGGAAGTCCTCTTCTCAATCCGGCAGCTCAGCTCTGTTTTGAACGACTCGACCGTATTCATCACTGCCCGGCGGGGAAATGAGGTATTTCATACAAAAGTGCCCCGCGTCCACCTCGACGAGCTGAAGATCTCTTCTTACGAAAAAGCGGAGATCGACGATTGGCAACACGAAGCGAATATTAAAGCAAAATTGGCCGACCTCTGGTTTGTCCCATATAGTTTATCTCCCACCTGCGGCATCGAAAGCCGGCTCGCCTTCATCGACGACCTCGACCAGAAAAAAGCGTTCCAAACGTGCGACCGCTGCTCCTACTTCAATCCGCTTCAAGAGGGCGATGTCATCTTGGCGGTCAACAGCCATCCTGTCCAAAATTCGTATGAGTTTCTACAGTGGATGCAGGTTCGAGAAACTCTCCTCATCGTAGAAAGAGATCCAGCTCCCGCCCAAATTCCTCAATGGACAGACGCAGACCGGCAATTCGACGACTTCAAACCCTCCGATCTTCGCGCTCTCGTTTCGAGAATCGGGACAGATGAGCCCTTGACCGCGTCGGGCAATCTCTATTTCCTCAATCCGATCGTGCCGCTCCCCTATCGCGAGATGCCTCTTTCGGAAGAGATCAAAACCAACTTTGCCCGCGAACTCGACAAGCAGAGAAAAGAGATCGAAGCGATCAAAGACACTCAACAAAAAGAGACAGCTCTCAAGCAATTTGAATCTCAGCAAAACCGGCTTGTCCTTGGCGCCGCACTCCAAGATCGGAACGTCATTTACAACCCGACTCCGATGCAGCAGTTTAGCGACGTTTTGAGCGACACTTGGCGCACTCTGACCGGCCTTTTCTCCGGCAACCTCAGCCCCAAATACGTCAGCGGCCCCGTTGGCATCGTCCGGGTCGTCCACTACAGCTGGAGTTTGGGACTGTCGGAAGCCTCCTACTGGATGGCCGTCATCAGCCTCAGCCTTGGCCTCATCAACTTGCTGCCGCTGCCAGTCCTCGACGGAGGCCACATCGTCTTTTCCGTTGTCGAGATGTTTACTCGAAAACCTATTAAAGCCAAAACGATGGAGAGGCTCGTGATTCCGTTTGTGGGACTCCTCATCGTCTTTTTCATCTATATCACCTACCAGGACATCTCCCGCTTTTTTGGAAAATAGCCATGACAGAGAATAGATTGATCGAAGCTTTGCGCAAACTCCTCATGGGAGGCGAAGCATCGACTCAAGAAGCTCTCTGCTTTGCTCTGCAAAAACAAGGCTACGAAGCCAATCAGTCTAAAGTTTCGCGCCTCCTACGCAAAATCGGCGCGATCAAAGCTGAGAACATCGAAGGGGATGTCGTTTACACGCTGCCGCGCGAACCAGCGCCCCCTTCGATGAACATGTCCTTAGGGGATCTAATCCTCGACATCAAAGCCAACGAGGCCCTCGTGGTCATTTTCACCAGCCCCGGCTCCGCCTCGATGATCGCGCGGGTTCTCGACTACCAGCAGATCAACACCCAGATTCTGGCGACTCTCGCCGGCGACGACACCCTTTTTGTCGCCCCCAAATCGATCAAAGAGACTCAAAAGCTCTACCTCGAAATCAAAAATCTCCTGAAAAAATAACACGCCTTTATTTCACAACACATTGTACGTCAGAGTTTTGTTTTGCCTGTTGTGCATAAATATGCAAATATTGTAGTATTTATGCATATGAAGAAGTTGCCTATTTCCACTCTTTCTTCTCTCTCCAGCCGGCGACGCCGGCGCTTGCGCGGATAGCCGCACACCTATTTTTCCACCAAATTTTTTAACTACAGGTTTATTTATGAGTATTTCTAGTTCATCGTTTTCGTTTGCGTCTTTGAATCAAGATGCTTACAAGTTTCAGGTTCAATTTTCAGATGCGGCAGGAAAGCCGGTCTCTGAAAAATCGTTTGTGTTTACCCAGACACAAAGCCCATCTGAGGATACCGAGACCTTGGATGTCTATTCCCAAAATGGCGTCTGCCGATCCAACGTTTTGAAACATCTTTTTAGCCAAGAGGATGTTTTGGGCGTGCAAAACGTGGCCAAGAAAGCGATCCAGGCGAATGGCCCCGTCGTCTACGTCTTAGATTTAAAAGGGATCAATAAAGGGTATTTAGATCCGACGATTCCTAAATGCGAAGAAGCTGTCTGCGACTTTTTCAAAAGCGAAGAGGCTGACGACGCTTGGACTGGTGCAGCGCAAGATGTCCACAAAGTTTTTCAAAAGAATTTGCCGGTTGATTTTGTCCTTTGCGAAGGGAGTTTGAAAACAAAGTTAGTTTCTGAATTTTCCGATGAGGAAGCTGGCTTTTTGCTTAGCAAGAAGGGAGTAACAGCTTTCTGTCAAGTCGCCGAGCCGTTCATGAACGGGTTCAAACTGGGCCAAGAGGTGAAAGGGATCGCGGCTAAAGATTACATGGCTCCCGTCTCTAAGAAAGTAGAAGTTTTTCATCCGACACAAAAGAGCACTGTTTTGTATCCGGATGCTTACAAAGAGATCTATTCTTTGAATGGAGCTTATGCGAAATCACTCTCAGGTGTCTTTTCGGTTTCGGGCGATTTCGATGAGGAGACTGGCATCACTTCAATGACGGTAGAGAGATAAATATGGAATATCAACTCGCCGAAGCATGCCAAAATACATTCATCCTTTTCGATTGTTTAGAAAAACAGAAGATCGACGAGGAGTTTTTACAAGAGGCTCAGAAGCTTTTGAAGAAAGAGAACCGGGACGACGCCCTCATCTTGATCGGCGCCCAGTCTGACCAAAATTCTCTCTCGGCGCAGATGTTGGTTTTAGGATGGGACGGAACTCTCGCCGAATTTTGCGGCAACGGTTCGCGGTGCGCCGCAGCCTATTTGTTCCAGCATTACCCCGGATATGAGAATTACTTTTTAAATTCTCATCGGTTGGAGCGCCACGGCGAGAAGGTCTATTCGATCCAATTGCCTTCGCCCTCTTTTGAGCTGAACCCCCGGTTTGTCTCGGAGGAGCCGCTCTTTGGACTCCAGTATGTGGAGACTCTCGAGCCCCACTTGGTCTATTTCGGGAAAATGGGAGACGAAGAGTTGTTGGCTTTGGGACAAGAGATCAACCGGCGGAAAGACCTTTTTCCTCTCGGGATCAATGTGAACGCCTGCGAAGTTTTAGGGAGCCGAGAGCTCTACGTTAAAACCTATGAGCGGGGAGTGCAGAGATTGACCCGCTCCTGCGGGACCGGCTCGATGGCTTGCGCGGCCGCTTTCCAATCGAAAGGATCTGTTCACGTATTGACTCCAGGTGGAAAACTGGAGATCGATCTCCGAGAAGATGGGATCGCTTTGAAAGGGGAAGCTCTGGTATAATTTCCCCTTTTTTAGGGAGAAAAAATGAAAACTTTTTGCTTGTTGCTGTTTGCAGCGCCCCTGTTCGCTGGAGAATGGGCCGATGAGACGCTCGCCTCATTGACGCTCGAAGAGAAAGTCGGCCAATTATTCGTTGTCTCGGCCTGCCCAACAAGAGGGGAGGATCACTGGGAAGATTGGGATCAGCTCATCGATGAGTACCACGTAGGCGGCCTCCTCATCAAGCAAGGGACAAAAGAGGCGCTCCAGGCGATGATCGACAAGCTCCAGAAAAGATCGCCGCTCCCCCTTCTTGTGGCGGCCGACGCCGAATGGGGGCTCGGGATGACCTCGATCGGTTTCGATCCGTTCCCAAAAAACATGACCCTCGGCGCCATTGAAGATCTGGCGCTGATCCAAAAAATGGGCTACCTGGTTGGAACCCAATGCCGATCGGTCGGAGTCCACCTCAACTTGGCGCCTGTGGTCGATGTAAATAACAACCCTGACAACCCGATCATCCATATGCGCTCGTTTGGGGAGGATCCCACCGAGGTGGCCACGAGGGGCGAAGCCTTCATGGAGGGGCTGCACGAGGCGGGAGTGATGGCCTGCGCCAAACATTTTCCGGGCCACGGCGACACGACGGTCGATTCCCACATCTCTCTCCCGACGATTTCGGGAGATTCGTCAAGGCTAGAATTGATTGAGCTGGCCCCTTTTCAATATCTTTCCGATGCGGGGATCGATGCGGTCATGACGGGCCATCTTCTAACCCCGGCGATCGATCCGAAAATGCCCAGTTCCCTTTCTTCCCGCTGCATCGACCTTTTGCGGAACGGGATGAACTTTCAAGGGCTCATCATCACCGACGCCCTCAACATGAAAGGGGTGGCCGACGATTTTTCTCCTGAAGAGATCGCAGTGAAGGCCCACACGGCCGGCAACGACCTCCTCCTCTACGGCTCCCACATCGCCGAAAATGTCGATGCGATCATCCGGACCTTGCTTCCCAAAGCTTACGGAGCGATCTTAAACGAGTATAAAATGGGGCGCTTGCCGATCGGAGAACTCGACAAGACCGTTCTTAGAATTTTAGAGGCGAAAGAGAAGATCGCCCTCACGACGATCGAGTTCGATCCAGCCGAGTGCCGCGAGATGAAGAGGAAGCTTTTCCAAGCCGCTGCGACGCTTCTGGGCGACGCTGAGCTGCGAGAGCCGATCGCCTACCTTGGCTTTGGCTCTTCGGGAAGCGACCTCCTCGCCGAGCAGCTGGGCGCTGCCATCTTTGATCCTGAAGCAGTCGACAACTACAAAACAGTCGTCGTTGGGATCCACAACATCCAGCCTCGGAAAGAGCGGTACAACATATCTCCCGAAACAGAGGCGATGGTGAAAAAACTTTCCGAAAAAACCGACGTCATTGTTTGCCTTTTTGGAACTCCCTATGCCCTCCGTTATTTCGAAGGACAAAAGGCGATCCTTATCGGCTATGAAGACAATCCCGACGCAGAGAGCGCCGTCTTAGAAATTTTGAAAGGGGACCTAAAACCTCAAGGGCACTTGCCCCTTTTAAAAACGGGCAGCCTCTAGGAGACTGCCCGCAAAAAGTTAGCCTTGTCTTCTCATTTGATCTGAGACAGATCCAAGTCTAAACATCGTTACTGGCTTTTTTTTTCTGTGCTAGTACTGCCGCCAGTGGACTGCGCGCTAGGATGCGGACCGCTGGGTGGAGCTGGTTTGAACACAACTCTTCGAGTCGGGCCGCTGCTGGATGCCGTTGAGGAGCTGGCCGGCGCAGAGCTCGACGCTGACGAAGCTGTCGCTGCAGCGGAGCTACTCATCGATGGGGTGTTTTTCGATGGAGTTTGCTTTGATTTGGCGGCTGGAGCAGGAGTCGACGCTGACGCAACACTAGCCGTGGCCGAAGCCGCTGACGAAACAGAAGATGCAGATACGGAGCTGTTCATCGACGCGGCGGTTGAGCTTCCGCTGTTTGCTACCTCCACTACATCATCTCCAACGGCAAGCTCTACCGGCGCTTCCTCATTTTCAGCCACATCCGTGCTGAATGTTCCTGCCGCCGCATCCACATGGGTCGTAGCCGCTGCATCGCCAGAGTGATCCACGGCGGTTACAACGACACCGGAGGAATCGCTGCTGGTTGCCGTAGCCGCTGCATCGCTAGAGTCATCCGCGTTGGCTATAGTAACAGCGGAGGAGCTGCTAAAAGCTGTTGCGCCCGCACTTGTGGAAGAGGCGCTGCTGGTTGCTCCACCTACGTCTGCATCGTCGTCGGCATCAGGCATCGCCGCAGGCTTAAATCCATACTCGATCCCTGTTTCGGGATCTTTGAAGTGGATACCCAAAGTGGTTAAATAAGGAGCCAAGTCTTTCAAGTCAGAATCTTCTACGGCGACCAATGCGGACGGAACAGCACTTGGAGCGGCCGCTGGCGCAACAGTTAGGTAGGCGGGAAGCGGTGCTCCAGATTTGACAGGTTCTTTTTCCTCTTCATCTGTTTGTTTAGTCTTCCAGGCTGCATATTCAGCATCCAATTCAGGCGCTGAATCTGTTTGTTTGTTATAGAGCTTAGTAGCTGAGTATGGTAGGCCTTTTCCATTCATGACTAGCATGAAGTCGTCCAGATCTTGCCGGGCTTTTTCCATATTTGTTTTCATGGGTGTGATCAAGCTTACCTGAACTTTGTTGATGAAATTTCCGATGAGAGCATCCGTTTTTCTAACGGCCTCAACTTCTTTGATTTGGCTTTCAACGGTTTCGTTTGTATTCAATCCACCCAAAGTTTCAAAGACGTGCTCAGGGATAGACGGACGATTGCATCGATTATAAATTTCTTGCAGTTTGGCAAGAAGATTTGCAGCCAGCTGTTGCGATTTGACTAAAGTATGGTAAGTCTGTAGAGCTGTTTGCTTAAGATCTGGGGTATTTCTAGTAACCTTCTGTTCTAAATTTACCCTAGTTGTTTTCCATGTAGATCTTTGCGCTCCCATTTCGTCTCTTTTTGCCGCCAGCGGCTTCATGAACTGGGAATAAAGGGTCAATCCCTCTTGCAAATGAGAGCTGTAAACTGATTTTGCTCCTGCTGACATATTCACCTCATGGTTTGTGTGGGAGGGGGCCTTTGGCGCTCTCCCACAGTTGTTTAAGAAAGATAATGGTTTACACAATCAAGGAAATATTTTAAACGAAAATTTACATTTCATGAAAAAATTATTTTTCCTTATTTGTTGTGCGCATTTTGAATTAATCTAAATTAGTTGTTAAAAAATTAATTATTTGATTCTATTAATAATGAGATTAAAGATAACTAATCGATGGAAATCTATGAAATTGCGAGCCGTGCTGTCAGCCCTGGTTTTAAGTGCCTGTTCGGGCCTTGAGCCTCAATACGATCCGAAAATTGCCGACCAGTTGATCGACTATCCGATCCAAAACGACCGGTATGCGATCATTGTGGTGGAAGAAGGGGGGATTTCGAGCTCGCAGGCTCGAAAAATGGCGATGCAGAGGGCGGCCGAGCTGACGGTCGAGAGCGGGAACCGGTATTTCACCATCGAGTCAGATCAAAAAATCCAGGTGGCAAAAAGCGGCAGACCTTGGCCCGATCAAGATGCGAACGGGAACACGTACCAAGAGATCATCATTCAACAGAACTTTGGGAAAGATGGGCCTGAAAAAGATATGCCCCAAACGGGGGAGACGATGGTGCCCGCATTGCGCCTGATCATCCAGTGCTATTCTGCCAAGCCGTCTCAAAAATCCTACGATGCATGCAAGTGGACAGATTGTCCGTAATTTCAGGGACTCTCCATTTCATACAAAACATCTGGGCAAATATCCGCACCATTTGGCCAGAAGATGCTCAATTGACAATCGTCAACGGCCACTTTCTTGAAAAAATCCAAATCTTTCAGAGGCAGAAACACGTCTTTGGCATTTTTGATCTTCTCGGAAAGATCTACAATTTTGGTTTCTTTGTTGTCAAAGGTCAGTTTGAGTTTGTATTCGGTTATGTATTCTACCTGAATAATTCTCATGTGTATTGCAGGGGCTTAGCTTTTGGGGGAAGTGAATATAGAAGAGCAAGCCTGCGATGCAGGCTTGCTCTGTGAAAGATTATTCTTTGTCGACGATTTCGACTTCAGCGTCTTCGAGACCCTCTTTTTTCGGAGCGGCTTGAGGACCAGGCGCAGCACCAGCTGCAGCTTGGGGACCTTGGCCCGCTTTTGAGAGCTCTTCGCCGATCTTCTGCATGTGTTGCTGCAGTTCGGCGGTCTTCGCTTTGATTTGAGCCGTATCTTGCGTTTGGAGAGCCTGCTTGACCCCATCGATCCGGCTTTGGATGTCGGAGACGACGCCCGCAGGGAGTTTCTCTTTGTGCTCAGAGAGCGACTTCTCGGCGCGGAAGACGAAGGCGTCGGCTTCGTTTCGAACTTCGACCTCTTCCTTGCGGGCCTTGTCTTCTGCCGCATGGAGTTCAGCTTCTTTGATCTTCTTCTGGATCTCTGCGTCGGTCAGACCCGATTTCGCTTCGATCTTGATTTTCTGCTCTTTGTTGGTCTGCTTGTCTTTCGCCGAAACGTGGAGGATCCCGTCTGCGTCGATGTCGAAGGCGACTTCGATCTGCGGCATGCCGCGAGGAGCTGGGGCGATATCGGACAGGTCGAACCGGCCGATCTCTTTGTTGTCCCGGGCCATGGGGCGCTCTCCCTGGAGGACGACGATCGTCACGGCAGGTTGGTTGTCGCTGGCTGTCGAGAAGATCTGCTTCTTCTGGGTCGGGATCGTGGTGTTCCGCTCAATGAGGGGAGTCAATACGCCGCCGAGAGTCTCGATCCCGAGGGTGAGGGGAACGACATCGAGGAGGAGGACGTCTTTGACGTCGCCCGCGATGATTCCGCCCTGGATCGCAGCGCCGATAGCGACCGCTTCGTCTGGGTTGACCCCTTTATGCGGCTCGCGCTGGAAGAGATCTTTCACTTTCTGCTGCACGATCGGCATACGGGTCATCCCGCCGACGAGAATCACTTCGCCGATATCTGAAGGGGTGACGCCTGCGTCTTTCATCGCCTTTTGGCAGGGAGCAATCGTCCGCTCGACGAGGTCGTGGCAGAGGCTCTCCAGCTTGGAGCGGGAAAGAGTGAGCGATAAGTGTTTTGGGCCGCTTGCATCCATCGTGATGAACGGCTGGTTGATTTCGGTGGTCATAACGCCCGAAAGCTCGATTTTGGCCTTTTCAGCTGCGTCGCGGAGGCGTTGCAGAGCCATTTTGTCTTTCGAGAGGTCGATCCCGTTCTCCTTTTTGAACTCATCGAGCATCCAGTTGATGATCATGTTGTCGAAATCGTCGCCGCCGAGGTGGGTATCGCCGTTGGTTGCGAGTACTTCGAAGACGCCGTCGCCGATCTCGAGGATCGAGATGTCGAACGTACCGCCGCCGAGGTCGTATACGGCGATTTTCTTGTCTGTCTGTTGCTTGTCGAGACCGTAGGCGAGGGCCGCTGCGGTCGGTTCAGGGATGATCCTTTTTACATCGAGACCTGCGATTCGGCCGGCGTCTTTGGTCGACTGGCGCTGCGAGTCGTTGAAGTAAGCGGGGACGGTGATGACCGCTTCGGTCACTTTCTCGCCGAGGTAGCTCTCAGCCGTCTCTTTCATCTTGATGAGGACTTGGGCTGCCGCTTCTTCAGGGGAGATCTGCTTGCCGTCGATTTCAAACGCGGCGTCGCCGTTGCTGTTTTTAACGACTTTGTAAGGGACCGTCTTGATCTCCGAGCTGGCTTCGTCGAACTTGCGGCCGATAAAGCGCTTGGTTGAATAGAGGGTTTTGTCTGGGTTCGTCACCGATTGACGTTTCGCCGGAACGCCGACGAGTCTTTCAGAGCCTTTGTAGGCGATGACGGAGGGGGTAGTACGTCCACCTTCTGCGTTCGCAATGACGACGGTCGAGCCGCCTTCCATGATCGATACGCAAGAGTTGGTCGTTCCAAGGTCGATACCGATAATTTTTCGTTTTTGTGCCATAATTTTTACTCTTCTTTTTTGTTTAATTCTTCTACGGATTCTTCAGTTTTCGGTTCCGCAGGTTCAACTTTTTTCGGGCGCTTTGCCACTTTAACCCGCGCAGGGCGGACGGTTCGGGCGGCGCTCTTGTAGCCTTTTGTGAACTCTTTCAAGATTGCTCCATCCGGATGTTCTTCTGTTTCGACGATCTCCACCGCTTCGTGGTAGTGGGGATCGAAGGTGTTCCCTTCCGAGTGGAAGGCGACGATGCCGTGGTTGTGGAGCACCTCTTTGAACTGGGCCAGAATCATCTGGAATCCCATCGCCCAGTTCTTCACCTCTCCGGTCGCTTGGTCGGTGAAGCGGAGAGCATTTTCCAAATTGTCGAGAGGGGGTAAAAATTCCCCGATGCAGCTTTCGTAGCAGTAGCGGAGCACGTCTTGCTTCTCTTTCTGCATCCGTTTGCGCATGTTCTCCTGCTCCGCGAGGGCTCGGAAATACTTTGTCTTCCAATCCTCTTCGGGAGGGGCGGCTGGCTGTTCTTGGGACTCGCTCGGAGTCTCTTCGGCCATCTTCTCTTCTACTTCTTGTTCAGGGTCGAAAGTCATGTTGGTTCGCTCTTTGGTTTTTTATTTTCTAAAAGGATCGAGGGTTCATCGTTTTCGATCCCCTGTGCGCCAGTCGCCTGGCGATAGGTGATTTTATATTTGTAGACGCTTCGGGTCAGAACTTTGCTGATCTGCTCGGAGAAAAATTGGGCGAGGCCAAACAGATTCTTGTAGGGGACTCGCATCGGTCCTAAAACCGCAATCGCGCCGGCGATCGCTTGGTTGATCCGGTAGGGGATGGCGATGACCGTGCACTCCGACCCGGGGGGGACGTAAGGGCAAAGCTCATCTCCGATCCAGGAGAGCATCTCTCCTTGCTGGCAGCAGTTCCTAAGAAGCGTTCTCATATGATTCTGATCTTCGATCAAACCCAGACTATTCGCCAAAGCGGCCGCATCGTTGAATTCGGGGTAGGCGAGCAGTTTCGAAAGGCCCGTCCTCAAAATGTCTTCGACTGGGAAGTTGACGTAGCCGACGACGTGCCGGACGATCACTTCATTGTAAATTCTCTGGGCCCATTTCGCGTCGGCCTCGTGCTTGAATAGGGGCTTTTCCCCTTTATTCATCCGCCACAAGAAATACTCTTCTGCGGCGCGCAAAACCTGAGGGTCGACGGGGCGGTCTAGATAGATCGTCTCGGTCCGGATCAGTCCGAAATCGGTGATCAGAATGGTCAAAAGCTTGGAAGAATCTAAATGGACGAGTCTTACGTCCTGGATGAAGTCTTGGTCAAACCTCGGGGCTGAGGCGAAGACGGCGCATTGGCTCGCCTCGCTCAAGGCCTCTGCGGCTTTGTGGAGGAGGGTGGCCACTTCGCGGCTTTCGCTTTTCAGCACCTCATCTAGAAGCTCTTCTTGGTCCTTTTCGATGACCCCTTGTTTTTCCTGGGCGTCGGCATATATTCTAAAGGCTTGGGCGGTGGGGATCCGGCCGCCTGAGGTGTGCTGCTGCTTCAAAAGGCCCATCGTTTCCATCTTGCTGAAGTAGTTCCGGATGGTGGCGGAGCTGAGCGACTCAAAGCCATTATCTTGAAGGGTTTGCGATCCAATCGGCTTGCCATGCTTCAAGTAGAGCTCTACCAGGCCTATCAATACAGCCTGCTCTCTATCATTTTTTGAAGGTTTCTTAACTGACAAAGACTTTAAAGGTGCGTTCTTCATACCTTGGGATTATAACAAACCAGCACTCCCGCTGCAACCATTTTTAGCAATCCATGCGCTAGATTGCTGATAAGTTGGTGTAAGTTATTTTTTATTAAGTATTTATAGCTGATATAAATATTATTATATCTTTTGAAAAGCCTTAGACATGTTTGGAGTTGAGCTGTTTTTGTATACATCTTGTTGTAAGATCCTGGAGATTAGATGGATAAGATTTCTGTGTCAGCCGTCTCCGTTTTGTCGGTGAAAAGCGGGGGTGGCGGAGCTTTGTGAACAGTCTGCTGTTCACAAACGGGATTACCGGTTTTTTTGGATGTAGTCGTGCACGACCTCTTCGAGGATCGAGAGGGGGACGGCGCCGAGCTCGAGGAGGACGTTGTGGAACTCTTTGATGTCGAACCGGTCGCCCAGCTGGTCTTTTGCTTGTTGGCGGAGTTCGAGGATCTTCAGCTGGCCGATCTTATAGGCGCAGGCTTGCCCCGGATAGACAAAATAGCGCTCTACTTCAGAGACAACCGAGCCCCGGTCGTAGCCGGTCGCTTTTGTCATGTATTCGATCGCTTTTTCCCGCGACCACCGTTTCCGATGGATCCCCGTATCAAGGACCAGGCGGGAGGCCCGGAGGAGCTCGTCTTGAAGATGGCCGAGCTTGCTGTACGTGGAGGAGTAAAATCCCTCTTCGTACGCGAGCTTTTCGGTGTAAAGTGCCCAACCTTCGGCAAAGGCTGTATATCCTAGGATCTTCCTCAAAATGGGCATGTTCATCTCGTTTTGCAGAGCGATCTGAAAGTGGTGTCCCGGCTCTGCTTCGTGAACAGCGAGCGTCTCCATTCTGTACTTGGGCAAACTTTTCATGTCGTAGAGATTTATGCAGAAAATTCCAGGCCGGGTCCCATCGATACTGGGGCTTATATAGTAAGCTCCGGGAGCCCCTTGGGCCTCGTGCTCAGGCACTGGCTTCACGACGACTTGAGCTTTCGGTTTGAGATCGAACAGGGGCCATAGTTGACTGCGGCACCGTTCGAGAATAGCGCCGAAATCGGAGAGGCACTGCTTTCGCCCTTCTTCCGAATTTGGGTAATAAAATTGGGGATCTGCGGCGAGGGTTTTCATCAATTCGCCCACCCCTTTTCCTGGATCGTCGATTCCCAGTTCGACAAAGAGCTGCCGCATCTCTTTTTGGATCCGGTCGACTTCCCGCAGCCCCATTGCATGGATCTCATCGGCGGTCAGATCTGTAGTAGTGTGGTACTTCAATCGATTGGCATAGTAGGCCTCCCCATTGGGAAGCGCCCAAACGCCTTTCTCTCCAAGATTCAGTTTGAGGGTTTTTTCCAAATAAGCTTGAAGCATCCGGTAAGCGGGATAGACCTTGTTCCTCAATATCTCCTCCACCTGAGCCAGAGCCTCCTCCTTGGACGGGTGGTCGATCATTTCAATCTTTTCGGCAAGACGGGTGTAAAAGATGTTCTCTCTCGGCGGCGCCGCGATGAACTGCCGAATTGTCTCGACCGGTTTTTCTAATGCAAACCGGGGAGGGAGGATCTTGTTTTCGCTTTGATATTTCATCCTATCGATCAGCTGTCTGAACAAGGCGGGAATTTGGCTCAATCGAGAGGCGTAAGTTTTGACATCTTCGGCCACTTCTAAAGGATGGAGATCGGTAAACAGAGCGGTGAGATCTTGAATCGTCCCGTACATCTGGTTGACTAGGTAAGCGTGGAAGAGGAATTTTTCCCCTTCCGCTGCAAAGCGGAGCGACCAGAGAAAAGTTTTGTAGGAGATTTGCTGGCTTTTGGAAAGATCCTGAATCCGATATCTCTCAAGATCCGCCAAATTCTTTTTCGATTCTGTAAAGTCGCGCCAAACGGCCTCTTTGGAAATATCCGTGAGGTAGGCATTGTATTCCCGCACGCCGATCGATTCAAACAACCCGAGAAATGTCAAAAGCTGCGGGTCGTAGGAGACTGCGGACAAAAACAACTTATCGAAGAAATCGTCAACATTTTGGGGATGGCTCCCTTTCCATGGATATTTGAAGGCAACCGAGGGAGTATCCGACCGGATGGCATCGACGAAGAACTCCGCTCTCTCCCTCTCATTTTTCGCTATCTGAACGAGGGCTTCCCAATACAGATCCCCATTTTTCCGATTGTTGAACAATCGGCTTGAATCGACCGCAATCAAAGCTGGCGGCTGCACCGCCACAGGCAAAGAAAAAAACATCGATCACCTCTTGAGGCAAATCGAAAATTGTAATTTCAAGTATCTATTTTAGGAAGATTTTTTTGGGAGGGGAATGCCCAGCTTTTCCTAGGATGAAAAGCTGGGCGGTCTCTTAGACGGCTAAAGCTCTGACCCCTTGCAGCATAAGCCCGGGGATTTCAGGGACGACTTGGGACACGAAATCTTTGCGGGCTTCTGAGTTATTCACAAGCTGGCTCATAGCCTGCTTTGCAATCGCCATGGTTGGCGATTGAGCCTGGACTACTGTGTCGCTATAGCTAGGATCTTGGTAGATTTCTTCAATCGTCGGCAGTTTCTTTCCAATTAGCTCTTCAAATGGCTTGTGATTGAGAGGTTGATTTGCTGAAGGATTTTGAGATCGGTGATCTAATAGTTGGATCCCAAAACTAACCTGCCCGAAGTTGATGTGCTTTGCAGCCCATCGAGCTGCAGAAGCTGGAACTTGGATAATTCTCACGGGTTTTCCTAGCAAATTCGAGTAGAATTGATACAGTTCATTTTGAGAATAGGCTTTAGGTCCCACAGCATTGATTGTCGTGAAGTCGCCTTGCTCTGCAGCTTTTGGATTCAAGATTCCTTGAACTGCACATTCCTGATTGATCGGTTGAAGAGCCAGCACATCTCCATCTTCTACCACGATTTGAAAAAGAGATCGGGATAAATTATGAAAGGCCGCTCCATGGTTTGGACTAGTTATTTCTTCTTTGCTAGTTGGACTTAATACAAGATCAAAACGGAGGTTGTGCCCAGAAATATTTGATTCTTTGGCTATCTGTTCAATCGATTCATCCGTTTCTTTTCGGACTTGCGCGTACGAGTGATCGAAATTCGGAACGGATGCTGCGGAAGAAGAACAGTTGATTAAGGTGGTAGGAGAGTTTGATCCTCTTGCGTCAACAAGACCTTCGACTAGAGCTAAGCTTGGATTTTTAATGACGTCTTGATAAGTTTTCCCTTGCGGTAAGCTAGCAACTCCGCGGGTATTTACCACTCGTAGAGGGGTGTCTTGCGGGCAGTCTTTTTGGAAGGCCTCAGCCCAATATTTGGCGCTTTGTCCCTGCTCATAAGTTGTTTGAACCAGTCTGATTCTGTCGCCAGCAGGGTCTACCTCCTCGCAGAAAGCTTTAAGCCGTCCCGCCCGGTTGGTGTGGATGATCACCCGATTGTCGGGGTTTCGGAGGGCTTCAAGGGCTGTCGGATGGGTAATTTGGCCTCCGCCTACAATTGATACAACTTGTTTAGGTTTAAATTGTTGCGAAAATGTAGCCCCCTTAATGAAAGGCCGTAATGATGAAGTAATCGACATGATAATTTCCTTATTAATTTTAAATAATCATTTATTATACAATAAATAATTGTTAAAATTCAAGTGTTTTTTTATAAATACGGTGTTTTGTAAAAATATGTTATTTTTTCCTTCGTTTGCGATGGGCTTAAATTGATTTTTATTCGCATTATTTGTATAATTTTGCTGAGATTTTCAATTATTTGGCCGAAGTCGTTGATTAGAGGAATGCATGATCCCGCCTATTAGAAACTTTCTAAGAAAAGCTTTAGAGTCGCTTGAATTTCCAAAGTCTGTGACTCAGGTTAAATGTCCTGTTTCTTTTTATAAGATTTCTCCCAATGAACAAACTGGCTTTCGAGCCAATAAAGTCATCCATCTCACTCCGGCTGAAATTAAAATTCAGGCCGATAAAAACTTTCAAAGAAAAGTTCGCGAAATACTCCAAAACACTCCTAAAAAATAGTCTTGGATCTAAAAGACTGTCCAAAAACTTGGCATCTGTCGATTCTTAACCAAATTTCAACCTAAGTCTAGTTGCTTTATCTGTTTTTTCTTTTGCGGAAAAAGGAGAGGAGGGAGATGGCGCCTGCTGCAGTGGAGACGGTGCCTAGGATGAGGATGAGGATAATGGGGGCGTTGTATTTGGCGAGTCTCTTTTCGGCGGCGCCTGTAAAGAAGCTGGCGACAGGGCCCCCTTCCCGGAAGGCGTTTTTCATCGTGCCGACAAACCCTTTCGCCTCAGCTAATTCATGAGCTGATTGGACGCCGTAGACAATTAAGATGAGGCCGAGGAGTAATAATGCAGCTCCTCCGATGAGGAGAGTTTTTGGTTTCAGGTGGTTGAACCAGGCAATCAGCTTTTTCATCCGGTCAAATGGGGGTCGTTGGAGATGATGGGGAGAATATCTGCGATGTTCGGATTCCAATCAAGGCCTCGCTGGTAGACGAGATGGGAGCCGATGTAGCAGGCAATGATTGCCTTCTTGTGGATCTCCGGCATAGCGAGGATGGCTTTTCGATATTTTTGGGTGAGGAGAGGGGGGCAGTAGCGGAGGAGGCACCGGATGAGCGGGTGATCGGGATCGGTCGGAAGATCGATGGTCTCGAGATAGTCGAGCAGCTCGTATTTGAAATGGTTGATTTTTTCGGAAACTTTCTCGGAAATGTCGGTGAAGTATTGGTTCGTTTGGCGGTGAGTCGAGAGGATGAGCTGCGCCTCGTTTAGCGCCGCTTGCCGGATGATCTCGAGGACTTGTTTGACGTATTCGGTTTTTTCATGAAGAAAATCTTTTTCGCTCATGCATAAACTCGAGAGCACTTCGAGGGAAGAGCAGGTCACGCCCCCTTTGTTGCAGGAGCTGTCCTTGAGGACGATCACGCCGAGCTTCTCGAGCGCGCGGCGGGCGCCAGGAGTGAGGTAGAGGTTCGCTCCTTCAACGATCACTTTCGAGGTGGGTTTGCCTGTCTCATCGAGGAAGGTCTGGTAGTTGTTTTCATTGAGAGTTCGGGGGCGCCCGCCGCCAGGAACAAAGGCGTCGGTCTTCGTCTGGTGGACGTTGGTCCGGTAGAGATGGTTCATCTCGTTGCCCGAGAGCCACTCTTCGACAAGCTTAGACCCCTTTTTCCGGTAGCAGAGGGTCTGCTGGGCAAAGGCGCTCTGTTCGCGCTTGGTTTTTAGATCCAGGAGGAAGCCGGTATCGTGGAGCTTTTCGGGAGGATAGTTCCGGATGGGGAGGCCTTCCTTGAAGAGCCGATCCATCTCTTTCCAGTCGAGCCCTTCGGGATCGAAGATGGTCCCTGAGACGTCGGTGAGGGCGAGGAGTTTGGCTGTTTTTGAGTAATGAGTGGCTAGGATGTGGATCTCGTTGCCGGCGACGTCGCCGTCCGGGCCTCCAGAGATTTTGACGGTGAATGGGTCTTTTTCCGGGTCGATGCCGATGTAGAGGAGGGCCTGGTGGAGATAGACGTTTACGCCGAAAGAGGTGACCCCATACTCTTTGTGGTTGATGCCCGTTTTCGGGCTGCTCGACATGAAGGCTCGGCCCGGTTTGTAGTGGGACTCGATCGAGTAGTTGACGATCCAGACGAGCATGTCGTTGAGCATGTTCTCGTCGGGGCCCAGATAGATGTATTCGGGCCGCTTCCAGTAGTCGAGAATGTCTTTAGCTCGGAGCTTCCCATGATCGTCGCAGTTGATCAGGGTCATGAAGCTCTCGATGAAGGAGCGCTGGGAGGAATAGAGATAGGCGAGCTTATGGTCTCTCCGGTAGATTTTGAGCTTCTCTTCCCGGATCGAGGGTTCGACCCCCTCCGATTCCATCTCCGCTTCGTACATTTTCTCTTCGGAGGAAAATACTTCGAACGGCTCGAGGAGAATCGCCGTCTTGGCGCCCCCTTCAGGGATGTCTTTGTTTTTCTTCTGCTGCGTATAGGCGAGGTTGTAGGCCTCGGAAAAGATGTTGTTCCGCTCGGTGTAAAATTGCTCCATCCGTTCAGGAGTTACCGTCCTGACCCCGCCGCGGGCCAGGTCGACAAAGCGGATGTTGAACCCGATGAAGTGCATGCCGCGGATGAAGAAAATCCCGTAGGGGATCTCGGGGAATTTCTCTTCCCTTTTGTACGGGACTTGGTCGAGGTATTTTGGATCGACGCGGAAGGCAAAGGCGCTCTTGTTGTTCCGGTAGAAGTTGGTCTTGAGGGTGTGGTCGATGAAGTTGAGCCCCTGCTTCAAGATGTTCTTTCGACGCAGGTCATTGACGGCCTGGCCCGTGTCGAGTTTGTCGATCAGATCGGTGAATTGCTTTTTGTCCTCTTCGAATTTCTGCTGGTTATGGTGGTGCGGGTGGAATTTATGGTAAAAAATTTTGCACAGAAGCGTCGTCAGTTCGGGGTGGCGACAAAATCCTTCGACAACATGGTCGTACGAGTAGAGGTTCGGATCGCCATGGACGAGGGCCTGGTGGGAGAAGCTAATCAAGTTCCGGACGAGATGGGCCTCGTTCCCGGTGAGGAGATGGGATTTGACAAAGGTCGTGCAAACAGGGTCGCCCGTATCGAAGTATTTGAGGAGCACCATTTCTCGCAAGAAATCGTCGATGTCGGCCTCTTCCCAGGCGGCCGAGCCTTTCATTCCATGAAGACCGAGAGAGAGGATCAAAATGCTCTCGGTGCTGTAGGGATCGATGTAAGTCGCTACGAGTTTTCGGAGCGCTAAGTTGTGGGCCGCAGCAGTCTGGGCTAGCCGGTAGAGGAAGCCCGACTTGGGTACGTTCTTCCACGCCATGACGATTTGGAGGGAAGGGGCCTCTTTGCTCTTCCAGTCTTCGTTCTTTTTGATCTCGTATTGGCAAAGATCGCGCGTTTTGGCCCGGAAAAACATATCGAGGGCCATGGTGAGACGCTCATTTGTCATGGAACGGAGGAAGCGGGGGGTCAGGTCGTGGAGGAGCTCTTCGATCTCCTCATCGCTTAAGTTCGGATTGCGCGATTTGACGAGCGATTGGACTTCGGCTTTCCGCTTCGGGTCGAGTTTTTCTTCCGCATCCTGGGTCGGCTCTCTGAAGATTGCCAGGGCGATCCGGAGTTTATGGCTATTGCCGGGGAGGATGGCGTTCGAGACGAAGGCCCGGTAGTAGCGGATCGGGTGTTGAGCGAACTTTTTCAAGATGTTTAAGTCAGCGTCGGGCGTGTCGCTGCAAAGGATGATCGCTCTGTCTTTTAAGTGGATGGGGGAATAGTGGTCTTGCAACTTGAAGCTGAGGAGATTGCGGGCGACTAAAATCCGCTCCTCGGGGCAAATCTCATCGAGGAAGCTCGGCGGCATGTGCTGCTCGAGCCACCGATAGGCTTTTTCAAACTCTTGCGACTCGCGGGCAATGGCTTGGTTCAGCTCAGCGGGGGAGAGGGCAGAGGATTTGGGGGCCTTGGCCATTCAGTACCTGAAATGAGGATCTCTTTTACTCTATATGCCAGATCCCTTTTTTTTAAAACCTGGATGAAATGGTCTAGTCTTTGAAGAGGCGGAGGCTGTTGAGGCCGACGAGGACAGTGCCCCCTTCGTGAAGGATGACAGCCGCCCAGAGGGGAACCCAGCCTAGGAGGGCGGGGATTGTGGCTAAGAGGATTACGCCGAGGGCGAGGGTCAGGTTCTGTTTGACGATCCGGAGGGTTTTACGCGACTTGGAGAAGAGCCAGCCGAGGAGATGGAGATCGTCATTGAGGAGGACGACATCGGAGGCGTCGACGGCGGTTGCGCTGCCGATCCGCCCCATCGAAATGCCGACGGTCGCCCGGGCCAGCGCTGGGGCGTCGTTGATCCCGTCGCCGACCATCGCGAGGCCTGTCGTCTCGGAAAGTTTGGCTACCTTGTCGAGCTTGTCTTCGGGGCGCAAATCGGCGTGGATCTCGTCGAGTCCGAGGAAGCGGCCGACAGTTTGGGCGTTGTTCGAGTTGTCGCCCGTCAACATGATGGTCTTGAGACCATGTTTTTCCCGGATAGTTTTTAGCAGCTCTGGCGTCTCTTTCCGGACCTGGTCTTTGAAGCGGAAGAGAAATTGACTTTGTCCGATCGAGAGGGCGGCTAGGACTTGGCCTTCCTTGCTGGTGATTTTGGGGAGATTGAGCCGCTCAGGGAGGCCAATGAAAACGGGGACATTTTCAGGTGTTGTCCCTTCGATGCCAGAGCCGGGGATCGGCTTGATGTTCCGGATGTCGACGAGGGGGATTTTTTTGTCGTTTGCGAGTTTGCAGATGGCGGTCGCGATCGGATGGACGACATGCCTTTCAAGAGAAGCGGCGATCGAGAGGGCCTCATCGAGAGAGATGTCGGAGGGGGAGACTTTCTCGATCGAATCGAGGAGGAGATCTCCAGTTGTCAATGTTCCTGTCTTGTCGAAGGCGATCGCTTTGCAGCTGGCTAGAGCGTCGAGCGTGATGCCCCCTTTGAGGAGGATGCCGCGGCGGGCGCAGGCGGAGATGGCGCTCAAGTAGGCGGTCGGCGTCGCGATGATGAGGGCGCAGGGAGAAGCGGCGATGAGGAAGGCGAGCGCTCGGTAGATGCCTCCTTCGTGTCCAAAGTAGGGGATTGAAAAAAGGAGGGGAATGCCTACCGCGAAGAGGAATGTAAGAACGATGATGGTTGTCGCGTATCTTTTGCCGAACTGATCGAGCCACCGTTGGATTTTCGGTTTCGCCTCTTGCGCTTGCGTGATGAGTTGGATGATTTTGGTGAGGGTCGAGTCGGCGCTTGTCCGGTTCACTTCGATGATGAGGGCCGCCTCCAAGTTTCGCGCTCCAGCGGGGATCGGGTCGCCCACTTGTTTGGGGATCGGCATGCTCTCGCCCGTCAAGTGGACGAGGTTGACCGAGGAGGAGCCCTCCATGACATGGCCGTCGAGAGGGACGATTTCGCCGTTTTTAACGAGGACTTTCATCCCAACGACGATTTCACGGACCGATTTTTCATAGACAGTTCCCGATTCATCGAGCACGTGGGCGAATTTCGGCGCCAGATGGTTGAGGTTGTGGATCGCGCTCTTCGCTTTATTCGAGACCGAGTCTTCCATTCCATGGGAGAGTTCGAACAAAACGAGCAGAAGCGCCCCTTCAAGTCCGCTGCCGACGAGGACGGCGACGAAGGCGGCGAGGGTCATCAACACGTCGATGTTGATCTCGAGGTTTTTTAAGTCTTCGATGGCGGCGAGGAGCGCCGGAGCGCCCGAGAGAAAATAGACCATCGACAAAAAGATGAACGAGAGGGGCTCGCTCACAAAAGAGAATCCGAAGGCGAGCGCCAAAAGGAGCGCAGCGCTGGCGGCTCCTCTCAACGAGAGATTTTTGCCCCATTTTCGCGAATCGGGAGTTAGGAAGGGGCTTACACTCTCTTCGAGACCCGAGGCGAAAAATTCGTCGAACTGGTAGGGTGTTTTCATCGAGAGATCAACTGCGCGGCGAAGTAGGCGACGCCAGCTGCGAGCGCCCCGACAGCCAAGTTCCAGACGATGGCGGGCAGTGGGCGGTTTTTCTCCATCTGCGCGCTCGTGCCTGCCGAAAGGGCGATGACGATCGCTCCGGCAAGGAAGGCTCCCCAAGCGGGGAGGAAGTAGAAGCCGAACGCGATGACCGCGACAGCTCCGATGACGCCGATGGCAGCGCCAGAGGCTTGCTTGAGCGGATGTTCGTGCGATTCGAGTTTGAGACCGAGCTCCTCTTCGAGCATGATTTTGAGGAGCCGATTGTCGTCGGCCATTAGCACATCGGTCACTTCATCGAGCAATTTCCCTTCGAATCCCTTGGCAGCGTAGAGGGCTTTTAACTCCTCTCTCTCTTGCGCCCGGTGGTGTTCGATCTCCCACCGTTCCTCTTCGATGACGCGGTGGAGTCTCTCTAATCTCGACCAGCCCAAGATAGCGCTCCGCCCCACTTTCCAGACTAGCCAGCCCGCCGTGAAGGCGATGAGGAACGTATGGTCGAGCGCGAGGGGGATCTCCAACTCTTGGAACAAAATCCAGAGGGCGATCAAAAGGAACGAGGTCTCTTTGGCCGCGTCGGCTGCGGCTGAGTAGTGGCCGGGCAGCTCAGTTCCATGAATCTCATTCGAGGCTTCGCGCCCCTTCAATCGGGCTTCGATCACATGTTCGATCGCCTCTTTTCCATGGAAGTGGACGTGGGAGACTCTTTGGCTCATGCTTCCTCCGTGTAGCCGTGCTCGTAGGATGCCTTCAACAGATCGGTGAGGGCTGTCTGGTCGTCGATGGCGATCACTTCGCGAACTGAGTGCATCGCCCATGTGGCAGCTCCGAGATCGACCGTGGGCATTCCCAAATTGGCCGCCATGAACGAACCGACCGTGCTGCCAGAGGGGATATCGGAGCGGGAGGCGAAGAGTTGATACGGGATCTTTTTCTCTTTGCAGATCTGGACGATCGGCGCGGCCGAGTGGGATGAGGAGGCATATTTTTGGTCGGCGTTGAATTTGATCACGACCCCTTGCCCCATTTTCGGCGCGTTTTGGAGGTCGAATTTCTCCGCGTAGTTCGGGTGGTAGCCATGGGCGACGTCGGCCGAAATGCAAAGCGAGTTGGCTTTTAGCCGCATGAAATCTTCCCGCTCCATCTTGCAGTGGAGGCAGATTCTCTCGAGGATCTGATCGACAAAGTAAGATCTTGCTCCCGTGTAGCTCGTCGAGCCAATCTCCTCATGGTCCCAGAAAATTGCCATTTCGATGTCGTGGCTTCTTGCACCGGTATCGATCAGCGCTTTCAGCGATGCGTAGGCCGAAGAGAGGTTGTCGATCCGGTAGCCGGCGAGCAGTTCGCTCCCTGCCCCTAAAAATTGGGGCTTTTCAGTCGGCACCAAAAAGAGGTCGAAGCTTAAAATTTCTCCGCAGGAGAGGTGTTTATGCAACATCTCGTTCAAGGAAGGGGGCTTCTCCTTGATCGAGAAGATCGCCTTCAGGTGGTCTTGCTTGTGGACATGGAGTCCTTTTTCCGACAGAGTCCTCTCCAAATGGGGAGGGATGCCCGGGATGATCAGGGGATAATCATCAAGATGGACGAGATCGATTTGGACCCGCCCTTTTTCATTGAGCGAGGCGACTTGCCCCGAGAGGCAAAGATCCCGATCGAGCCATGTGTGGAGTAACGGGCCGCCGTAAACTTCGGTCGAAAATTGGGAGATGCCCTGTGTGTTGAGCTCCGGCTTCGGTTTGATTTTTAGAGCTGGGCTGTCGGTGTGGCTGGCGACGAGGGTCGTCCGTCTCGGCGCCTGTTTAGGCATCCGGAACGCGCAGACGGCCCCTTCTCGCATCACAAAATATCCTTTGCCCGCCTCCAGGTGCCATCGATCTTTTTCTCCGAGCGGAGTAAAATCGGCTTCAGCCAATCGGCTCGTGATTTCTCGGGCTGCGTGCCAGACGGTCGGCGCACGGCTCAAGAAGCGGACAAAATCGTTCATGCTTTGCCTATTGCGGTGATCTCTTCTCCTAAATACTTGTGCAGGACTTTTGGCACAAGGACGGAACCATCGGGCTGCTGATTATTTTCGAGAAGCGCGACCATGAGCCTCGACGTGGCGACGCCCGAGCCGTTCAGCGTATGGACGAACTGGGGCTTTTCATTTTTCGATTTGTAGCGGACCTGCGCCCTTCTCGCTTGGAAGTCGGTGCAGTTGGAGACTGAGGAGACTTCATAGTAGCGGTTTTGTCCCGGGAGCCACACTTCGATATCGATCGTCTTGGCTGCGGCGAACGACATATCGCCCGTCGTCAAGAGCATATTCCGGTAGTGGATGCCGAGGCCTTGTAGCACCTCTTCGGCCGAAGCGAGCATCTCTTCGTAGACTCTCGGGCTATCTTCCGGCTTGGTGAAGCAGAACATTTCGACTTTATTGAACTGGTGCATCCGGATGAGGCCCCGCTCTTGCGAGCCGGCGGCCCCCGCCTCTCTGCGGAAGCAGGGAGTGTAGGCTGTGTATTTCATCGGAAGCTGCTCTTCGTCCAAGATCTCTTCAAAGTGCATTCCGTTCAGCGCCGACTCGGAAGTGGGGACCAGGTAAAGATGGTAGTCTTCGTCTTTGATTTTGAAGAGCTGGCTTTCGAATTTTGGCAAGTGGGCCGAGCCGTACATGATCTCTGGCCGCACGAGCAGCGGCGGCATGACTTGAATGAAGCCATTTTTCCGGTGGATGTCGAGCATGTAGTTGATGAGGGCCCACTCGAGTCTGGCGCCCATGTTCGTATAGAGGGGCCAGCCGGAACCGGAGATTTTTGCGCCGCGGGCGAAGTCGAACAGCTTGAGTTTCTCATTCAACTCGACGTGGTTCTTGAAAGCGAAATCGAACGACGGCTTTTGGCCCCACTCTTTGACGCAGACGTTGTCTTTTGGGCTGGGGGAGATAGGGATGTCGTCCATCGGCAAGTTCGGCAGGCAGGCGAGGGTGGTGTTCAACTCGCTCTCGATTTGGGAGATCTCGTGGTCGCGGACGACGATTTTTTCGCCAAGGGCGCCCATCTCTTCCATGAACTTCGAGACATCTTCGCCCTTCTGTTTTTTCATTCCGATCTCTTTCGAGGAGGAGTTTCTCTTCGACTTCAGCTCTTCGACTTCCGTCTTCAGGGCGCGGAGCCTCTCGTCGAGGGCCATGACATGGGTCAAATTGGCCTCGGGAACTTTATTTTTTAGCTTCTGTTCGAGGGTCTTTGCATCCCTCCGGATTTCCTTAATATCGAGCATATATACAAAACTCCTTCGAAAAAGGGGCCATTATAGCCAACCCAACAATTTTAAAATAGACGTAACAATAAAAATTTAAACTATCGATTCTTCGTACGTTGAGAGGGACCCGCCACTGCTTGAGGCGGAAAGACCCCTTGAAACTTTTTAGATTCGACTCATCTGAATTTTATCAGCGCAGAGGTAAATGGAGTACAGAGAGACGCAGAGAAATAAATAATAGAGAAAAATAGAGATAGATAGGAACCCTGCCCGGAGTTAGAGAGCGGCCGCTTTAGTTCTGTTTGAATGAGCAGGCGATCAAGGATACTCTCTAACTCCGGGCAGGGTCCCAATCGATCTCTATTATTTATTTCTCTGCGTCTCTCTGTACTCCTTTTACCTCTGCGCTGATCATTCTTCTTCCCTTTCAACCTGGAGCCACTACCATAAAATTCCGATCTCATCTACAATCATTGGCCATGAAACAGATGGTTGTACTAGAAACAGAGCGATTGATCCTTCGCCCTTGGAAGCCAGAGGATCTTGATCCTTTTGCCAAGATGTGTGCCGATCCGCGCGTCATGGAGTTTTTCCCCGCGCTGAAGAGCCGCGAGGAGTGCGCCAGCGGGATCAAATCGGTGATGGAGGACTTCGAGCAATACGGCTGGGGTCTCTGGGCGGCAGCTCTTGCCAAGAGCGGCGAGTTCATCGGCTTCATTGGAATCCTCCACGTCCCTTTCGAAGCTCCCTTCACTCCCGCTGTCGAAATTGGGTGGCGGCTCGCCTACGACCATTGGGGAAAAGGCTACGCGACGGAAGGGGCTCTCGCCTCGCTAAAATATGGCTTCGAGGTGGTGGGATTGGAAGAGATCGTCTCATTCACGCCGACCCAGAACCTTCGCTCGAGAGCTGTGATGGAAAAGATCGGGATGAAAAGAGATCTGGAAGGGGATTTCGACCACCCCAGGGTTCCCGATGGGAGTCCTCTAAAACGGCATGTTTTGTACAGGAAAAAAGCCCCCCGTTCGTAACCGAAAACTTTTAGCTGCGGAATAAATAGGGTTTTCTTAGAATCTCCGGCGATTTTAAGAGATTTATGGCAGCACCCATCCAAAGATACAGCGACCCCCGCTTGAACGGGACCATTCTGACAAAGCCGTTTTATGATTCTTATCAGTGGATCCGGACGGTAAATCATCCGATGCACCCCAAATGCAACAGGATCGAAGAGTGCGCTGTTCGAGCGATGAAGGCGATAACAGGGGCTCTTGCGCTGGTTTTAACCGCTCTGCCGGCTTTGGTGGGGAGGGCGATTCAAATAATCCATTACCATCGTCTATCCCGGGTCGAGCGCCTTTCGCCAGAAAGGATCGATGTAGATGGGTTAACTTTGCCTGAAAAAGAGGCGTGTCCGCTGCCTGGCCCTGAAAAGTTCCACGGGACGAGTGAAAGAAACGCGATGCAAATTTTGCGTTGGGGATTCGATCCAAGGAAAACCGCCATCGGGTCGAAATTGGGAGAGGCCGTATATGTCTCCGCTAGCGATACAGTTTCTGCTGATTACGGCGAAGATCAGCTGATTCTCTCGCTCGATCTCCGCAATGGCGAGGTTGCCTATCTTCCCGATCGGTTTAAGGATCAAATGGGATGGGACCTTAATAATAAAAAAGTCATGGAGAGTGTCCGGAAACTTTTTTATTTAAACGGATACCGGGCGATCAAATACGACCTGGCCCACTACGGGACTGAAGAAGCTTGGGCCGTCTACGATCCTTCCTGTGTAACGATTCGCGAAGTTCGCCCAGCTCCTTTGGCGGTTCCACTAAGAAATCGAAATCAAAGAACGTTGGTAGCAGTTTCTCATTGAAGTCGAACCTTTTGGTTTGGTAGGATAGTACATACCACTAGTGCGGTTGTCTATGAAATTAAACCTACCCCAAGCTAAAAACCCCCTAATCTTACGCTATCATCGATTGATGGACGCTTTCGCGAAGTCAGACGACGAGCGGGACTTTTACATGGATAAAGTCGAAGGCTTCATCATCTACGCCGATTTGGATAAAGCGGTTGAAGAGTTAGAAGCTCTTGAGCATGAGCTGCTTGAGAATGGTGAGAGGTACTGCCTTTTACCGAAGATGACGTTCTATGAAATCAAAAAGTTCATGGAAGGGTTCGTTCACGAAAAGGTCTACGACATCGACACGAAAGAAAAGTTGCTCGATATCATCACTTCCAAGGAAGCGAGGGAAAATTTCCTTGAATTCATCTACGACCACCTGACGGAATTGGAGAAGTGGCAGCAGTATTACCAAGAACGCTCCCGGATCCGGATCATCGAATGGCTCAGACAGCACAACGTCCAGTTTGTTTTTGAAGAGGATCTCGATTTGACAAAGAGCGTCGTCGAAAAAGTGAAAAGGAGCTTGTTTGAACCGAAGGTCCCGAAAGACATCACTCAAGCGCGCGAGGCCCTCTCGCTGAAAGCAAAAACTTACTATTCGAACGAAGCGCTCAACCCGCGGCCTAAGCGGGGCCGTCCGCCCAAACAAGTGGCGAAGGTCGAGCTCGAACCGCAGATGACGGTCGATATCTACACGCAAGTTCCGGCGGTCTGCCGCGCCTTCCTTTACATCCCAGATATTACGTCGGCCGCTTCGGTGACCTTCTCCTCGAAGTTCGAGACCGAAGAGCATTTACTCGCATCGCTGCGAGGAAGCCCAAGACTTCGCGTCGACGAGAAGCTTGAAGCGTTGTCTGCCCGCCTCGAATCGCTCCGCTATTTGTCGGACCGGCTTGCAGGCTCCGACAAGGCGATGGGCCTTAAAGAGGCGGGAAAGCGCCCCTTCCAGCCGTTCATCAAGCCGAAACTGAAAGAGAGCAAGGCAATCGAAGTTCTCCCCGAGACCAAGGCTCCCAAAATCGAGTCGGCTATCGGCGCTGTACTGCCTAAGAAACGGGGCCGTCCGCGCAAAGAGGATAAAGCGGAAGAATTTGTGGGACAAAGGCGCCGCCGCTTTGCGATCAAAAAGGTCACTCAAATTAAAAGTAGCAAGAAGGATAAGGGCGAGAAATAGTCCTAGATCTTCCACCCGGTTTTCAGTATACTCATGGGGAATAAATAAAATTTTTATCCCACATGAGCATACACGTAGATAGTACTTTTTTGACCGATTCCATTCTGCTTAGTAAGGGCCGGCTTCTCCGCGCCCTCGAAGCGATGCACCACACTCGCTTGATGGATGACAAAATGGGCAAGCTGGTCCGCCAAAATAAAGGCGGAACGTTCCATTTGTCCGTGTCAGGTCACGAGATGATCGGAGCTCTTTCAGCTCTCGCCTTGATTCCCGGGACAGATTGGGGATTGCCCTACTACCGCGACCGGGCTTTTGCCATTGGCCTCGGCTGTTCGCTCACCGACATCATCGCCGCATTTTTAGCGCGCGATATCCCGAACCACTCGGGTGGACGGATGATGCCGGAACACTTTTCCCAGCCAGAGCTGAGAATCCCTTGCCAATCGAGCTGTGTCGGATCCCAATTTCTCCAAGCGGTCGGCGTCGCAAAGTCAGCTCAGCTCCGGAATGCGGCTGAAGTCGTCTACGTCTCGGCCGGCGATGGCGCCACCTCCCAGGGCGATTTCCACGAATCGCTCAACTTCTCCTGCATCCACAATTTACCGATCGTTTTCGTAATCCAAGACAACGGCTGGGCCATCTCGGTTCCCTCGGAAGAGCAAACGGCTGGCGGCACCATTGTAAAAATGGCTCGCGGCTACGAAGGGCTCTCCGTATTCGAAGTCGACGGATGCGATTACCTCGAGACAGCCGAAGCGCTCCAGCAGGCGGTCTCCAAAGCGCGGACCGGCAACGGCCCGAGCCTGGTCGTAGCTAAAGTGCCAAGAATCGGCCCCCACAGCAGCAGCGACGATCCGAAAAAATATAAAGACGAAGAGACGATGTCTGAGGAGCGATCGCGCGATCCGATCGTCCGTTTCGAGAAATGGCTCGTTGAAAATGGATACTTCACTCAAGAAGAGATCGAAGTTTTAAGGAAAAAACATTTCCAAGAGATCGAAGAGGCCGCTGTCGCCGCCGACCAGATCCCGTTCCCTAAACGCGAAACAGCCAATACAAAAGTGTTCAAAGAGTACCACCCAGTCTCCAGCGAAAGCGAATTGGGCGAATCGATCGTGATGATGGACGCATTGAACCATGCGATCGCCGAAGAGATGGAAAAGGATCCTGGCGTCGTTGTGTTCGGGCAAGATGTCGCCCATGGAAAAGGGGGCGTCTTTGGAATCACCCGGACATTCACAGAAAGGTTCGGAGAAAATAGATGCTTCAATACGCCGCTCGCCGAATCGACGATCGTTGCGCTCGCTCTTGGACTCTCGCTCGATGGCTTCCACAAGCCAGTTGCCGAAATCCAATTTGCCGATTACTCCTGGACAGGGATGAATCAGCTCTTCAACGAACTCGCCAGCTTCCATTACCGCTCGAACGGCCAGTGGACATGCCCCGTTGTGATCCGGATGCCTTACGGCGGCTACATCCAAGGCGGCCCTTACCATTCGCAGAGCACCGAAGCCTTTTTAAGCCACTGCCCTGGACTGAAAGTGGCGATCCCGAGCAACGCAGCCGACGCTAAGCGGCTCATGAAAGCGGCGATCCGCGATCCGAATCCTGTCATCATTCTCGAGCACAAAGCTCTTTACCGCCAACGCCTCTTCTGCGCTCGTCCTGAGACGGGAGCCGACGATCTCCTCCCATTCGGGCAGGCAAATGTCGTCCGCGAAGGGAGCGACGTAACTATCGTCGCATGGGGCATGACCGTCCTCATGGCGATCGAAGCGGCCGATGCGCTCGCTAAAGAGGGTTATTCAGTCGAAGTGATCGATCTACGGACAATTGTCCCGCTCGATTTTGCGACGGTTCTCCAATCGATCAAGAAGACGGGGAAACTCCTCATCGCACACGAAGCGGCCCGCAACTGCGGATTTGGCGCCGAGCTCGCTGCCCGCGCGGCCGAAGAGGCATTTCTTTACCTCGACGCGCCGATTGCGAGAGTCGCAGGCGAAGATTGCCCAGTTCCTTACTGCAAGGATCTCGAAGAAGAGGTTCTTCCTCAAGCCAAAGATCTAGAAGAGGGACTCCGCCGTCTCTTAGCATTTTAAAAAACGGAGTAAAAATCATGATTCCTAGCGACAGCCTATATGGCCCTAAAAATAAGATCGATTTAACAGATGACACGCCGCCGCCTTCTGTTCCTCCGGCGAGAACAGCCTCTTGCCTAGCTAGAATTCAGCGGTACCAAGATGAGCAGGGAGCTTTTGGTCAAGATTCGATTGAAGATATTGAGCAAGTTTACGCCAGATCGGGCACCCCGCCCATGCCGCCTTTGGAAGATTCTCAGGGGAATTTAGTTAAAACATCCTCAGTTAGCTATTCTCAATCTAGCTATGGCAGCACAATGAACGTGCCCCACAGCCAAGCTGCGAACCAACTAGCCTTGAAGTTTTTTAAGTTTCCCAAGTCGTAATTATATAACCCGGGATAGAAGTATCCTGGCTTGAGAAGCCGAGAGCCTTTGAGAAGGATCGGTTTGTAAAAGGCCGTAGATCGCTCGGCGAAAGTCGGGCGGGAGGGCGCCGGGAATCAAGTAGGAGTTGTTCTGCTTCATTTTGATGAGCTCTCCGCTGCTATAGTTTCCAACCATCCGCAATAATATCAGCCCCATCGACCAGGCTTCATCTCGATAATCGTATCTCGCATCGGCATATTCTCGGAATTTGGGAGATACATAAAGTTCATTGTCATTTCCGATTCTTGGATATTCATTTTTTACGACTCTAACAGAAAGCCCAAAGTCGATCCATTTCGCATTTCCCCTTTCGTCAATCAATATATTGTCGGGTTTGACATCTCGATGGAGGACGTTCTTGATCTGCATGTACTCGAGTCCGCACAAAAGCTGATATCCAATCCGGGCTGCTTGGCGAGGATCCATTGGTCCATGAGACAAAACTTCAAGCAGGTTTTTCCCGTGGATCATCGGCATGAAGGTCCCGATGAGAACCGAGTTTTCGAATATGGAGTGGTCGCAATAGTGGTATCTTGTCAACTCGAGGATTCTGTTATCTTTGTAATAAAGAGCTTTAAAAGGCGATACAATAGAAGCGTGTTCAAGCGATAATCCGACAGCATCTCCATTATTCAAGTTGAATTGGGACGCGTTGTAAACAGCCCCAACTCCAATTCTAAGGTGTTTGAAAGCTGTGAGGGAGTCTTTCACGTGGTAAACTCCGCCGGATCTACCATATCCTAGCAATTCGCCTAAGTCTAAATCCCTCTCTCTAAAATAAGTGGTCAAAGCGTCAGCTGATTCGGGATTTGTCCAACTGCCCGAAATAAACGTTTGGTAGAGCGGATCGGGTTCTTCTTCTGGAACTGCCCAAGAAATTTCACCAAAATCTTCCTGATTTACGCTCGTATCGACCATAGGGGGCTGAAAAGGTGGCAAATCATGGCTCCTTGCGCTCATGGGCGTATCGATCTGAAGACTGCTGGATGGGGTAGCCAAGTTGAATGAGTCGATGCTTACGGACTGAGGGATCGATGAAACAGGGGTTCCAAGAAAAGGGGGCGTGTTCATCAGATATTTTGATAACCCACTTGGGCTTGCAGAGGGGGTCGCTGTAAATTGGCAGGAAGTAGAAGTATTTAAACTGGGGAGCTCAGGCCGAAAAGAGCTGGATGAGGAGGAGCTATCTTGAATGGTGATGGCAAGGTTCGGAGCGGGAATGAAGTTTGAGGGAGGGTCTGTTTTTTCTAAAGGAGTCATGCCTTTCCTCCGATACCTTTGGGTTTTAATAAAATAATATCCCAGGGGAGGTATTAATCTGTACTTAATATAAACTTTCTGTAAAGAATTGATTATATATAATTGATGTTAAATATTTAATAATGAGTAGTTTGTGTCAATTATCTCTCAGAAACTTTTTTGCGCGCCGCTTCATCAAAAACTCTCTCCGATGCCACGATTGGATCCGCTCATTTAAATTTTGATTGTATTCTTTTTTGAGCCGATCGAACTTGAGGAGTTTTTCCTGGATTTTGAAAGGGCCCTGTTTTTTCAATAGGGGATCGTTATTTTTCCGAGTTTCGAAGAACTGATCCATGTGCAGCAGATGTTGCACGAGACTTTCCTGAGTCTTTTTGAAAGCGTCGACTTCCGTTTCGGAAAGCTCTTCCAAATCGACATTCTGGATCATTTCAGCATTGCGGATGAGCTGATCGAGCGTAGTGTCAATCTCAATCAAAACCTCTTCAGCAAACATAGCCTCACCTTAGGTTGTGCTTTAAATTCCATTCTTTAGAACATATCGTTAATTTTTCAAAGCAAAAATTTTTTATTTTACAATTTCAACATTCGCAAATTGCGTCGTAGTTTGTTGTATGCGAAATGTTTCAAACGCTATCAAAAAATTTTGCCTTGCGCTTTGCAAACACATGCTGCAAGGCAGCATGTGTGGTTTTTTATCTTGCGGCGAGACAGTGGCGATCCTGCTCATAAAAGAATCCCTGAAGCTTTTTAGATTGAGCACATCTGAATTTTATCAGCGCAGAGGGAAGAAGGAGAATAGAGAGTACACAGAGAATAATATCAAAGAGAAGAAGACCGGGCCCTGCCCGGAGAAAAGGAGTGTAATTAACCCGGTCCCGTTCGTGAAAAAATACAGGATAGACAGGATCAGCTTCGCTGGCATGATATGCAAGATAGAAAATAACTTGGTGCTTTGTCGCCGCGATAGCGGCGACAAAGCACCACTATAGTTTATAGTTTTCTATCTGGGGTGCGGGGCGGAGCCCTGCATCATGCCTATCATTAGCCGCGTCTCGCGGTGTTCATCATGTGAGCCGCGCTGCGCGGCGTATCCTGTTCCCTGTTTTAACCCAGAGTACAGGATACGCCGCGAAGCG
>JAFEGL010000069.1 GCA_018239895.1 Verrucomicrobiota bacterium
TTGAAATTTGGCTCAAAAGAACCCTAAAATCGACAGAAACTGAATTCGTTAACAGGCTCTAACAATGGTAAGGAAAAACATCTCATCAGGTTCCCCTTACGAAGACAAAATTGGGTTTTCCCGCGCGGTTAAAATCGGGAACATTCTCGCCATATCTGGAACGGCCCCTATCATTGAGGGGAAACTTCCCCATGATGCATACGAGCAGACGAAGATTTGCCTAACGATCATCAAAAAGGCCGTCGAAGAAGCCGGAGCCAGCCTAGAGAATGTGATCCGAACCCGAGTCTTCCTTTTAGACATTAAAAGATGGGAAGAGGCGGCGAGGGCGCATGGCGAGTTCTTTTCTAAGATCAAACCGGCCTGCACATTTGTACAGGTCTCAGCGTTTATAAAGCCCGAATGGTTGGTTGAAATCGAAGCCGACTGTGTGTTGACCGTCTAAATTATCCTGCTGTTCTGGACTTTCTCGCCCGCCCCCATTATAACATTCTAACGCTCAATGGCATGAAATTTCACGAATTATTAATTGAAATTAATTAAAAAAAATAGTTATAATATTCGCACATTTAATACGGAATTAAAATGAAAATTAATAAATACACCAGGATTTATGGAATTATCGGAAAGGCGATCTGCGGAATCGCAGGAGCCGCAACCGCTTCTCTCCTATTTGGTTTAGACTGGGCAATCCCGGCAGCTTTAGCCGGTATTCTTGCCGCTTTTTACTTAGAGAGAGCTGTTTTGAACCCACATTAATAAATACCTGTTAAATAAACAAACTTTAGTAAATAATATACCCACAAATTTAGGAAAATAATATGTCTGTAGATCTCGTTAGTCAAAAAAATATTCAGTTAACTGACTTATTCCCCCGCCCCCAAGTTATGAGCGATAAAAGAAAGGGGAAGGCTCTGACAGATAGACTTGTTGAATATCAGTTCATCATTAATAAAGCTCTTGAAGCTGGCGCTAGCTTCAAAGCAAGGCAATATGAAAAGTTCGATGGAATTGTTGGAGAAAGCGCCTGCCAAGTTCGGGCTGTTAAAATTGCAGAGATCGCATCGAAAAATCTAATCGACGTAGATAACCTCATCTCCCGACTTGAAACTGCAAAAGAAAGAGTCGACTTTGCCATGTCCCACGAACAGAAAAAAGCGATCGAGAAAAATGAGCAGTCTTTAAATGAGCTGATCACTGAAAGAAAACTCAATGTCCCCCTTTCCGATGACGAGCTCTATGCTATCCAATGCTTCATTCTCGGCCAAGCTTCAGAAATCGTCGTCCAAAAAGAGAACGATGTCGAATACATGCCCTCTTTACCCAGAAAATTAGACAACTCGTCTCCGAACCGGATTCTTCCTGTGGATTCTCCTATCGCCAAGCGCTTTGCAGCTGACTTAGTTGCCGCTTCGAAAACGAGAGTATCCAATGCATCCGTTGAATATGTGCAAAACTTGGCTGCTGTGTCTGGTGACGATTCACTCGTTCAGGCTCTCTCCCACCCCATCGACCATAAAGCCCACAATACTCACCTTTCGTGCTTGCCAGCATTTTATTCGATGAAAGTCCTCCTTCAGAAAGCTCAAAACGACAACATCCCCATCTTGGTCCGGGTCAAATTCCTCGAACAAGAAGCTGCTGACAGATACAAAGTCACAGGCGAAAAGTCCCTTTTATATAAACCATCCGACGTCACAGGCTCTTACGAGCTGGCCGTGCCGACAGCCGACGATCTAGAAAAGCCAGTTTGCGTTTTTGAAGGCGCCGCTGTATGCGCTGAAGCTGATTGGAATATCACCAGCGATGATTACAAAATCACCGATGCGATTCTAGGGTTTGTTGCCGATCATAGCCAATATCCTGGGAAGTACCCTGAATTAGAAAAAATTGAAGACCCAGAATTCATCGCCCGCAAAGCCATGGCGAATGAAAAGGGCTTTTCAGCAGCGAATCCTTCCAAACTTTTCTTTCAGCACGTTTACCCAGGAACGGCAAAACCTGCAGAATTAGGTCTTGCGTAAACTTGAAAAGGCGATAACAACGAGTGTTGTTATCGCCGATATTAAAATCGTTGAATGGTCTGCTGGGAATAGGCCGAATATCTGAAATAGATTGAGGGCTGTCGCTCCAATCCAGGCAATAGAATAAGCCCCTCTTCTCACAGATACTTTTCTAAATAAATGCCCCAGAATCAGAACCATACAGAGGTTCACAAGCGCGCTTTCTGAGATTTGCAAAAGCATTTCCACTGAAAATAGATCTGAAATTAAGATATAGATCATTGAGATCCCAAGCCCCAAGATCAAGTACTCCTTGCGCCCTAAGAGGACCTTAGGAGCCAAAACTTCCCACCCAACTGATGCGGAATAGACGTTCGCCACATTGGCGCTGATTCCCGAAAGAAATACAAAAATAAGCAGGCTCCCTCTCAAGACAATGCTCCCCGTATTCAGAATGGCCCCTGTATTAACGGTGAAATCGTGCATCAAAACGGTCGAAAAGAGGAGACTGAGCAAACCTAGACCGATGTTGGCCATCTGGACAAGGATCAAAGCTTTCACTGAATCGGGCCAAGATCTGCTGTGTCGAAAGAAAGTCGGAAGATCCGCCGTGAGGCCTAGATTGGTGGCGAGGACTAGACTAAGTCCTGAGAGAGAGATGGTCTGGGAACCTCCATTGAATGTTAGAGGCGGCAGCGTAAAGACAATCAGAATGAAGGCGAGAGCCAAGATCGGAAAAATAAATAGGGAGATTTTCTTGAGAAGGCTCATCCCTTCCATGCACAAGACGGCGCTGAGAACACCAATCAAAACACTGATTTGAGAGTACTGGTTGATTTCAGAACTTTCCCGGATGGTCCAAAGACTGGTTAAGGTATTGCTAACTGTATTTGTCTGCATAACAAACCACGAAAAAGTCGATAGCAAAAGAAGAAAAGCGACGAGATATTTTCCTTTCTGGCCGAGATATTGAACTGCCACATCGAGCGTGCTTTGCCGATGATCAAATGTCATCGCAACGATAGCTAGGCGGAGAAACCAGAGAATCGCATTCCCCAAAAGAATAGTAACGACGGCGCCCCAAAATGTGTTCATCTGAAGAACGAGGATACTCGTTGCCAAAATCGGAAGGCTCGTCCAACCCGACAACTGAACTGCGGCCAGTTGCCAGCTCGATTGATTCCTTTCTAAAGATACTTCCCCGTTCATTGTTCTGAATGATCCTTAGGAGCAAGCATTCGGATGGACCAAGCCATTTCCTCGACAAAAATTAGGCAGAGATAGAATAGAGCGATCGCCCCGGCCCCAACAAATAGTTCCTCAATCCCATCCCAAGGATTTTTTATTTTCCAAATCGCCGCTGCAAGACATCCGATGAGCCAAGCAATTAAATTCATCAGCCGAGCCAACCTTCTTGGCCTGTGTTTGATCACCGTCTCTACTAAGAATGAGATGAGCAAGACAATGCCGAAGTTGGATAAACAGGAATTCATCAAGTCATTTACAAAATTGATGGGAGGAGAGATCTGGATGAAGGTATAAAAGGCAGCTCCGAAAAGTCCAAAGAGGACGCTCCCCTTGACCCCGCCAGACTGAGTCATGAACGTATCCCAACAGGCTGATGCCAAATAGATATTCAGCAAATTATTGCAGATTAGCGGATATACAATCAGGAAGAGGGTCAGAAAAATTGAGAAAGCCATGCCGTGTTCCGTAAAGAGAGAATTCGGCATAAAAACCCCTGAAATCTGAAAAATAATAATTACGATCATCGTCAGTGAAAATCCTAAAAAGGAATCGGCCTTGGAACGGGAATGTCGGAATACTGTGGGGATGGTCATGATGCCTGGCAGATAGACTAAAATCGTGGTGACCACTCCAGCCAATGAAATATTCAGATCGACAGATGAATAGTCTCCGCGGAAAAAGGCATACAAGTGGCAACCAAAGACGATGGGGAATCCAAAAAGAGAGAGCCATTTGATTATGTTGATTTTTCCAATGGAGAGCAAGGCGCAGAGGACTCCCAATCCGGCGCCGAATCTGACGATGATATTTTGACTAAAGAAGTTTTCTAAATGGAGGTTATGATCCAATGTTTTGACGGTGCCGCTAATCAAAAAGACAAACCAGCTCATCAGAGAAAAGGCCAGAATGACTGCGATGATGACCCCGCCATATTTACCTACATAAATGCTTGCGTTTTCAATCGCGTTGATCCTGTTTTCATAGGACATGGAGATAATGGCGATCCCAACGATCCACAAAATGAGGTTGCCTACCACAATCGAGCAGATGGCCGATCCATTGCCTGAGATTTGCCTAAAACTGTTCCCTATGACGAGGGTCGGCAAGCCTGCGTTCATGCTGAGGATGAACATCAGCTGGAGGAAGTTGAGGCTCTGATTTTGGACCTTACTCATAGTTTTCTATCTACCACCCCCTCTTGAATTTGTCAAAAAACATAGTTATTTCTTAAATATCTAATAATAAACAAGATAAGAAAAATTTATTTATTGATTAAATTAAACATTTGAATTACAATTGTGGCGAAAATAAAAAATAGAGTTAATTAAATGAACCCCCTACTATCAACCTCCCACCCGAACTATAGCTCAATAAATGAGCAGGATAATTTACTTCTAAAAGCAATCCAGGAAGGCCCCATTGAGCATACGGCCTCTGTGGACAAATACAGGTCGATCCGCCAATGCAGCAAAAGTGCAACATTCGTCGCCGCTATGTGTGCCAATGCCTCTTTTATCCCAATTACCCTCAATGCAGGGATCCCCTTTGCGATCGGCAATTCTGCCTCCTTTTTAGCATTGGACTTTTGGGCCCTCAACGCCACTTTCGACGATGCCTTCGGCCCCAGAACAGAGCACGAAGCCCTCTTAGTGGATCGGATGTCCAAAGGGAAATGTTACACTGTATCATTGGCTGTCGGATCTGTTTTGATGGCTGTTTTATCTCAATTTCCAAACGCTCTCCCCTCCCTCGATTACAATGGAAATTATGCCGTACCTGGGATGGTCTTTCTTTTGGCAGGGGGCGCTGTTCTCCCGCTCCGTTCTCTTCAATTAACCATCAACAAAGCCATCCAGATGCAAAAGTGCGTTTTGGGAGAAGATGGGAAGAAAATTGAATCGATCCGATCGGAAATGGTCTCTCTCGTCCAAGGATACCAGAATGACTTTGAATATTCGGGCCAGGACCACCAGCTCCAAGTCATCCAGAGTCTGAACGAAATCAGAAACTCAGATCTGAATAAAGTTGAAACCTATTTAAATGCAGTTTTCGACAAACTTCTCCAGTCGCCCCAAGCAGCTGCATCCCCCTCAAAGTTCAAATCGGCCTGTACCTCCCTGGGACAAACAATAGGCAAAGTGACTGGTCTCTTTTTAGCCGCCTCTCTTGAGACAGGCCTCTCGTTATATACGTTCGACAAGACGCAAACTCATATGATCGGCAACCCTGTCGGCGCCGGCCTTTTCACAGCTGCTGTGATCGGTTCAGGCGTCTACCTATACGGGAAAGCGATTCTCGATACGACTCAACGGGTGACCAGCTCTATATTTTCCACATTTACAGGGCAAAGGGTAAAAGGACTCGCTGAGCAGTTGCGCCCCACTTTAACCCTCTCCCTAAGAATGGTTGGACTGTTGCTCAATTTGGGGACATTTGGTCCGAATTTGGTCATTTGGGGAGATTTCTTCAAAGACAACGCGACGGAGAAAACCTTCTTTGAGGCTACGCTCTGCAGCGCCTATTTCGTCCTTGTTTCCACGGCGACTCTCGATCTCGTCGACAGCGCAGTCAAACAGATCGTCCTCTCCAAAGGGACCGATAACGAAAAAGAGATCATCCATCTGCATCAAGAGCTTCAGAAATTGCAAAAGCTTTTGACCAATACATCAACGCTAGACTTCAGTCTCTTCCTCCTCAAAGCACCCCCTGAGGTCAAAACAGCCCTCTTAAATAAAGTCGACTTGAGCCTCGAAACTCTCGAAGCCTACGGCCGCCCTGTGCAAGAACCGGCCCAGCTTGAAGAAGTAGTTTAATTCCTGCTGCCTTGCGGCAGCAGGTGGTTTTAACCCAGAATCGGAGAAGGTTCTTGGCGAGCTCTCGTAAGAAGCGAGACTGTGTAGATCGCCAAGAGGCTCGTGAAGAAGGCTGGGAATAGCGGCACGATTGAAAGATCCGTGACGAGCGGGTTTACACTTGGCCAAAGAGCCGCAGTCAATCCCCCAACCGTGATCCCCGCGATCGCTCCATAGGCATTCGCCGATCTGGAATAGAGAGCGACGAGGAGAATCGGGCCGAATGAGGCTCCAAGTCCCGACCAAGCATATTCAACAATGGACATAATCGTGGCGCTTTGGCCGTAGGCCATAAAGAACGCCACTGCAGCAAATAGGAGAATGCCAAAGCGAGACGCCCATAAAACTTGGTTCGAAGTGGCATTTTTATTCACAAGTCTTTTGTAAAAATCTTCGGAGAGAACCGTCGCGCAAACGAGGATTTGAGAATCCATCGTCGACATATTGGCTGCGAAAATGCCGCATACGGTAAAGACGGTCGCAAAAGGCAAAAAGATCGAACGGGTCATTTCGACAAAAACCATCTCGGGTTTGTCGAGCCCTTCAGGAAACATGACAAGGCCGATCAAGGCGACAGCTGTGGCTGCCGACAGCACGAGAATTTGCCAGGTCATTCCCAAATACTTCGATTTTTTCAAATCTTCTACATTCTTGATCGCCATGAATTTTGTGAGGATGTGAGGTTGGCCAAAATACCCAAGCCCCCAGCCTACCGTGAGGGAGAAAATGGAAAAAAGGGTGGCGAAGGAAAAATCGGGAACGATCGAAAGGGAGATGTTTTTAGCTGCTGCAATTGCCGACATAGGCGATAGATCTCCAACTTGATAGTAGGCCATCACAGGAACTAACAGGAGGGTGAAGAGGAGAAAGAGCCCTTGAGCGAAATCTGTCCAAGCAACAGAAACAAAGCCCCCCGCGTACATGTAGCTAACCATGATCAAAATAGCGACTGTAATCCCAATGTAATAATCGATCTGGAAAAGGGTCTCGAAAAGACGACCCGTAGCGACAAGACCCGCTGAGACATAGTAGGTCATAAAGAAAAGAATCATCACAGCGGTGAGGATCCTGATTGTCCCGGTCGGATCTTTAAAACGCCTTTCGAGAAAAGTCGACAGGGTGTAGCTATCATAATGTTCGGTTGCCTTCCGCAATCTGGGGGCGATGACTTGCCAATTTGAAAACATTCCGAGAATCAGTCCGATTCCGATCCAAGCTTTTGGAGCCCCGAAGACGAAGATAGCCATCGGGTAGGCAATAAAAAGCCACGAACTCATATCGTCTGCATGTGCAGAGATCCCGGTAACCCAGAAATTCAATTTCCGGTTCCCCAGGTTAAAGTCTTTGTCAGTGGCATTTCTCTTCCGTGAAAAGATCCCGATGGCTGCGAGGAGAGAAAAATACAACCCGATTGCAAATAATTGTGTGAACATATCGACTCCAGAATAGGTATAGGAATTTCTGTTCAAATAGAGTCGAGTCTAGACTGTAAAGATTTTTTAAGCAAGAATTCTCCTTTCTCAGAATATGATTAATTTTATATGATGCTCGCCCCATTTGTACGGAATTTGCGCATGCATACGATTCGAAGAACTTTGAGAGCGCCTTTAACGTTGATTCTCCTATCAGGAACTTTGTACGGGTTTTTAGGATGTCTCGGAAAAGAGCTTCTTGCAGAAAAATTCACTTTATCTTCTCTCCTGTTTTGGAGATTTTTGATTGCTGGCCTCTGGATGGCAGGGATGTTTTGGGTAAAAAAGACAAATCGAGAATTTTTATCCTGTCTCTTTTCCAAATCTACACCTGTCAAAAGTTTTTTTATTTGCTCTACCGCCTACTCGATATCCACTTCCCTCTATTTCATGGCGACGAGGACTGCTGGCACCGGTCTTCCCATGGTCGTGTTTTTTTCCTATCCCCTATTTGTTGCAGCTTATGGGTTTTATAAAAACAGCTGGCAGATCGAAAGGTCTGTCTTGTTCTGCTCGCTGCTGATCCCTTTAGGCTTAAGCCTTCTTGTGGAAAAAAACTCAATGGCATCCAATGCGATAGGAATTGCGCTCAGCATCTTATCTGCCCTTTCTTATGCAATCTATATTTTGAAGAGCAAAGAGGTTTTAAAAGAGATACCGCCAGATCGGTTCACTCTAGCCGTATGTTTTTTAAGCGCGCTCCTCTTCTTAGTATTTGCCGGGTTTGAAAAAGAGCTGAGCTGGCCTACCTCTTATAAATCTCTCGCCCTCATCTGCGCATTTGGGGTCTTTGCGACGGCAATCCCAATTCAGCTTCTTTTAGAGGGGCTAAAAGAGATCAGCGCCTTCAAGGCTTGTATGGCGAGCGTTCTAGAGCCGATCGTCACCCTTTTGATCGGGATCGCCTTTCTTGGCGAACCGGTAGGATTCGTTCAAATGATAGGCGTCGCGATTGTCTTAGCCGCTTCAATCTTCATTCAGGTTGAGAAGAGGGCGCCTCAGAGTTGATATTCTCACATCTTTGGACTACGATCTGAAAGGCCTCGTCCATCGATTCGAAGAGCCCGCCGGAGCGGATCACCGCAAGCGAGGGTTCGGTTACCCCTCCTGGCGTTGCGACTTGCCCAATCAGCTGATGAAGAGGATCCTTCGTCTCGAGAGCCATCTCAGCCGCGCTAAAAACGGTCTGTAAGGCCATCTCGCGAGTGATTGCAGGATCTATCCCCAGTTTCAAGGCCGAGGACTCCAACGCCTCTACAAAAAGGTAAAGATAGGCGATCCCGCTTCCTATGAATGGGGTCATCAGATTGAGCCCCTTTTCCGTCTCAACCCAGCATGTGCTTCCGCAAAGGCGGAAGAGGCTCTCTGCAAGCTCTTTTTGAGAGGGAGTCGTTCGGCTGTTGGCATAGATAGCGGTGATCCCCTTCCCAATCAGGGTTGCCGTATTCGGCATGGTTCTGACGATACTGAGATCGCTGCCCAGCCATTCATTCAACGTCTCTTCATCAATGCCTGCAGCGAGAGAAATCACCAGGGGATTTTTCTTTTGGACAGCATTTCGGATCTGGAGAGAAACCTCCTGAAGGTCTTGCGGTTTCACCGCGAGGATTAAAACATCCCCTTTTTCTGCCGCCTCGATGTTGGACGCAGGGACAATATCGTAGTCGGATTGCAAGGCAAGGAGTTTCTCCTTGCCTCTGTTGCTCACTACGATTTTCGAGCCGAGAATTCCTTTTTTTCGGAAGCTGGCTATCAAGGCGCGGGCTAAATTGCCCCCGCCAACGAATGAGATGGTTTGGTTGTACATACTTGTTCTTTTTGGATCGTGCTTTGATTATACCAAGGATTGCCTGCAGCAGTCGAAATCAGCTCTCTCGATTTTACATCGCTGTAGACTCCTAAGAAATACGCGACATAATTTAAATAAAGCAAGGTCGAAAAGAATTTATTCAAGAAATTACCCTGATCCAGCTTTAATTCAACTAAAGTAATGTTCATATTTTGCCGCACTTTCTTATCTGTCATGAGTTGAATAAACCGATCCATTTTAGCCTGGATGTAGGGGTCGTTATCGGAATCTCGGAAGAGGACGATGGCAAGCGGCCGAGGGGGATCGCTGAATACGGCCACTTCGCTATGCGTGAACTCATGGAAGTAGTTTCGGTGCGCCGGAACCATCGCCATCTCATTGAAATGCATATCGGCCAGCTTCAGAAGGGAAACATACCACTTGGGCGGGGCGATGAAAACGATTTCCCGATCTCGCAGCCTCTCCGCGATCTTCTCTGCAGATCCAATTTTTTCTTCCGTAAACTCCCCTCTTAGAAATTCTTTGGTTTGGACCAGCTCGCTCTGATAATTCGTTTTCAATATTTTCAGCTGGAAAAAGAGCTCAAGAAGAATGCAAAAATATTGGGGCACATGGAAAAGGGGATATTCCCGATCGGGATTTCTTAATTTCCAGTAGATGACGGAGATGTCATCTTGCCGTCCGATCTCTGCGAGCTGTCCGCCCGAGGTGAGAAAAATGATGTTCTTAGTTAGGGTTTTTACTCGGTGGTAAAAATGGATCGGCTCTTGGGAATGTCCGCTGTAGGAGCTGACGATAATGAGAGTCTTTTCATCCATGAGGTCATTTTTATCGACAAGAACATCGAAATCGTAATCGTTGACGACATCGACATAGATCGGGATTTGCTGATCGGCAAAAAACCCTTTGATCACGTCGGAGACGATTGCGGAGCACCCCATTCCGGTGAATATGATTTTTTTAAACTGCCCTGCCGAGATTTTTCTTTTTAGTTTCTCGGATAGGTGATCCATCGAAAAGTCTTGATTCCAGAGAAGACTGTCGATGAATTGCGATTCGATGAAATTTTTATATCTTTCAATTCTTGGTTGCATAGATTTCCTTTAGAAAACAGGTAGCTTTTTCAAGTTTTATATCGTCGACGGCAAAGCAGAATCTAACTAGGTTTTTGCCGTCGCTCGGATTTAGGTAAAAATTTCCGCCGGGGACCGTGGCGATTTTGCACTCTTCTAACAAAAAGCGGGAAGCTTCCTTATCATCGGCAAAACCAAGCTGAGAGAAATCGGCCAACAGGTAGTAGGCCCCTTGCGGTTTGAAGATCTGAAAATTTGCTTTTGTCAGCGCCGCAACTAAAAAATCACGCTTTTTAAGATAAGCGGAGGCCATATCCCGATAATAGGCCTCGTTCAACTTGAGAGCTGCAAGGACTGCGTGCTGCAAAGGCGTCGCAGGGCAAACATAGATGAGGTCTTGGATCAGGGCTATTTTGCTGGCCAATAGAGCAGGAGCCGCTAAATAGCCGAGCCTCCACCCCGTCATGTGATAGGTTTTGGAAAAACCTGAGATTGTGACGGTAAATTCTTTGAAATCTTCGAGACTTGCCAGAGAAATATGAACGTGGCCAGGATAGGTGATGTACTCGTAGATCTCATCTGTAATGACCCAAAGTCCCATCATTTTGGCCATGCGGCCTATCTCAAGAAGCTCATTTTGGGTAAAAACTTTTCCAGATGGATTGCACGGCGTGCAGATCACAATCCCTTTTGTCTTGGGGGTTACCCTCTTTTTTAATCGTTCGACATCAAATTCATCGAAGGAAATCGGCACAGCGAGGACTTTGACCTTTTTTAATTCGAGGATATTTTTATGGTAGCTGTAAAATGGTTCAAAGAGGATCACCTCATCGCCCGGTTCAAAGAGGGCCTCAACGGCGCAAACGAAAGCGCCTGTCGATCCATGAGTCACGACGATTTCCGAAGGGGCGGCCTGAATCTTGTTAAAAGTCCTCAATTTTTCTGAAAGGGCCTCTCTCAGAGGCAAAATGCCTTCGCAGCTTGAATAGATGCTTCTGTCCTCTTCGATCGCCCTGTGAGCAGCCTCTTTGATCAAAGGATGAATGGGGAGATCGCAGATTCCTTGGCCTAAATTGATTCCGCCAATTTCATTGCATCGGGCGCTTGCAGCTCGGATCCCCGATTGCTTCAGATTTTTTGTGATTTCGCTTAAGGATCTTTCCATGGCATTTATAAAATCGCTGGATTTGCCGAAGGGCAAATCCAGCTGAAGAGTGTTCTATCAATAAGATCTTCCGATAATGACATCGGTTGTAGCAGGCTGGCCTGTCAGTACGCATTTCCCTTGGGTTCCCGTTTGATCTTCAGGGAGGCATCGTATGGTCAGTTTATACGGTTTCAACATCTCCTCCGTGTCAGGATCTCCACACCATTTTACACGGACAAACCCAACGTTGTTCTCATCAGCAAAATGTTTTTGAAGCTGTTCAAAATCTTCCACTTTCGTTGAGATGTGCGTCTCGAGAAACTCCTTAGCTTGCGCGTAGTATTTCTCCTGGATTTCTGCGAGAGTTTGAATGACGTAAGGGACCAGGTCGTTGATTTTAACGACGACTTTCTCTTTATAGTGCTGATCTCGTCTGCTCACAGTAACTGTCTGTTCTTTTGCCTCGCGAGCTCCGATTTCAAAGCGTAAGGGAGCTCCCTTTCGTATCCATTCCCACTGTTTTTCTGCTGGAGACATATCACGGTCATCTACATGAACAGAAACCGCGCGGCCTGCATAAGCTGCTTTATCGAACAAACCTTCGACCTCTTGGATATATTTATTTCTCTCTTCTATCCCTTTATGTCCCGATGGGATAACGACCACATGATGCGTGGCCAGGCGGGGAGGCACTCTCAAACCATCGTCGTCAGAGTGGGTCATGATCATCGCTCCAACAAGCCGAGTGCTGACCCCCCAAGAAGTTGTATGTGCATATTGGGTCTTTTGCGTTTCATCGGTAAATTGAATGCCTGATGATTTTGCAAAATTCTGACCTAGATAGTGGGATGTGCCTGCTTGAAGGGCTTTTCCATCTTGCATCATCGCTTCCAAACACATGGTCTCTTCCGCCCCGGCAAATCTCTCTCCAGGCGATTTTCTTCCCATGATGACCGGGATGGCGCAGACTTGAGTCATGAAGGCGCGATAGACTTGAGCCATTTGCACCATATTTTCACGAGCGTCCTTCTCATTGGCAAAGGCGCAGTGGCCTTCCTGCCAGAGAAATTCGGCTGTTCTTAAAAACATGTTGGTCTGGTGTTCCCATCGGACAACGTTGCACCATTGGTTGTATTTTAAGGGAAGATCTCGATAGGACCTAATCTCTTGCCTCATTGTATCGCCGATAATCGTCTCAGAAGTAGGCCGGACGACGAGCGGCTCTTCAAGCTGCGCTTCCGGATCGGGGATCATATTATTTTCATCGTCTAGCTTCATCCGATAGTGGGTGACGACAGCGCATTCTTTCGCAAACCCTTTGACGTGCTGAGCTTCGGCTGCGAAAAGTTTTGTGGGAATGAAAAGAGGAAAATAGGCATTTTGACAACATTTATGTTTTTTAAATAGATCATCCATCTGTCTTTGGATCTGCTCCCAGATTCCGTATCCCCAGGGCTTGATCACCATGCATCCGCGAACGACAGAATTTGTAGCAAGATCAGCTCCAGCTATAACAGCTCTGTACCATTCACCAAAATTCTGCTTTCTCGTGACTGGTAAAAGAGCTTGTTGGGCTTGTTGAGCAACCTGTTTAGGGCCAAGTAAGGCAGGGCCGGTTAAATTCATGAACTCCTCCACAATAGGAAAATTTTTGAATGAAGGAGAGGTTAAGGAAATGTTTGATTTAAGACAAACATATTTTTAGATCTATCTTTTGCAGTAGCACTTTTCCCATATCTGTTTGCAGTGCGGGCAACGGATGGTCCATTCAGTCGACTCCGGTCCAGGGATAAAGTTGGAAAGGAGAAATGAAAGAGCGGACAACAATAACACCTTTTTCATAAAGACTCCAAAGTTGGTCGTCTCATCATTATAATTTTACTTGGCAAAGATCAAGAGAAAAGGACGGCGGCATGTCCATTGATAAGATTCAGGCATCCGATCGTAGCGCTTCTGAAAAATGATCAGCGCAGAGGTAAAAGGAGCATAGAGAGACGCAGAGAAATAAA
>JAFEGL010000006.1 GCA_018239895.1 Verrucomicrobiota bacterium
CCAATTTTGAATCGAAAATCGGTCAAAATAATCCCGAAAATCGACGAAAATTATTGCTGGGATAGGTTCAAGAGCTATACTCGGAGGACTATGACAAAAGTCCACCATCTGAACTGTCTAGAAATTCAATCTCCCTACGGCCGAGCCATTGGCCACTGCCTCCTCGTGGAGATGGCCAACAAGCTCATCCTCATCGACGCCGGAATCGGACTCGCCGACACGAAAACCCCCTACGAACGGATCGGAAAACAGCTCATTGACATCGTGGGCTTCAGATTCAACGAAGAGTGGACGGCCGCCAAGCAGATTGAAAAGCTTGGGTTCAGCCCCAAAAACGTAACCGACTGCATCATTTCCCACCTAGATCCCGACCACATCGGCGGACTTGTCGATTTTCCGAACGCAAAAGTTCACATGGCGGCTGAAGAGTACGAAAACTTCAAGAGCGGCAATCCCCGCTACCTGTGCCACCAGCTCGACCATGGCCCCGAAATCAAGACCTATTCAAAATCGACCCAAACCTGGTTCGATTTTGAAGCGAGAAAAGTAGACGTAACTCCCGAGATCTATCTCATTCCCCTCTTTGGACACACGCTGGGACATTGTGGAGTTGCACTAAAACAAGAATCGAAATGGCTCTTCTACATCGGGGATGCCTATTATCTCAAAGCGGAGCTTCAAAATCCGAAGCACCCCGTAGACGAACTAGCTACATTGAGAGCCGACAACAACGAATGGCGAAACAAAACACTCAACAAAATCAGAAACTTCATGGGCGCAAACCCCGAAGTCGAGGTTTTCGGCTATCATGACTTCGAAGAATTTAAATTATTTTTCATCTGAGTGGACTGAGAAAAACCGGGAATCTCCTGGCCTTTCTTCCCTAAATTACAGATCGCCGATTCGGTCACCGTCTCGAGCAGCAGCATATTCAGCCTCTCGAGCCCCTCTTCTTTAAGGAACTTCTATCCAAATTCATTTTTCGTCAGCCCCGGAACCACCGTCACTACATCGATCCTTTCGCCCTTCAGCTCCTGCCACAGAATCGCTCCGAGAATCGCCCAAAATGACTTCGAGCCCGAGTAGCAGCTGAAGAATGGGGTCCCAACCAGCCCCGCGACCGAAGTGACAATGACACCACCGTCCCTTTTCGAAGGACGCATTTTTTGAATGAACTGATGGAGCAATTTCTCTTTTCCCTGGCGCCAGGAAAATGGTCAACTCTATTTCACCAATTTTGCAAATCTCGGAAGGATTAAGAGAATCAGATCTGCCAGCTTCATACGGATCGATTCATTCAAGGGACCGCAGCTGAAAATGACCTCGTTGCAATTTTGGATACCTGTTTCGAAGTAAACGTCGAGACCGAGGAGGTTTCCAAAAGGGGGAATGCCTCCCACTTCCAGGCCAAACCGCTCCTGAATCGAATCGACCTTCTCGAATTCACATTTTTCCTCAACGAGCGATGCGAGAGCTTTCATGTCCACTTTTTGATGGCCGAGAACGCAGATCAAGTAGTTGTTATGGCTCTTCTTGCCTCGCATAATCAGACACTTCACCCCTTCGTGTATATCGACGCCAATTTCCTTGGCCACGAGGTGAGGGGTAATCTCTTGGTGAGTGAAATGTTGGTAAGCAATTTTCCTCAATTGAAGCTGCTCTAGAATTGCGTTGCGGATCTTCTCGCCGCCAAAAGTTGGGCTTGTTGCCATATTCGCTCCTTGTACGCATGTAATGTTACACCATTACAAGAATATTTTCCATGCCTATTATAAAGAGAAAATCACATGTCGTTGGCTATTTATTAGTTACAATTTTCTCAAGAGGAACCTCTCTTGCAAAAATACCCCCCTTCCCGTATCGGTAGGTAAACGTTCACACTATGAGGAGCATCAATGGCTAAGGGACATTCTAAAAAGAACGATCATTGGGGAGTATGGGTCTGGGTGAAGTGGAAGCCGGGAACCCCTGCAGACGCTTGGGAACAGTGGCATCAGGCAAAAGAGATCAAAGAAGCCTGGAGCATGACAGGAGATTGGGACTGCTCTCTCTGGGTCGATACAGATAGCCCAAAAGAAGTGGAAAAGATCGTCTGGAACAAAATTCGGTCAAACAAGTGGGTAGACAAGACAGAGACCCACTGGTCCAAGAAGTGGTGGTAGTTAGAGGTACTTTTCTAGAATTTTTCTGAGAGCGGGGTCGATGATTTTGAGAGCATTCGACCCTCTCGTAATTTGAGAAATGCTCACTTCATAATGATCGGCGATTTCCCGCTGAGTCAATTTCCCCTCTTGCAGCGCCTTTACAATGAGATAGCGCCGTCCCAGAGTCTCTTTTTCATCGATGGTCAAAAAAAGATCGAAAAGCTTCTTCATTTCTTCGGGAGATTGGAGCTTTGAGCAGAGTGTTATAAATGCCGCCCATCCATCTTTATCTGGCTTCTGACTCATGACTTGCCTCTTTCCCCTCATCTTACACGATTAGCCAGACCTTAACAAGTGAAGCTGGTCTTCGAGACTGTTCACAAATTTGGATAGCCTCTTGTGTAACAAGATGTCAGTTTTGATTAGGAAGCGGCTTCCTGTAAATCTGAAATTTTCCTCCATAGGAAGGGGGCATCTCATCCAAGTAGTGATTATAAGCAAAGGGAAGTGCATTGCCGAATTTGGAAGAACAGATCTTCTTTTCAGCATCTAATACAACTGCAGCGTGCAGAGGCTGATTTGCATCGTCAAAGTAGATAACGATATCCCCTTTTTGAAAGGGCAAGGGGGAAGGACCCATGTTCTTTCCTCTTAAAAAATCGACAAAATCGGTAGGTTGAGTCTTTTTAGCCAATAACATCGGGAAAAACTCAAAAGTCAATCCAGCGTTGTCGATTGCATAATGGAAACAAGAGAGCGGCCTTATAGGAGCCACTAGCTCGCTTCTTATAAAACGTCCCGTTGCTTCCCGATACATCAGCTGAAGAGGAATCAAGGCATTCGCAATCGCCGTCTTTTTTTCAATTTCACTTACTCTTTGATGAAGACCTTTAAACTCGATAGAGAATGAGAGATCTAAGTCGGAAAAGAACTTGCGCAAATGGGTCAAATTTTTCTCGCTCAACGCCCCTGGAGTCTGATTGGAAATGTCGGCGGCAGCCCTCTCCACAACGCACACCAAAAACTCTTTTGTAACTCTAAAGGAAAGATCGGTTCGGGGAGCTACGCCTAAAGCTGGGGCCTGATTGGCCACCTCTTTAGCAAGATCATAAGCAATATTCAATGTTGGATAAATGGCGCTAGTTTCCTTATGAACCTCGTTCGCTAGGGTCATATCACGTTGATAGAAAATAGAACTAGAATTACTAATAGACGACATAAATCCTCATTAATTTAACAAAAATGATAAGTAAATTAAATATTTATTACAACCAAGAATGTTTTAATTTATATAATGACTGCATTTTAAAAATCACATTCTATTGAATATCAAATACTTGCATAATCACCTACACCCACAATTTTTGATTTGGCTAGAATCCCCCAATCCCCGATCATAGCCAGGTATGAAAGGGTATATAACCACCATTTTATGCGCCTCCAGCTGCGTCGGGAACGCCTTAGAACTCGACATCTCCCAGGCGATTTCCGATGCGGAAGCACAAAAACTAACCATTCCCGAAGAGAGCGAATACAGGGTTCCTACACTCAATCAATACGGCTACATGTTCACAAAATTCGATCCGATTGTAGAGCGTTTTCTCCATCTGATTGAGTCGAATCCAGAACAGCCCTTCTTCGAAGTGGGAGGGGCGTATGGGAACGTCGCAGAAGCGGCCCTCGAAAAAGGGGCTAAAAACTACGGCTTAAACGACTGCGAAGAGCGCCACCTCAAATCTTTTGCTAAAAAGCTCCAAGACCAAGGAAAAACAGAGCTATTCCAAGCGCTTCATCTAATCAGCGGCAGGTGCCCTGAAGATGTCAAAATAGGGCCAAATAGCCTTGAAGCCATGCTTGTCAACAAAGTGCTCCATTTCTTTTCTCCCGAAACAATCGACACATTTGTTCAATGGATTTACGAAGGACTAAAGCCAAATGGACGGGTCTTTGTCATGACAATCAGCCCATTTTATAAGGGGCATCAGGACTTGCTTGCAGCCTATCAGACGAAAAAGGAAACTGGGATTCGGTTTCCCGGCTATTGCTCTCAATTCAGAGAATCTAAAGCCGCTCAGAAATACGAGGAAGAAACTCGCCCTGCGAGTCTATTATTCATGGAACTAGACACTCTAAAACAGCTTTTTATACAACATGGATTTCAGATCGAAGAAGAATTCGAACTCGCGATCATTGACCAGGACAACCATGAATGGATGCCCGGCCAGGACATGGTAGGCATCATTGCCCAGAAAATTTAAAAAGGCACTGCCATTGGCAGTGCCTCTTTGTTTGCCTACGGTTGTTCGAAATAGTCTTTCTTGATATGGGAAGACTCTATGACTCAACCTCGCTCCCCCTGGCAAGAGATCGCTACCACTGCGTGGCCCCGTTTAAAAAAAGATCTCCACTCCGATGTAGCGATTGTAGGTGGCGGGATATCGGGAATTGCAACACTTTATTACTTATTGACTCTGACAGATAAGCAGGTCGTTCTAGTAGAAAGAGGGACGATAGGATGTGGCGCAACAGGAAATAATGCTGGATTTGCGTGGGCCCATATCGAGCGGCCAGTGAGCGAGCTGGTGGAAGAGTTTGGGTTTGAGCCGGTCAAGGAGGCTTTTTTAGAACTGGACCATGGCTGGGATGAATACATCAAAATCCATCAGCTCATTGGCCTCGAGAACAATGTAGAGCCCTTGGGCAATGCAGGGCTAGGCTTCGGGTTCACTGACAAAGCCACATTGGAGAGCTCCCTGCAAGATGGAGCCATCTTCCGAAAGATGGGTCGAAAAAAATGGGAATTTTATATCTCTGAAGAAATCGAGGTGGAAGGCGAAGGAATTCACCGAGTTCCTCGAGAAGTTATTTTAGAAAAACTCCAAACGATCGACTCCTCCTACATCGGCCTCCTCTATGATTCAGTCGAAAGAGCTCGGACAAACACCTATTTGTTCTCCCATCGTCTTTTAGAATATCTTAAGCGTCGCTTCCCAGATCGGTTTGAGATATATGAACAGACCGAGATTACACACATTGAGAAGAATACTCTCAGCCATCCTTCGGGCACAATCGCCGCAGAGGCTTTGATTATCTGTACGAATGGCTACAGCGATAAGGCGACTCCCCGAGCGGCCTATGCGGCCGCATGCTCTACTCCATTGCCTAACGATTATTCAGCAGCGTTTATCACTCACAAAGACCCATCCGTACCTTACTGGCACGTAACAAATTGCAATTCTCTAACAATCTTTGCAGGACCAGAGTATATCGATCCAACTCTAGATCTAAACGAATGGGATAAAACCTTTGCGCTCATCACTCAATTCGCCCAAAGAACCTACCGTCTCCATCCCTCCTTTCAGTACCAGTGGTACGGCATCATGGGTTATACCCAAACAGGACTTCGTTGGGTAGGTCAAGACAGGCATAACCCCCACATTTGGTACAACCTCGGATGCAACGGCATAGGAATCGTCCACGCAGTAGCGAGCGGCGAGCGGATCGCCCGCTTGCTCAACGGCGAAACCCTAAAACCTTCTCTATTTTCTCAGTTCCAATCTTAGGGGACTTCTACTTGAAATGTTTTAAGAGCGAGTGGACATCCTTGTTTGCGGTCTGGCGATCCCTTCCGGTTTTGCAATGCAAAACATCGGAAGGGATTCGAGTCCGCCA
>JAFEGL010000070.1 GCA_018239895.1 Verrucomicrobiota bacterium
AGCTACTCGCGCTTATGTCTTGTACAGTTGAAGCTGGCGCGCTGCTCACGCTTTGTGTTGTGTTAGGGGCAGCTGCGCTGCTGGCAGTTTCCGCTGTTGGAACGGCTGAGCTACTTGCGCTTGTGTTTTCCGCGCTGGGGTGGGCCACGGCAGGTTTGGAGTAGGGAGAGGAGATGGCGAGGATCCAACTATTCTTGGTCATCACGCTGACGCGGCTCGGATCGATCTTGGTGAGGGCCTTGTAAACCTGCATTGCCTCTTTCAACAGCTTGTTTTTGGAAAATGTGGCGAGGATTTCTCCGATTTTTGGATAGGCGGGGCTGTCAAGCTTAACCCATTCAGCCTCAAGAGGAAACGAATAACTATCCGCTTGCCGAACGATGCCGTAAGCAGAAAGTTGAGCTTCTAAATTATTTTTATTATCTACGCTGTTCATAATTGCGTAAATTATAACACAATTACGAAATATAAAAGTAAACTTAAAATATTAATTACGTCTGAATTTTCATATTGTGGTAGACCGCGTCGACATCGTCGAGATTTTCGAGCCATTCGATGAGAGTAATGTTTTTATCGGCATCCTCGTCGTTGACCTCGACCCAGGTTTTGGGGACCATGGCGAGCTCAGACTCCTCGCATTTGCCCCCCGCTTTTTCAATCGCCTCTTTCACCTGGTTGAAGGCTTCGATCGGGGTATAGACGACGTAAGTGTCATCTTCCTGTGTAAAATCATCGGCGCCGTTTTCACTGACAAGGAGGAAGAGGTCGTCTTCGGAGATGGGGGTACTTTTGGAGACACGGATGACCCCTTTCCGATCAAAATTGTAAGCGACGGCGCCGGGAGTTGCTACGGTGCCTCCGCACTTGTTGGTGGCGATCCGCATGTCAGAGGAGATCCGATTTTTGTTGTCGGTCATCACATCGGCGATGATCCCAACGCCTCCGTAGCCGTAAAGCTCATAGGACATCTCAACAAAGTCGCCCTGATCGGAACTCGTGGCCTTCTTGATGTTCCGGTCGATCACCTCATTCGGGACGTTGGCATCTTTTGCTTTTTGGATCGCCACACGGAGCTTGTTGTTCGATCTTGGGTCGGGGCCAGCTTGGCGGATCGCGCTGATGACCTCTTTCATGGCGCGGCTGTAGATTTTCCCCTTCTTCTTATCGGACCTCTCTTTCCGGTGCTTGATGTTGGCCCATTTACTATGACCTGCCATGGCGAATCCTTTTCTTAAAAAATTGGATGCTTTGTTTTTCCCACTCCTTGGCGATCTCGAAATGGGCGAATAATTTCTCGCGGCGTCGAAATTCGGCGGTGTGGACGATCGTCCGCCCATCCCGATCGATGGTCGGCTGGCAGACGGCGTGGAGCATCTCGTGGTAGACGATGAATTCGACGAAATAACTTGGAACGTGGGGAGAGTCTAAGAGCCGGTTGAGTTTGATCTGGCTCCGGCTCCGATCGTAGGTGCCGAACGTGATCGAGCGGAATTTTTTGTACTTGGGGATGTCGAACCATCCGATTTGGGCCTGAATCCCTTTTGGAAAATAGACAGCCTCGTGCCGCTCGAAGATGTTTTTCAAATCGTATGCGTGCCCGAGAGGATCGAGAGGTTCAGGCGGCGCTTTGTACTGGGAGAAAAAGAGGTTCGCCATCTGGCGAAGAATCGTCCTGTCTTGAGCTTTCCCTTTGAGTCCGTAGCGGACGAGCGCTTCTAGGACAGGAGAAGGGGCTTTGAGAAAAAGGCGATGGAGATGGAAGGACAATCGGCGCCCCTCTTTATCGATCCGAAGGTAGAGGCTTTTATTCTCATGCCAGCTGACAGTCAAAGGACAAGGAGACAGTGTTTGTAGCCGAAAGGCAACATTCGCCTCTTCTTCTTGCTCTAAAATCTCTTCTTTGAGGGCCGAAGTCATCGTTAGAGCCGCTTTTGCATGAGGAGTTTGCCCAGATACTGGCCGTTGTCTTTGATGAAACGGCGGTGAAAGCCATACTCTTCGAACCCGAGTTTTTTATAGAGTTTGATCGCCGGATTCCCTTCGTAGACCTCCAGGTGGAGAAGTTCGAGATGGAACCGCTCTTTGGCCAGTGCGATGAGATCGGACAAAAGCTTGGTCCCGACCCCTTTTCCTCGAAAACCTTCGCTGACGACAATCGCAAAAAGGCACTGATGGGCCAGCTTCCGGTAGGGCTGCAAATACAAATTGGCGATCCCGCAAGGGACTCCGTCGCAGAGAGCCGTTAAAACCGCTTTGTACTTAACGCTGGCCATCCAGATCCGGGCAGCATCTTCTACTTCCCGAAGATCGGCCAACGGGAACCAGCGCAAAACACCGGGCTGCAGCAGCCATTCGACCAAAAGATTGTAGTCGCTCTCTTCGGAAAATCGGGTCTCGATGTGGCTCATATTAGAAAAAATGCTCCAATAAAATGCGGGCCTTTCTCTCCCCGTTCATTTTCACATAGTCCTCTTGCCGGGCAAACATCTCGAATTTCTGTTTTTCCAAAAGAGGCAAAAGAGGACTCGGCTCAAAAACTTCCACGTGGACGCTCTCGAGGCGGAAACGGGTCTTGGCCAGGTGGAGAAGGTTGCGGACCATGGAAGTTCCGATCCCCTTATTCCGGTGCTGCGGGTCGACCATGAGATAAAACGAACAGTGGTGGGCCACCTTGAGATAGGGCATTAGGAAAAGGGTCCCCACGGCGCAAGGGACGTCACGGATCATCCCGGTCAAACTCGCTTTGTACTTACAAAAGCCGATCCAGTTCTTGAGGGCCGACTCCATCTCTTTCTCATCGAAAGCAAAATCATCGGTCGCCCCTGGCTCAGAAAACCAGCGGTGAAGCGGCTCGTAATCTTCCATGGTCGTGAACCGGATGTCAAAATCTTCCATGAGGTTATTTCACTATTCCCGTGCGATGATTTTTGAAAGATTTTTTCGCAGTTTTTGAAACCGCT
>JAFEGL010000071.1 GCA_018239895.1 Verrucomicrobiota bacterium
GCGCGGCTCACATGATGACGCTGCGAGGCGCAGCTAATGATAGGCATGATGCAGGGCTTTGCCCCGCACCCCAGATAGAAAAAGGCCGATCTGCCGCGTTGCGGCAGATCGGCCCTTGGATTTAACGATCGTCGATTTTTTCATCTTCGACGTCGACTCTCTTTCCTGTCCACGATTTATAGTGGGGGAATTGAGCTCGAAGACTGTCTGGAGACCTTCTAGCCTCTCTCAAGAAGAGAGCTTGAACCTTCGGCGACAAATCGCCAAAATGGCTCCGGTGGAGCTCGCCCGCTACCGATTCATCTTGCCGAATGAAGTTGAAAAACTGGACTTGCTTCTGGTTCAACCTTCGTCCCGCATCTGCATCATCGGAGTTTTTGGCAAGCTCCCAAAGAGACGCCGCCTGAGAGCCGAATTTGGCGATCAATTGGGCTTTTTTCTGGATTTTATCGACCTCCTTTTTGTTCAAACCTTTCGGTAATTTGAATCGATCTTTCAAATCGATCTTGCATAATTCGCACGCAGCGATGAAGCGGCTGATCGCCTCCTCGTCAGGATTAGCCCCACCGATAGATTCTAGGCAGCTCTTTGCTAAATCCATGATGGCGATCCGGATGGGGAGTTCATATTGCTCCTCATCATCTCTTGTGTGAACGGTGACAGTCCTGTTTTGAACAGGAGGAAGCTCCACTTTGTTTTTCAGAGCTGTCAACAGGTCTCCGCCCGCCTGGTCGAACACTTGCCTGATTTGTTCGAGACTTTCGGGGTTGACCTGCCCGATGATGATCGTCGTGTTCCGAGAGCAATTGCAGAGATTGCCCAGAGCACATGAGTCGCAAAATTTGTTCCATAAAGATCCTAAAAGGTTACAGCTCATACAACCCTCCTTTGGTTTGCATGATCTAAATTGGATCATTACACAATCTTAATATTTACGCAAAAAAATTTTTCAGGAATTTTTGAGTTGTTGAATCCACATGTCGTCGACGCCCGCCATTTTCCTGTGCTCTTCATAAAGAATAAATCCCTTGGCTCGCTTCGGATTTAGCAACGGCGTGAGCGACGAGACCCACGCGTCCCACGGCTTTTCCGTTTCATTTTTAAAGCGGAGCAGCCATCGATATCCGAATGAAACGTGTCGGATCTCATCTTCGAGGATTTTCCCCATCAGAGCCGCGCTCTCCGTGTCGCCAAAATGGGAGAAAGACTTTCCGTAAAGGGGGGCGAAGTCGAGATTGGCCATCTCAAAGGTGAGGCTCATCACGCTGACGTAGCGGATCGGTGAGGTAAGGTGGGGCACATGGTTCCAAAAGTGGCGATAGAGCGGCAGATCGCCAAAACGGAGCCCAAGCTCTTCCATCCTTTTGATGTAGAGTTTCACGTGGCTCTGCTCTTCTTTCAGCGTGTGGACGACCCCCTTCCGGAATGCTTTGGGCGCATCAGGGAATGCGACGAGTGCGTAGGCCATGATCTCGACCGCCAAGAGCTCATGCCCCGCGAATCGATGCAAACAAATAGCCCTGTTTTCGCCACTTCCATGGAGTTGGAATGGGGGGAGTTTTTGTTCTTTGGACCGCTTGTGGAAACCCATCCCCACAGGGCGGATAGGCTCATTAAAGTGAACCGGCGGCCCGGGATTTTCATCCGTCAGGTCGCCGGGATCGAGAAGTTTTTCTTCGAGCGTATCGGCCGATAAAATCCGAAGCGCCCAATCGCGCAGCTCCACTATTCCACGCTGAGGACGTAGTAAGCTGGAAACGCGAAATGGTTATTTGGGCGCGGGCTGACGAGCATCGTGACTCTTTTGCCTGCGAATTTCTCCAGATCGACTTTTGTGCTGTAGAGATAGGCCATTGGAGCATCTTCGCCGCGGAGGATGAAATTGCCCGGCTTGTTTTTCACTGGGTGGCCGTAGCTCTCAATCGTGCCGGTGATCACCGAGGCGTTTGCTTTTTGCTCTGCGTAGAAATCTTCCATCTTCTTGCCGGCGTGGAAAGCGCTCCAGCTTAAGAAGAGGGACTCTTCGACAGTATCCCAAAATTGCATCTGGTCGGTCATCTCTTTCTTGACGGCCCGTTTGCCCCAGAGTTCTTGATCGACTTTGACGTTCTCATTGGCGAAGAGCTCGAGATTTTCTGCCTTGTGCTTGGCAAGAAGCGCCTCTTTCGCCGAGGAGCTGAGTTCCGCTTTCGACTCGAGATAGGAGATCTTCTTGTTTAAATAGGTATCTTTCAGCAGCGCTAGCCCCTCTTTCGCTTGCGCTACAGCTTCGGGGAAATCGGAGAAGTTGCGCAAGATCGTATGGAAAATTTCGGTCGGCTCGTTGATCGACATCTCTTCGTAGTTCTTTTTGCATTCAGTTTCAGCTGAGAAGAATGCGGAGCTGAGCATCTCATCCACTTGAGATTTTCTCTTCTCCATAGTCGCCAAATAATCAGGGCCTCCCGCCTGGGCGATGAATTCTTTCGAGACGTAGAATCGGGTTGTGCTCGGAGGAGAAATTTCGAGCCACTTGTGGTTCATGGCGCAGATTTGCCAATCGGAAACCTTGTCGCCCGCCTGCAATTGGGCGATGATCGGCGCGTCGACGTGGGGCTCCAATCTCACATTGACCCGGTTCGCTTCGATGATCCCATCGAGCACGTAGCTGCGGAAGACGAACGCTTTTGTATCTTTCGGAGGCTGGACGGCGTAGAAGTCCCCCTCTTCGGCTACAACTAGCAAAAGATCGTTCTTATTTGCTTGCCGAACAATGTGTCCTTCCAGGTCGGCTTTCGCCCGAATCCTCACTTTATTCGCGAGAACTTTGCCCGTGAATGGTTTGAAAGCCTCCACTTTTTTCGCAGGTTGCTGCGCAGAAAGATTTTTTGTGGGAGGGGGAGCCGCATGGGCCATTGCTGCAAATCCGAGTGTGCTGAGACAAAAAACAACAGGCGAGGCAAGCCATTTCATAAATGAATTCTCCGGAAGTCGGGTTAATAACGATAGTAGGACTTCTCCCTTTTCTGACCAAGAATTTTTATACGGAAATGGAAAAATGGGGGGCCGCTCTGCCGCGTTGCGGCAGAGCGGCCGATCATGTCTACTTTGTTATCTCTCATAAAGAGGTACAGGATATGCATGATCGGCTACGCCGGCATGATAAGCAAGATAGTAAAAATAGTTGATGTTTCAAAGCCGCCTTCATGAATATCTCTTTTACTATCCTGCTTATCATGCCGGCAAAGCCGATCATGCATATCCTGTACCTCTTTATGAGAGATAGCAAGATATGTATGTTAATCGCGAAACGCTGTTATATATATAATTAAAATATTTAATCTATTATAATGTCTTAGATGAGTAATTATTTTATTGTTAATTCTAAATCCCTAACGCCCGCATATCCAGTTGATAATCAATGGTTAGAGGAAGACTCCATCTCAGAACTTCTATTCCAGGATGGGGATAAGATCTGCATCAACAGCGAGGCTTGCCTCCAGGCCGTCTATGAGCGGGTGGGGGAGGGGCCCCGGAAAAGGGCGATCGATCTCTTCAAGAATAAGTTCCTTTTTCGCTCTGCTTTAGCGGAGCAATTTCCCAATTTTCAATTTCATCAAACGACATTGTCCGATCTAAAACCGGTGGATCGAAAATCGGTTCTTAAACCTGTGAAAGGCTTTTTCAGCGCGGGCGTCCGAATTCTCTCTCCGGAAGACGACATCTCTGAGTTAAAAAGAGAGATTTCGGCGGAAATGAAAAATTATGGGCAATATTTCTCCGAATCGGTTCTGTCCACGGAAGAGTGGATGGTCGAAGAGTACATCGACGGCGAAGAGATCGCGGTCGATCTTTTTTATTCAGGCGATGGAACTCCTGTGATTTTGAACATTGCGCAACATCCGATGCCGTCCGATCTCCACTACCTCAACGCCGTTTATTGGACTTCTAGGTCCCTTTTTCAGCAGTGGCAAAAACCGCTGGAACAGTTTTTCAGCAAGCTCAATTCTGAAATCCTCTCGGTAACTCATTTTCCTCTTCATGCTGAATTTCGGGTGCAAGGGGATCGGCTCATTCCGATCGAGATCAACCCTCTCCGCTTTGGTGGATTTGGTTTGGCCGATCTTGCCTATTATTCTTTCGGGTTCAACCCATACGATCTGTTTTTTCAAGACTCTTCGCCCAATTGGGAAGAGATATGGAGCCGCTCTCAAAAGGAGTTCTACTGCTGGGCTTTGGCCTACAATGGAAAAGCGATCGATGTGAACCGATCGGTCCCCAATCATGAATCGTTCATCGAGTTTTGCGGGAAAGAGAATATGGCTTTCTATCGTCAGATGAACTGGAAGACCCAGCCCGTTTTTGCCATCGCCTATTTAGCGTTGGCGGATGATCGGGTCATTCGAGAACTTTTGTCGGCCGATTTCAACCGGTTCTTCCTTCAGCCGCGTCGTCCCTCTTTTTCTTCAGCAGGGCGTAGAGCGGGAACGAGGTCAAGAAGAAGAGGGCTCCGTAAAAAACGATGCTCATCTCTACGCTAACCATCGTCCAAAAAGCATAACCCATCCCAAGAATCGTAATGGCCCAACGGAGCTGTCTAAAGCGGTTCGATCTGTGTTTTGACAAAATATAGAGATGCCCCGTGGCCACTACAAAATAGGGGATCAAGAATGAAAATGTCGAAAGCAAGATGATGAAATTGAATTGATTCATCAGAGTCTGATTCACAGTCAAAAGCAGAAGCGTTGTGATTAAAGTCGCAGAGTAGAGGAACCCTTTATAGGGGGTCCCATATTGGGAGTTCTGTGCAAAGGCGGGGAGGAAAAGTTTCTTTTTGGCCGCCGCTTGGACTACGTGGACTTGGATTAATATCGAACCGTTCAAAGCTCCCACGATTGAGATGATGGCGCCCAGGGCGATCCAGATCTTAGCTGATGGCCCAAACATGGCGACGGCCCCATCGGCGTAGGGGGCGCTCGAGTGTTGTAGGACCGATGCGGGGATCATCCCCATGAGAGTGAACGAGCCCAAAAGATAGATGATTGTCGTTATAATGAGGCCATAGAGGGTCGCCTTCTTGATCTTTTCAGTTCCGGCAGATTCTTCAGAAGGGATCGTGCAAGATTCGAAGCCGATGTAGGCCCACAACGTGATCGCAAGTCCTCGGCAAATCGCCGAAAAATCGCTCTGGCCTGTCAGGTTGAACCCCATTTGGAGGTTTTCGTATTGGATGTAAAACAGACCGCCGATCGCGATCAGCAGGAGCGGAATAATTTTTGCAGCTGTGGTCACCACTTGGAAAACGCTGCTTTTTTTGACCCCTAAAATATTGATGAGGGTGACGAGCCAAATGGGGATGCATTTTGTGAAAAACCCGACCCACGGGTCATTGATGTTTGGGAAAAAAGAGGCCAGATATCCCGATAGGGCGACACTCATTCCGGCATTGCCCACGCACCATGCGATCCAATAGGAGTAGGCGACGGCGAATCCGACGTAGTCGCCAAAAACATGATGGGCGTAAGTGAAAGGTCCGCCTGAGGTGGGGATGATCCGGTTGAAGTCGAGAAAAATCAGAGCGAGGAAAATTGTTCCGATGGCCGTGAGCGCCCAAGAATATAAAGTGATGGAGCCGATGGAGGCGAGGGTGGCGGGGACGAGAAAGACTCCAGCGCCCACCATATTTCCTATGCTCAATGCGAGAAGCGACCAAAATCCAAGTGCTTTTTTACTCATGCGAGTAGAAATAACAGATCTTGGATTTAAAGAAAATTTTTTTGAGTGCCGTCTCTTTAGCTATTTAAGACGGCTTTGATGTGTTCGCAGTCTTTGCGGCCGCAGGTGCAGCCGAGCGGCGTTCCCAAAAACACATTGTAGTGTTCGTTCTGATCGAGCGGATTGGAGACTGTGTAGAGTTTTTCGGCTGTCTGCTTAATGTCCCAGCTGCGAAAGCTCAAATCGGAATCGAGAATTTCCTCTTCAGGAGCTGCGTCGAGAGGGGAATCTCCATGCAGAGATCGGACAATCTGACAGTGGACGCAGTTGCATCCCTCTTCCGGGGCAGGGAGAAGAGAAGTGTCTTCGAGGCCAAAAGCTTTGGCGATTGTTGTGACTTTTTCCAACATATCTGGAGGGAGGTTGGGCATAGCGGATTGCTCTGGGTTGTGAGCCATCGAGGAGCCAAGCGAGTCGATCGGACTCCCTTTTTTCATCGGGATAGAAAAGTTGATCGGGCTGAAAAAGGGTTTGGGAACAGAGCCTTCCTGTTCTTTATGCCGGGCGAAGGTGTCGAAGATCTCTTTCAGGGAGCGCTCGTCCAAGTTGGGGATCTCCACTTGGGCCATGTTTCGCAAGGTGACGATGAGCATTTGACGGCCGAGGGGGTCCAACTTCGAGTGCAGAGAGGAGATATCGCTCCAGGCTGTGGAGATATAGGGGGGGATATTCAGGGTTTTCTCTGTGATCTTCATGAAGGCCACCTTTTTTCTATTTACCTCTCATTATACGTCTCTTATGGTTCTTCTGTCAACGAAATTAGCACTCATTTATATCGTTTGCTTGGTTCTGTCTGTAACATATTGTATATTAGAGGATAAAGTGGGTTGATAGATGGTGGTAATTCTTTTTTTTGTAAACCTTGTCTTGCAATCGGAGGGGGAAATTTATATAAGGTGAATTTTTGGCGCCCTTGGAAACAGCGGCGATTCTTGGAAAAATCTGACAAAAAAGGAGGTTTATCCAAGCTTTTCTCAACCAATATAAATTTAATTGAGGTGACTGATGAGTGTGGCTCAACGGCCAGTAGTTCGCAAAGAAACTCAATCTTCTGAGGAAAAAAAATTGTCCCGCAAAACATTCGTGATCGATACAAACGTCCTAGTTCATGATCCAACCTCGATCCAGAAATTCAAAGACAACGATGTGGTGATCCCCCTTGTTGTTCTCGAAGAGCTCGATAGTTTAAAGCGCTCTTCCGACGAGGTCGGAAAAAATGCGCGCGAGGTCATCCGCTACATTGACTCTTTGAAGACGCAGAAGATCGGCGATTTGCACACGGGAGTGGTCATTCCCGAAGGTCCCAAGATCCGGATTCATCTAGAAAGGCCAGACAGGGTCGACGGTTTTCCTTTGCCGCTTGATCGGAATAGCAACAAGCTTCTCCTTGTCTCCTTCATCTTGAAGCAAAAAGGGGAGTCGATCGTCATCGTCTCGAAAGACTTTGTAACGAGAGTCAAGGCCGAAGCGATGGATCTCGAGTCGGAAGATTATGAGAACCTCAAGGTCTGCTATGACACGATGTACAAAGGCCTCAGAAAAATCGATGTGGCCAAGAGAGAGATCGATCAGTTCTATAAAGATGGGACCCTCTCCATCCCTGGCGATGGGTTTAGACCCAATGAGTTTGCCGTCCTCGTCTCTCCCGAAAACTCATCGGCCGTCTGCAAATACAACGACAAGACAAAAAGGCTTGAGCCGTTAATCCAACTAAACCGCGATATTTGGGGAATCCAGCCGCTCAACATCGAGCAGCGCTGCGCAATCGATCTCCTCTTGCGCGACGATATTCATCTGGTCACTCTGATCGGCCCTGCGGGGACCGGAAAAACACTCTTGGCTCTCGCTTGCGGGATGCGCAAAGTCTTCGACGACAATAAGTATTCGAGGATCTTGATTTCCCGCCCGATCGTTCCACTTGGAAAAGATATCGGCTATCTCCCAGGAACCAAAGAGGAAAAACTCTACCACTGGATGCAGCCGATTTACGACAACCTCGAATTTCTCTGCTCGACGACGAGCGGCGAGGGCAATGGCGCAGCGGCGCTCGAGTTCATCATGGAGAGCAAGAAGATCGAGATGGAGGCGGTCACCTACATCCGCGGCCGATCGCTGCCTAAGATGTACATGATCATCGACGAGGCGCAGAACCTGACGCCCCACGAGGTGAAGACGATCATCTCTCGCGCCGGCAAGGGGACAAAAGTGATTCTCACCGGCGACCCGACGCAGATCGACAATCCCTATCTTGATTCCGACTCAAACGGCCTCACGTACACAGTCGGCAAGTTCAAGAATCAAAGGATCTACGGCCACATGTTTCTCGAGCGAACGGAGCGATCAGAACTCGCCTCCATCGCCGCCGAAATCCTATAAACAAAGGGGGGATTCTCCCCCTTTTTTTCATTTTTATCCTGCCTGCGGAGCCGCTCATGCCTATCTTGAGATCTCTCATGAAGAGGTACAGGATTTGCATGATCGGCTGCGCTGGCATGATAAACTGGATAGTTCAAGTACTCGCTCCGCTCGCAATATAAGGGGGCGCGTCATCTGCTATCCATTTTATCCTGCTTATCCTGCCGGTGAAGCCGATCATGCATATCCTGTACCTCTTCATGAAAGATAGAAAGATAAGCATGATCGGCTCCGCAGGCAGGATAATTCAAGCACAGGCTCAGCTCTTTTCCCGCTGCTTCGGCAGCGGGAAAAGAGGGGGGCGCTTCGCCGCAAGGGGCAACGAGCCTCTATAGACCCTTGCAGCTGTCACTAAATTGGCGGATAAACTGCGCGCACCGCAGCCCGTTAATATAGGCGAAAAAGCTTGAATATAAGTAAATTATTTATAATAATCATATGCCCCTAAAACTTCTTGGAGGCATTTATGAGCATCTCGCTAGACTTCTCCGACTTTGATTTTACACTCGATTTTGCCGATCCCGAAAAGCCTTCTGTCGAATGGGAAGGCCGCGAGATCAAGCAGCTTGAATTTGTCTCTTCGAAACCACTTCCTCAAATCTTCCACCATTCCAGCAAGAAGCTTTGCCATGGTCGCCAAGTAGGGAAACTCGTCCTTTTCCCAAGGTTACAGTTTGTTACACCCATTGTTTGCGGCGGCCTTTTCAAAAGCCTGAAGAAGAGCGCGAGTAAATTAACGAGTGGAATCATCGAGACGGCGAAGGCTGTCTATTCTGCAAGTATGCAGGTGCTTAAAGCGGCGGCTACAGTCGTCAAAAACACAGCCGAAGCGGTTTACGACAAGGCTAAAAGTCTGGGACATGCCCTTTGGGAAATTGCCAAAGAGAGCAAAGAGGTCTTTTCCTTATCCGACTCCTTTTGCCAGGCGCACAACATCCCTCTGGGAGCCAAATTTATTGCAACGACCGTCGACAAAATCAAGAACGCTGGCGAAGCCATTGCCGACTTCGTAAAGGAACATCAGACGGAGATCATCATTGGAGTGATTGTCGTTGCAGCTGTTGCAGTGGCATTTGTCTTTGCCTACAGTGGAGTCGCCACTGTTGTAACTGAGGGAGTTGCGACAGTCGCTGCCGCTGGGGTGAACGAGCTAAACAAGAAGCTTGAGGAGAAAGAAGATAAAAGTGAGAAAAAAGACAAAAGCACGTCCAATCCTATCTCACAGAATAATCCAAGCTTCGACCTTCGAAGCCCAGACCCAGTAACTACGCCGGAATTTTCATCCAATCTACAAGACCCCTCGCTTTCGTCAGATCCACCGCTAAGCCAGTATACCTCCATAGATCTTGACCAGATGATGTTATCGCAAGATCAAAAAATTACGATTGTGCCTATTACCAGTCAGTACTCCGACATAAAAGCCCCAGTGAAAACACCTACCTGCGTTAACCCAGGCAGTACAATTCAACCCAACGAACACCCTGGATTCACTCTCAATGAAATCATGTATTCTCAGGTATACCCGCCTGCTCCAGTGAATCTTTCCCCGTTTATAAACACCCATTCTAGCACTACATCTCAGAAAAGTAGCGAAGTGGCTGACAACCCCGATGGCTGTGAGATGCCCGATCCACCGCCAAGTCCTATTTTAGACAGATACGAACAGTATTGCGATCAAGTCAAACTTGATAAACGGGCACAAGAAGAAGCTGAGTGGGAAGCACTTCTGGCTCAACAAAAGGCTGATAAAGAAGCGGCTTTGGCGGAATTAAAGGCAAGCACCGAAGCTTTTGAAAATAACACAAAAGGATCCAGGAATCTCTCCGAGATCGGCGAGGGACCTTCGAGTCTCCTAGTATCTGGTGCCAACGGAATAAATACATCCGTTGCAGAAGCGCGGTCTCATCAGTCCTACCTACAGAGCCTTATTCCGGATAGCTGCGTGACGAAGTGGTCCTATAACCAAACACATGGTGTCTTCGCTGATTTGGCGGAGGTGCTTGTATGCATCTACAATGGATTTTCGCCTAACACAATCCGGACAAATTTAGATAACTGGGAGGCATTTCATAAAGCGAACATCCATAATCCGAACGCCAAGTTAATCCAATTTTGCCACAGCAAAGGCGCAGGCGATATCTACAACGCGCTGGTGCAAGCCTCTCCTGAGATCAGAAATCGCGTGATCGTAGTAGCTATTGCGCCAGCAAAGGTGATTCCCAAAGAGCTTTGTTTCAACTCTTTCAATTATGCTAGCACGCGTGATATAGTTCACTACGGGGAGTTATTTCATGCTGGACTTCTTGATACTCATGATTTTAGAACCTCTGTTCCAATGAATATGGCTCAAGAACATCGCGAACAATTAATAATGCTAGAGCCTCACCCAGAAGCAACTGGAATCGATCATGACTTCCAAAGTCCTACATTCAGAAAAGTTATTGAGGATCGTTTAAATGACTATATAAGAATGAATGGTGAATTTAATGAAAAATAAAATCCCAATCCTAGTTTTTTTGTTGTTTTCTGGCTGCTCACAGTCAGAATATGCCCCTCATTGCAAGGATCGATTATGTAATGAAATCACCTCAAAGGTGGCAATTCAAATGAAGAACGAGAGAGAATTGTATGCTTTTGGAAGTGGTGGCGGGACAATGCATGGAGTTAGGATGTTGGCATTGGCTTTTAAATACTATAAGCCAGCAGATATTGATACTTGTAGAAAACTTTTAGTTTTCTGTGTAAATAGATTTACAAATGAAGTTAATAAAGAAAAGGGTTTACATGTATATTTTATTCAATATCCGTTTAAACCTAATAGTATTGAAATTACAATCTCGTTACAAAAGCTCGATGGTCGAGAGGTTCCTCCGGGAAATCTAAGTTTTGTTTCTATAAGAAGGGGAATGCTGCAATACAACATAAACGATCCCAAGACTGGACTTATGAAAAAAATCTACGAGGAAACATACGAAGAAGCTGTGCAAAAGCTTGGAGAACTTGAAGAACCTTTGGTTGTGCCGCCTTTCGCTCCTGACCCAGCGGGTGGTAAAGTTTACAACCCGTCTAAAAAGCTAACGAATAAGACCCAAACCTCCACTTGAAATAGATCTCTGCTCTCAATATCTCTTCCAACTGCCTGCGGCAGCCGGAAGGGGACTCCTCTATAGAGGTCATCTGCTATTGCAGATGACCTGAAAAAATAGAAATAAAACTCATCCATCAACAATTGTAAACTGGCCTTCTTTTGAAACAGATTTCGGTTTTGGGGTAGGGGGAATCTATCATTTGCGTATGAGATTGGCCGGCGCAGGGAGGTCCATTCTTTTTAAACTGAAGATGCGCGTGCGGATAAGAAATATTGGCTTGCCACTGGGCTTCTTTTCGGATTTTATCCGAAAGGCGGATGATTTCCGCATCGATCAGCGCTCGCTCCGAATCGCTTTTCGATTCGGAGTGATCTTTGTAAAGGGCCTGCAATTGCATTATTTGTTGGTGCTGAGAGGTAACTCTTGCGCTCATATTGCCTCCAAGTAGAGTGCGTTGAGTATCTTATCAAATCTTTATTTTAATAAAATAAATTCTTTACGCTTGAGAAAAATCTCCACAAGGGATATGTCGAAGAGTATGAACCTATCCGCAAAGTATTTCGGGCAATCCCGAGTTTCGGCCGGCGCTTTTC
>JAFEGL010000072.1 GCA_018239895.1 Verrucomicrobiota bacterium
GCGCGGCTCACATGATGACGCTGCGAGGCGCAGCTAATGATAGGCATGATGCAGGACTCCGCCCTGCACCCCAAAACGAGCGGAGAACGAAATTACAGCTCTTCCTCTTCTTCGAGGATGCCCCATTCCGATATTAAAAATGTAACGAAGTGTGGGTGATTAAGCGAAGCTTCGCTTTTGATAGTCTTGGCATTGCATGGAACGCCGATGAAGACAAGAGAAGTGAATCGTTAAAGGCTGCACAAATGATGCGCTTGAGCCAATGACCGGTTGATAGAACAAGCCATAGCTCAGACTCGCTGAAAGATTCAGCGTCTGTGATAGCGGGAAAACCGCGGTAGGATCTTGACTGTTCATAGATAACTCCTGCGAACATTATTATTCGCGTAAATAATTATATACACATTTAACATTACATTCAAACGAAATTAACAAAAGAAAATACACAAATTATGCATAAGCACTTAAAAATCAGTATATTGACTAAATTCTAATATCCATCTACCATCTCGTAGTTATGAAATGGATTGTGTGCCTGCTTCTACTGGCCGCCTGCCGGAAAGGGATCGAGGGGGAGAGTCCGTGCCGAGAGAGCCCCCTTTCCCTTACGACTCTCCGGGCCGGAATGGGGCAGGAGGAGATAGCAGCCCTGCTCGGGCGCCCCTTCGAGAGGCTCCCCTCCCCTTTTGGCCGGGAGACCTGGGTCTACCTTCCCCGAAGGCTCCACCCCCTCTTTTCCAATACTCAGGACAAAACCTGGCACCTGATCCGCCAGTCCGACGAAGAGGTCTTCCTCGTCCTCCATTTCGATGAGGAGGGGAAGCTTCAGTATTTGGTGGCCCAAAAAAAACTGATTTCATAAACTGTTATGGTACAGTGGAGACCTGTATATGAAGAGATGGATTGGACTGATTTGTATGTTAGGAATGCTCACCACAGGAGGCGACGCGTTCGCCATGTATCGTTCTTCTACCCCGAAACCCCTCGTAGTGATTCTCCTAGGCCCCCCTGGAGCCGGTAAAGGGACCCATGCGAGCCCCATGAGCCAACAGCTCGGAATCCCCCACATCTCAACAGGCGATCTCTTCCGGGAAAACATCCGAGGCCAAACCGCTCTCGGTAAAAAAGCCAAAGAATACATGGATCAGGGTAAACTCGTCCCCGACGAACTGGTCCTCGACATGCTCTTCGACCGGATCGCCCGCGATGATTGCAAAAGCGGTTATATCCTCGACGGATTCCCCCGGACTCTCGCCCAAGCGAAGGCTCTCGACGCCCGGCTCAACAGCCACAACCAGGTCGTCGCGATCAACTTCGATGTTCCCGATGCGGTGCTTGTCAAAAGGATCGCCGGCCGGATGCTGTGCAAAAGCTGCGCTCGTCCCTACCATAGAGAATTCCAGCCGCCTGCTGCAGAAAACATCTGCGACACCTGCGGCGGCAGCCTCTACCAGCGCGACGATGACAAAGCCGAAGTGGTTGTAAAGCGGCTCGAGGTCTACCACGAACAGACGCAGCCAGTCATCGACTACTTTGCTGCCAAAAAAGGCTCATTCCATCAAATCAATAGCCAAAATCCTCCCGCGCAGGTATTCCACGAGGCGATGGAAGTTCTGCCAGTCCCAGCTGTCAAATAAGGGCGGGGGAAGCCCCCGTACCCCAAAAAAAATTACCACAGAGATAGGAAAGAGATTTAATTTCCATTTTGCTGGAGCGAAAAGAAAATTCTTCTCTCTTTCCTATCTCTCTAGGTTCTGTGGTGAATTTTTTTGGTGTGTGGGGCTTCCCCACTTCTATCTCTGATTGTAGAACTCGTATCCTGTGTAGATATCTGGGTTGTATTTGGGGTGCATGAACGGGCTATCGACAAAGCCGATTGCGTGCCAAAATTCGGTGGCGACCGAGTTCGCCTTGCGAGTGATCGTCACCAGCTTTTCAATTTCAGGAAAATCTTTCAAGACTGTTGCGATGAGAGTTGTCCCAATCTTTTGCCTCTGGTGATCGGGGTGGACCGACATTTGGGCTAAGTAGACCTCTTTTGGATAGTTTTCGAAATCGAGGAGCAGCATGCCAATGGGCCTCCCCTCTTTCTTCGCTGTGAGCCACCGCCGCCGATGATTTCCCATGATGAAGTGTCTGTATTCGTTGTCAAAGACCTCCGTCAGCCAAACGTTCACAGCAGCCCGGTCGGCTTTGAAAAGCGCCTCAGGCGGGATTTGGTTGTAGTTGGTAGAGAATCCGAGAAAAAAGACCTCTTTGCAGCTGTTAAAATCGGGCCCTGTCTCCCATTCGTAAGTGACGTTCGCTGAAGTTGTAATGGCGAAAAATGAGAAAAAGAGTGTGGCGAGAAATTTAAACATGGAACCTCCTAGAATTATTCTACGAGTAGTCTAGCTTGCGCTAGAGCTGCATCGATATGGGGGAATGTGTTTTTTTCCCCGACGAGTGGCAAGATCCCCAAATGGGCAAGATCTGTTTTTGTCTGACCTTGGACGCCAGAGAGGAGCAAAGTCGTCTTGTGGCGTTTGCATCTTTGGTAAAATTCCTTTAGCGCTTGAGCTCCCGAAGCGTCGACCATCGGGACGTGGCGCATCCGGAGAATGAAAACTTTGGGAGGAGCTGAGAGGACTAAGTTTTGGAGCATATCGGCAGCTCCGAAGAAAAAGGGGCCCTGAATTTCATAAACCTCTATGCCAGCGGGGACCGATTTATTTTGAATCGCATCTGGATCGGTTTTTTCAGGAAACTCCGACTGAGGCTCGCGGAAGATGGGTGTGAGGGCGACGGTTTTAGAAAAATCGCTCATCCGCTTCATGAAAAGGAAGGAAGCTAAAACCATCCCAAACAAGATGGCCACTGTGATGTCGACCAACACGGTTAGGAAGAAGGCGGTCAGCAGGACCCCCATGTCTCCTGCCGGCCCTCGAAGGAGACGGACGAAGTGGCCAATCTCGCTCATGTTCCAGGCGATCATCATCAAAACCGCCGCCAAAGCTGCCAATGGAATCAGACTGACGACAGGAGCCAAAAAGAGGATGATGCAGAAGAGGGTAACCGCGTGGATCATCCCGGCCATCGGAGTTTGCGCGCCCGTTTTAACGTTGGCGGCAGTCCGGGCGATCGCCCCTGTCGCGGGGATTCCGCCGAAAAGGACCGATCCAAAGTTCGCAATCCCCTGCGCAACGAGCTCGCAGTTCGATTTATGGCGAGAGCCCATCATCCCATCTGCAATCACGGCTGAAAGGAGCGATTCGATTCCTCCCAATAAAGCAATCGTGATCGCATCGAAGCAGATCTCAGAGAGTTTATCGAGCGGAACTTTCAATGATGGGAGGGAGGGGATCGGGAGGGTGCGGGGAACTTCGCCGAATTTGGAGTGAATGGTTTCAATGCGGATATCGAGCGCCCAGGTGACCAAGGTAGCTAAGACAATCGCTCCGATGCCCCAGGGAATCCGCGGGCAAAAGCGGCGGATGGCGAGAATCACTGCCAGCGTGCTCGCCGAAACGGCCAGAGTGGGACCGTGGGTCGTCGGAAAAGCTCTGAAATATTCGATCCACTTCAATACGAAATCTGCGGGGGGCGCCCCCATCTGGAGCCCGAAAAAATCTTTGATTTGCGAAGAGAAGATGATGACTGCAATACCGGTGGTAAATCCTGTAACGAGAGGGTAAGGGACGAACTTGATCCAAGTCCCGATCCGGCATATTCCAAAAAGAATGAGAAGGACCGATGCAATGAGAGTGGAAAGAGCGAGCCCTTCGTAGCCGGTCCGTTGAATGATCCCGTAGACGATGACGACAAAGGCGCCTGTAGGACCGCCGATCTGGACACGGCTGCCGCCTAGAGCCGAGATCAAGAAGCCGGCGACGATCGCTGTGAAAAGTCCCTTGTCAGGCGTCACGCCCGAGGCGATCGCAAAGGCCATCGCCAACGGAAGGGCGATGATCCCGACGGTAATCCCCGCCAAGAGATCCTTTTTAAAGAGATTGAGCGTGTAATCTCGGAGATAGAGATAAGACTTAGGGACAAATTCATGAAATCTAGACATGAACCTATCCGTAAAGTAGTTTGTGGCAAGCCCGAGAGTTCGGGCGAGCGATTTTTGAGAGAAAAGCTGAGGTCAAAATCGGAACGGGAATATGGCCTCGGCTTTTCTCACGAAAAGCGCCGGCCGAAACTTGGGATTGCCCGAAATACTTTGCGGATAGGTTCATAGGCGTATATATTACCAAAGGCCCAAAATTTTCCACCAGATCCCGCCAAAAAACATCCAAATGAAGATGTTCGCCACGCTGGCGATGAACCCCATTTTCCACCAGAGGCCGACAGGGACATAGCCCGAACCAAAAAGGATTGGGGCTGGCCCGGAGCCGTAGTGGGTCAAGCCGCCGAAGAGGTTGCTGAAGAAAGCGAGAGTCAGCGCGGCCAACTCTGGCGGAGTTCCCAACGCAATTGCGACGATTAGAAGGGGCGCGTACATGGCGCCAATGTGAGCTACATTGCTCGCGAAGAAGTAGTGGGAATAAAAATAGATGAGGGCAATCGCAACAAAGCCGATGATCCATTCAAATCCAGAAACATTTGAAACGACCCACTGGCTGAACCAAGTCGCCAAGCCGAGTTTATTCAAGAAAGTCGCAAGCGTGACGAGAGTCGCAAACCAGATGAACGTATCCCAGGCTCCCTGTTCTTCGAGAGCATCTTTCCACCTGATGACGCCGGTGATGAAGAGGATGGAAAGTCCGATGAGAGCTGCAACAGAAGCCTTGAGTCCAAACATCGGCCCAAAAATCCAGAGGGCAAGCAAGAGGATGAATGTGCCGAGCATGATCCACTCTTTGGGTTTCATCGGTCCCATCTGCGCCAATCTTTCGGAGGCCATCTCTTTGGCGTGGGGCGTCTGGCGGATCGTCGGGTTGATAAGCCGGAACAAAAGGTAGGGGACGAAAATGAGGCTGATGATCCCCGGAACCATCGAGGCAATCGCCCAGCTGGCCCAGGTGATTTCGACGCCGTTGTCGTGAGCCAGTTTCGCGATCAGCGGGTTTCCCGCCATCGAGGTCAAAAACATAGCCGAGGTGATCGTGGTTCCTTGAAAAGCGGCTAAGGTGAGGAACATCCCCATTTTCGGATCGTGGGATCTCCCTGTAAAAATATCGGCCAGAGCTTTTAAAATCGGATAGACAATCCCCCCAGCCCGGGCTGTCATGCTCGGAATGGCGGGGGCTAAAATCAGATCAGTTGCTACAAGTCCATAGCCAAGTCCCAGGCTATTCTTTCCAAGGGCGCTCATGACTTTATAGGCCATGCGGCTTCCAAGTCCGGTCATGATGAATCCCCTAGCGATGAAGAAGGCGAAGACAATCAGCCAGACAACATCGTTGCTGAAGCCGCTGAACGCATCGTCGAAAGAGAGGGTTCCTGTCGCCGTCGTAGCTGCGAGTCCCAAAAGGGAGACGGTTCCCATCGGAAAGGGTTTTAAAATTACCCCTAAAATTGTGGCGACGAAGATCGCAAATAGGTGCCACGCTTCTGGCTTGACTCCATTCGGAATCGGACAAAACCACAAAATCAGGCCAATCAGTACACAGAATCCAAAAATGAAATAGGTCTTATTCCGCTCGTAAAATGTCATGTTCGGCACCTCGAAAGTCGACAATTGGTATCAAATTATAGGAAAAAGGATAAATTTTTTGAAATTTATTCGAAAGGTCCTCATAATGGTTACCTCTTACAGAGGACCTAATGCGATATCTATTGATTGTATTTTGGATTTCTTCGCTCTGGGCGGCCGACTACGATGTGGCGATCGTCGGCACAAGCCCCTTTTCTCTTCTCGAAGCCCTCTACCGCTACCATCTTGGTGAAAAAGTTCTCGTCGTAGAGCAGGACGATATATGCGGCGGGGCTTGGCGGAGCATCGACGTCTGTGGAATCGAACAGGTCGATCTGGGGTGCCATCAAATCGGCCACGACGCCCAGCTCCTCCATTTTTTAGAAGAATATGTGGGCTGCAAGATGGTTTCCCTCGACAATCCCCTCGCCGCCTACACTTCTACATCGGCCAACGGATACTATTTTTCAGGCGGATGCCGCGAGCTCATCTCCCAGTTGATGAACCTGATCGGCAAAACAGGGATCGATCTCTGGATGAATACGACCCTAGAAACGGCGAAAATCGATCCAATCGAATCGATCGCCCACTTGCGACTCGGTGAAAAGACCGTCACTGCAAGCCGCCTTGTCGTCCCCTACTACGCCTCATTCAAGTTTGAAAATCTATCGCTGGAGAGGCAATCGACCCCCGTTTCGAAATACCCTCACCTCTATCTGTTGATTGAAGATACCTCCTATCCCCGATTTTCCTATCAATGCAGCATCGGACCTGGATTTAGCCGAATGATGAATTTAACCCATTTCGCCGGAATGGTCGGGACGGGCCAGCAGCTGATTGTCTTCCAAACCCACAGCCCCCTTACCTTTGAAACGGGGGAGTCTTTTGTGGGACTTTTGAAGGAGCGGGGCTATCTCAACGATTCTGCAAAACTCCTCATGGCAGATGCCTATGTCTTCGAGCAATCTTACTTCAACAGGGGTTTTCTTCAACAAATCCCGCAGGGAAATGTCATCGTAGAGACTCTCGACACGAGCCACATCCAAAACCTCACTCGATATGTTTCAAAATGGAAAATGGTCCTAAAACCTTATAAAGAAGCGATGCAATCATGAGATCCGTTTTACTGGCTTTTTTTCTCCTCTGCCGACTTTTTCTTCTCGCTGAAAGGCCGATTTCTTATCACGAGACGCTTGAACAAAAACCCGCCTTGACCGAACTTTTCACTCTGTTCGGTACTTCGAGCGACAAGCCGCTGGTGCAACTCAAAGAAGAGACCCGGGCGCTCTGGATGCAAGCGGGAAAAGAGCGGTGGGAGTTTGAGAGCCGCTATGAGGAGGAGAAAGAGATTCTTTGGCCCCTCTTTGCCAAACTCGATTTGTTCGATTCGATTTTGGCCAGCCGCTCCCATTACGATTTTGCTCTGGTTCACGGGGCTCTACTATCGAGAGTCGAAGACCGTTTGAATTTTTTGATCTCCGAATGGAATCGGGGCGTCCGGTTCAATCAGCTTGTCTTTTTGACGGGACAGCGCCCCCTTCAGCCAAGCGAACTAGCAAAAGTCGGCGCTCCTTTTGAGACTGACATGGTCCGTTGGGTCTACGAGCGGGCCGACATGCCTGTTGAAATGAGAGCGCTGCCTGTGACTTTCGTCGATGCGAGCGGACAGAATGGACGGCGCCCCTGCACTGAAGATACTGTCCGGACCTGGCTTTCAATGAAGCCGATTCCGGGCACCTGCCTTTGCGTCTCGAATCAACCTTACACCTGCTACCAAGACGGGGTCATCAAAAGGCTTCTCCCCGATCCGTTCACGGTAGAGACGATCGGCCCTCAAACTGGCTCCGATCCGAGCGTCTCTATTCTTCTCGACACCCTCGCCAAGTGGCTGAACCAGATGGATGAATAAACATCATCCGATCCCTTTTTTGATGCCGAGGACGGCTGCTGCTTCGGCCCATACCTCTTTCGTCCAGGAGGGGGTGTGGAGAGCTTTCATATTCTCCTCTTCGTGGACCATCTGCTTCATCCCTACGTATGAGGTGACAAGATGGGGCGTCGATAGGACAAATTCGAGAATTTGAAGAGCGGGCTTTTCTGATGGGGGGAGCTTTTCAAAGACCCGCTTGGGCAGGTCCATCACTTGCGATTGCATGAGCGGGGCCGAGCCCATGATGGCGATATTTAGATCGGCTGCCGCTTCAAAGATCGTTTTTTGCCCCTCTTGGTTTTTGACCTTGATGGCCTCGAGCATGACCGGGTTGTAGGGGACTTGGATCGCCCGAAAATGGTGCTCTGCTCCCCCCTCTTTTTCTGCGCAGGCAACTAACTTCTTCAATTGGAGCGCGCCCTTTTTTTGCCGAAACCCGTTCCAGGTGGCGATCCCATACCGTTTTATCTTCTTTTCTTGGACTTTTTTTTCAAAAAGGGCAAAGGCCTGGCAAATACGGGAATAGAATTCCTCTTCTGTCACTTCGGCGAGCTGCAGTTCAGGATTGTGAAGATAGTAGAGATCAATGCAATCGACTTGAACATTTTTTAGACTGGATCCGATCTGATTCTCTAGAAAAGCCGGCGTCATGCAGTGGACTCCCCCGACCACATCTTGCGGCTCGATTACGCCCGTATCAAGATATTGAGTTCGGACCCACTCATCGAATTTTTCAGGGGTTCCCTCGCTTGGGAGAAGACCTCCCTTTGTCGAAAGAAAAATCTGGTCTCTTGTCACGCCCCGCGCAGCCAACTCTTTTAAGACCTTCTTCAAGATCTTTTCACTCCGCTGGCAGCGGTAGTTGATCGCCGTATCGAAGCAGTTGATCCCGTGGAGTCCCGCTTGCAAAAGGCTAGCTTCGTAGAGCCGGTCGGCCGAATCGTCCGAGGCTCCGAGATACGTTCCCGCCCCCATGGCCGAAAGGGAAAGTCCATCGAACTTCCGGATCTTGGTCGGATCGATTTCGATCCACTGGAAGTATTTTTCCGTACTTTCTGAGCTGGCCCATTTATCCATATTTAATTTCCTTCTATCGAACGAGTGGATTGTTTTAAATAGGATCTCTTGAGTATCTATTTTTATATGAGGCTATCCCACTATTCGCGTGCGCCCTTTTTAAAACCGCTTTGTCGATCTACTTGTCCAGTATGTTCGACAAAGCAGTTTCAAAAAGCGCGAAAAAATCTTTCAAAAATCATCGCACGGGAATAGTGAGATAGCCTCATGTACTGGAAAGAACGGATGATCACCTCGCGGTTTTCTATGACCGTGGGTCTATTTCTCATTGGCGCTCTTCATACAATGATCTTCGCCCTCTTCCAAATTCCTGGGAATTTCCTTCTCGGCGGGAACTCCCCCGATTTTGCCATCGCCTGCAAGTTCATCTTGTATGTCTCCGCGATCTCAGCTTCTCTTTCGCACCAGTTCGTTTCGAGGCGGTTTGGTTTGAAAAAGGTGCTGATCGGTGGTCTCAGCCTTAATGTTTTAGGCCTCCTGATCCTTTTTTCGCACGAAGTATTTTCAGTTCACTCTCTTTTTTCCGATGGGATGAGCCTTTTGAACATGGTCTTTTTCGGTGTAGCGTTAACTTCCGTCATCAACTCGCTCGTGACCTACATCATCATCGAATATCCAGAAAGAACGGGGATGGGGATCATCGCTCTTTTTGCTGTTTTCAATTTAGGAGTCATGCTCGCTCCTCTAATCCACGATTTTCTCGGGTCGAAGTTGTCGGCTTTGGTCTTAATCCCTGTTCTCATGGCTCTTCTAGGAATTGCGATGGCCTATATCTGGAATAAATTCTTCAATCCGACCTTTCCCCACCATTTGGAACACCTCAGGAAGGGATCTCTCGTTTGGAAGGAACTCCACTATCGACTGGGATTGTATGTCTTTTGCATCGCCGGCTACTCTCTCACCGAGACGACTTTCAGCCTCTGGGGATTGATCCATTTGCGAGAGTATTTTTCTGTTCCGATGGCCGATCACACGATTTTAATCTTTTGGCTCTTCATGATCATCGGTCAGGTCATCTTGCTGATTCCCCTTTATTTCTTTCCGGCTCGGAAGATTTTAGCTGTCCAGATGCTCGTGATCATCGGAGCCCTTTTCTACATTCCCCACCAAGATCAGCTATCGGGCAATATCATCGGCCTCATGATCGCCGGCGGCGCTTGCTCGGCTGTATTTCCCATTTTACTTTCGATGATCGAAACGGAGCTGATGGAGATGTCCCATCTGACTCACCAGAACAACTACCTCCCCTACATCGAGACGGGGATTTCGAACATGATCGCCGGCTATTTTATCGGGATGGCGATCGTCGATCTCTGGATCGAGCTCATCCAAAATGACCCCAACCTACGGATCGATCGGTATTTCCACATCGCCGCCTTTGTCCTTTGCCTTTCAGCTCTCTCGACCCTTTTCCTCCAAATGACCCGCCCCAATAAAACCTAGCCAGCTCTCTGAATGGGTTTATTAGAGGTTTTCACATTTAAGTTTCTAATTTACAAATACTTTTGAATTTTCAACACGCTTGCTTCGCAAGTAACTAAAATTCAGCCATTTTATACAACATTTGTAAGTTAGTTGAATTAGAGCGATAATTATGATATAATTAAATGACGCGCATTACTAATTTTGTATGGTTATGTTAACTTCATTAAGTAGTTCTGGTCTAAGCCTTGGCAGTATACGCAAAATCGCATCGCAGGAAATCTCAAAAGGAAAATTACTCCCAGAACAGCTAAAAACTCTGATTGATAAAGTTGAATCTAGAGCCAGACAGTCATTGAGCGTTTTCCAACAATTGACTCTTTTGTGGAACGAATCTCAAGGAAAAGTAGATTTAAAACTCATCTGTGCATTCAAAGTTCTTGAGATCCTTGCCCATTTAAAACCTGTAGAATTCATTGGACCAAAAGCTCCTACATGGACAGCGAAACTAGAAAACATTCGGAAACGGTATTTAAATACAAATTCTCAAACGACCAGAAAATTTGTCCAAAATAAAGATGCGAACCCGCCGCGGCTAAATCTTCCATCGGCCCCACTTGAGCAAGACATTACTGTCAGAAAATCAGCGCCTCAGCCTCTTCCTTCTAAAAACATCGCAGCACAAAATGAGCAGCAAGAGTTCGATCCAAAACTATTTGATCCGTTGAAAGAACAGCTTGCGCCTCCCGCTTACAAAGACACGAGAGATGTATTTGATGTTTTAATTCAGGAGAACCCTCCTGCTTACCAAGAACAGGACGCACCTCCTGCTTATAAAGACCGCAGCTTTGATCTTCTCCTACCGCCTGCATTCGAAGAACCTCCGGAATTTGACCATAAAAATCACCCTCCGGCGTATGCAGAGCCCTCTCCCGCCAACCAAGAATAATCTTTAACCCCGATCTCACAAGGCCTACTGAGATGGTTTCCATTTCTGTAGCCGAAAATCTGAATGAACGAGCCGCTCAAAGCGAGAGTCCCACTCGTTCAGGGGTGGGTTATACACAACATCATTCAAAATTTTGTTTTGGACAAAGCCAAATTTTGAGTGACGTTGTGTATAGCTGAGCTGCCTATTGATTTGCGGACATGTACTTGCCGTCCTTTTAGAGAACGATTTCGGCCAAAAGATAGTGGCCGGCTGGGTGGATCTGAAAGCCAAAGTGTTTGCAGAGCTTTTGCATCTGAAAATTCTCTGGAAGCATAAGGGCCGAGATTTTCTCGATCTTTTCTTTCCTGGCGACGGAGAAGAGCTTCTCCATCAACTGGGTGCCGAGTCCTTTGTTTTGCCATTTGTCGTGGACGATGAGGGCGAAGGTGGCGTTGGGACGCCCCGGAACTTTCGTGAGCCGGACGACGCCGATGATCTCTTTTCCCTGGACTGCAGCGATCGCGATCTCCCGGTCGTAGTCGTTGAAACAAATTCTGATTAACCGATCGTGGGCGACCCTTTGTTCATAGTTGACCGCTTTGAGGTAGCGCTGGCGGACGGTCTCTTGCGAGAGATCTTTGTGGAATCGGACGATGAGGGGCTCATCGTCGGGACGGATGGGGCGGAGAGTGACCGATGTGGAATCTTTGAGCTGGACCGTTTCCACGTATTGCGAGGGGTAGGGGCGGATCGCTGGCTTTGGGAGATGTTTTGTATCGGGATCGTGGAGGATGATTCTCGCGTCGAGAGCGAGTAGCCGGTCGGGAGAGGCAAGGAGCGGATTGATATCGCACTCTTTGATCCACGGCTCTTCGACAATAAGGCGGCTGAATTGGACCAGAAGCTGCTCAAGCCGAGGCAGATCGACCGCTTTCCGGCCGCGGACGCCGTGGAGCGCCTCGTAGATTTTCGTCTGCTCCATCATCCTACGGGCCAGCGTGGTCGTGAGCGGCGGGATAGCTAGCGAGCGGTCTTTGAATACCTCGACGAGCTGGCCTCCGGAGCCAAAGAGGAGGACAGGGCCGAATTGCGGGTCGATGGTGCTCCCTAAAATGAGCTCGTAGCCATCCAGTTTAATCATCGGCTGGACCGTCACCCCCTCGAACGCCTTTTCTCCCGCCAGCTTTTTGACTGAAGCATGGATCTCTTCGTAGGCTTTTTTGACCGCATCCAAATTATTCAGGTTGAGTTTCACTCCGCCAACATCGGTTTTGTGGGTGATCGTCCTAGAATAGAGCTTTAAGACAATTGGAAATCCGAGTTCTTCGGCTTTCCGGCCCGCCTCTTCGGCGCTGTGGGCGATGAACGTCGGGACAGTCGGGATCTTGTAGGCTTCGAGAACCTTTTTCGATTCGTATTCGTCGAGGAGCGTCCGATTTTCTGAGCGGGCTTTCTGGAAAATTTTGTGGACGATTTCGCGCCCTGCCGCCATCTCCTCTTCCGGGTATTGCGGCACCTCGTAAATTCCCTTCAGATTATAGGCGCACTTCCACATCGAGGCGAACGTTTTGCAGGCGAGGTCGGGGTATTCAAATGTGGGGATTCCATGAGAGGATAAGATTTCGCTCCCCTTCTGAACTGCATCGGCCCCCATCCAGCTCGCCAAAAGGGGTTTGTCGAGACGGGCATGTTCTTTAATTTTTTCTGCCGTCGCCGTCGAATCGGTCATATCCTGCGGCGTCAAAATAACTAAAATCCCCTCTGTATGCGGATCTTTCGCTGCAATTTCGACCGCCTTTCCATACACATCGGCATTAGCGTCGCCTAAGATGTCGACCGGATTGTTTCGGCTCCAGTGGGGCGGCAGCAGCTCATTGTAAGCTTGGATCGTAGAGGAACTCAGCTCGGTCAGCTTTCCTCCATGCGCAATGAGCGCATCGGTGGCGATCACTCCGGGGCCGCCTGCATTTGTGACGATGGTTAAATGGGGCCCGTTTGGCCGCGGCTGCTTGCTTAAGACATCGGCCATAGCAAAGAGATCGGCGATTGTCTCGACGCGGAGGACTCCGACTCTCCGCAAAGCGGCGCTCAAAGCCTCATCGCTGCCGGCCAAAGAGCCTGTGTGGGAGGCGGCTGCTTTGGCCGACTCTTCAGACCTGCCCGCTTTGATCAGAATGATCGGTTTGGTGAGAGCCACTTCCCGAGCTGCTGACAAGAAAGAGCGAGGGTCGCCGATGCTCTCCATGTAGATCAAAATGCTCTTTGTATCAGGGTCGTTGCCAAAGTAGTTGATCAGGTCGCCAAAATTGACATCGACCATCGAGCCGATGGAAACAAACGCGCTAAAACCGACCTTTTCTCGGAGAGACCAGTCTAAAACCGCCGTACAAAGGGCGCCCGACTGGGAAATGAATGCGATGTTCCCGGGATGGGCGATCCCGGCGGCAAATGTGGCGTTGAAGCCGGTGTTTGGATTCATCACGCCGAGGCAATTGGGGCCGATGATCCTCATGTTTCCTCGACGGGCGTGCTCCAAAATCTGGTTTTCTAATTCAATTCCAGGAGCCCCCATCTCTTTAAAGCCCGCCGAGATGACGATCGCAGCTGGGATCGATGCATCGGCGCAGTCGCTGATGATTTGGGGAACTGCTTTGGCGGGAGTCACGATGACGGCGACATCCGGTTTTTCTGGAAGGCTCGCTACATTCGGGTAAGCCTTTACGCCTAAAACTGAAGGGCGCTTCGGGTTGACCGGATAGATCTCCCCCTTGAATGTGGACAAGTTCTGCATCACGGTCCTGCCGACAGAACCAGGGTTTTCAGTGGCTCCGATGACGGCGACTCTCTTCGGCAGAAAAATACTGTCGAGATTCTCTCCGCTCCGGTAGAGGAAGTTCATCGAGGGGTCGAACGGCTGGTGCATAAGCATCTCCCAAACCCTCTTCTCTCATGAACAAAGATTTTAAGGTAGAGCTTTTCCTACTGAAAAATAGAGGAAGAATCCCCCGACGATGAAAATGGAAGCGACAACCAATCTCCAGCGAGGAAGTTGGCCATGATGAACCTGGATCGCATCCTCTCTATCCCAGCTGGTGGTTTGCAGCAGCTTCAGCCGGTTGTAGGCAACGAGGAGACAGATAGCATTGACGACAGGAATTCCCATTCCAAGTCCTCTGAACCAAACAGAGAAGCTGCGGCGGAGTGCCGTTTTGAAGTCGGGTTTATGTTTTCTTCCAAATCGGAGATATGTCTTCAAAAACCATTTGCCAGGAGTCGTTCCCCAGGAAAAAAGGAGGATTGCCTCGATCGGAATCCAGACAAAATACTCAAATGGGATGAACCTCCCAAAGGGGCCGTGCGGTAGGTGGGCATGATAGACACTTTTAAAAACCAAAAGCACGCAAAAGAAAAGAGCATAGTCGACATATCGGGCAAAAAAGCGGATCCATGGATTGACCCGGGTCGGTTTGGTCCGGACATAGTCTTGCTCGACGATTATTTCAGAAGGCTCGATCGCTTTATCGGTCATAGTTGAAACTCTTCATGTAAAGAAACGTTCCGCAAAAAACGGCGGGAATCCACAATATCCAACCTACTACAGTCAGGCTTAAAAGAACATTGAGGCCAGCCCCGCTGAGTGCCAGCGCCATGCAGTCGGTTCCATGCCGCTGGATCCATTCTGCCCGCTCCCGCCCAGACTTTCCATACGCGGAGAGGGCCACGTCGGCCGCCTCTAAAACAGCCAGATGGTTAACTGCTAACACAGTGAGAGGAATGGTAAAAAACGGGAGGAAAAAGATCGTAATGCAGATCAGAAAGGGCCAAATAATCCTCCATTTCATCGTCCGGAAGAAAACTCCGATCGAGGAGACGATCCCCATGTCGGCCTTTGCAAAAATCCCCTCTCGCCTAAGCTGGCTGTTGAAGACTTTTAAAAAACAGAAATTCAAGATGAGGGGCCACACAAAAAGGAGCATGAAGACAAACGTCAGGCAGCCCCATCCGAGCATCTGGAAAATCTGCCAAACAAAGGCAAGCGAATGGGCGTCGCTGAAAGGCGCTTTCCAATAGATTGTCTGCAAAACGGCGAAAAGGGTAAGAGCTGCGCTAGCTACGATGCCCAACAAAGGGAGCAGCCACATCCGGGGGTGGGTTAAAAAGTAGATGAGCCCCGCAAAAGGGGCTGTCCAACGGTTTGTGTCCATGGCTTGATTTTAGTGCATGAGTCCCGCTGCGCGCAAGATCCGATTCATCAAACCGGCGTCTTGTTGCATTTTGGGGTCGCAGTAAATGGTGATCTCTTCGACGCCCAGCCGGTCGGCTTCCCGCAATCTCGAGTAAAAGTTGCTCCGATCGAAAAGGGGCGCTGACCCAACCGGTTCCGATGCAATCAGATAATTCGCCTCTCCAATCTGAGTCTCATCCAAAACGAGCCGCACCTTCGCCCGGGGCGCATAATGGGCGTGCTTCATTCCGGGAGAGTGGACCGGATCATTTTTGGAAGCAACCCCAACTTTCTCCCCAAGCACCGCCTCTATTTCTTCTTGGGTCACGCTTCCCGGGCGAAGCAACAAAACCTTAGGACCTACGAGACTAATGACTGTCGACTCGATCCCGACAGAGCACTCTCCCCCATCGAGAACCATCCGATCCTTCAAATCTTCCTTCACATCGGCGGCCTTCGTAGGGCTGGGCCTTCCCGATAGATTGGCCGAAGGGGCGACAAGAGGCTCCCCTACCGCCTCAATCAATCTCAAAGCCATCGGATGGGACGGCATCCGGATCGCGATCGTCGGGTGCCCTGCCGAAACGATCGCTGGGACCTCGGGGCGCCTCCTCAAAACAATAGTCAGGGGTCCCGGCCAAAATGCCTTCGCCAACCGATAGAAAGCCTCGGGAATTTCAACCGCCAGCCGTTCCACCTCTTCCATCCGGCAAACGTGGGCGATGAGCGGGTTATCTGAAGGCCTCCCCTTGATCGCAAAGACTTTTTTAACAGCCGCTTCATTAAAAACGGGAGCCCCAAGCCCATAAACAGTCTCTGTAGGAAAAGCCACCGGCTCTCCTGCCTTCAACAAAGCAATAGCCTTATAAAAATCTTCTTCAACAACTTTCATGCAGCCAGTTTAAAGGAATCTCTCCCTAAACTCCAGCTTGAAATATATTATTTTACACTACCCACACAAAATAAATAACGATGATATATAAACAAAAAAAATATTCCACATTTTCAGAAACAAAACAAATCGGTATAATAACCATCAAAAATAGGTTAAAAATATGATTGAATCTGTTGTAAGTAATGCAGCAAATGATTTAAAAGGTCGTTTAGGTGACGAAATTGGAAGAAAACTTGCGAGAAATTTTAGAAGTTCCAATAGACACCAAAGACCAATTAATCAAGATGCAGTAGCAGCTCAAAGCTCTACATGCAAAAGAACGCTTAAAATAGCTGCGGGGATCGCAGTCGCATGTCTGACCTATTATTTCTACTGTAAAGATCAAACAGAATGTTCAATTTGCAAACCGTTTGTCCTGGCAAATAATTTAGGTGAATTTGCCTTGAGCGTTGCACTTTCCTCCCTAACCAGCATTGCAATCGCGGCATGCTGCAAATCTAACCCGGCTCAAGCTCGCCTAAACAATGATGAATCTAGCGATTCCGATGAGGAAGCTGTAGAACCAAGCTCGCCAAAAATTGCAATCACCTCAACTCCTAGAGAAACAGAGGATGAGGATGACAAAACTTATGAAGTTAAAACGCCGTTAGTACATGACTCATCGTGTACAATTGAGGATATAGATTTATCACTTAATGCTTTAAGGCAAGAAAATGAAGAATTTTTGCACGAAATCAATAGAAAGGCTGAATTTGAAAAAAACAGATTTGCTCAAATCAAAAAAAGATTCCGAAGATAAATATATGAAAGGAGAGAAATAAACATGTCAAGCCCATCATTAATAGGTTCCCCTCCCCCCGTTACTCACTTAGAACATCTAAGTCCACTACCAGCTTTAAATCTTGCACAGCAAGATCAAGATCCCTCAACCAAGGAAAAAACAGAATCAACTGCTCAATCAATTATTTTACCCTCTCTCCCAATCTTAGGAAATCAAAACAGTTCTCCTCAATCATCAAATAGTTTTAGCTTAGAGGATGTAAAAAACTGGATTGAATTAACATTAAAAATAACAAGCTTCATAAAAGATCATTTTGATTTAAAACAAAGCGAGAAAATTCCATCTAAAAAAGAAAAGCAAAATAAAGATATAGATTTAAAAGAATCATCACCCCATTCAGTTTCTCATCATTCTGAACTTAGTCTTGATGAAGTAGACAAGGAACTCCAAGAGCTCCGATTGGAAAACGAAAGGTTTCTCGAAGAAATCACAAGAAAATGTGAAGTCGAAAAAAAACGGTTTTTAGATATAAAAGAAAAATTTAAAAACAAAACAAATGGAAATTAAATGACGCCAATTTCAAACGATCACAGTTTTGTTACAAAACAACAACATCTAAATGATATGAATACAACGAGAAATACTCTAAGAGGACAGGATAAGCGGATTGATGTGCTTTCAGATCAAACGATCGAGGCATACGAAACAGCCCTGGAAGCTAGAGAGGCTGTCCAGGCAGTATTGGTGGCTGTTACCAACATTAGTAGTTCTATAAAAAATGACTTTTTGGCAAACCGAGAATTGCTTAATCCTTTACTTCAAGGAGTTGAACAGGCCTCAAGAATGGCTCAAGAATCCCTTAGAATAACAAGTCAAGTGCAAAACGATTCATCTTTGATTGAGCAAGCGCTTCAAACGGCTGCACGAGCTCTTGAAATAGTGCAAAAAGTATCTGAAGAGGCGAATGAAATACGAAGAGAACTTAACGAATATAAAGAAAGTCAACAAGCAGCCCCCGAACCTGAACCTGTGTATGAACCGCAAGAAGATCTTGAAATCGTAGACAGTATTGATGGCAACGCTCTTACTCCAAGACAAACCGTTTATTTTACAAGCGGTAGAAGTGTTAATGTATGGAACCACAATTTTCCATTTGGAAGCAGCGTTGGCAATTGGGTTCCAGGCAATACAGTATCCGTCGAACAAAGAGACGACGGTAATGGAATCGACCCTTACAAACTTCAAAATCTTAACATAGATCCAGCCGGAAAAAAGAAAGTGAATGGCGGCGGATGCAGAACTCAGTAAATCCCTATTTTCAGTCTATTAATTAGGTTGGGAACTTAGTCCCAACCTCCTTAAAACTATCCCCTGCGATTCTTTATAATTCCTTAACTCTCCAAACGAGATTGTTTCAAAAAATTGTCTGATCGGGTAAATCTTTATTCGTTATTTTGAGGAACCATGACGATCGACCAATCGGACCCCTTCCAGCTTTCCAGGGAACAAAGCTGGCTGAAGACTAGCTACCGTTCCTGGCCTGAACAACTCCTCGGACTCGGAATTTTCCTGGTGGTCAGCTTTGGCTTCGAAATTCTACACCGCTGGTTTTTCTCTTTCTCCGGCGAGAGCGAATGGTTCCGCGATTTGAAACAGGCTCCCTGGTCTTTTGCTGGCTGGGCAGTATCTCCTATCGGGACTTTGAGCCTGGTGGCCATGAGCCTTTCGATGTGGGGTCTTTGGAGGAGGCGCTCGCTGAAGACGCTGAAGCCTGAGCTTTCACTTTACCTTTCGATTTTAGTCCTGATGTTTCTTTGGAGTTTTAGCTTCTTCCGCTTGCAGGAGTTGCTTTTAGGTCTCGTCGCCCTTCTGCTCGCCTGGTGCACTCTTTTGGTGACGGGGCTGCTGTTTTGGAAAAAGGATCGCTTTGCCTGCCAACTGCTCGTTATCCCTTTTTTCTGGATTTTTTATTTGGCAAGCCTGACGATGGTCATTTGTACATCAGGAGCTGGATAATGAAGAAGTCGGCATGTTGGTCCGTGTTGGTTTATGGGCTGCTATTGGTTGCTTTGGGATATGTGGGATATACACATGGAAGCAAAGTTTCCCTGTATATGGGCAGCGGACTTGGGGGGCTTCTCATCCTTTGTTCTCTGGTGATGTTCTGGGGGAAAAGATGGGGTGGTTGGACAGCCCTTGTTTTGACAGCCATTCTGACCGCCGTCTTTTCGTACCGCTACTCTGTGGTAGGGAAAACAATCCCCGCCCTTCTCGCTGTTCTCTCTGGCGCGATGCTCCTCATCTTGCTCCTTCGCCTGCCGAAGTGGAAACGGTAGAAAAACGGCTCTCGACTGTCTTCCATTCGATATTGGCGAAGAAGGCGGCGATGTACTTCGCCTTATCGAGGCCGAATTGGGGCATGTAGGCGTGCTCGAAAACGTCCATGATCAAAATGGGCGTTCCGCCTGCCAGATGGCCAACGTCATGTTCGTTGATCCACTGGTTGATTAGACGGCCCTGAACGGGATCGAAGTAGAGAACAGCCCAGCCGATCCCCCGCATCGAACCTGTCGCGATAAAATCCTTCTTCCAGGACTCAAAACTTCCGAACTGTGTCGAAAGCGCATTGTAGAGCGAACTTTTTTTGTCGGGAACGCCGTTGCCTCCGAGATTTCCAAAGTAAAGCTCGTGGAGCCGCATCCCGTCGAATTCCCAGCCGAGGCGCCGTTTCAAAGCGCCATATTCGTAGGAAGAGGCGTCATTGATTGTTTGGAGCTTGGCCAACAGGTCGTTGGCGTTTTTGACGTACCCCTCGTAAAGCTTGAAGTGCATTTGAAGCAGCGAGTCGGAAAACCCGGGCATCCCAATTAAATTTGAGTAGTTTTTGGGGGAATAATTTTCTGCCTTCAACATTGTGAATGCCGCGAGACAAATAGAGAGAGCTGCCAGCTTTTTCATGCCTTACCTCATTGGAACTCAATTTTATACCATAAGTTTTTTTTGAACAAAATTCATTTGTGGAGTAGGTTTAGGTACTGTTTTTTTTAGCGGAGGGAGAATGCAAAAAAGAGCGTGGACAGTTATCTTGAGCGTATTGGCTACTGGAGTTTTCTCTGTGAACGGCGAGCGATTCGAAGAGCAGTTTTGGAAACAGACGGAGAGAAAGCCCGCTTATGATGGAGAAAAATTTTCTGTAGCGGTCACCGATAACTTGTGCGAGCTCGGAAAAATCACTGCGATCCGATTCCTCCTCTGGGTCGAAGAAAACCCCCGAGGCGTAATCGCCCTCCCGACCGGAAAAACGCCTGAGTATTTCATCAAATACCTCAGCTACTTCTCGCGGGAATGGAATAATCCTGCTGTGCAAAAGGAGCTGAAAGGCTACGGTCTTAAAAGCGCTAGCTTTCCCGACACGTCGAACTTGCGCTTCGTCCAGCTCGATGAGTTTTTCCCTCTCGACATCGCTCAGGAAAACAGCTTCACCTCGTTTGTGAAAAAATACTACCTCTCCTTTTTGAAGATTAAGCCGGAAAATGCCCTGACGATGGAGGGGTTGATTGGTCCGACATTGAAAAAGAATGGTTTATCGACTGTTTTTCCCGAAGGGAAAGCCGACCTGAACTTGCTTATCCGGACACCCGCCACAACGCTTGAGAAAATGCAGAGATCTGCCCTCGAAGAGGCCAAGAGTTTTTGCGATACCTACGAACAAAAGATCCGCGACTGGGGAGGAATCGGCTTTTTCCTCGGAGGGATCGGACCCGACGGCCACGTCGCTTTCAACTTGAAGGGCTCTCTCCATAACAGCCGGACGCGGCTCATCGAGCTTAACTACGAGACGGCTGCCGCCTCGGCAGGCGACTTGGGGGGCATTGAATCGGCGAAGGGGAAACTGGCGGCCACCATTGGGCTCGATACGATCTGCTGCAACCCAAATGCGACCGCCATCATCTTCGCTGCGGGCGAAGGGAAAGCCCGCCCCGTTGCGACAGCTGTCCAGGAAGATCCCTGCATGGAGTGCCCTGCTACGGCGCTCCAAAAACTCAAGGGGGCCAGATTTTACATCACAAAAGGGGCAGCCCGCCAGTTGAAGATGAGAAAACATCTTGAATACGCCTCTCTTGCTCCCGATAAAATCCCCACAGTCTTCATCGATGAGACCCTCACTGAAATTGCCCTCTCCAAAAGAAAAACCCTTGCCAACCTGACTGCCAAGGATCTCTCATCGACTCCTAGCGGCGAGTTTCTATTGGCCAAGTTCGGCAAAAAATGGCTCGAAATGAAGGACCGATCTTTAGAGAGACTGATTGCCCATCTTGAAAACGGGCTGCAGCCTCGGAAGGATCTGACCATTTTCCATACAGGCCCTCACCACGACGATATTCTCCTCTCCTATTTCCCCGTTGCAAAGGCCGATATTCTCTCGAATAAGAATATCTTCTGCTGCCTCACTTCTGGTTTTACAAGCGTCACGAACGAGTATCTCTTGAATTCCCTCCGCGATCTGTCTCATAGGAAAGAGATCCAAAAACTCGCTCTCAATGCCCGCTATGCCGACCTCCTCGATCTGTTCAACCTCGCCTGCTCGAGCGGAGATGCAAACAGAAAGCAGGAGCTCGAGGCGGCAATTTTCGCCAAGAAGCTCTGCGAGCAATATAAAATCGGAAGCCAGGATGAGGTCAAAAAGAAAATCAAGGAGCTGACCGAGTATTTCTCCAATCGATTCCCCGGCCAGAAAGATACGCAGGACATCCAGACGCTGAAAGGGCTTTTGCGCGAATCGGAAGAGGACCGTGTATGGACCCGCTCGGGAGCCGATGTCTCGCAAGTGCTCCACCTCCGCTCCAAGTTTTACAACGGGGAATTTTTCACACCGCAGCCGAGCGTGGAAAAGGACGCCCAGCCGCTCGTCGAGCTTCTAGAGAAGACAGCTCCCGACCTCGTCACCGTCGCTCTCGATCCGGAGGGGACCGGCCCGAGCACCCACTACAAGGTGCTCCAGATTGTCTCAGCGGCTCTGCAAAAGGCGGAAATCCCCCACCGAGTCCTCGTTTGGGGCTACAGAAATGTCTGGGACCGATTCACCTTCGGGGAAGGGAACCTCTTCATCCCGGTCACTGAGTCGGAGATGATGGAGATGCACAAAACCTTCCTCGATTGCTACGCAACCCAGCGGCAAGCCTCGTTCCCCTCGCCCGCTTACAACGGCCCATTCTCAGCCTACGCGATCGAGATCCAGCGCGAGCAATGGAGCGAACTCGAAACTCTGCTCGGTAAGAGCTTCTTCCAAGAGCATTCCGATCCGCGCTTAAAAAAGGCGAGCGGCCTGGTCATCATCAAAGAGCTCTCCCTCGACGATTTCTCGAAAGAGGCGATCAGCTTGCGAAACAAGATCGAAGCGGAGTAGAGCGTGGCGGGGCCTCTCCCGCAATTAAAGTGGGGTTTTTGCGGTGTGGCGCATGGCCCCCATCAACGAGTGAGCCGTCGAGTGGAATTGGTACTGCTGCAGGTCGGGCTCGTCGTGGTAGAGCGTCCACCCTTTGTTGGTGTGGAGGATGAGGTAATCGGAGATCTTCTCCTCCTTTTCAACCACCGTTAAAATGTAGGTGTGAAGGGGGATGTGGTTCTCCTCTTCAAGGTGGAAGGTGATCGACATTGTGAGTTCGTCCCCTTCCCTTAAAACGTAAGTTCCGACGGGACTTTCGGAGAGTTTTTTTTCAGCTTCGATTCGGGAAATATGGCCGTTCCAGCCGGGCAAGTCCTCGATTCGACCCTGGTCTGAAGCAAGGTGGATTTTTGAGAGGTCGCGAAGGATGTACTCTTCTGGAAAATAGGAGCCGAGCGTTTGCGGCACTTCTTTGCCCATGAGGTTGAGAATTTCAATCGTTTCACTCGCAATTTGCCAGGAGAGGGCCTCTAGATCTTTGGGATGGATCGGCCGCCCTTCGGCATCGGTCGCTTCGAAACGAATTCGATTTGATTCTTCCTCAACGGTGATCCGGATCTCTTTCCAGTCCTCAGCCGCCCCTTTTTTCTTTCCGTGAGCTGAAATCCGACTTTCGAGATTCGTAATCTTCTCAGCAAAACGCATATCTCCCGTTCGCCGGTTGAGCAAAACTGGATAAACTCTTGTCTTCGTCCGCTCAGAATGGAAACTGCCGCTCCCCTCTCTTTTCTCTAAAAGATTATCTTTGAATCGGATCAGATTGTTTAAAACTTCAGGTCGGGTGATTTCAAGAGCCATGCTGATATCCTACTTAAGTCTGTACTACTCTATATAACAGCGGTGCATCTTGAATTCAATGATGGAGAGAAAATATAATGCTTCTCCTTTTGAGGTAAGAGATGTCGCTTAAAGCTAGTTGGGACAATTTTCACAACGCATGTCTTTCGAATGGAAATTTTGAATCGAATTTAGAATTTCTACAAGGTCTCGACGATGTGGAAAAGATCCGTACATTTTTTCAAGACCACTATGAAGATTGGAATTTTGGAACGAAAGAGATCGCAGCGGAATATTGCGAGCGATACCTCAAGATAAAAGAGCAGCTGCAGCCTGCTCGCGAGGAATTTGTCCAGGAGATAAAAGTGAGAGCTTTAAACCCGGAACACAGAGCCAAAATGGAGCAAAGGATGGTTGAAGCGCGGCAAAAGCTGGCAACTGAGCTTGTAAGCTCTGGCAGGACATTTTTAAAGAGACTTTTTAACGATCCGTCGTCTCCTTAGGCTGTTTGCTTCTGTCGCCGATGATGGCAATTCCGTGATCATCGATCATTAGATTTTCTTCGAGCTCTTGGAGAAATTGCTCGACGCTCTTTCCTTTTAATTTTGGGGATTGCTTCTCTGTCATAAAAACCTCAGCAATTATTCGTTGATTCTGATATATATCAATTAGGGATTTCACTACGAGGATATTTTGGAACCTGTTTCAAGCCGCCGCTTTTTAAATGTTTTTTTGCTTGCGATGCTCAACTTATCTGTGATGACATCGCTTAGAAATTTGCCTCTTGTGGCTCAGTATGGGTATGCATCGGCATTTTTCTATTTCATCGTCGCCGTTGTCTTCCTGTTTCCCGCCGCTTTGATCTCTGCCGAACTGGCAACGGGATGGACAAAGACAGGAGGCGTGTATATTTGGGTGAGGGAAGCCTTCGGCCCAGGCTGGGGGTTTTTCGCGGTCTGGATGCAATGGATCCACAATGTCACTTGGTTCCCGGCCATCTTGTCCTTCTCAGCGGTCACATTGGCTTACATGGTCCATCCCCCTCTGGCAGATAATAAGTTCTTTTTGTTGGGGACGATTCTGGTGGGGTTTTGGGGGTTTACGTTCTTCAACTACCATGGATTGAAGACCTCGAGCTGGTTTAGCGCGCTGGGTGTAATCGCGGGGACGATCGTCCCGGGATTCTTACTGATCCTTTTGGGGATTCTCTGGCTGATTCGGGGCGAGCCGCTCCAAGTTGAGTTTTCGCTCAAAGCTCTTCTCCCAGCCACCGAAGGGGCCGGGTTCACGTTCAATCTAGAGAGTTTGGTCTTTGTCACGGGACTCTTTTTGGCCTTTGGCGGCTTGGAGGTATCGGCTGTCCACGCAAGAGAGGTTCAAAACCCGCAAAAGACTTTCCCGAGAGCTGTGATGTTGGCCGGGGGAATTTCCCTGGTGCTTTACGTTCTAGGCGCTTTAGCGATCGCCATCATGGTCCCCCATGAAAAGATCAGCCTGGTCGCAGGTTTGATGGAGGCGTTCAACCTTTTTCTAGGAAGGTTCGATCTCGGCTGGCTCTTGATTCCGCTTGGCTTGATGATCGTCTGGGGCGCGGTCGGCGAGCTCAATGCCTGGATCATCGGCCCGGTCCGCGCACTGCATGCGACGTCGAAGCATGGCGACCTTCCCCCTTATTTCCAGAAGCTGAATAAACATGGGATGCCGGCCAATCTCCTCTTTTTCCAGGGGATCGTCGTGACGGTCGCCTCGTTCGCCTTCCTCTTCATGCCGTCGGCCAGCAGCGCCTTTTGGATCTTGAGCGTCATGTCGACTCAGCTCTATCTGTTGATGTATATCTTGATGTTCCTCGCTGCAATCAAGCTCCGCTACAGTCATCCCCACATCGAGAGAACGTACAGAATCCCCTATCATATGCCAGGCATCTGGTTCGTGGGAGGGCTCGGCGTCATCAGCTCGACTTTGGCTTTCTTTGTCGGCTTTGTTCCTCCTTCCCAATTGATGGTCGGGAGCATCTATGTTTATGAGGGCTTTTTGATCGGCGGTTTGAGTTTGATGAGCTTAATTCCCCTTTTGATTTACCAATACCGAGATCCAAGCTGGCACAAGGAGCAGGCTGAATGAAGAATAGAAATTTTGATCATCCAGTAAATTCTCTAATTCTCAACAGATGGTCTGCGAGGGCAATGACGGGCGAGTCGATCAGCGATGGGGAGCTATTCTCCTTATTCGAAGCGGCTCGATGGGCTCCCTCCTCTTACAATGCCCAACCGTGGAGATTCATCTACGCCAAAAGAGAGACGCCCGAATGGGATCCTCTCTTCAATCTCCTCATTGAATTCAACCAGAGCTGGACGAAAAACGCCGCAGTTCTCGGGGTGATCTTGGCCCGGAAGACGTTCGAGAGGAACAACAAGCCGTCGGTCACTCACGGCTTGGATACGGGAGCCGCCTGGCAAAACCTCTCTTTGGAGGGGGCAAGCCGCAACCTCGTCGTCCACGGGATGGAGGGATTCGACTATGCGCGGGCCCGGAAAGAACTTCATGTGCCTGAGGAATTTGAGGTCTTAGCCATGTTCGCGGTCGGCAAACCGGCCCCGAAAGAGTCTTTGCCTCAAGAGCTTCAGGAGAGAGAAGCTCCTTCGCCCCGGAAGAAGATTAGTGAGTTCATCATAGAAGGGAAGTTCAGAAAATAAAAAATCGAGCAGGCCTTGAGGCCTTGCTCGATCCCAAAGATTAGAGTGTCAAGAGATTACTCTTGAGCCATAATTGCAGCAACAGCTGGAGCTTTGCGACGTCTGCGTGTTTTGCGATGACCTTTCGCTTTTCTCTTAGCATGTTTCTTATGAGCTTTTTTGTGTTTGCGTTTAGCTCCGCCTTTTTTAGCTTTTCGGCGAGTCGATTTGCGAGCTTTCGACTTACGAGCAGTCTTTCTGTGAGCTTTCTTGTGCGATTTACGCTTAGTAGCTCTTTTTTTGCGTTTCATAGCCATGGTTTATTTCCTCCTGTTAAGTAAGGAGAGGGAGCGGTTTCAATGAAGGCCAGACCTTGAGGTCGGTACCTTTTCTACAGCGGGCAAGTCCCGCGGCTCACTATTGCCTTACATCTTTAATATACAATTTTTTAATTATTTAAACAAACTTATTTACAAAATTGATACAAAATTCAACAACTCTTTCACCATAGAGAAAACTGCTTAGATTTACTTCTGAGGGCGATTTTACATTTTAAAAAACAAGTAAAAAATATTTTTAAATCAACGCAAAAAAAATTTATTTTTGTGTCGTATTTTGCGAAGAATTCAACATGATTTCTGATTTTAAAACACAACATTCAACAGACTTAAAGTCAATTACTTACAAAATAACGAAACTCTCAAGTCATTCATTATAAATAAGTAACAACTCCATTTTTCTTTTTTTACCTTTTTGACTATTCTCTTCACATGTCTATTCCATTATCAGAACGGCTCCGCCCACAACATCTTTCTGAAATCGCAGGTCAGCCACATTTAACTGGATTGACCGGATACATCTCGCGGATTGTGCAGGCGGGTCGTCCTCTCTCCATCCTTTTATTTGGTCCTCCCGGCTGCGGAAAGACGACAATCGCCCGCCTCTACGCAAAAGCGTTTCAACTCCCGTTTGTGACACTCAGCGCGGTGTTCAACACGACGACCGACCTGAAAAAAATCTTAAAAGAGGGGCAGGAGACTCCCCTTTTCAATCGGCAAACGATCCTCTTTGTCGACGAGATCCACCGGTTCAACCGGGCGCAGCAAGACATCTTTCTCCCCTTTCTCGAAGATGGGAGCCTGATCTTAGTAGGAGCTACGACAGAAAACCCCTCATTCGTCCTTAACAACGCTCTTTTATCCCGCCTCCGCGTCTTAACTCTCCACTCGCTCGACGCCGATGCGTTGAAGCAAATCCTCGCCCGATACGAAGAGAAAACAAAGCCGCTCCCGATGGGAGAAGAGTGCCGGCGATTTCTGATCGATTTGGCGCAAGGCGACGGCCGCCATCTTCTGAATCTTTTGGAAAACTTGGAGACCTCGCCGCCCGAACAGTGGGATCTCGCCACTCTTTCAACTGTTTTGCAGAAAAGATCTCCCCTCTACGATCGGCATCAGGAGGGGCACTTCAACCTGATCTCGGCCCTTCACAAATCGATCCGAGGCTCCGACCCCGATGCGGCTCTCTACTGGCTCTGCCGGATGTTGGATGGGGGCGAAGATCCTCTCTACATCGCTAGACGGATGATTCGCTTGGCCACCGAGGATGTGGGACTCGCCGATCCACAGGCGCTGACCGTCGCTTTGAATGGATGGAACACCTACAACATGCTCGGCTCGCCCGAAGGGGAGCTGGCCATCGTCCAAGTCGTCATCTACCTCGCTCTCGCTCCAAAAAGCAACGCCCTCTACACTGCGTATGGAGAGGCTCGGGAAGATGCCGCCGAAACAGGGCATCTCAACCCGCCGAAAGAGATTTTGAACGCCCCGACTCAACTGATGAAAGAGATGGGCTACGGCCACGGCTACCAATACGACCACGACACCCCCCGCGGATTTTCCGGGCAAGAGTATTTCCCCGAAAAACTGGGCCGCAAATCGTACTACCACCCGGTCGAGCGGGGGTTCGAACGGGAGATGTCGAAGCGGCTCGAATACTTCAACCAGCTCAGAAAAAAGTCCAAGTCTTGAGAAAGGCGGCAGCCAATTTACCCATCCCAGAAAAACCGATGATTTTAGCCAGTTTTACGGGCTTGTGCTGCACCCCGGGAATGGGCGATTTTGCCGGGCTGGGGAATTTTGCAATCGTCTCTTGAGTCAAAACAATTAGCCGTATATAGTTTTTCCTGAAAAATGAGGCGTTTTTAAAACTACGGACCTTTTTCCCTAGGCCGGGGTCTTTGCAATTGCCTCAATCAATAGGAAAATATGCTTGAACTGAGTCCTGCACGGAAAAACAAAGTCAACCTGGCCGATTACAACAGCTCGCAGGACATTGAAAATCGGATCATGATGTCCGATTTCACCGCCTTCGAACATAGCGTACTTGAAGAAATTCTATTTTCCCCCCTGAAAGTTTCTTTAAAAAAGCTCTCTAGAGCCGTCGACTGCGCTGACGAAGAAATCGAGCCGATTTTAAAAAAGCTCACGGCTGCGGGGCTGGTCGCCTTGGAGGGGGACTCTATCCTCGTCGACAAAGAGATGCGCAAGTACTTTGAGTTTCAGATCACCCGCTTCGATTCCGACTTCAAGCCCGATATGGAGTTTTTGCAAGGACTCTTAAAAAAAGTCCCGATCCATATTCTGCCGACCTGGTACTCGATTCCCCGCACCTCGAACAATATATTTGAGTCGATCGTCGAAAAGTATCTCCTTACTCCGCAAGCTTTTAACCGTTACTTGGGCGAGCTCAATTTGGGAGATCCTCGGATCGTCGGGATCATCCACGACGTCTACGCCTCTCCTCTCTTTAAGGTCTCCTCAAGCGACTTGATCTCCAAGTACAACTTGAACCGGCGCGATTTCGAAGAGATCATGGTCCTCCTCGAATTCAACTTCGCTTGCTGCCTCTCCTATGAAAAAGAGGATGACCACTGGCTGGAGTTTGCGACCCCATTCTATGAATGGCGCCAATATCTCCTCTTCTTGCAGGAGACCGAAGCCCATCCGATCGAACAGCCCGAACTCGTCTTTAGAAAACGGGACAACGATTTCTCATTCGTCGAAGATATGGGAGCGATCTTATCTTTAGCTCAGAAGAAACCGATCAGTGTTGGCCAGTGGCAAAAATCGAACCCCTTGCCCACCGCTTTGGCCCGCGAACTGGCCCATCAGCTCCACCTGGCGCCCGACGAAGAGTGGCCCCAAGTCCAGGGCTACTTAGCTCAAGTGATTGAAAAACTCTGCCTCGTGAAACTGGCCGACTGCATCGACGGCCGCCTCTACGCATTGGAAGCGGCAAACGACTGGCTCGACCAGAGCTTACAAAATAGGGCTCTCTTTCTTTATCGCCATCCCTTGAACCAAACGCTCTCCTGCCAACTTCCCGCCAGCCTCGCTACCGAACGGCACCTGCGCGAAGCGGAAAAAGCGATTAAGCGGGTATTGCACGGAAAGTGGGTCTATTTCGACGAGTTCATCAAGGGGGTTTTGGTTTCTCTCGACGAAGACTCGGTCGTTATGCTCAAGCGGACCGGAAAAACTTGGCGCTACACCATTCCCACCTACGATGAGGACAAAAAGGCTTTGATCAGAGCCACCTTCCTTGAATGGCTCTTCGAAACGGGTATGGTCGCTCCTGGCACTGTCGACGGCCGAGACTGTTTCTGCGCCACCCCATTCGGCCGCCTCTTCTTCGAATCATAACCGGGGTGCGGGGCGGAGCCCTGCACCTAGTTAGAATAGCCGGCGAATTCGACGTTGTGATATAGGTCGGGAAAAAAGGCGTTTATGTTTGGACAGACGTTTGAGTGGGTCGATCTCCCCCGTTTGCTGGTTTTGATCTTCATCGAGATTCTCCTCTCGGCCGATAACGCGATCGTCCTGGGGGTCCTTACCCACTCCCTTCCTCAAAAACTCAGGACGAAAGCGCTCCTCATCGGGAGCGTATCGGCCTTCTTTTTCCGCGCGGGAGCTCTCTTCGCCCTCTCCTATTTGCTGAAGCATCCGTGGATCCAGATTTTGGGGGGACTCTATCTGATCTATCTCTCCGTCCGCCATTTTTTAAAGAAAAAGGATGCCAGCCTCATCACGCCGGAGGGAGGAAAGAACTTCTGGAAGATCGTCTTCTTCATTGAACTGTTCGATTTGGCCTTTGCTATCGATTCGATCTTAGCAGGTCTTGCCTTCATCGAGACGACCCGGGTCGACGTCGGCTTCAATCCAAAACTCTGGATCGTCTACGTCGGCGGCATGATCGGCCTCTTCGGAATCCGCTACACAGCCCATATTTTCAGCCACTTCATCGACCGGTTTCCCCGCCTCGAGCCAATCGCCTACTTCTTGGTGGGCTGGATCGGCATCAAGCTGGCCTATACTGTTTTAGATGAATTTATTTCTTACCACATCCCTTTTGAACCGATTTTTTGGATCGTCCTCGTCCTCACGCTAATCTCTGGATTCATCAAACCCAAGACCAAAAAGAGCTAAAACAGATATACTGTTCCCACCATGTCTAAAGAAACAGAACTCGTATCCAACAGGCGAGCCAACCACGACTATGAGATCCTCGAGACCCTCGAAGCGGGCATTTTGCTCCTCGGGACCGAGATCAAGTCGCTCCGCAACCACGGCGGGTCGCTCCAAGATTCTTTTGTCGACGTAAAAGGGGCCGAGGCGTGGCTCCTCCAGTCGAGCATCGCCCCCTACTCGTTTGGGAATATCCACAACCACGAGGAGAGGCGCCCTCGAAAGCTCCTTCTCCACAAGCGGGAAATTGAAAGGCTCCGCCGTCAAACGCAGGAAAAGGGGCTAGCCGTGATCCCTCTCTCCATCTACCTGAAAAAGGGGATCGCAAAAGTGAAGATCGCAATTGCCAAGGGGAAGAAATCGTACGACAAGCGGGCGAGCCTCAAAGCGAAAGAAGATTCTCGAGCCATGGAACGAGCCCGAAAGGGTGAAGATTAGCTAGTCCTCAACAAGTAATTTTGCTCGCGAGGGCAGGTAGGACTTAGCAGTATTTATTAAGGGTTACTCAGGAACTGAAACCTCACTTGACAGCAGGTTGTAAGATATTTTATCTTGCTGTATTCCAACAGGAGTATTCATGAAAGCGGTTGTCTCAAAACTCGATCTAGTTACCTTAATCGGGAAGATCCAAAGCATCGTCGCCTCGAAGCCAGCGATCCCGATTCTCTCAAATGTATTGATCGAGGCGATCGACGATCAGTTAATCGTCAGCGCAACCGATTTGACCGTCAGCATGCGCTGCTTTGTTGAGGCCAAGGTGATCGAAGAGGGCTCAATCGCTCTCCCCGCCCGCCGCTTTTTCCAGCTGATCCGCGAGCTGACATCGCCTCAAATCAAAATCAGCGCGCAGACAGTTGAAGTCGCCGAGATCACGACGGGAACCTCCGTGTTCAAGATCAATGGGATGAACAAAGCCGAATTCCCTGCTCTCCCCGATCTGACCGGCTCGCCAGAAATCACCTTGACCAATGCCCTGTTGAAGCAGATGCTCTCCAAAACCGTCTTCTCCGCAGCCCGCGAAGATAGCCGCTACATGCTCAACGGCGTGCAGATCCGAATCGCCGACCGAACCGCCACCTTCATCGGAACCGACGGAAAGCGGCTCGCAAAGACAACCTCCGCCGTTGCGATCGATCCTGCGATGCAAGGGAGCTACGTGATCCCTCTCAAAGCGGTCGATGAGATGATCAAAATGCTCGACGACAGCGACAGCGAAGCCTCCTTGACTCTTTCAAACGATAAAATCGCCCTTGAAGCAGGAAATTTGACGCTGATCACCAAACTCCTCTCGGGCCAATACCCCGACGTCGAGCGGGTGATTCCGGCCAAATTGAACAACCAGTTCGCGATCCACCGCGAAGAGTTGATCGCGCTGCTCCGCCAAATCTCCCTCTTCACTTCGGAGACAAGCAGCTCGGTCCGATTCACTTTCGAGACGGGCCAACTCCACCTGGCAGCCATGAGCTCCGACATCGGAGAAGGGCGCGTCAGCATGCCTGTCGACTACTCGGGACCTCGTCTCGAGATCGCCTTCAACCCCTATTTCTTCCTCGATATCTTGCGGCACAGCAACGAAGAGACGGTCCGGTTTGGCGTGAACGATCCCCACAACCCGGGCTTGATCACCGATTCGACCCAGGCGCTCTTTGTCATCATGCCGATGCGCCTCAGCGACACCCCCGCACCGCAAAAAGTAGTAGAGTCAGCCGTCTGATCAATGTTTTTTGTTGCAGAGAGTTATAATATAATAAGAGATCTCTCTCATGTTCCTAAAGAACCTCTATTTACGGAACTTCCGCAACTACGCGGAAGCGCAAGTTGAGTTTCACCCCAAGTGCAATGTCCTCTACGGGGACAATGCACAGGGGAAAACCAATTTATTGGAGGCGATCTATCTGATCGCTACGGGACGCTCGTTCCGGACGATGCGGGCTGAAGAGCTGATCCGGCACGGTCAATCGTTCTTCTACATCGAGGCGACCGTCGTCCGGGATATGATCTCGCAAACGGTCAAACTCTCTTTCGACGGCGAGTCGCGCCGCCTCCAGACCGAAGCCAATACCTACAGCTCCTTTCACCATCTGCTCGGCCTCCTCCCCTCCGTCCTCTACGCGCCGGCAGACACCGAATTGATCACCGGCTCCCCTGCCGTCCGACGCCGCTTCTTCAACCTCCACCTCGCCCAGAGCGACCCGCTCTACGTACACCACCTTTCCCGCTACTGGCGCGCCATGAAGCAGCGGAACTGCCTCCTCAGGATGAGAAACGAACATGATCTGGAATGTTGGGAGATCGAGATGGCCCACTCGGCGGCCTATCTTTATACAGCCAGAGAAGAGATGACAGCCGAAATCAAAGAGCCCCTCGCCAAAGCCGCGCAGCGGCTTTCTGGAGACAAAGAGTCGCTGGAACTCCGTTTCGCCCCCTCTTACCAGCCCGACACCTATCTGTCTCAACTGAAAAAGAGCCGGCCGCGCGAGGTTCAGCTTGGACTCACAATGGCGGGCCCTCACCGGGACGATCTCAATCTCTTCATCGATGGCAAGCCGGCGCGGCTCTTTGCGAGCGAAGGGCAAAAGAAAACTTCGATGGCAGCGCTCCGTTTAGCGGAGTGGGAGCGCCTTTGTAGAAGAGTGGAAGGGACAGCTTTGATGGGGATCGACGATTTTGGGCTCCACTTGGATGCGCCGCGGCAGCAGCTCCTCTGTAGCTCGCTCGATCAATTAGGGCAGGTCTTCGTAACGACCCCAGACCACTTCAGCCGAAATGGGTGGAAGCTGCTCGAGGCCGCTCACCGGATCAAGATCGAGTCGGGATCCATCGCTTAGAACTTCGTCATTCAACGCAGGTGCAATTTCGAGGCCTCTCATCATATTTGAACGGAATCGGGATCCATTGCTTAAGAAACGGCTGCTCGTTTTTAGATCGGAACAGTCGATACTCATTTCCCCTTTCTTTAGATCTACGGAAAACTCAGCCTCGAATTCATAAATGACTTCCGTTTCTCCAGAATATTCATTCTTCGCAAGAATTTGAACGTTTCTTTTTCCACTGGACCTAATATTTTCACCGTCGACCAGATGACTAATGGAGGATCTTCCCGGTGTCTGAATAGTAATTGCATAGTCAAGTTTTTCCCCTCGAGGCTCTCTGGTAAATGGCGTCCTCGGCCCTTCGCCCTTGTAAATAGGAACATTCTTCATGGCCCATGGATGAAGCAGTTTTGTCATTTCTGTTTGGAATGACCCAAAAAACCCTTGGTGGGAACATTCCAAAACATGCTGTCTCTCTTTTAGAGTTAAACCCCGTTTTTCAAGTTCTTTGTCAAACTCTTTTGCAACTGTAGATGCCTCAGATTGCATTTTTCTTGGGCTTTCATTCTGTTCCCCTCCAGCTTGCTTCCTCTCCCACTTCTCTTTGGAGATTCCGTATTCTATACTATGAATACGAGGGTCTGAAGTCCTATCAACTTTACCTACAGTAAACTCCAATGTAAGATCATCTTCCTCTGTTGACACGTCATCAATGGGTGCCGATGAATTTCCCTCAGAAACAAAAGACTCATCTTCGGCTGATGAGAATAGCTTGTTTACCAAACCTCCAGGCACGTCTCTTTTGACTTTATTTAAAGTATCTTCAAAAGATGAAGACTCTAACCGATGTAAATTATAATCAATTTTCTGTCCTCTGATCTTTTGGAAGAGACCGTTGAATAGGTCTTCGATCTTTTTGGTCTCAGCTGCATATTTATATTTTGCAGATTTAGAAAATTCGCTAACTTTGCCTTTAAGAAATTTCATCTTCGAGTAAGAATTTTGCATCCGAGAACAGAAAACGCAAGGAAGTATAAACGTAAGAATAAGGTTAGCCACAAAGGAGACTTTGCTCCAATTATAACTACATTTGAGAGCTCGATATGTATTGAGAATCTCTGGTTCTGAATTAGAACTAAAACCTACTAATGTTGCCATATAACCTTTCTTAATGCTAAAAATTTTAACATTAACGTAAATAAGCAACAATAATAAAAATAATTTTAATTATAAGTATTTTAAATAGGCTTCTCCGAGGGGGAAAGATGTGGGTTTTCCCGGCGCTTTGGAGGCGCTGAAAAGACCTAAGATCTTGCCTGCCAGCACTTTACCGAGCTGGACCCCTTCTTGGTCGAAGGAGTTGATGTTCCAGATGAACCCCTGGAAGGCCACCTTGTGCTCATAGAAGGCCAAGAGGGCTCCGAGGGTTTTGGGGGTAAGCTGGTCGGCGAGCAAGATCCGGTTGGGGCGGTTCCCTGGAAAGAATTTATTTGGATTTTCGCTCTTTTGGCCGATGGCGAGGGCCAGCGACTGGGCGAAAAGATTGGAGAGGAGCTTCTCCTGGGAGGTAGTGTGTTGAATCTCGAGGTCTTTGGGGTATTGGCTCTTCCTAAAGCCGATGAACTCGAGAGGAATCGGGTCGGTCCCCTGGTGGATGAGCTGATAGAAGGAGTGTTGGCCGTTGGTGCCTGGCTCCCCCCAGATCACAGGACCTGTCGAGAAGGGGCAGGGGTGCCCTTCTTTGTCGATCCGTTTGCCGTTCGACTCCATGTCGAGCTGCTGTAGGTGGGCCGGGAAACGGAGGAGGGCCTGGGAATAAGGGATCACGGCGACGGTGGGAAGTTTGAGGAAGTTCCGGTTCCAGATGCCGAAAAGGGCCGAGAGGAGTGGGAGGTTGTGGTGGGGTTCGGCCTCTCGGGCATGGACATCCATCTCGTGGGCCCCTTTGAGGACCTCTTCAAAGGCATCGTAGCCGAGAGAGAAGGCGAGCATGACGGCGCCGACCATCGAGGTGGCCGAGTAGCGGCCACCGACAAAATCCCACATATAGAAAGAAGCGAGATAGCGGGACGGGTCGTCCATCGGGCTCTTCTCCCCGGTGACGGCAATGAAGTGGCGCTTCGGGTCGACTCCGGTGGCTTTGAACCGCTCCCGGACGAACTCCTCGTTGGTGAGGGTCTCGAGCGTGGTCCCCGATTTCGAGACGATGACGACGAGGGTCTTTTTCGGATCGACGTTTTTTAAAACGGCATTTGCATCGTCGGGGTCGACATTGGAAATGAAATGGATTTTCTTGTGAGGTTTATGGAATGCCTGGAGAGCAATGCAAAGGGCTCTCGGGCCGAGGTCTGATCCGCCGATCCCGATCTGGATCAGGTCGGTGTATCCATCGGTCTCTTCAAGAAATTTTTTTAGCTTGTGGAGTTCGCGGGAGGCCCGATCGGAGGCGTCTTTGGCTGCAGGGGCCGTTTGCCGTTCGTCAAACACGTCGCGCATCGCGGTGTGGAGAACCGAGCGGTTTTCGCTCTCGTATCCTTCGATTCTATTGAGGACTTCGCCTGCCTGCATCGCCCGCATCTTCTCGAGAGCGTGGGACTCCTTGGCCAATTGGCAGAGAGCCTCGATCACCTCTTTATTCACCCGCTCGGTTCCATAAAGGAGATGGAATCCCAAGGCTTCGATCGAGTAGCTTCCGATTCTTTCAGGAGTCAGAGCGCCGGGGTGGGTCAGGTCGATGGGGTGGCTGGATAATGCTTGGAGCAGTTCAAAGGCTTTCGTTCGGGTAAACATGGGTTCTCCTATTCTCTTATTAGGGGACGTCTTCAAAATGAGGTTCTGTCGATTTTGGGGTTCTTTTGAGCCGATTTTCGTTTTATTTTTGGGGGGTTATATACCTTGTCGATATTACCCCCCAAAAATAAATCGAAAATCGGCCAAAAGAATCCCCAAAATCGACGAACCCTCATTTTGAAGACGCCCCTTAAAATGTCATGCCATTTTTTTTCGTTTTCATAAAGGATCTTGTCGGAAAATACTGATTTCAAGTATCCTTACTCCTCGTAATCGGGGCATAGCGCAGTTTGGCTAGCGCGACTGGTTTGGGACCAGTAGGTCGGGGGTTCAAATCCCTCTGCCCCGAATTTCTTCTTCGATGATTTCCCCGCCAGCAGCAATAAAACCACGCAACTTTCTCTGACCTTGGACGCTGATTGCGCCGGGAACCACATAGATCTTGTCTAGGCCATCCCACTGCTCAGTCAAAAAAGCCTCTGGAATCGCCCGGTAGTCGACATTCTCTTTATCTAACCGATCCATCGTCTCGTCGAGACGTTGAATCAGCTCATTGGACATTGCGGCCTCTGTAGGGAAGCAAATGCCCAGCTGCGACGAATTGTGTTGGAAAAAGAGCGACTCCCCTTCCCACTTGAGTCCAGGCATGGGCCACCGGTCTGACCGAACGGCTAACAGGAAGTGTTCGAACCGCTCTTTCGAGAGGAGATGGACGGCTCGAGATCGGCTTGCGATGGAGCGGATATCGAAGCAGAGGACGAGTGGGAGCTCGTCTGGGAGCTTGTGGGCCAGCAGCTGAAAATAGGCGGCGAAGGCATCGGCGCAGAAAAGCTCCTTCAAATCGCTCCCCTTCTCTTCGAGCCACTCCCGTTCGTTTGCTCTTTGCAACTCGGTCCAATGAAAATGGGAGGCGAAATCGGCCGTTCCCCGGTAAAGGATCCCGCCTAGGCTTTTCTCCTTGAATTGGGGCCATATAGTCTTGGCAAAATGTTTCAGCGCTGCGGCCAAAGCTTCGAACCGGAGTTCGTCATCGAGAGGAAAGTAGGGATGGTGCAAGCCCAGATCGAATTCCCAGATGACTCTCCCCTCGATCTCGGGGATCTTCCAATTGAGATCGGAGTGGGGTTCGCAAGAGAGCTTAACGATCTTTGTTTTTTCATCGGGATAAAAGCGCTTTCCTTCGAGAAGGAACGTCTGATAATCCCAGCTCAATTTGGGTATCTCTTCATCTTCCATGGTTCACATATTGCAAAAAGTAAATGGTCCTCCCCTTCTCGGTCCAAAGGTTAGAGAAATAAGATTCGCCGAACCCGGGGAGCTCCGTCACATAGTGGGGCGGAGGAGCCAGCGGCTTCCATTGCGGACAGAGAGAGAGCTCGCTTAGCATTTGGCTGGCGTAAACGAAGTCGTCGGTGACGAAATTGGCCCGGCCGCCCACTTTGACGGCGCGGCTCAGTTCGTCTAGAAATTCTTTCCGGATCAGCCGGTGTTTAGCGTGCTTCAATTTGGGCCACGGGTCGGGGAAGTTGACATAGATTTCGTGGACGCTCCCCTCTTGAACATAATGGCGGACGAAGGTGATTGCATCAGCGCAGGCGATGAAGAGATTAGGGATCTCCTCCCGGTGAATTTTCGCCCAGACTTTCCGAGCCCTTTCAAAGAGCTTATCTACGCCGATCCAATTGTATTCGGGATGAGCTTTTGCTTTGGCGCCGATCCATTGGCCGTTGCCGCAGCAAAATTCGACGATGACAGGTTTATCGTTGCCAAAGACCTGCTCGTCGCGCCAATCGAGTTTTCCCCACTCTTCATGTTTGTCGTAATAGCCGGGAATATAAATCGACCGATCTAAAAAAATAGGGCGTCTGTCGGCCCAAGTAAAAGGGATTCTCAAGTCGCTAGCTTTTTTCATGCGCTATATTATATCTTTCATCTTGCTAGATTCCTACACAATTGTTACATTCCAAGGGAGGAGATTATTATCGATGAAAAAATGTCTTATCTTTTCAATCCTTAGTTTCAGTTCGACTCTTTTTGCGGCCGAACCAGCCTCCCAGCTTCTCGACCTCAAAAAAGTATTCGGCGCATCGCCGGTCATCTACGCCCTCTTGATCCTGTTGTCGGTCGCCTCTTTGGTGATCTGGCTCTACAGCTTGGCGACCTTTAGACCGAAAGAGATCATGCCGAAAACGTTTTCAGACCAGCTGAAAAAACTCCTCGTGCTCGAACAGTACGACGAAGCCCAAAAGCTCTGCTCCGAGGATGGGAACATTTTAAGTAACATCGTGGCTGCAGGTCTTACGACCCGCAGACTCGGCCCCCAAGTGATGGTCGACGCGATGAAATCGGAGGGGAAAAGGGCCTCTACAGCCTTTTGGCAAAGACTCTCTCTCCTCAACGACATCGTGATCGTAGCGCCGATGCTCGGGCTTCTCGGAACGGTTGTCGGGATGTTTTATGCATTCTACGACGTGAACCGCTCCATCGAAAGCATCAACGCCCTTTTCGACGGCCTCGGCATTGCCGTAGGCACCACGGTCATGGGGCTCGTCGTCGCGATCCTCGCGATGATCTTTTACACGACCCTCAAGTACCGGCTGATCAAAACCCTCACAGTCGTAGAAAACGAGGCGGTCTCTCTCAGCGCGCTCATTGAAGCCAAAAGGAACTGATCATGGAGATGATCCCTCATGAAGAGCTGAAGCCTTCAAACGGCATCAACTACGCTCCGATGATCGACTTCCTCTTCCTTATGCTCGCCCTCTTCGCCACTTTGGCGATCTCCCGGGCAGCCCTCTACGATTCAGAGGTGAGCCTGGCTGAACTCAAGCACGACGCCAAATCGAGCCCAATTCGGGCCAAAAAAGAGATCCAGCAGATCAACATCTCGATCAATGCCGCGGGCTCTTTCAAATGGATGACCGAATTTCAGGAGTATCCGATGGGAAATGCGAAGGAGATCCAGGAGGAGCTCGCTCGCCAATACCAAATCGGCGCTCTAGCGCAAGATAAAGCGAAGACGGAAGTCCTTCTCCACATAGACAGAAAAGCTCCCTGGGAGCCGATCGCCAAAGCGATCTTCGCCGTCAGAGAGCTTGGGTTTTCAGTCCATCCCGTCTACGAACTCTTCGAAGACTAAAAGAACTCCCTGGGTTTCCCCAGGGAGATTAATAGCACTTTAGAAATTAAACCGAAGTCGTTGAAGCCGAACTTTCGCTGTTAGCGCTTGAACTAGTGACAGCGGCCGATAGGTCCAACTGGAACGGAGCCGAAGAAGAGGTCGAGCCTGCCATTTGAGTCACTGGTTGGCCTGTACTACCAGCAGTTGCTCCCTGGCTTCTTCTAGCTTTAACTACAGGTCTTGAATGAACACCCGCTGAAAACTTTGGAGACCCCGAATTTGGTGGAACAAAGTTAAATGGTGCGGCAAAAGCGCTTGAACCAGAGGCGCTACCCGTAGGAGTTGAAACCACCGAAGCCGCTCTAGTTAATGCGGGTGGCGCCATGCTAGAAGAGCTTGCTGTAGAAGGCGGCAAGGCCAGAATGAGCGTTTTCGCGGCAGTTGGTGAAGTGTGCGATGAAGTGTGCGATGCTTGTGTAAATGGCGTTGGAGTAGCGACCATGGTGCTTGGGGTCGAAGGAGTTGATCCCGAAGCTTGCTGCTGGGCTGCCATTGATGCAGCTGCTGCTTTGACGCTCGCAGCTAAACTCTTTTTCTTTGAGGTGGCATTCGAAGACGAGCTACTAGATGTTGTACTGCTATTCGCTGCTGAAGAGGAGCTTGCCGCTGGGGCTGTCGACGAAGAAGCGGCTGGAGCAGAACCTGGCATTCCAGGCTGCCATCCACTTCCCTGGCTATTAAAGAACTCGAACGAAGGCAATGCAGGGGCTGCTAATTGTTGACCGTTATTCCTGCTGAACGCATTCACAGCGCTGAGAGCCGTTTTGGCTCTTCTAAGGCTGGTTCTTGTATCTTGAACAGAGGCTTTCGGATCTCTGAAAAAATAGAGGAAATCAGCAGTTTTAGAAAACGTGTCATCATCCAGAGTTAATTTCACTTCTAGAAGCGCATTGCCAGTTGCTTGCAGAGACTCCATGGCTCCAGGATGTTGAGCAAGTTTTGCAGAAAGAGCTCTAAACAGCCAGCGTTCGCCTCTGTTGATTCCAAATTGCTCAAAATTATCATTCTCATCGCGTCTTATGTAATTATCATACCACTTCGAATCGCTAGGAACTTTAGCAGCTAAAAGTTCTTTTGCTCGCTCAACAGCTTGAGCGGCAGTCAATTTGCAAAAGCTAACGATGTTTGCCGAAACTCTATCTCTACCCTCATCTGATTCCATATCTTTAAAAAAGCGTTGAGCTAATACAGCAGCTGTTACGTTTTGGAAGGTCCTTTCGTATCCATCAGCACATTTCATTGTAAACGGTGTGATCGCGTCGGAATGGAGAATATTGAGTAAATTCTCGATCTTGGCTACTTGACTTCCATTCAATTTGTAGTCTCTTGCGAGAGTCATATCGGGAAAATCATGAGGCAAGAACAAAGTTTTCTTGTTCGATGGCTTTTCCTCAACTTCCTCTTTTGAACGGAGGAAACCAATATGTTTGTTTACCAGCTGAGCGAGCATTACACCGCACAAGGCGCACTGCAGCAAATTGAGCCCTTGCCATCCAGCTTCAGTGTTATAATCGGCAGCAGGAATTCCAGCGTATTGGCCGGCGTAATGTTCGAGCATCGCATCTGGCGAATTAAACACATAACTTAAAAGTCTTGTATTCGCGAGATAATGAGCTATTTTTACACCACCGTACGCCAATCCATTTTTCGTTACATTCAAAGCGTGGCCAGCAAAAGCGGGTACATAACGGATAAGAAAATCGGAGCTATAGGCAATCGCTGTGCCGGCTGCTGCGCCAACACCCGACCATGCGAGTTTTTCAGCATTGTTTACAGGCTCTTTGTTAAAAAGCCAGTTTGTGATGGGTTTAAAGGGATTTTTTACACATTCCGGAATAAGAGACCATTTTCTTGGTTTGCCTGAACAGCAGGAGAGCAACTTAATTTTTCCAACTTCTTGAGCTAGCCTGTAACCAGATGCGAAAGTAAGCGCTACACCAGACGTTCTCGATATTGCATCGCCTCCCCCGCTAGCTGTCACGACCCCTAAGGCGGTTCCTGCTAGGGATAGAGGGATTGTTGCTGCGAGCCGCTTCCAAGAAACTTCGGTAGGTTTCTTTTTAGATTGATTGAGATTGTCTGGATCTATTCTTGGAGAAATTTGTTCTGGTTTACCCCTAATAGATGAAACGGCTGCTGAAGAACTCATATACCCTCGCTTTTTTTGCAATTATTTTAACTTTATTGCAAATTTAACAAAACTAAAATAAGAAATGATTGGTTGATAAAATTTTAATAAAATGAATTAAATATTAAACATTACAACATTCATTTAACAGGACTTGCGCCGAATCCCCAAAGTAGATATCATCTTATAACCCCGTCCCCTACAGGAAAGGTGAAACATGACGGTCACAAATACAACTCGACTCGACCTGCGAGGCTCTGACATTGACGATGCGGCTCTACGCCTCCATTTCACTGCCTATCTCGAAGATCTGCGCCTTACCTCCTGCCCTTTTCTCACCGACGAAGGGCTCAAACCTTTTTTTGAGTCGGGGGAAATCAAAACCCTTTCTCTCTCCCTCTGCCCCCAGCTCACCGATTTAACCCTTGAGCTCATCGCTTCCTACCTGCGACAACTTAGAATTTTAGAGCTCTCCAACCAGCCTAACCTGAGCGACTCTAGCCTCAGCCTTCTCCTCGCCTCTTGTCCTGAGCTAGAATCTCTATCGATCCACAATTGTCCAAGCTTTACAGATCGGACCCTTTTGGCTCTCTCTCTCTTTGGCAAGCTCAAGTCGCTCCGCCTATCGGGCGCCTCTTCGTTCACTGAAAGAGGCCTCGCCGCCATCCCCCGAAATCTCGAGGCCCTAAATGTCTCGGGCTGCCCGGTCCTTTCCGACCCCCTCGCCTCGAACCTCCTCTCCACCTCCAACCGCCTCCGTTATTTCGATGCGAGTTTCTGCCCCCAGCTGACGACCCCCCTTCCCAATCGAGAATCTCCCCTCCAAGTCCTCAATCTACAGGGGTGCACCTCCATTGGCGATTCAGCTCTACAGACCGCCGCTTCCAACTTCCGATCGATCACCCACCTCTACCTCGCCTACACCTCCATCACAGACAATGGACTCCAAACCCTCTCTAACAACTTCAAGCCGCTCAAAGTCCTCGATCTCTCCCACTGCCCCCTCATCACCGACGCCGGCGTGAAGAAAATATTTCAATCCCACCCGCTTCTCGAGCAGCTCAACCTTTTCAACTGCCCGCTTCTTTCGGAAAAATACCACTCTTTCTTGAAGGAAACAGGCTAATCAGGTTAAATATTTCAATCTGCCCAGGTGGTGAAATTGGTAGACACGCCAGATTTAGGTTCTGGTACCGCGAGGTGTGTAGGTTCGAGTCCTATCCTGGGCAAACAAAAAGAGGGAGATGAAAATCTCCCTCTTTTTTTTGTCCGGGCAAAAATGCCTGAGATCTGTTTTATTTAGCGGCATGAAAAATGATCAGCGCAGAGGTAAAATGAGTAGAGAGAGGCGCAGAGAAAATATATCTAGA
>JAFEGL010000073.1 GCA_018239895.1 Verrucomicrobiota bacterium
AACCGGGATGTCCATGTTGGACGCATCCACAGCTCTCATTAGGAGAGGAATTTAATCCAAAATAGTCGAGATATTTCATCGGGTTGTTTCGAGCATAAGCATAAAGATTAGGTCCATCGATAGGCCCTAATGGATCAGGGCAAATCCATCTTCCTACTTCAGGGTCATAGTACCGGTAGCCGAAATACAGAAGACCTACCTCTTTATCGATCCGTTTCCCCCGATATCTCCACGGATTGCCTACAGATGAATCTGAAATAGAACGTCCTCTTTCATTATTAATTTTTTCTTCACCAAAGGCAGAATAGCGATAGGTTTCTACAACCTTTCGTCTCTGGTGGTCGAGAAGACAAGTGATATTTCCCTGCAGGTCATAAAGAGGAACATAAGTCTCTTTCCTAATTTCGAGGGCTATGCTTGGTGCCTCTGGATTATTAGGATTCGCAGGAATTTTTAATTCAAAGATGACCCCCTTCTCATCTACTGAGCCGATTTCTGTATTTCCCAAATAGAAGAATCGGAATATTTTCGCCTTTTTACCTTTAGGTTCAATTCGCTTGGTTAGACGTTTCCCACTAGGGTCGTAAGTGAATCTAACAACGTTCTGGTTGGGGTCTGTGATAGAGATAATTTGGTTTAGAGGATTGGTTTGATAAGTCCATGTTCTAGTGCCAATGGTTTTAGTAGCGAGATTGCCCTTTGAATCAAAAGTATAGATTGCTTCTTCAGCTTCTACTAGCTGATTGGCGCCATTGATCTTATAAATACATTCGTCTTTTTGAAGACGATTTCCAATCGAATCATAGGAATATGTGTATTCGATTTCTCCTTTCTCAAGAACTAGTTGGCCTAAGTTATCGTAATCATAGTCGATGGTATAAGTCTCATCGTCTAGGATAGTCTCCCGGTGTTTAATATTTTCTAGAGGATCGTACCCATCGTCTAGCACTCGATCTTGAAAAAAGTCCGTCGATATTTCTATTCTGCGTCCGGCTTTATCCCATGTTTGTTTTCTTCCTCCAAGATGACCTGGAAGAATTTCCTCGAGAATGTTGCCCATTAAATCTCTGGAAGCCACTTGATAGTTATAGAGTTTCTTTTTGTCTTTGCTTAAACGTTTAACCTCTTTGACAAAGGGCCCTTCATAGTGGTACTCGATAAATGAGCCATCAGGAAGCTCGAGCATCTGAATTTTGCCCTCTTCATCATAGGTGCGTATCACCTCATAAAATCCATATTCATCTTCGATCTTTTCAGTGAGCGGCATGTCGTGAGCATCATAGGAATAACTCATCGTGAAAGAGGAATCTAACTTGATTTCTGTTATGTTTTTATGTCGGTCATAAGAAAGTTTGTAATCGGTTGCATTTTTCCCCTCTTTATAAGAGATGATGTCCAGATTACCTTCACTATTATGACGGTAAGTGGTTGGTTCTTCAGTGCCGTGATTATATACTGCCGCGATATCTCCATAAGGATTGTACTCATAACGCAAGGTGCGCTCTTCTGAGGTCCCTTTTCCTAATATGAAAGATTCAACTTGATCCGCTTGATTTAAGATCCGCTCCGTTTCATAGATATGGGAGGGCGAGTTGGGGGAGAGAACTAGAACTTTATGAGAGATTTGATTTCCTAAATTGTCATAACAGGTCTCAGAATCAGCCAGAATCTGCCCTGTTTTATCCTTTCTAGTCGCTTTGACTAAATGGTTATCTACGTCAAAGATTTCTTCTATCCGATTGCCGATCGGATCAATTAAGATCCGTTTACATGTTTTTTGCCCCCATTCGTTCAAATAGGCATCATCGTACTCGATGCATGTGGCATGACCTGCAGCATTTGTTATCTTCCGAAGGCGGTTGAATCCATCGTATTCGTACTTAACTAGGATACTCTCTTGGTTTTGGGGATAGCCAATAACTCGATCGAGTTGTCCGGCCTCATTATAAACGTATCTTTTTTTCAGCAGGATTTTACCTGATTGATCTTCAGTACGCTCTTCAACAACTCTGTCTAAAAGATCATATTCTTTGACCTCGAGCGTGAAAGTATCTGGAGACTTCCACTTTTTGACGGCACTAGTTCTGCCAAGACTGTCATAGACGAACTCGACTTTTCTCTTGTCTTTACTTAAGCTCGACAAACGACCTGAGCGATCATATTCATAGGTTGTTAGCTCACTTCTGGCGTCCCTTTCTCGTGTTTTGTGAAAGGAATCGTAGCTGTATGTTATTTCTTTAAATGGATAGTTTGAACTATTGTTTCCTCTTTTGAAATATTCGAGCTTATTTATTCTGCCTTTATAATCATAAGCAAACACTTGCAAAAGACCGTTTGCTCCACAAAAATGGTGAAGATTCCCGCCGCTATCATACCTAAATACCTCTTTGGTTCCGTTCAAATGGGTCATCTCGATCGGGCTTCCATGGACATTATAAGATCTAGTGAGCGTTCTCCCGTTCGGGTCCGTCACAGAAATAGGATTGTCGAATAAATCGTATGCATAAGTGTATGCAAAAGAATGGGCACCATTGCTGATCCTTGGGTAAATTATTTGGATAGGACGTCCAAGAGAATCGTTTACATAGATTGTCTCATTCCCATATCGATCAATTTCAGAGAGTTTGCGACCAGCAGGGTCATAGGTTACTTGCGTCTCAAATCGATTCCCAGCTAGATCTTTTTCCAGGGTATAAGTAAGGTTGTTTCTTAAATCATAGTCATATTCAGTAGAAATTCCTGTATTTGAGTGAGTTTTTAGGATCAGGTTTTGGTTTGCATCGTAGGAATAGTGTGTCTTATTACCGAGAGGATCCGTTTCGAAAACAAGCAATCCATGTTCATATCCCTTGTTGAGGGTATAACAATAACTTCCATTTGCATCATAAATAAATTGAGAAGAAATATTTCCATGCGCATCAAATTGATTCACGATTTTTTTTAAAAGAAATTCGGACTTGACATCTGCAGAGCTGTATTTTTCTTCTAATATTTCAGGTGTACCTACATTAGGAAGTTCTTGCTTTGGAGAAATGCGCGTGACTCTTCTTTCTGTTACACAAGAATTGTCTTTGACATTATCTCCGTTGCCGTTATCGACAATTACTTGAATTAGAGCGGCATCATCGTTATAGGCATAGAAATGTCTCTCTTTAATATCCGACCAATAGTTTTCCTCTTCAGAATCAGGAGATCCGTTTTTCAAAAGAAATTTTTTAAGGAGTAGATTAGTGCCTTTCTTATACCAATATTTGACCCCAGTTCCGTTTGCATCAGTTTGAAAAAATCCTTGAGTATTTTCCCCAGAGAAATAGGAGTAGTTTTTGAGATGACCATCTTGGTTTGTGACAAGCCCATTTTCATCAACATTTAAAGAAATGGCTCCCAGACCAATCACATCCCCATATTCTCTTTCCTCAATAATGTTTCCCTTTCTATCTCTGTCATAGGTAAAGTGCTTATGATAAAAGATGGTGCCGCTAGCATCTTCTACAGAAGTAGAAATTAGGTTTCCGGAATCGCTTTTGGTTCCCCATGATTTTGTTTGAACCCGATAGAGAGAGCCATCTAGATATTGTTCTATTGCAACGAGCTGTAAATCATCATCAAATCTATACACTGACTTTCGTTCCCCTAGACCGTTAACCTCAGTATGGTTTTTCCCATATGAGAAAAGAACGTTGGCTGTTCCTTCCTTTCCAGCTGGAGTGGTCACTGATTTGACTTTGTTCTTTGCTCTTTTGTCCGTGTAGTAGTCGATTTGGACAAAACGCCCCTCAGGTAGGGTTTTTCTAATCAAAAGGTTTTGGTTGTCTACAACTTGGTATTCATAAGCTAAACGTGGATTGTTGGATCGAATCACTTCACTTAGAAGCGCCGCTCCTGAGGAATCTTGGATAAAATGGTATTCTGCTGTTTTCCCATCGCTCGTCTCAATGTGAATTTCACTTCCATATTCGATTTTAATCCACGCCAAGACCTTGTTCTCTGATGCATTGGTTTGCTTGATGTAGGAAAGTTGCCCTTTCTCGTCGAACTCATAGAATACTTTGTTTCCGCTCGGTAGAACTTCCTGCGTGATTAAATGGACATTGAGGGAGGGATGCTTGCTATACAAGCGCTTCCCTTCTGAACATAAAAATAGCTCAAAGTCATTGGTTTGAGGATTAAAATGGAGCTCGTTATTTTTGAGGTTAGTCCAGCTGGTAATATTTCCTTTGGCTGTGTTCGCTATTCCTGCCGCTTCTCCTTCCGGATCAATTTTAAATACAACTTTCTTTGAAGGGTTTGTAGTGTTTTGCCAACCTACGTACGTCAAAATGGCTCCATCAGGATTGCCGACATAGACATATGTCCTTTCAAATTTTCCCTCACTAGTCGTGTAGGACTTTTTCTTTGGATCCTTTTGAATTGAAAGAACACAATGTGGATTGAACCTCCATCCGCCAAAATTAGATGTTTGTTGAGTGTCTCTACTGCTATAGAATCTGGATAGGATTAACGAGTCTGGAGAGGGGACTATGAGGTCAACTTCAACCTCTGTATAATCTCCGTGAATGGTGCTAACATTTTCAACTAAGCTTGCAGGATCTCCTTCTCGTGAAGTTAAGTATATGGAGCTAATAGAACCTTCTTTTGCGATTGCGCTCTGTAGGAAGCAGCAGAAACCTACAACTATGCTGGTGAAATAAACTTTCATCGATCTCTCCCATGAAAGGGAGAGCATCCTACAGGAAGATCAATTCAAACAGAAGAAAAATTTTAATATAATTTTCGATTTGCGAATCTTTTTATTTTCCCTGTTGTCTCTTCCAACGAGGAATAAGTGGCTACTGACTGCAGCAGTATGTAGAGAAATAAAGAGCTTGGTGGTATAGCTGCGGATATGCAGCATAAGGAAAATATCAGGGTCGGCGTGGTGTTTGGAGTCTTCACGGCTCTATTTGCTGCCCTGATTAGCTTTTTCATCAAGATGATCGGGGAGAGAGCGTCGCCCGATATGATCCTCTTTTGCAGGCTGTTTGTCAGCATGGTCTTGATCCTCCCCTGGGTCATCGCCAAACGGCAGGAGGTTTTTAGGGTAAGCCAGGTGGGGTCTCTGGTTGGAAGGAGCCTGAGCACGATTTTGGCTGCGGGGGCTCTCATCTACACTTTGAAGTATTTGTCATTGACCCAGTCGATCGTCCTCTCCAATACCTATCCCCTTTTCGTCCCGATCATTTTCCAAATCACCCACAAGTTGAAAACAAACGGCAAAGTCTGGGGGAGCATCGTCCTCGGATTTTTGGGAGTTGTTTTGTACTTGCATCCTAGTTTTCAGATGTTCAATTTGGGGCTGCTTTTTGGGATGATCTGCGCCGTTTTTTCGGCCATTTCAATCGTGATGATCCGGCTGATGACCAAGTCGATTTCGGTTTTGCAGATCATCTTCTTCTATTTTCTGATTGGTTCGGTGATTACGGGGATTCTTTTGCCTTTCAACTGGATCTCTTTTGGCTGGGACACGGCGCTTCTTCTTTTCTGTGTGGGGCTGTCGGGAGTCTCGTATCAACTGGCGAGCACTTTGTGCTTGGCTAAAGCTCCTGCGAGAATCGGGGCTCCTTTGATTTATTTTTCGATCCTGTTTGGAGGAATACTCGATTATTTTATGTGGGGAAAGGTCCCGAACGGGCTGAGCTTATTCGGGGCGCTATTGGTTATTTTGGGAGGCGTCGCTACTATTTATTTTGGTCAGAAAGAGTTCAAACCTAACCCCAAAACGGATGTAAAACTGTAGATGGACTTTTCTTATTTCAAAAACAGAAAGCTCCGGGTCGACATCCTCACGATCTTCCTCTTTTTGATCTCGCTCTCTTCTTTGATGATCATCACATTTACTCATACAAGATTGTCGAAATCGTTTTTCCGCTTTTCCACCGATGTGATTGAAAGAGCTTCCGAGTTGATCATCGAGAGGATCACGGGTCTTGTTCAGAGCTCAGAGCATATGGCTGACGAGGCGAGCAGCTTAATGTTGAAGCCGGAGGATTTCTCCTTCCAAAACGAGGAGCTGGTCTCATACATGCTCCGGCTTGTGAAAGACCACCCGAACCTTTATGGGATTTACTATGGACGCCCCGACGGGAGTCTCCTCGAAGTCGTCAACTTGGCGGCTGCCTACCAAACGAACTTCATCTTCAATCCCACCCAGCCGCTCCCTCCAGAAAGCGCCTATGTTTTGAGGTTCATCGACCGGACTCAAAATCAGGTCTCCGACCAGTGGTACTACAAGGATAAAAACCTAAAGACCATCGCCTCTGAATCGCTCAACAATCCCATCTCCAATCCGACGACCAGGCCTTGGTACCAAGGCGCAGTGAGCACGAAGGAGATATTTTGGACGCCTGTTTATCCTTTCGATCCATTAGGAGAACCGGGGATCACTGTCTCCAAGGCTTCGTATGATTCCGAAGGAAAACTGGTTGCCGTCGTCGGCGTCGATATCTCTCTCAACCTATTCTCGCACTTCTTAACGGGCCAAAAGATCGGCAAGAGCGGCCAGGCCTTTGTTTTGAATACCTCGGGAGAGGTGATCATCCCTGAAAAACTCCCCCCCGGGATCAGCAAAGATATCATCGACACGGCCTACAGCCATTATGTGAGCCACAAAAGCCAAGATTTCATTTTCATGAAGCACGAGGTAGAATTTTTAGCCTCTGCCCACACTTTCCCTGTCACGGGGACATTCAATTGGGTCACGTTGATCATAGCCCCTCTGAACGATTTCATGGGGGATCTCTTCAAAACGCAAAAAGAGGTCGTAGTCATCTCGCTTGTGATCTTGATTTTGGCCTCTCTTCTCGTCGTCTATTTTTCCAAACGGATCTCCGTTCCGATCGTCACGTTGGCGAACGAGACCGAGAGGATCCGGCATCTCGATTTAAAAAGCGAGACGCGGGTCCAATCGAATATCCATGAGATCAAGCTAATGGACTCTTCGATCGCAGCGATGAGGGTCGCTATCCGCTCATTCAGCCGCTACATTCCGGTCGAAATCGTCAAACAGCTCATCGAAAAAGGGGAGGAGATTGCGATCGGCGGCCAGAGGATCGAGACGACGATTTTCTTTTCCGATATCGAAGGGTTTACTTCAATCGCCGAGACGTACGATACGGAAAAGTTATTGGCGCTCCTCTCCGAATACTTCGACGATCTTTCTAAAATCATCCAGGGGAATCAGGGGATCATCGATAAATTCATCGGCGACGGGATCATGGCAATCTGGGGAGCTCCTAAACAGGTTTCTGACCATGCAATCCTCGGTTGCAAAGCTGCTCTCGAGTGCCAAGCGCTCATTTCTCAGCTCAACGACCGGCTTGAAAAAGAGGGGAAACCGGTCTTCAAAACACGGATCGGCATCGATGCGGGCGAGGTGATTGCAGGAAACGTAGGGACGCCCGAGCGGATGAACTACACCGCCATGGGCAACACAGTCAACACCGCCGCTCGTTTGCAGGGGACGAATAAGATCTACAAGACGAAGATCCTCATCAGCGAAAGAGTCCGCGAAAAGATCGGCGACCACTTCCTTGTCCGACCGCTCGACATCGTAGAGCTGAAAGGGAAAAAAGAGAAGACCAAGATCTACGAGCTCATGGATCCTTTGCGGCCCAACGGACGGGAGCTCAGCGTCCTTTTCACAAGAGCGTTCGATCTTTTTGAAAAACAGGATCTCGCTGGGGCAAAAGCCCTATTCTTAGAGATCCAGCAAAAATTCCCCGACGACGTCCCAACGCAAATGTACCTTGAGCGTCTCCTGCCGACGCGTTAACGGCGGCAGGATAATTACAATTTTAAGCCTTTTCTTCCACTCTTCGTTTCAGAGCTATAACGGCGAGGTAGGCAGCTGCGGAGCAGCCGATGCCGAAGAGCTCGGGAGCTCCGAAGAACCGCCCCAGGGCGTAGCCTGCGGCCCCCGCGCCGATCGAGGCAAGAGCGGCCGGAAGATTCCGTCCCCTCTCTCCGAGAAATAGGGCGCCGAGAAGAGGGATTATGAGGCAGTTGACCGAAAGTTCATACGAGAGGATCAGCAGGTCGACGACGTTGTTGAAACAAGAGGAGACGAGGATCGCCATCGCTCCGATCAAAATAGCCATCACCCGGCGGGAGCGGCTCCCGTTGCCGATCTGGAAATCCTCCGAGAGGTTTGAACCGACAGCGTTGATGAGGGCATTCGCTGTTGAGAAGATCGCTGCAATCACGGCGCATCCGACGAGAGAGGTGATCCAGGGCGAGGTCGCCGCCATCACAGAATAGATCAGAACGCTCCCTTCAGCGGAAGTTCCGAGCGAATTACCGAGGACTCCGAAATAGACCGGGATCCAGCTGATCGCCATGGTTGCGAGGCCTGCGAGGATTGCCCCTTTCGAGAGGATCGAGGAGGATTTGGCTCCAAAACAGCGCTGCGCCATGTCCTGTTCGATGAACGTAAATAGGAGCGGCATGAAGAGCCAGCCGTTGATCTTGCTCGAGGAGAACTCGAGAGGTGTGTTCTCAGGAAGAACGGGGTTGCCGAGGAAGAGCGAGGCTCCAAAAGCGAGGAGAAATACCCCCACGAAGAAAAAGGCTTGAATGAGGTCGGTGGCGATCACCGATTTCATCCCTCCCATTGCCGTGTAGGAGATGAGGAGCGCCCAAAATAGATAGAAAAGCCACGAGGCGTCGACGCCGATCGCGGTCAAAAACGACTTCGAGGCGATCACCTGGGCCGCCAGAATCATGAAGAGAGAGACGATCGAGAAGAGAGAAACGAGCTTTTTGAGAAGGGGAGAGCGGTAGTAGATCTCGAAAACTTGCGCGACGGTCGAGACTTGGAATTTAGCGAGCCGCTTGCCGATGCCGCAGCCGAGAGCTAAAAGGCCCAATACTTGCCCGATCGGATAGAAGAGGACCCACCATCCAAATTTATAGGCCTCTTGGGCTGATCCGAGGACGATCCCGCCGCCTACCTGGGTGGCAAAGAAGGTCATTATGAGCGGGAAGAGGCCGATCGCCCTTCCGCCTAGATAATAGTCGGCCCCCGTGTTGGCCGATTTTGAAGAGCGGTTTCCGATCCACCAACAGGTTCCCTGCAGAAGGAGAAGTGAAATGATAAAGAGAGTCGTGTTCATAAAAAATACCCAATAAAAAATTTAAAAATCGCAGTGCGACGTAACTAACTAGATGTAAAGGAGTAAGGAGGAATCAATGATGGATATGATGGAAATGATGGAAGGAGGAGAAGTGTCTAGTCGATGGGTTACGCTTCATAGGCGACCTCAATTGGGTTGTTCTTGGCAAAGATGGTAACAGATTTTCTATATCGATCAAAGTAGAAATATTTGCAACTTGGGTCAAAAAAATATTTATATAATTAGATTTTTGTGTTTTAAAATTGATTTAAAATTATTTTGTTTAGAATGAAGACTGTTTGTTTAAATATGATTGTTAAAAATGAAAGCAAGGTTATCGAAAGATGCCTCGCTTCGGTCAAGCCGCTCATCGATTATTGGGTCATTGTCGACACAGGATCGAGCGACTCGACAAAAAAGCTCGTCCGCTCTGCACTCAAGGATATTCCCGGAGAGCTGCACGAAAGGCCCTGGGTCGATTTTTCCCACAATCGGAACGAGGCTCTCGAGCTGGCCAAGGGGAAAGGGGATTATCTCCTCTTGATCGACGCGGACGAATGGATCGAGTACAAAGAGTCCCTCTCCATAGGATTGGACAAAGATCTCTACTACATTCCAGTCCTATCGAAGAATTCGAAATACTTGAGAGCTTTTTTGGTCAACAATTGGGCTCGATGGGAATACAAAGGCGTCCTGCACGAGCAGTTTTTGGCGAAAGAGGAGGGGATGAGCTCTGAGATTTTGCAGGGACTCGTGAACCACTCGATCTCTGAAGAGGGAGCTAGAGGGCAGGATCCAAAAAAATTCGAGAAAGATGCGAGAGTGCTCGAAGACGCCCTGCAAAAAGATCCTCACAACAGAGAATATGTCTTCTATTTGGCCCAAAGCTATGCCAACGCAAACAATGGAGCCAAGGCGCAATATTATTACGAAATGCGGTCTCGAATGGGGGGGTGTCCGCAGTGCGTCTATTATTCCTACTATGTCTTAGCTGTCCTGCAAGATATCTTTTTTCGGGCCGACCGGAAGAAGATCGAAGAGGCCTATTGGATGGCCTATGAGATCCGCCCGACGAGGGCCGAACCACTGTATAGACTAGCAGAGTACTATCTCCGGATAGGCGATTTGGATGCAGCGCGCTGGGTTGCAGATTTGGGAAGGACAATTCCGCTTACTGACGATGGACTTAATGTGGAAGAGTGGATCTACACATCTGGCTTCCATGAGCTCAAAGAGAGGATGGGATGATCTGTTTGAATATGATCGTGAAAAATGAGACCCAAGTCATCCGGAGATGTTTGGAGTCTGTTCGCCCCTTCATCGATTACTGGGTGATCGTCGATACAGGATCGACCGACGGTACGCAGAAATTGATCAAAGAGTGCATGGCGAAAATCCCCGGCGAATTGCACGAGAGGCCCTGGTTCGATTTTGAGTGGAACCGGAACGAAGCGCTCGATTTGGCTAGAAGAAAAGGGGAATATTGCCTTTTTATCGACGCTGACGATGAGTTGATCCCTTCACCTGGATTCAAACTCCCTCGGCTCGATCAAGATTCTTATCTCATCAATCGGCAATTGGAAAACGACGCTGGATTCATCGATTCGACTTGGACCTTGCTCGTTCGGAATGCTCTTCCCTGGAGATGGCGGGGCGTTCTCCACGAAGAGATCCTTTGCTGCGATGCACAAACGACCGGTTTTTTAGAGGGGATTGTAAACCGATTCCACCAAGATGGCGCCAGATCCCAAGATCCGATGAAGATCGCTAAAGATATAGAGATCTTAAAAAGGGGGATCCCCAATTCCCGAAATCTCTTTTATTTGGCTGAGGCCTATAAAGCTGCGGGCGATTTTGCCTCTTCCATTCAATCGTATGAAAAAGTCGTCCAACTTCGGGAAAATCTAGAGGAAGTTTATTGGTCGCTTTACTGGATCGGATGCATGCAGAAGCAGCTCGATGTTGAACCGGAGATCTATTTGGAGAGTTTCTACAAGTGCTATCTCGAAAGACCTTCGCGCGCCGAGCCTCTCTGTCAGCTCGCGAACCATTACATTCTAAAGAAAAATTACCTGATGGGCTTCCTCCTTTCCCAGCATGGCCTCGCTCTCGGCGGGCCCGATGCCCCTTGCTGCCAGAGGTGGATCTACGACTGGGCGCTTCTTTTGCAGTTTTATTCTTGCGCAGATTATCTCGGGAAAAAGGCTGAAGCCAACGAAACACGCGCCAAGCTCCTTTCCAATCCTCGCCTCCCGCAAAATCTCCGAAAAGAGCTGGAAGCAAAGTAATTAGGTCAGCTAGAATTTTCGGGCTTATGACACAACCGCTTGCTCCAGATTTATACCGGGTTACATTTACCTTGCCTCTATTCAAAGATAGAGGAGGAGGGCAAGAGAGGGCTCTCAGCGCTCAGACTGAGGGATTGTCCGACGACTATGTAGACTGGTTGTTGCCGCATGAACACAGACTCATCATGAAAAAATATCTGATGGATTTCCCCCGTCGGAAGATCATCTGGATTGGAAAGATTTCTGAGTTGGCAGAGTTTCAAACTGATGTCATAGAAAATGTTTTTAAGGCCTTTGAAAAAGCTGCTTTGTGCAGAGGACGGACCAAAGTTGCCGAATTTCGGGCCGAGCAGAAACTGAAACAGTTCGCTCCCTATCAGGTTCTTTCAAAAGCTGAACGGACAATTGCAGAACAGGCAATGAGATATGTCTCTGTAAAAGAGGATCTGAAAGATTGCCTGAGAGCGGCGAAAATCAGCATGAGGATAGTCCAGATGCCCAGGCCAGCAGGGCCGCCGCCGCAATCGGCGCCGTCTCAGCTCTGAGCGTGTGGGGATTCAACGAAACTCCCACCCCATTCTTTTGTAATGCGGCATACTCCTCATCGGAAAATCCCGATTCGGGGCCACTAATGAAAAGGGCGGGGAATCGGGGAGTTTGAAACTTTTGAGCTCCGCTTCGAGGGTCTCCGTAAAGAGCCGTCGCCTCTTTTGCAAAGAGTTCGGAAAACCGGGACATCAGTTCTAGGTGGGGCAAGAAGAGACGCCCCGATTGTTTCATGGCCGAGATGCTGAGCGTTCGGAGCCGCTCGAATTGATGGGGCGAAAGATTCTGTTTTTCACCCAAGTCGGCCGGATAGAAGCAGAATGTATCGGCCCCCAGCTCGGTCCCTTTCTCGACGATCCACTCTAGTTTCGAAGGGCGAAGATAGGGGATCGCCAAAAGAATCTGGGGAGGAGAACTCTTTTCTCTCGAGAGAGTCTCGATTTCCAGTTCGGCCCTTTTTTTATCGAGCGAGGTCAGTTTTGCCAAGGCGAGCGCCCCCCTCCCGTCGACGAGTTCCACCTCGTCCCCAACTCGGACCCGCATGACGTGGGCCAGATGGTGGAGTTCCGCCCCTTCCAAAGATGCAGTAGAATCGCGCAAATTTTCACAATAAAATCGGTCGAAAGGCATCTACTTACTCCATAGTGAGCCGTGCCTGCAGATGGCCCGTTTGAAAATTTCTGACAAATCGTTTTCGATTTCAGGCGTCAGGTGGGGCTGCGCAAGCGCTTTGAGAGTTTTGATGTCGAGCACCTCGAAGGCGCTTAGTTTTTCGTAGTGTTTTGCGATGGGGGCGTAGTCGGTGAAATTGAAAATCAACTTGAATCGGTAATCTTGGAGGAGAGTCTCTTTCAAAGAGCCGTAGTAAATTGTCTCGTCAGCCTCGATCAGAGGAGTATGCCGGAACCGTTCGGGGACGAGGAGGGTAAGAAAAACCCGGGGGTAAATCGTCTTCAGTGTAGGTAGGTGGGCGGCTACATTCTGGAATAACTCCTCCTCTTCGGGGAGAATGAGGCAGATGCAGTCTTGCCTGAACCGCTTGTAGAGGATTTGGGGAGTCTGCTGCTTCCACCGGTTGTGCTGCCAGAGCCACTCTCCGGGCGTCAAGAGGATGCTTTTCTCCAACAATGTCAGAACCTCATCCATGATCCGGACCACCTCTTTTTCGGCCGGTTGGTTCACATCGGGCCAGATCGGTTCTGAGTAGTGAATCTTGTAGCCTCCCCGAACCCGCTTGGTGGCGGCGAAGATGATTGGCGACTGCGTTTTATAAGAGAGGAGGGCGGGTGCAGTCGAGGTCCAGGCCCTTCGGCCGAAGAACGGAAACGAATAGCTGCTGTCGGGCATCCCCTGATCGCCGACGATTCCAAGGAAAACCCCTTTCCGCAAAGCTCTGATCCCTTCCCGAACGGCGTTGCGCGGCGAAATGATCGTCCCGCCGTTTTTTTCCCGGATCGAGACGATCCAGTTGTAGAGTCTTTTGTTCTTGATCGGCTTGCCGATGGCAATCCCCTGCATTCGAGCCGTCCCATCGAGGAAAAGAACTTCCCAGTTCGATTGGTGGCCGCAGAAGAAGATGATTCCTTGCCCCTTCTTATAAAGATTTTCGGCAACTTCGGGATTTTCACAGCGGATGACGCGGGAAAAATCTTTTTCTCGGGCCAACTTGGGGTATTCGAGGCAGTTGATCGCCAAGTTTTGAAACGATTGCTTTGCGATTTTGACCAATTCTTTTGGGGAAAGCGATAGCCCCTGGGCCAGAGCCAAATTGCTAAGAGCCCTTTTCCGGTAATCGCGCATGAAGTAGTAGCCGATCGTCCCGATCCCGCGGCCGATCGCGTGGATCCAAGAGTAGGGGAGATAGCGGATTGGAAAGGTCATCGCCCGGATGCAGTAGTAGGCGATCTTCTCTTTATCCAAGGCACGCCTCTGTCAAACGGTTCATCTGCTGGGAGAAATCGAGCTTTTGGACGCTAAGGCGATTTTTGAGCGAGCTTTCCCAAGTCTTCGGTTTTTGGAGGGCTTTTTGCAGCCCTTGTGCCATCGCATCGGGATCTAAAAGATCTTCGAAGATTGTCCCTGTCTCCTCTGTGAGGACTTCGAAGCCGCCGTTGGAGCGGGACGAAAGGACATGGAGTCCCATCGCGAGCGCCTCGACAGTCACGTTGGCGAATGGATCATAAAATGAGGGGAGGGCGAGGGCATCTGAGGCTTGATAGAAAGGGCGCATTTCATTTTGCGGCCCAAAGAACCGGACATGTTTCGATAGACCAAGGCGTCGGGCCTGAGAGACATACTTTTCTATCTTGTTCTCTTTTCCTATCACAGAGAGGTGAAAGTCGCGAGATTTCAACCGCGAGAGCCCCTGCAAAAGTTGCCCAAGACCTTTGCGCAAATAGCCGTTGCCGATGAAAAGGAAGTGGAAAACATTCGGATCGAGATTGAGCCGCTTCAAGATCGCCCCTCTCTCCTCGGGCCACCGCTGGAAGTCGCCCTCCATCTCATGCCACTCGACCCCGTTGTGGACGACCTCAATTTTTGATCGCTCGATCGAATATCTTTCTAACACCTGATCTCGGACCATGCGGGAATTGGTGAAAAGCTTTTTCAGACGGGGATTTTCAAAGGCGGACCGCTCAAGCTGCATGATCTTTCTGTGCATCGGATTGAGCCGGCAGGTAAAAACTTTGAATTTCCCTTCGGTGAAGAGGCGGCTTTTTAGGTAGGCGTCATGGACGCCGTTGCCGGCCCGGTAGTGCGTTTGCTCCCGATTCCGATCCATTCCGAAGACGAGATCGGCTGGGTTTTTCTTCAGCCAGTTTTGGACAAACCGGTCGAACTGCTCCATTCGGAGGAAAGCAGGCCACTTCGACGTTTTTGTTGCGTAAAAGGAAATTTGGGGTTGATCGGGCGGCGGCGTCCCCGTCGTCAAGATGCTCACCCGGGCCCCTTTTGCGACAAATGCAGCGGCGATTCGGCTGGACGATTTTTCGAGGCCTCCTCTTTGAGATGCACCCGATTTCAAAAGGACGATGTGGTTCATAAATTCTGGGGCGCAACGGAGATCGTGTTCGCTTTCAGCTCGATCTTCAAATTGAGTTTTTTATGGTCCGGAGTGTAGAGGCGGAAGCGGCTCATGTAGCTGCGGAAGCGGTTTCTTAAGTAATCTTCCCGAAGGTGGGGCTGGACGTCGTTCACCTCATCCGACGAGTCGGAGATCACTTTCGCGACGTAGCGGTCTTCCAACTCGCGCGGATACATGAATTGGGCGCTCCAGAGGAGCTTTTCCCTCTCCGTGCGGGGAGAGGCGATGATCACAACCTGGATCATATCTTTCACGATCTCGAGGAACTGGCGGGTAACTCCCTGGGCGTAGAGGGGAGTTGCGATCACTTTGATCCCGTTTTTCTTCACGATGAAATCGTTCGTGGAAAGAGTATACGTCTCCGGATTGAGAGTACTGGTATACTTGGGCGGGAAGAAGATCGTCACTGGAAGGACCGACTCGATCGGCAGCAGCTCTTCGCGGGAAAAATCGAGCCGGAGGGATTTGGCTTGAGGATCGTCGATCTCGACCGGGGTTTCAGATAGAAGCGGCAGGTTGATCTTTTTCCAGGCGTTCGGGACAAAAAAGCTTACCTCGTCGCTGACCTGATTTTTCTTTGACGATTGCAAAGCGTCGAGCTCGGCGCGGCTGACATCGTTCAAGTTAAAAATCAATTTTTGGCCGCCGCGGCTCTTGAGGACTTTCACCGACTCTTCGGGCCCTGTCACAGTCACATAGAGCTGGTCGGGCCATACGTCTAGATATTGGTAGCCTTTTGGCGGCTCGCCGATGGGCGCCGTGACCGTGACAGGGATTCTCTCTGTAACGAGTTTGCTCTGCTTGATCAACATCTCGACGGGAGTAACTCGGTTGATCATTTTCGAGATGTCAAGTTCGGGATTGAGGCTCACGAGATTTTTCTTTGTGATCGTTGCCAGCCAATGATCGGGCTTGTCGGTCGCATCGATGTTGACCTCTAAATCGCGCCCCGTCAGGTCGTCGATGGCGGCTTTATTTCCGGTCACGTTCAGAGTGAGTCTTTTATTCAAGATGCCATTGATTTGCATCCCTTCAATCGTTTTTTTAGGAGGGAGGTTCGTCACTTTGACCGGGACGTTATGGACTTGCTTGGTCGAGGTCATCGAGTGTTGGACCACCATCCAGATGATCATTGCCAAAATGAGGGAGATCAGTTTTCGCTGCCAATTTTCGACGAAAAGGCGGATCAGAAGAGTTTTCACGTCTTGAGCCACTCCATGAGGTTGAATTTAGTCTGCAGGTTCATCCGCGGCGGGGGATTGAAGAGGCTTCGGATGATCCCTTTGAATCGGTCGATTTTGACCCCGCGGGTCATGATCCCTTCCCTTGCGATCGAGACTTTGCCCGTTTCTTCGGAGACGACGATGACGAGAGAGTCGGTCATATGGCTGAGCCCGAGACCCGCCCGGTGGCGCGTCCCCATCGATTTAGCTAGCTGGGTCGAATCTTCGGCAAGCGGCAAAATGACTGCAGCGGCCAAAATCGTTTTATCTCGAAGAATGACGGCGCCGTCGTGGAGCGGCGTATTGGTCGCGAAGATCGTTTCGAGAAGCTCTGGGGAAAATTCGGCGTTCAGAAGGACCGCTTTTTGAGCGTACTCTTCGAGAGAGTCCTCATTTTCCAAAGCAATAAGGGCTCCGATCCGCTTTTCCGACATCCGGTAGACCGAGTTGGCCAGCTGGTCGAGGAACTTATCGAATTCGGTCACTTCTCTATAACGCCGGCTTTTCAAGCTCAGCTTCGAGAGGGCGACTCTCAGCTCCGGCTGGAAGATGATGATGACGGCGATCACCAAGACGTTTCCGATCAGAACCATGATTTTATGCAGGACGGGGAGATTGAGCCAGCTCGATGCGGCTAAAATGAACAGAAAGGCAAAGAAGCCGAGGACTAGATCCATCGATTTCGTATTCCAGAAAAACGACAGCAAGTAGTTGAGCATCACGGCGATGATGGTCACTTCGACGAAAGGAGTGATCGAGTGAAAAAAGTTCATCATTTGCTTCTAGAATCGATTTTTTCACAATCTTTGCAAGATCGAAAAGTGGAAAATCCACAAATCCTTAAATATCAAGCAATAGGATTTTGAAAAATAAGATCGACGCCCCACGAGCTATTTTAGTCTTCAGGACGATTCCTGGCAAGGTCAGTATCAGTAGAGCTTGCTGTTCTCGAGTTGGATCAAGGCAGTTACGATCGCTTGCTTGCAGTATCTTTTCCGATCGACCCGCCCTTTAGAAAGAATACCGATGAGCCCCTGGCCCATGCCTAACTTAGGATCGGTGGAGACGCCCGAGTGGAAGCACGCCTGAGTCAAATCCATTTTTTGATGGAGGACGAGGTGGAGGACGCTGGGAGGAACCTCAAATCCGCAAGAGAGGCCTATGTAGTAGTTTTGCCCGTCGAAGACAGAGCATATGCACGCCTCGAGGTAGCCTGTTCGGCTCCCTTCAGCTACGAAGAGTCCGCTCTCGATGCCGACGCCATAGCGGGACGAGGGACTTGCCTGCAAAGCATTTCTGGCCCGGTTTTTTGCGCCCAAGATCGTCTCTTCCAACGACATCGGCTGCTCGGAGATCTCGGAAGAGACCCCGAGAGAAATCACCTCTAACCCTGCTAAATCGGGATAATCAGGGATAGTTTCTCTCAAAGCTTCAACTTTAACCTTGTTCGTAGAACCGATAGCTAGACTCATAAACCTTTCCTTTTAAAACGGTTATTATACTACAGAAGCCAATCAATAGCTAGTATGTTCGAGTCTAACTTTTCCTCGGAAAACCCGGTAAACCCAGAATCCGTAAGCCAGCACCAAAGGAACGCCGATCGCCACAACGATCATGAGGATAACCAACGTTTCATGGCTCGATGCTGAATTGTAAATCGTCAAGCTATAGTCATCGGGCTGAAACGTCGAATAGAGTAGATAAGGATAGGTTCCGATTCCAAAAAGGCCGATGAGGAGCGCGATGCTGATGCAGGAGGAGATGAAGGCCCACCCATCGTTTCTTTTTCGCACCTGGTAGGGAATATTGAGAATGGCCAGTAAAGCCAATAGAGGCACTAACAAAAGGGAAGGGAGCTCCATCATCCGGACAGTCATGTGGGGCATGTAGGCAATGGTCACTGCAGTCGATACCCCGTAGCAGAGCAAGAAGACCAAAATGGTCGTGTTGATCCAGCGCCTCACTACCTCGTGAGTTTCCCCTTCGGTTTTCATCGTCAAATAAATGGCCCCATGCATCGCAAAAAGGGCGACGCCGGTGATCCCAATCAAAATCGGATAGGGGTGGAGAAGATCGATAAAATCGCCGTTGTAATTCTGTGCGCTATCCAAGGGGAGCCCCATGATGAGATTTCCCAAGACGATGCCGATTACAAAGGCGGTCAAAATACTCGAGGCGAAGAAGACGAAGTCCCATATCGCGCGCCAGCTTTTCGAGGGTCTTTTGCTCCTAAACTCAATGGCGGCGGCGCGAAAAATCAATCCTGCGATCAAGAACATGAGGAGAGTGTAGAGGCCCGAAAAAATCGTCGCGTAGGCATTTGGGAAGCCGGCAAAAAGTCCACCCATGATGATCACGATCCACACTTCGTTTCCGTCCCAAACTGGCCCGATTGAGTTCAGAAAGATTCTCCGTTGATGGTCGTCCTTTGCCAAGAGATGGAGCGAGCCGACGCCGAGATCGAACCCATCCAACACTGCATACATGATCATCGAGATCCCGATCACTCCGTACCAAATCGTCTCTAAATCCATCGTTAAACCTCGCTCTTATAAACATCGCGATAGATCATATCTTCGCCCAGCCCTTCCGGCCCTTCCTTGATTTTCCGATCGAGTAAGAAAACGAAGAGGGCGAATAAAAGAATATAGATGGCGACAAACATCGTGATCGAACCCAAAATTTGAGGTGGAGAGAGGTTAGTCGAAACCCCTTCGCTCGTCCGCAGAACTTTCCAGACGATCCACGGCTGTCTTCCCACTTCGGCCGAGATCCAGCCAGCCTGCTGCCCGATATGGGGCAGCACGACCGAGAAGACCATCGACCAGAGGAGCCATCTCCTCCTCTCGAGCGTTTTCCAGTAGCAAAAGCCCAGCGCTACGATCAGAGCCATTACAGCCCACATCATGATCATCAAGTGATACGTCTGGAAAACAAACGGGACGTTTGGCCACTCATCTCTCGGAATCTGGTCGAGCCCTGTCACAGGCTGCGTCCAATTTAGGTAGGTTAAAAAGCTTAAAGCCCCCGGGATTTTCCACGAGTGGACCTCCTGCTTTTCTCCATCGACCCAGCCGATCACCGAAATCGGAGTGCTCGGCTCTGTTTTATAGATCCCTTCGAAAGCGGCCAATTTAGCCGGCTGGTACTTTGCGACTAGTTTCGCGCTGCTGTCTCCCGAGATCAACTGGAGGACAAGCGAGATCCCGGCGATGCCAAGGCCCAGCTTCAGCATGAGCCTTGAAATTTCTCTGTGTTTATTTTTCAAAAGATAGAATGCTGCCACGCTCAGCACAAAAAAAGCCCCCGTGAGCCAGCAGGCAAGCAGCGTATGGCAGAGCCGATCGACTGACGACGGATTGAAAACCATCGCCCAAAAGTCCTGGATGACGGCCCGCGGTCCTATCGCCGTCTGCTCGATCCGAAACCCCGTCGGCGTCTGCATCCATGAATCGGCGACGATGATCCAGACGGCGCTGAAGTGGGCTCCCAAGGCGACGCAAATCGTAGAAAAATAATGTAATTTGGGCCCAACTCGATTCCAGCCGAAGAGGAGCACGCCTAAAAATCCCCCTTCCAAGAAGAAGGCGAACACACCCTCCGCCGCCAAAGCGCTCCCGAAAACGTCGCCTACAAAGCGGGAATATCTCGACCAATTTGTGCCGAAAGCGAACGTTTGGACGAGCCCCGTAGCGACCCCGATCGCAAAGGTGAGCGCAAAGATCTTGATCCAGAAGCTTGTCATCTCTTTGTATCTGACATTTTTTGTCTTTAGATAGATCCCCTCCATGATCACGAGCATCAGTCCGAGGCCGATGCTGATTGGCGGATATAAGTAGTGGAAGCAGATATTCAGGGCGAACTGAATCCTCGATAAGATCAACACATCCATAGCAGCTCAAAATAAATTTCTTTGATTATTTGTGTCCCTTTTCCCGATTTTAGTCAACCGCCGGGGCGCGGGGCGGAGCCCTGCATCATGCCTATCATGCTCCTTGGTTTAGCCTAGAGAACAGGATACGCCGCGAGGCGCGGCTCACATGATGACGCTGCAAGGCGCAGCTAATGATGGGCAGGATGCAGGGCTCCGCCCCGCACCCCAAAAAAATTGGGTTTAGATTTATATCTTAGAAGGTATAAATCCGTAAAAAAAATATACCTGATAAGGTATAAGCATAGCTTGTTGAAAGCGAATTCCGCTCTCTTCCCTGCTGCTAGCAGCGGGGAAGAGGCGTTGAGGGCGCCGGTCTGCCTCAGCGCAGCAGACCGGCGCCCATTCTTTTTGGGGTGCGTGGCGGAGCCTTGCATCATACCTATCATTAGCTGCGCCTCGCGGCGTCATCTTGTGAGCCGAGCCCCGAGGCGTATCCTGTTCTCTGGGCTAAACCAGAGAGTCAGCTTTACCCTCTTTGAGGAAATCGACCGATTAGTTATAATTATTCCCCCTTTAAACAAGGAAATAATATGGCTGCAAGAATTGCATGGAATACTTTAACAAATATTCAGCTCTCATTGGCGGAATGTGAGTTTGTCCTGGTTGACAATCGGCGCTGCTTTCGAGTTGGCGGAAGAGATATACCGGTAAGCCAAGTAGCGGATGCGATTTATGCCAGAAGACCTAATTTTCTCCACTGCACGAATGCTCAACTGGTCAGGTATTTCGGGGTAGCCAATAGGTTTCGCGCTTTGTTGCCTGTTGTTGAGAAATCGATGTTTCAAAAAGTCACAGATCTCTTTTGGTCCTGCTACTCTCCGCTCCCTTCTTGCTGGTGCACGTCAGCTTGTAGAGAGAAGGTGATCGTCATGGATTCTGAGCTCGGCTTGCGCTCCGCCCAAGAGTGGCGCGCTCACGAGGTAAGGCTAGCGTACCAGTGAGGTCTTGTCGGGAAAACCGACGACGGCCTCGTAGCAGAGGAGAAGGTGGCTGACGCCGTTCATGGCTCGGTGCGGCTTCGATTCGCTCGGGAGCTTGTAGTAGGAGGCGATCATATCTTTCGAAAAGCCGGTCTCCCAGGGGAGCGGTCCGCTCTGGCGGCGCGCTTTTTCCATCGTGAGCGCCCAGTGCATCGAAGCGAGATCGAGCCAGTGGTAAGGCCAGCTTAAAAGCTCCTGCGTATCGGGGTCGATCAATTGGGAAAAGAAGACCCGGTCGAACGACGGGTTTTGGCAGATGAAGACCGCTTTTTTGCGCCGGATGCCCCACTTGGCAAACGTGTCGATGATATGTTGCGAAACTTGGCGGGGTGTCCTCCCTTTGGAGACTTCGTCCCAGGTAAAGCCGTTGATCCGGAGACTCTCCTGATCGCTCTTCTCCCAAGTCTCGATCGATTGGGAGATGATCGTCTGAAAGTCCTCTTTTTCCTCACCGGTGGTGAGGTCGACGATCTTGAACGCGATCTCCAGAATCTTGTGGATCTGGGAATTCAAACCGTTCGTCTCTGTATCTAAAAATACGCCTATCACGATCTTGCTTCTGAATAAGATTGTCAATTTATCATTTTTGTTTAAAAATAGCAAGAATTGGTAAGTAAATTTTTTAAAGTGTAAAGAAAGGGGGAGCTGTGATAGACTCTCGGCCCATTACAAGGTATTAGTTCATGGCGCTTCCTCCACAGAAATTTAGAGAAATTGTTTTTCAAATCCTCTTCAGCCGCGACTTCGATCCGGATGAGGGAGGGGAGATTGTCCCCTTTTTGATGAACGAGTTAAAAGTGACCCGCCGGGCGATGCTGGATGCGGAAGGGAAAGCAAATTTGATTTTGAACCGTCTCCCAGAGATCGACGGCAAAATCGGCCCTGCCTCAACCGAGTATACATTCGAGCGGATCTCGCGCGTGGAGAAGTCGATTTTGCGGCTGGGGACCTATGAAATCTTGCACGATTCTACGATCCCTCCAAAAGTCGCGATCGCCGAGGCGATCCGCCTTTGCCGGAAGTTCGGCACTCCCGAAAGCGCCAATTTCGTGAACGCTATACTGGATACGATCTACCGTGAATCTGAAATTCCAGCAGGGACGCTGGCTTAAAGAGTTTTCCACATTCGGAATTGGCGGCCCCGTGCGCCTCTTTGCCGAAATCGGCTCCATCGAAGAGATGGAGGAGGCTCTGAGATACGCACGGAAAGAAAAAATCCCCTTTTTAGTTTTGGGCAAAGGTTCCAACTGCCTTTTCAGCGACCGCGGATTCGACGGACTTGCCCTCTTGAATAAAATCGAGTTCATCCGTTGGAAAGAGTGGGAAGTCGAGGTGGGATCGGGCTACAGCTTTTCTCTCCTCGGCGTGCAAACGGCCCGCAAAGGATTATCGGGTTTAGAATTCGCCTCAGGCATCCCTGCGACTGTCGGCGGCGCCCTCTTCATGAATGCAGGGGCTAACGGCAAAGAAACTTGCGAAACGGTCCAATCGGTCTTGTTCTTGACCGAAGAAGGGGAGAAAAAGATCTTTTTGCGCCAAGATCTCGAATTCAGCTACCGGACCTCTCCCTTTCAAAGAATGAGAGGGGCGATTTTAAGCGCCACCTTCACATTAACCCCATCGACTGAGGCGAGACCTTCTCAACTCAAGATTGTCGATTACCGGATGAAGACCCAGCCTTACAAAGACAAAAGCGCCGGCTGCGTATTTAGAAATCCAAAGCCCGATCTGCCGGCCGGCGCTCTGATCGACCGGTGCGGCTTGAAGGGCCTCCAAGTCGGCGGCGCTAAAGTTTCCGAAATGCACGCCAACTTCATCGTCAATGCCGGCAAAGCCACTTCGGAAGATGTCCTCGAACTGATCAAAAAAATCCAAAGCCGAGTCGCTGAGCAGACGGGGATCCACCTCGAGGCAGAAATCAGGATGTTAAATGATGGATGAGTTTCGAGCCGATATCCATTGCCACAGCGATTGCTCCGATGGGACCGATTCCCCGGAAAAACTGCTCCATCTCGCTGTCGCGGCCGGCCTTCAAGGTTTATCGATCACCGATCACGACACGGTTGACGCCTACACGCCGGAGCTTTTCGCCGAAGCGAACCGGATTGGACTCAAGCTGCTGACTGGGATCGAGCTCTCGAGCGAAATCGAGGAAACCAGCGTCCATGTTTTGGGATACAACTTCAATCCTTACTCTTCCTCTCTCAAAACCTTTTTGTTGGAACTCCAAAAGAGGCGCGCAGCGAGAAACCGGGCAATCCTCATGAACCTAACCCAACGGAATCTGCCGATTTCTGAAAAAGAGCTCCATGACTATGCAGCTCGGGTGCGGGAGAAAAGGACCATCGGCCGGCCCCACATCGCCGCTCTGATGCTTGAAAAAGGGTATGTCCATACGCTGCAAGAGGCCTTTGAGGTCTACTTAAAGCAAGGCGCCTGCTGCTATGCGCCGGGAATTAAATTCACCCCCTACGAAGCGATCCAGCAAATCAGGCTCGCTGACGGAAAAGCCGTTTTGGCCCACCCCCATTTTCTCCGGAAAGGGCAAATGACGCGCCAGATCCTCTCGCTCCCTTTCGACGGGATCGAATGCTACTATTCGCGCCTGCCCAAAGAGCAAGAGCGCCCCTGGCTTGAACTTGCGAAGCAAAAAGGGTGGATCGCTACAGGCGGATCCGACTATCATGGATCGTTTAAACCGAATATCCCCCTCGGCTGCTCATGGGTCAACGAAGCGACATTTGCGAAACTCCTCTCTTAAGTGAGCTTTATGCCCGAGCTGGCCGGGCAAAGCCGGAACTGGCCACGATGCGGCAGATCGATGCTTACCAAGGCCATCTCCACCGCCGCTTTAAAATAGTCCACATCGCAGGGACGAACGGCAAAGGATCGGTGTGCTATAAAATTGCAACTGCACTGCAAGCCGAAGGGTACAAAGTCGGCCTCTACACATCGCCCCACATCGAGACTTTTCACGAGCGGATCCGAATCAACGGGCAGATGATTTCCCAAGAGGCGATCGAAACATTGCTGCCGCCCCTTCTACATCTCAACCTAGGCACCTTCTTTGAACTGACCACCGCCCTCGCTTTTGCCTATTTTGCTGCAGAAGAAATTGACATCGCCGTTCTCGAAGTGGGGCTCGGGGGCAGATACGATGCGACGAATGTCGTCCATCCGATCTTATCTGTAATTACCTCGATCCACTACGACCACATGCATCTTTTAGGCAATACTCTCGAGGAGATTGCGCAGGAAAAGGCGGGGATCATCAAGCCGAACGCCCCCTACGTTCTAGGCCCCCGCGTTCCGCTCGAAGGGGTGCTGCGCGCAAAGCCAGCCTCTGGCTTTTACGACTCAGAAAACAGCGCAATAGCAAAACTGGCTCTCGAAGTCTTGGGAGTTTCTCATTCATCAATCGAAGCGGGACTGAAGGTGCGCCCACCGTGCCGCTTCGAGGTGATCGATGGCCGCTTTGTCCTCGACGTGGCCCACAATCCCGACGGAATTGAGAAGTTAATTCAGGCTGCACACTCCCATTTTCCCGATAGAAAACTCCACTTCATCGCCGCTTTTTCCCAGGACAAAGATGTAGCCGAATGTCTGAAAATCTTGCGGAGCGCCGGTCGGGTCACCTGTGCAAATGGCTCTTACCCGCGGCTGATGAAATTCGACGGCGCTCCTGATGTAAAAGCTGCTCTAAGAACGGTTGCCCCCGATGAGATCGGGATCGTCTGCGGCAGCTTCTACATCATGGCCGATGCGAGGAGATCCATAATAAACTAGGCGAGCGGGGGCGGTGCGTCCACCGGTGGTGAGCGACGTCCCACCTGTCTTTGGGAAGATGCGAGGCCCACTCGGCCAGCGCCGCTTCTTCCTTTTCTCCCTCTGCATGGCCCGGATAGCACATGATCGAAAGGGCCGCTTCCGTTAGCTCGATCGCTTGAGAAACGCTTCTCAACGTCGTCTCAAGGCGGGTTGTCACCGACTTGTCGCCTCCTGGAAGGTAGCCGAGATTGTAGACGATCAACTTGGGGCGGCAGGGGAGATTAAGCTGATCCAATTCAGCATGAGACATCAGTCTTAAATCGATTTGTTTTCCTGTAAGAAGGTTTTTCGATTTTTCTAGAGCTTGCAGCTGGATGTCGAGGCCCACTACGTTTGCCCCCATCTCAGCCAAGAAGAGAGAGTCGTGCCCATTGCCGAGCGTTGCGTCGATGACCCAATCTCCCGGCTTTAACAGAGCTGTCCAGTAGGATTTAGCGAGATCTAGATGTGAAGTGAATTTTTTGTCCATAATTAGGCAACTATTTTACCTCGATTGGAATTTTCTTGTCCCTAGTTGCTTTCGGCTTTATAATTTTTTCTCTTATGAATCCTTGCGATGTTCTAATTATAGGGGCTGGTATTGCCGGCGCCACCGCTGCGATCGAGCTAGCCAAGAAAGGCTGGCATGTTGTCCTTTTGGCCGCCGGAACCAACGTCTGGCAGAGCAATTCCTCCTGGGCGCAAGGGGGAATCGTTTTCAGCGGCGAAGGAGACACGCCCGAAAAGCTGATCTCCGATATCGAAGAGGCGGGCGCTGGCCTCTGCTCGCGCGCCGCTGTTGAGCAGCTGGCTCGGTTGGGGCCCAACCTCGTCGAGAAATTCCTCGTTGAAGAGATAGCGGTCCCTTTCGATCGGACGGCGGAAGGGGAGCTCTCTTTGACTGAGGAGGGGGCCCACTCGATGCCGAGAATCCTCCATCACAAAGACCGGACGGGGCTCGCCATCATGCAGTCGCTGTTCGAGCGGATCCAAAAGATGCCGAACATCGAACTTCGGACAGGAATGACCGCCATCGACCTCATCACACTATCTCACCATTCGAAAAAGATCACCGATATCTACCATCCCTCCACATGCGTCGGCGCCTACGTCTTTTGTCAGAAAAACAAGCAAGTCGAAAAGATCTTTGCCCGCGAAACGATTTTGGCGACAGGCGGTTTAGGAGAGGTATTTCTCCACACGACAAATCCGAAAGAGGCGAGGGGAGACGGGATCGCTATGGCTTATCGGGCTGGCGCGAGGATCATGAACCTCGAATATGTCCAATTCCATCCGACGACACTCTACGTCCCAGGCGAAGGGCGTTTTTTGCTCTCCGAAGCGCTCCGCGGCGAAGGGGGGCGCCTTCTCGACGCCCGCTTCCAACCATTCATGCACACCTACCACGACAAAGGAGATTTAGCTCCCCGCGATGTCGTTTCCCGCGCGATCTTTTCTGAGATGCTCAAGAGTTCCGCCGACCACATGTGGCTCGACATCACAATGCATAGCAAAGAGTGGCTGAAAGAGCGGTTTCCCGCCATCTACGGCCACTGCTTGCAAAAAGGGTTCGATCTCGCCTCAGAACCCGTTCCCATCGTCCCGGCGGCCCACTACAGTTGCGGAGGAATCTCTGTCGACCTGAATGGGTGCACCTCGATCCGCCGTCTGCGAGCCATCGGCGAAGTTTCCTGCACCGGCCTCCATGGAGCCAATCGATTGGCCTCCACGTCCCTTCTAGAAGGGCTTGTCTGGGGATGGACTGCAGCCCAAGATTTAGGAATCGTATTGCCGAACCGCTCCGACTATTTTCCTCCCGTTGAAGAATGGGTCATGAGCCACGAAAAAGTCGACGCGGCCCTCATTCAGCAAGATTGGATGACCATCAAGCAGACCATGTGGAATTATGTCGGATTGAGCCGAGACCAAGATCGGCTCCGCCGCGCCCTCAAAATGCTCGGGCAGCTCCAGTGGGAGATCGACTCTTTTTACGAGCGGGCCGAGCTCGTCCCCGACCTCATCGGCCTCCGGAATGGGGTCCTCACCTCGACCCTCATCGCTCAGGGCGCTTGGAGGAATAAACGTTCAAGGGGTTGTCATTTTAGAAGCTCGTGAGAAATCGCCTCTTGAATCGAATTGTCAGATCTTCTATGATTTAACTACTTTAAATTTGTCATGGGGTGTTAGCTCAGTTGGTTAGAGCGCCACGTTGACATCGTGGAGGTCAGCTGTTCGAGTCAGCTACATCCCATGCCCCCTCAAACAAGATTTTTTTGAATTTAAGAAGAGTACGCCAAACGGCAGCCCAGATTCTCGCGGCGACCCTGTTCGAGACCTACCCATCGGTCGAACTGTGGGGAGCTGAAGCCACCGATACCGGGTTCTCTTGCGATCTCTACTTTCCCCATCCTGTTAACCCAGAAACCCTTGTTTGGCTCGAAGAGCGGATGAGGCAGATCGTCCGTGAAGACCGGCCGATCCGGACTCTCGAAATGGTCCCCGCAAGCGCCTATGGGCTCCTTAAAAAAGAGGGTCATGCCGGCCAGTGCGAGATCCTTGAAGAGATTGAGGGGAACCTCGTCGAACTCATCGAAATCGGCACGTTTCATCAGCTCAGCGAAGGGCCCCACCTTGAAAGTACTGGGGAATTGGGCGCCTTTAAACTCCTTTCTTTAGAACCGCTGCCCGATCAAGGGATCCGCATTTCTGGGGTTGCCGCCGAATCGAAAGAGGAGCTGAAAGAATATTTGAAAAAACTCTCCGCTTATCGCGCTCTAGGCGACCTGGGACAAAACCAGGGCTTTTGGAGAACGTATGAAGAGGGGCTCGTTTGGACCGAAAAGGGAATTGAGATTCGGGAGAGGATCCAAAAACTATTTTTCCCAGAGACTCCGCAGGCCGATTTTTCTGGAGAAAGTTGGAAAATAGCCGAGAGAGATCGGAGAGAATTTAAGCGGCTTGTTGCCGAATCAACGAAAGATTTACACGGATCGCCCTATGCGATTCAAAAAACGATTTTCACATCCGCAGGGGAATCTCTCCACAAAGTGACTTCTTCCTTGCATTCGAACTATAAAATCCTTATCATGTTGGGCTTTGATTGTTGGGTTCGGATTGCCGGAAAACGGCGCGACTGGAAAGACCTGGAGATCCCTGAAGAGATGCTCGAGAAGGTCGAACGAGTTGAAGAAGCGGAGCCCATCATAGAGTTCATGGTTGAGGATCCGATCCTGAGACCCTGGGCAATCGCTTCAGTGAAGAAGCAAAAGCTTTCTACGGGAAGCGGTATTGCGGTCGTCACAGAAGCTTTTGTTGAAAGAATTTTAGTTCTTCTGCTAGAAATGAACCTTGGAATTCCGCTTTTTTTAGAGAACCGCGGCAAATAGGAACGCAGCATTGAGAATTAACAGAGAAATTCGAGCAGATAAACTTCGCGTCATCACGGAAGATGGCGAGCAGCTAGGAATATTGACACTGAGAGAGGCCTTGGCTCGAGCTGAGGATATGGGCCTCGATCTCGTCGAGATCGCACCGACGGCTAAACCGCCGGTTGCGAAGATCATCGACTACGGAAAATTCCGGTATGCTCTAGCGAAAAAAGAAAAAGATAGTAAAAAGGCGCAAGTCCAGATCAAGGTCAAAGAGATCAAGCTGAAGCCGAACATCGATACGCACGATTTTCAAACGAAAGTCAAGCATGCCCGCGAGTTTCTCGTGAAAGGCAATAAAGTGCGGATCACCTGTATGTTCAGAGGACGCGAAATGCTCCACCTCGATCTCGGGACAAAGGTCGTTCAAGAGTTCTGTCAAGAGCTCTCCGACATTTCCCAGTTGGAAGCGCCGCCAAAATTAATGGGTCGATCGATGTCGACGGTCCTTGCCCCCAGCGGTAAGAAACCTAAGTCGGCAGAATCTGGCCAAAAGAAACTAGTAGGAGAATAAGACCGTGCCGAAAATGAAGACAAAGAAGGCTGTGAAAGCCAGATTTCGTGTAACGGGAACCGGAAAATTAAAACGGACCCGCCCTGGACGACGCCACATCCTGACGAAGAAGAGCTCTAAACGCAAACGCGGATTAGCGCAAGATAGACTCGTCGATGAAGGCCAAGTCAAAATGTTCAAAATGTTGATGGGCGTATAAGGAGACAAAGATGGTACGTGTAACAAACGCCGTCGCAGCACACAAAAGAACGAAAAAAGTTCTCAAGCGTTGCAAAGGGTTCTACGGCGACAGAAAGAACCACTTAAAATTGAGCCAAGACGCGATGATGGCCGCGCTGGCGAATAGCTACAAGCACCGCAAGTTGCGCAAGCGCGATTTCCGGAGCCTTTGGATCACCCGTATCGGGGTGGCCGCGAAGATCAATGGCCTCTCTTACAGTAAGTTCATCGATGGACTGAGAAAAGTAGGGTGCTCCATCAACCGCAAGATCCTCTCGGAACTTGCTATCCGCGACCCGAACGCATTCTCTGCGATCGCCGGTTCTGCGAAAAAAGGTCTCGCTGCTTAAATTTTAAGGCCCGGGTTTCCCGGGCCTATTGGTTATTTCCATGGCCGCCTCTCTCATCGACCAGATAGGTCAACTCCGCACCCACTTCATCAAAGAACTCCAGGACGCCGCAAATTCCAAGGATCTTGAGAATCTCAAAGTCAAATATCTCGGAAAAAAAGGGCCCATCCAGTCGCTGATGATGGAGTTAAAAAATTGCACAACCGAGGAGCGCCCCCATTTCGGCAAGCTCATCAACGATCTCAAAGAAGAGCTCGTCTCCCATTGTGAAAACAGCCTCGCCCGCCTCAAGAACCAAGAGATGGTTGACCGCTTTGAAAAAGAGTGGCTCGACCCAACCCTTCCAGGCCGCAGAGGCCCCCTCGGCCGCGAGCATCCAGTCACCCAAATGTTGAACCATGCCCTCGACATCCTCATCGGCATGGGATTTTCTGTCCGGCTCGGTCCCGATGTCGACACCGACTACTACAATTTCGGAGGCCTCAATTTCGCCAAGGACCATCCGGCCCGCGACATGCAGGACACCTTCTATCTCTCCACCAAGTGGCTCCTCAGGACCCACACGAGCAACACCCAAGTTCACACGATGGAGAATTTTTCTCCTCCGATCCGAGTAGTCGCCCCTGGACGCTGTTTCCGCAACGAGACGACCTCGGCCCGCTCCCACGTCTTCTTCCATCAAGTAGAGGCTTTTTACATTGACAAGCACGTCACCTTTGCCGACCTCTTCTCCACGATGGACGAATTCTGGAGCAAGCTCCTTGGCGAAAAAGTAAAAACCCGTTTCCGCCCCAGCTATTTCCCGTTTACCGAACCGGGCCTTGAAGTCGACGTCCTCTGCACGAGATGCAAAGGGTCAGGCTGCCGCATCTGCAAGCACACCGGCTGGCTCGAAGTGTGCGGCGCGGGGATGATCCATCCGAACGTACTTCGCAAGGGAGGGATCGATCCCGAAGTTTATTCCGGTTTTGCGTGGGGAATGGGGATTGAGCGGCCCGCTATTTTGAAGCACCAGATCCCCGACATCCGCTATTTTACCCAGAACGACATGAAATTCTTAACCCAGTTTGCATAAACTTCTAGGAAATTAAGACGACAAGCCATATATTTTAAGGACATTACGGAAGAGTGGCAGAGTGGCCTATTGCACCTGTCTTGAAAACAGGAGGCCCGCAAGGGTCCGTGGGTTCGAATCCTACCTCTTCCGACCAAAAAAAAGCCCAGCCAATCGGCTGGGTTTTTTTTTGTTCGGAAGAAGCAAGCCACAGTCGTGGCTTGCGGGTAGGATTCGAATCCAGAGCTTCGCTCTGGATCGCCGGCCCGGCAGACACGGGCG
>JAFEGL010000074.1 GCA_018239895.1 Verrucomicrobiota bacterium
TAGGGCGACAAAGCGGTTTTAAAAAGGGCGGAAAAAGATTCAAAAAGGGCGCACGGGAATAGTGGGATAGTCTCATAGCCCTTTCATCTCTTGGTGGATCATGTTCAGGGCCATGGTCAGGAGGAAGTCGGAGACTAAGATGAGGATGTAGCTCGTCACAACGCTCTGCGTCGTCGAACGGCCGACGCCGGCGGCGCCGCCTGAGGCTTTCATCCCTTTGTAGCAGCAAACCGTAACGAGGAGGACGCCGAAGATGAACGCCTTGATCATCCCTGAGGCGACGTCGAAGAGGGTGATGTGGACTCTCATCGGATCAAAGTAGGTGACGGGGGACATGTGGAATAGGTAGACGGCGATCAGATAGCCGCCGAAAATCCCCATCGTGATGCTAAACAGAGTGAGGAGAGGAATCATAAAAATCCCTGCGATGAAGCGGGGGGCGACGAGGTAGCTATTCGGGTTGACGGCCATCGATTTGAGGGCGTCGATCTGTTCGGTCACCCGCATCGTGCTCAACTGGGCGCACATCGAGGAGCCAACCCTTCCTGTCACCATGAAGGCGGTTAAAATGGGTCCTAGTTCAGTGATCATCGATTTTCCGACCATCACTCCTGTGACGCCGGCGAGCCCTTTTTCTCCTAGTTGATAAAACGATTGGGCGGCCAAAACGAACCCGGTCGTAAAACCGGTGATCGCGACGACCGAAAGGGACATGACGCCGATATGGTAGAGTTGTTCGCGGATCAATTCCCAGGCAGGCGGGCGCTTGATTGCAGCGGAAAAAACATCGATGACAAGAGAAACATACTCTCCGATCATCGCCAGGATGCGGAGAGCTTGTCTTTTAAGAACGATAACCATGTGCTAAACCACTCCAAATCCCAATTCTAAGAAATTGGGACTTTCGGGTCAAAGCCCTATGTTTGCCGAGATGCAGTTTGGAAGGTTTGGAGGATCTCTTTCAATACCTCGTGGAATTCCCTTCTTGTGCCCGCTTTGGCTTGAACGTCGTTGTTGGTATTTTGCATGTCTTGAACCAACACCTCGCGCGAGCTCTGGGCGACGATCGATTTTTTATCGAGTCCCGAATCGAGCCACTTGTTGACCGTGTCGGCTGTCCAAGAGCTGAATTGACGGAGCGGCTCTTGGATGTTTCCGAGTCTCGGAACATTGGAGAGATATGGGATCATCGAAATCCCCAAAAAGAGGACTTTTGCAGCGGTGCAAATCAGTTCCTTCGTCCCTTTCTTACCGGCGGCGTCAGCTTGGATCTTCGTGAAGTTTTTGATCTCCTTTTTCAAGAGAGAGATCTTCTCTTTCTCACTGAGCGACAAATCGGCCAGAACGGAAAAGACTTTCGCTAGGACTCGAGCGAGCCGGACTTGAAAATTTTCTGTGGAAAAATTGTCAGCGGGGATGAGCACGCGCGGCTCGAAAGTTGTGAAGTGTTGGGTATTAGGTCTTAATACATCGACTGCCATGATGGTTCTCCAAATTAATCTGCCATTACTTCCAATTGTGAGATGGACCTTTTGATCAGCTCTACGGTCTCTTGCAGAAGCTTTTGCGCCTCTTCAATGGAAGATGAATCTCTTTGCATTTTGTATTGTATATCGGTTGTTTCGCCGGAGATGGTGAGGATTTTCGCCTTCATATCCTGCGCTTTCTTGTTGACGACGGCTCTTCCGAGCTCGAAGCCGCCGTTGATCAGGGCGGTGGTCAGAGTGACGACTTTGACCGCTTTATCGAGGGTGACGAGCTCTGTCAGCGCACCTGCTTGGAAGGCCATCGCACCGCCCGTCAAGCTCATGGCGAGCGAAAGGAGGAACATCCCCATTTCGATCCGGCTGGCGATTTTCTTCTGCATATCGGTGCTTTCGGTGAAGTAGCCGACCAAAAGTTTCCAGGCGCCAGTATCGGACATGATCCGATTGACGAGGGTTAGCCCGCCCGCTGCTACGAGGAGAGCTCCGGCGACGACGCCGACGCCTGTTGCAATGAGGGCGACGCCAAAGACGATCGAGGTGGCGGCGATGAAATATTGGAGGACGTTTTGCCAAACGCCCCATTTTTTCTCATCTTGGGTCGCTTTGATGTGCTCGGCGATGGCTGCTTTCAGTTCTTGGTTGAGCTTCTGGAGCTTCGCCAGATCTTTTTGAACCTCTAGTTCAAAGCCTTCGACCGATTCGCCGGTCAGCAGGTCGCTTTTAACTTGGAGCTTGGCCAAGGTATGCTGGAAATTTTTCAGCTGCTCGATGAACTTTCTTAAGTCCTCGTAAGTCCTCAATTCAGGAACTTCGAGTTTTGAGGAGAGGGGGACTTCTTTTTGGCTCGACGCAGGGGCGGCGGCTACTCCGGCTATAGCGGGGATGAACTCGGGATAGAGAGCCGTTTTTTGGGCGAGCCGTTTGTAGTCGGCGGCGGTGGGGCCTTTCGGAAGGGCGATCGTCTCGCGCGGCGCCACTTTGTCCACGGCGATCGCTTGCTGGATTGTGCTGATGGCAGCTGCCAGGCCTACAGGCGCGACGGAGGCCGTTTCGCCGAGAGTCAACTTTTTGACCTGATCTTGCTCAAAGAGGAGCCTGTTTTCGTAGTTGAGGGCGAGAGCTCTGGTCATTCTTTCAACTCCCACTGCTGCCGCAAAAGGGCGATTTTATCTTTCAAAACAGGGTGGGTCTCCGATCTGGAGAGGGCTGACGCGAGGGCGAAACTGGCTTCCTCTTTTTGCGAAAGGGAAAAGCAGCATTCGGCTGCGTGGAAATGGGGGAATGGGTCGTCGGTTTTCAAAATCGCCGCCATGGCCCAGGCGTGGAGAGCTTTTTCGTACTCGCTATTCTCTTGGCGCGAAGAGGCGAGGGCGAACCAGTGTTTTGGCTCGAGTGGCCACTGGGCGCAAAGCACTTCGAAGACGTCGGCCGACTCTTTGTAATTGCCGACGCCGTAAAGAGAAAAGCCCAATGAATAAAATTTCTCCGCTTCTTCGGGAGGCATGACCTCCTGATGGGGCGCAACTTCGAGAAATTTTTTCAACGAGTCGATCATCTCTTGGTCATGTTGTCGAGAATTTTCGAAAGGAGCCTGCTGAAGTGCTTTTCGACTGTTTTGAGCGAATCGAGGAGCGAGCTATACTGCGAGGTCTTCGTCTGGACGTTCATGAACTTTGTCTGCATATTGGTTTGCAGTTGGCTCTTGATGTGGTCGAGGTCAGTCTTGATCATCCCCAGCTTCTCGGCGGAAATCGTCTTCTCGTCGGGGGAGAGGACGTCGATACCCATCTCTTTCAAGACTTTGATATCTTCCTTCATGTCGTCGGTGATCTCGTAGGTCTCTTTCTCGGAAGGGAGCTTGGTCAATTTCTGGTTGAATTTCAGAACCTTGCCGAGTTTTTCTTGAATCTCTTCGATCCCTTTGCTGATCTCGTTCAAATCTTTGATCATGAAGTTTTCTTTCAAAAGACCAGCTCGCAAAATCTCCCAGCTCAAGTTGGGGAATCCTGAGACGAGACCCGTCGAAGCGGCGGCCGAGTGGACCTCTCTCGCGTCTTCAGGAGGCGGGGTCACTTGGTCAGCGAGCGTCGCGCTCGAGGCCATGTAGGGGGCCAGTGCAGAAAATACTTCCTTGGAAATCTTGTTTGTTCGTAAAGCCCGCTCATCTTCTTCTGCGTGTTTTGGATCTTGTGCAGCATAGAGAGCTGGGGAGAGAATGGCTGTGTCGCCAATTTCATCGAAGTCTGAAGGAAATGACATTTGATCAACCTCTTACATTATCGCGCGCACCCATGATATTTTCCTCCGTTTAATTCCACCAGTCGTCAAAATTATTTGAAACGTAAAAAGCGTATAATCAAGCACATGCAAAACTGAAAAATGGGGCCATTTTCAAGAATATGCTCTCTATTTTGTAAAGAATCGATCTGCTAACATAGTCGTCTATGGCAATTCCAAACAAAGTAACATCTGATTTTTATTCACAATCAATAAATACTTTCTGCCAACCTTTGGCAGCGAGAGCGAACATTGCGGGCGCACCCTGCCAGTGGATCCAAGAGCTCGATCAGCAGCACGAAGCGATCTCCCAGCAGATGAGAGAGGGGATCGAAGCGGCCCACAGAACTTTTGCTGAACATTCCAAAAAGATGCGGATCTGGATGGCCTGCCTAGCCGGGATCGGCTTTGGCCTCGGCCTTGGATCTTTCCTTGGGATTGTCTGCGGCGGGGGAGTTTTAAGCATTGCCCTCGGCATCATCGGCGGAATCGGCGGGATCATCGCCGGAGTTTTCTTGGGACTTTGGTCCGGTAAACAAGAGGCGTTCCGCAAGAGCCAGCCGGCCTACCAGACGGTCTTTTCTCTCGAAGCCCATTGGATCGAAGGGAAGATGCAGGAGCTCGCCGACCTAATCCAGGCAAATGGTCCCGATGTGGCTCAGCTCACCCTTCTTCAAACCCATTTCCAAGACATTCTCAACCAACAGGCGGCTCTAACCGCCAAACCTCGGGTGAAAGAGTGGGCCCAAAACCTTTTCAAACCAGCTAAAGGCTCACAAGAAGACCAAGTCGTCCAAAGTTGGAATAACCGCAACGTCACTAAATAAATTTTACTGCGGGTTCCGCCTGAATTTAGTCTGGGGTACGGGGTGAAGCCCTGCATCATGCCTATTATTAAACCGCTCCTCGAGACACCACAAGAGTCGAGGGACGCTTCTCGCTGATTCTGGATCCCCTCCTGAAAAATATTCGTTTAGAATAGAGCCCCATCGATCGAAGAAGAGGGGTTTTTCAAGGGTCTTTTCTAGAACATGTGGAGACAAAATAGGAGGGCTGAAAAGGGTTGACTGCGGGCGTCATACTCTCAGGCCTTGCGGCTGCTGCGACGAGTGGCCTCCAATGATGTGTAACCGCTCGATCGTTGTCGAGTTTTCAATCGATCGAGTCGTTCCGTCGCTATTTTTATTGAAATACTGAACCTTTATCTTCTTTTGGCCGTACTGGTATCCAATCCATAGCTGGCAAGAGCTGTAATTTAAATCGGCCAAGAGGATTTGGCCGGGAAATTTCAGTATATCAGATAGGTAATCGAGAATCTGGTTGTACTCCCATTTGCCTTGGATCTCATTCAGGGCCTCTTGAAGAACTCTAGCTCCTCTTGAAAAGGACATCCCTGTAGTTTCCGTGGAAGAGGAGGTATCGATTAGCCGTTTTTGTTCCCGTTCGCAGGCCAAAACGAGCTGTTCATGAATTTCATTCGGCGTGCAAGGGAGGCCGTCCATGATCAAAGGGATCATTAATTTTGGAATCGCGCAGATCCACTGGGACCAATCGACCCACTCTACTGCTCTGTTGAGTTCGATTTGGAGCTGATTCAAATAGGGCTCTAATTCGGGCTCTTTTTCCCAGCATTCTACAAGGGAACTTGGGGTAGCAGGGGTGAGGCCTAAAGCGAGGTCTCCTCTGATTTCAGCAGGCATGTTGCCGATGAAATGGTTCTTGGCTTCGTGAGACAAAGCCACTTGTCGGTGATCGTGAATGAAGGGGGCGAACAAAGTTGGTAAGATGCCTGTAAAAGGGACTAAACGGGGATGCCGGCTCCATTCAGCTTCGATCTGACCCATGGTCGCATTAGGCAGCGACTGGATGAGGAGGGCCGCCTCTTCAGATTCGAAGAGCACCGCTCTTAATTGTTGGATTAGGATCGACTTCTGAGTCTGAGTGAGAGGAATATGATGGAAATAGAGGGCGGCAGAATATTTGTTCAGAGCTTCTGCCAATTGAGCAAAGTGAGGCGCCAAACGGGGATTTTGGCTCCATTGGAGAATGATCTCTTCAGGGGTATTTACAATGATGAATGGAGCCAAAGCCGTTCGAGACAGCGGATAAGGGACTGTCTTTTGCACGGCTTCGATCAAACAGTCCCGTTTTTGTCCTGCGATAGGCGTCAAAGAGAGGATATGCCCTTTCCCTTCCATCAAGGTCGCATTCGCAAAAGGCGTCAATGAAGGATGGGCCCACCATTTCTTTAGCGAGTAGTTGTACGGGAGCAAATTGAAGGCGTGGCCTCCCTCTCCATTGCTTGAACAGCACAATACGACCGGGGGAGAAACGGGGTTAGGATTTGGAGGGATTTCACGAGCTAGAGTCTCAGTGATTCTAGCTAGCTCGAATAGAGGGGCGTTTGTTTGTACATTTTGTGTGCAGAGGGGGATTTGGAAGAAATCGGTGACAATTTCTTCACAGAGACCACCCGCCAGGAAGAAGATAGGGATGGGGCTGTTTGCAAGGTCCGGTAAGTGAGGCCCCTCTCGATATTGAGCAGCGACTGTTGCAAAGTCCTTCAGCGCTTTTTCAAATGGAGATGGATCGTCCTGCCAAGTTGCAAAGACAAGCTCTAATGGTGTCACATCGAGTTGAGGGTGGGCCGCTTTCAATTTTTTTAGAGCTTGCACGCCTATCTGGAAAAGAAAAGACTGCAGCTCTTGCCAACTATAGATTGTCCCACTTTCTCCGGCTGCGTTTGGATAGGTAATCAACCCCCAGCATCCATCTAATAAAGTCTCTAGATTGATGTTTGTAGCTTGAGAAATTGCGACTAGATCTTTGATGTCATTCGATCTTGCTATGAAGATAGCCCTCTCAAGGATCTTCTTCATGAATGGAGCCAGGGGAGCGAAGATAGGCTCTAATTCGGGGCGTCCATTCGTAAGGAACTTAAATTCCGAAAATAGGTTGACAAGTGTTGATTTTGGTCCTTTTATATAAGAAAAATTATCTGAAAAGCCACGAATGTGTTGGCATAAACTTGTGAGGAGGTGGTTTTGGAAAAAAGAGGAGATCCGATTGAGAGCGGTTCGTCTCTCTTCCTTACTAGGGCTAAAGTGGCAGACCAAATCAAATGGCGTTATGGTCTGGCCTCGGGTCAATTGAGGAAATATCATCTTGCCAACGCCGATGTCGTCCATGGCGAAGAGGACCGGGCTCGACTCCTCGAGTTCTTGTATCGAAAGCTTTTGGAAAGAATATCTGCAATTATACAGAGATCTTGCTGTTAAAATATGGCCGCTCGGTGTGACAACTTCGCCATGTTCGATGAGCGTTTTGAGATGGCGGAGAATGTATTTTGGATCGTGTTGCAAAAGGGCGATGACGGGTGCGTAGAGATAGCAATCGCCTCCCTCTTGCCGCGGATAAGTAAGAAGAGCGCTCAGGGCTGCTTCTCTTGAGTGGGTTTCATCGAGACTGATCTGCTTTTGTTTCTGAAGTTGTAAATGGATATCTGTCCTCTTTTCTAGGCACGGAGTCCCGATGCTCTCCAACAAGCGGGTCATTTCAGGATCGTGGAGCAAAGCCAGTAGGACGACCTCTATCTGTTTCTTGTACATCTCAGGAATGTATCCAAATTGATAGGGGAGATACTCGAGCCAAAGAGAAACTGCCTGTTTATTGACGCATCCTCGATCATCGAGCAGCCCTTTCGCAAGCAATCGGCCGAGTTCTGTTGCTGTAGCCAGCTCCTTCATCTCACTGCTGCACCCCGGAATGCTTTTGATGAAGCTTTCCAAGTAAAACTTGAAGAAGTCTAACTGCTGATTAAATAAGTATTCGAAGGTCTCTTTGCTCCCTTTATTCGTATATTCGAGACAAGGGAGCGGATTTTGGGCGCTGGTTCGGCAAAAAGAGAGGAGGTTCCCCAAGAAGCTAGCCACGAGCCTAGGCTGACTCTTATACTCCTCCATGAAGGCGAAGATCTGCTGTTCGTAAATCGGTTGGTTGAGCCTTTTATCGAGGCTCCATAAGTATTGCAGGATCTCTTTCCCCTCTTCCGGACTCGCGTTGAAGTAGTAATTGAGGAGAGGGCCCCACTTCTTGAAAAAGAGGGGGTTTACCAGTTCTAGGTGATGAAAATTGTTAACACTTTGACTGTTAGAGGGTAACGAGAGAAAATTCTCTTGTTGGAATGAAGAGGATGCGGAGCTGCTCGCTGTGGGATTCATTAATTACCGATTTTTCCTTAAAACCGGCATAAGTATACTCAAAAAGAGTTTATTTTTTAATTCAAAACAACGTTTAAAAATAAAATAACTATATAATTTATTGTTTATAATGCAAATAGCTAGCTATATTATTAAACGCCTCGATTTTAAATCTAAATTTGTTCAAATAATTCCCGAATTGACGAAATTTTAAACCACTAACACCCTCTCAGTAGTTGCGATTCCACTTGAAGGCGAATTTGCCCTGCTCGTGGACTTGATCCGTTTCGCCGATGAAGAAGAAGCCGGCGCCGATGTCGACTTCGATGCTGATGTTTGGTGCCGAGTACTCGGTTCCTTGAGTGATCGAGACGATGACCCCTTTGGCCACATACTTGCCGACTTGGATCGAGATCGATTCGCCCCCCTCGTCGTCGGGAGTCGAGACGATTCGGAGCCGGTCGATGCCGAGCGAGCGGCGGGTAGTCTCGAGGACGTCGGGTGTTTCGCCGGCGATCTTTGCGACAGAAGTGGCGAGCTGAAGAGCTTGGAGGCCGTTGATCTCAGAAATGTCTTGGCCGAAGAGGAGGTGGGCGATGATGGCGCTCAACGGGAGCGGCGGCACCGATTGGAAGGTGAGCTGCGGCGAGTTGAGCGGACCGCTCAAGTTCGCGAGGATCGAGATCCCTTGTTGCTCGGTCGAACCTGTGAGGTCGAGATGGGGCATCTCTTTCGACTGGCCTGAGAAGGTGAGACTCCCGCGATTGAGCTTGAAAGCGCGGCCCGAGAAGCTGAACTCGCCCTGAATGAGCTCGAGCGTCCCTTTCGGCTGGGGAGAGGTGAGCGAGCCTCCGAGATGGAAATCGCCTTTCCACTCCGATCGGAGGCCGCGGCCCGAGATGGTGACCCCTTTTGGCGCATCGACCTCCAAATCTAGAAGAAAGGGATATGACTTGCGCGGAGTTTGATGGAGCACTTCGGGTGGTTTTTGGGCGTTTTTGTAGACGACTTGAAGATTGGGGAGACTCCGCGTCAAATTCTCCGGGATGGAGATTTTGCTATCGATGACATGGATCTGCCCTTTTGCTGTAGCCGATTCGTAGGTCCCTTTCAGATCGATTGCCCCATTCGCCTCAGCGTCGATGAATCCGATCTGGACGAAGTTGAACTCTTGGAAGGCAAGATGGAACTGGAAGGGGAGTTTTTCATCGAGCCGTAAATAGAGGACTCCATCCCCAAGGAGAGCCCCCTTGCCGGCTCCATCTTTCGCTTTGAGCGAGTGGAGAAAAAGGCGGTCCTTTTCGGCGAGGAATTCGACGTTGAGATCGGTCAGCTGCGTTCCGGTGTAGTAGTTTTCATAGTAGCCATCTTCGAGCCTGCAATACCCTTCGACGAGGGGATTTTTCAGCGTGTTCGACCACTTGAGATCGCAGTTGCAATTCCCCTCCAGCCAATGGGACCCCAAATTCATGAAGTCGAGGACATCTTCGATTCTCCCATTGAGCGAGAAATGGCCCGTATTCGGCCTTGAGTAGAGGAGCTCGGCGCGCCAAGGCTCCATCTCGACCCGGATCGGAAGTTTCATGTCGATCGAAGCGAGCGGCTCGTCGTGCGCGGAGAGGGCGCCTTGGAGGAGGAACTGATCCTGCTCAAGCCTTCCGGTAAGAATCCCCTCGGCGTTGATCGGCTGGATCTCTCCCAGCTCGCTGATCTCGACGTAGCTGAGAGCCGCCTTGAAATCGCCGCTCACTTTCTTTTGCGCCTCGGTAATTTTCCCCTCGAAGTCTAGCTGGCCTGTGATCGACACTTCGAGTGGATTGAGCGAAAGAAAATCGAGAGGGAATTGCTCGAGGCGCAAGTAGAGTTCGCCCGAGTCGTTTGCATGTCTGAACCGCCCGGTCAGATTCGATGCGGCTAAAACAAGTTCTGTATTGGTGATTTCTGTCTTGTTTTTCGAGCGGTAAAATTCGACCGGCGCCGTCAACGAGAAGGGCTGATTATAAAAACTGCCGTTCCAATTTTGGACGGTTCCAGCGAACTCTTTTGAATCAAGATGCCAAACGCCATTGAGACTTGTCTCAAAGTTTCTATTCCAAACACCTCTTCCCGTCAGAGAAAAGGGCCATTCAGCGCCGCTAATTTGTGTTTCGAAGCGGGTAGCGTCGAGACGAAGGCCGTGCCAAAGTCCGCCGCTGGCTTCCGCTACAACAGAGCCTGAGACCGATTTGAACGGGTCTTGAAGGGCAGCCGTTAGATTTGCTTTTTCGAAGTAAAACGACCTGACATAGAGCTCGTTCGCTGTCGCATTCAAATTAAGGTTCGAATTTTTCCAATCGGCCTTGATTTCGACTCGTCCAAACGGATTGAGCTCCGGCGCGAAAGGTTTTAAGATCTGGAGATTGTCGATGGCGAGGTCTGCGGAGCCTTCCATTTGCCCCTCGGGCAATAGCGAGAGGCTTCCGGTCCCTCTCATTTCAGGCGAATCGATCCGGATATTCGACAGGCTCACGAGATTCTCCCACGAAAAGTTCCCGTCGCTCTTCCACCGATCCCCTTTGAGAGTGAATGTCCCTTTTTTGTCGATTCCATCGAGTGTAAAATCGACATCCTTCCATTCGAGGCCGCCGATTTTTAACAAAGGAATTTGTCCCACTGCTTTTTCAATGAGTTTCCCCTCGTCGTTGCGGAGGAGTAGCCGCGCTAAAATGCGCCCTTGGAATGGATCGGGGAAGAGCTTATCCGATTGAATTTGGCCGCTCGCGTCGAGGAGCGTACCCTTAGCATCGAAGTTGGCGCTCCCTCTCGCTTGAAGAATGTCGCTATTCACCGAACCTCGGGAGATCGCCCAGCCTCCGCCGCTCGCGTGTCTGAATCGGGCATTGAAGCTCCACTCATTTTGGAACCGCGCCGGTCCCATTTTAGGCGTCGCGGTCCCCTCGATCCGGCCGCGAATCGTTTTCTCTTCATCGCCTTGGCCGTAGATTTTCACCTGGACCGATCCCTGATACGGAGAGGAGACCCAAGAGGTTAAATCGGCAATCTGGGCATCGGCCGTCCACTGAGAAGTTCCGTTTCTTTTCACCAGAGCCATGAAGCGGGCTTTGTCGTCTGCCTGAGAGGCTTTTAGATCGAGGAACAGGTGGTGGCTTTTCGAGGCGATTTCGATCCGCCCCTGAATTTGGAACGGCCCTTTCTCATCGACAAAAACATCGGTGGCGTTCAGCGACTTCACTGAAAGAGAGATCGGGAGAGAGGGGATCGAGCGCCCTTTCGCCGTTCCGCCAGTTCCCCCTGGCCCTCGAGTCCAAACGACATGAGAGGCATCGACTTTTTTGAACGAGATCTCATTTTTCAGAAGATAGAAAATGGAAAATTCCGCGGTGATCGATTCGACAGAGAGGCTCGAGCCGTCGGGAAGGCGAGCTTCTACTTGGCCGAGGGTCAATCTGTGGGGCAGCTGCCCATGAATCTGGCCGATTTCAACTTGGACGCCTCCTCTTTCCAAACTCGAGGTGATAAGCGCCCTGATTTTCTCTTGGCCCCAGCGGCTCTGCAGCACGCCGACCAAGATGCCCGCCACGAGAAAGACGGCTAAAAGAAAATAGGCGATTCGTCTAAACCATTTCATCAGAATGTCTGTCCTACGCTTGCATAGAAGTTAACCGGGGGATCGAGATAACTGTTTTTGTGCCCATATTTTTTCCGCCGGTTGATCGCTCGGGCGATATCGAACCGGACTGGGCCGAAGAAGGCAAAATACCTCAGACCCAGGCCGACCGATTTGAACCAGGGGGCCTCGACTTGCGGGTATTCGCTTTCGGTCACCGTCCCGATGTCGAAGAATGGGACAATCCCGAACGATTCGGTGACGCGGAAACGGGTCTCGACCGTGGCAAAAATGGCTCCGCGGCCTCCGAGCGGCCTGTTTCGATGGGGATGATTTTTTTTCAGCGGACTCACCGTCTTGTACTTGTAGCCCCTCAGATCGTCCAGAGATCCGCCCAGAAAAAGTTTCGGCAGCGGCACATTCTCTCTCTTAGCTCCAACAATCGAACCGAACTGAGCCCTCAGCGCCAAGATGACCCATTTCGATTCGGTCAGCGGGAAGTAGACGCAGCCGGTGAGCCGCTGTTTGAGGAAGTGCTCATGGCCGTGCAAGACCGACTGGTACGGCGTCAGTTGGTAGGTGATCGAGTAGTTTTTGGTTGGATTGAGCGGGTTGTCGGTCGTATCGTAGCGGGCGTAAATGGGGATTCCGAGCAGCGCGTAGTGGCCGTCGGAAGCCGACTCAGAGACATCGATATATTCAAACTTAAGTCCGACAGAAGCCGTCGTTTTCGGATTGATCTTCCGCTCGATCCGCTGCGCTTCTCTATACGTAAACGCGAGATACGGATAGATATTTTCCCGGCTGATGTCGCCCCAGAATTTCAGTGTCTGATCGAGGCGCAAGAAATCGGGCTTTGTGTAGGCAGCCGATCCGATCCAGTAGCGGAGGGACCACTCGCCATAGGCCGAAAAGATTTCCCCCATGCCCCGGATGTTTCTGTGGGTCCAGCCGGCCGAGGCGCCAGGGCCGTCTACCGTCGCGTAAAAAACCGATGCGCTGATTGAGCGGTGTTTCGCCTCGGTGAGCCGGATCTTCATCGGGAGTTCCCCCTCCGAGTCGACCCCTTCCGCATGGCTGACGAGGACCGAGCTAAAGAGATCGCTCTTCAAGATCCTCCTCTGCGTCTCTTCCACTTTTGCCGAATCGTAGATTTCCCCTTCTTTCCAGGCGAATCTCCGCTCGATGTAGCGCGGATGGACATCTTTCAATCCGAAGAGCGTCGATGGACCGAATTTCGAGAGAGGCCCCTCCTGGATGCAGACGGATGCGTTCACCGTTTTGCTCGCCATATCGACCTCGACTTTTCTTTTGTCGATATATGCGAGGGGATAGCCGCAGTGGGCCAATTTATTGAGAAGAGACAGCTCCGCGTTCACGATGCCGACTGAAAGGGCAGCCTTTCCCTCAGTCAATCCGAGCTGCTCGCCGCTGATGACGCCGCAGCGGGGTAGTTCGCCCGCAAGATCTATGCAGCCGACGCCATGGTAAATCTCGTAGGGTCCCAGCTTGTACTGCGGCCCTGGGTAGATGTACAAATAAACCTGAACTGCTTTGCCCCGATTTTCAACCCGCGTCGCAATCGTCGCATCGTAGTAGGCGTAAGCTCTCAGCCCTTTGAGCAAATTAGGAAGGTCGGAGGCGATCCGGTAGCGGAGCGCGTTGATCGAAGCGGGAGGCCTATCTTGCAGCTTGACCAGATCTGACACATCTTTCAGCGCCTTCAGCGCGTCCTTATCGTCGAGACCGACAAAGTTGACTTCATAAGCGAGCGCGCAAAGAAATGTGGGAATGAAGGCGAATGTGTAAAAAACGGCGCGTCTCATGGCTGATTTGCATATTGCCTCAACGAAGATGTCATCTCAATAATTTTTTTATCGTTATATCGTTTCCATTGTTGAGCTGTTTATGTTTCAGCCAAGCTCAACGATGGAAACGATATAACGATTAAAAAAACGATGTAAAATTATCTATAAAATATTGTAGTATCCCCACTTTTGCAAGGAGAGGTTCATGCTGCGCACAAAGTCGGAAGCGATCTACAAGAAATCCTGCTTGGTCATCCCTGGAGGCGTCAATTCGCCTGTCCGGTCGTTCAAAGGGCTCGGCATGCCGCCTCTCATCGTCGAGTCGGGAGCAGGCGATCAAATCCAGGACGCCGATGGAAACAGGTACATCGATTACTGCTTGAGCTGGGGCCCGCTCATCTTGGGCCACGCAGATCCAGGCGTTGTCAAAGCTGCCTGCGAACAGATGGCGAAAGGATCGTCTTTTGGGATCGCCACTGAAGTCGAAGAAAAACTCGCCACCAAAATTGTCGGCTTGTATCCCTCAATCGAAAAGATCCGATTCGTCTCGTCGGGGACCGAAGCGACGATGACGGCGCTTAGAATCGCCCGAGGCGCCCTCGAGCGGCCGAAAATTGTGAAATTCATCGGCAATTACCACGGTCATCACGATGCGCTCCTCGTTCAGGCCGGCTCGGGCGTTGCGAGCTTAAATCCGCTCGCCACTTCAAAAGGGGTTAATTTGGGGACCATCTCCGACACGCTCCTGTTCCACTTCAACGATTTTGCTGCGGTCCGCTCCTTTTTCCGCACAAATAAGATGGCCGAGCAGGTCGCTGCCGTCATCATCGAGCCGATCGCGGGGAACATGGGCGTTGTTCCGCCTGAACCGGGATTTTTGCAGATGCTGCGGGAAGAGACGGCCCGCGTCGGCGCTCTCCTCATTTTCGACGAGGTGATCACCGGTTTTCGGGTGGGATTGAAGGGAGCGCAAGCTCTGTATGGGATCGATCCCGACATCACCTGCTTCGGCAAAGTGATCGGCGGCGGCTTTCCAGTCGCAGGCATCGGAGGGAAAGCGAAGTACATGGATCATTTGGCGCCGCTCGGACAGGTCTATCAAGCGGGAACCCTTTCAGGAAACCCTGTTGCCATGCGGGCGGGCCTCGAGACGCTCCAGAGAATCGAACAGCCAGGATTCTATGAGATGCTTTTTGCTAAAACGGAGCGGCTCGTAGGTCCTATCCGAAAATCGATCGAGAAAAAAAATGCCGATGCCTGCATCCAATGTGTCGGCTCGATGTTCACCCTCTTTTTCGGCCCGAAAAAAGTGGCCAGCAAGCTCGATTTAAAAGGGCTCGATGAGGAGAGGTTCGCTAGGTTTTTCAAGTACCTGTTCGAGCGGGGCGTCTACATTCCTCCCGCATCGCAGGAAGCTTGGTTTTTATCGAGCGCCCACACGGAAGAGCACATCGATTACACAGCCGCTTGCATCTGCAAATTCATCGAGGAGGGGCTGTGAGCATTTTTATCGGCGAATGGATCGGGACCCTTTTGCTCATTTTTTTAGGCAATGGAGTCGTCGCGAATGTCTTGCTGACTCGCTCCAAAGGGCACGGCGGCGGATGGATCGTCATCACCGCCGGGTGGGGATTTGCCGTCGCGATCGCCGTCTATGCCGTCGGCTGGATTAGCGGAGGCCATTTGAATCCGGCGGTGACGATCGGACTGGTCGCTGCAGGGAAAACACCCCTCTCCGATCTGCCGGCCTATCTTTTGGGACAAATGGTTGGTGCGATGATGGGAGCCGGTCTCGTTTGGATCTCCTACTTCCCTTACTGGGGATTGACTCAAGAGGCCAGGCTCAAGCTCCTCTGTTTTTGCACGCAGCCTGAGATCAAGAAAAACTGGAGCCATTTCGTCATCGAGTTTTTAGCGACAGCCGTGCTCCTGATAGGAGTGCTCGGGATCTTCAACGTCCACAACGGGATCGGATCGGGCGTCGGCCCTTACGCCGTCGGGATTTTGATCTTTAGCATCGGCCTCTCGCTCGGCGGTCCGACCGGATTTGCCATCAACCCGGCCCGCGATTTAGGCCCTCGCCTTATGCACGCCTGGCTCCCGGTCGCCGGGAAGGGGAGCTCCGACTGGAACTACGCCTGGATCCCGATCGTCGGCCCCCTCTTGGGCGGCGTCGCAGGGGCCCTTATATACCAACTCCTAATCGCGCAGCAATTGCCCCTTTAGAAGAGGGCGCACCGCCGCTAGCGGCGGAGAGATCCCATCAAACTTTCTAGGTTCGACTCATCTGAATTTTATCAGCGCAGAGGTAAAATGAGTATAGAGAGACGCAGAGGGTAAAAAATAGAGAAAAGAGAGAAAAATAGAGATAGACCGGGACCCTGCCCGGAGTTAGAGAGGGGCCGCTCAAGCTTCCGCCCCAAACCGAACTTTTCGATTCTGTTTAAATAAGCAGATATTCAAGGATACTCTCTAACTCCGGGCAGGGTCCCGGTCTATCTCTATTATTTATTTCTCTGCGTCTCTCTATACTCCTTTTACCTCTGCGCTGATCATTTTTCTTGCCGTTAAATGAAGAGAAGAGGGAGGAAGCACGTTAGCCGCTTGGGTAAACTCTAATAGGCAGATCTTGCAAAAATTGGGGAAGTTCCTTGATAATCTTTCCCCATGTCAAGCCCAGTTCAAAAAGCAGGCGCTCCTTCTTGGAATCTAGGAGGACCTCCCAAACAAAAAATTCCAGAGATTGCTGAAACAGTCGCTTCAGTAGCTGAATTGCGGTCAGCGGCTGATGAGCGGAAAGAATCGACTCCTCTGAGAGGAGCTACTCAGGACCCTCCGCCAGTTGCTAAAAAGGTGGCGAAACTGGCCCCCTCAGAGATTCAAAAAAAATTGGCTGCGAACGGAACGCCAACTCGGGAAATGCCGCCAAATGTGATGCCACAATCACCAAAAATTATGGGGTCGCCAGGTCCTGGAGCAGCAAACGTAGAAGTAGAATCTTCCCGCATAAACATTCCTGGCAATCCTTATTACGATTTTCAGGATCCGGTCTATCTATTTCTCAAAAACCTGTCTGAGCATTGGAGTCCGATAGTTATGCAGGATGAACGGAGAGATTGTTACGAGTACAAGAAGTCTGTAACCGGCAAAATAAATGAGAAAATGTTTATTCAACACTATCTAGATGCCCGGAATGCAGCTCTAAGAGATGTTGAAAATTTTATGGGGCTAGTTAAAGGAGAGAAAGGGGCTGAAGCGAAAGAAGCAGAATGGAAAAAGTATTTGAGTCTTTTGCAAAGGTCCGACTTTCAACAATCTAGCCGAAATAGAAAAGATTCCGTTGTCAAATTGTATATAAAAGAACGGATGAAAGCTTTGAGACTATCCTGATAAGTCAAAAGAAGGTAAGCTACTACTAATTTTGCCTCGGATAAGTCTATGTTTTTTGTAATCGCCCTCGCCCTCACAGGTTTTTTTTTAATCTTTCTTGAGTTTTTCCTCCCCGGAGCTATCATGGCGATCGGCGGAAGTTTGCTTTTGATGGCGAGTCTCGTCGTCTTCCACCTCTCTTTCCCATCCTGGGGATCGTTTTTCCTCTACTTTTCCTTTTTGATGACGGTTCTCTATTTCGTGATCCAGGTGGGGATCTGGCGGGTGAGGGCCTCTAAAAAAACAATTTATCTCGATACCGATCAAGAAGGGTACCAGGCTTGCCTTTATCCAAAAGAACTCGTGGGCAAAGTCGGGATCTGCGCCAACGATCTTCGCCCTTCGGGCCATATCGTCATCGACGACAGGTCTTTCCAAGCGCTCGCTAAAACTGGCTTTATTGAAAAAGGGACCCTCATCGAAGTTCTGGGAGGACAAGGCTCCCACCTAATCGTACAAACTTATACGGAGAAATAATATGGATTCTGCATTTCCTCTATTCATGATTCTCGCCTGCGCGGCGGGACTATTCGCCCTCATGACGGCCCGCTACATCAGCCTCTGGTTTCAAGCTTTCGTCTCGGGGACCCATATTTCTCTCACCAACATCATCGGGATGAGCCTCCGGAAAATCCCTCCTCGCCTCATTGTTTCCGCCCGGATCAACTCGTTCAAAGCGGGGCTGAAAAACGTATCGGTCAACGATCTCGAGACCCACTATCTCGCTGGCGGCCGGGTTCTCGACGTCGTCCGCGCCCTCATCGCCGCCGATAAGGCCAACATCCCCCTCGATTGGCGGCAAGCCACCGCGATCGACCTCGCAGGCCGCGATATTTTCGATGCCGTCAGAACTTCTGTTAACCCAAAAGTGATCGACTGCCCCGAGAAAGGGCACTCCATTTTGGCCGTCGCCAAAAACGGGATCGAACTGAAAGTGAGAGCCCGGGTGACCGTCCGGACGAACATCAAGCAGCTTGTCGGCGGCGCAACGGAAGAGACGATCATCGCCCGGGTAGGCGAGGGGATCGTCAACGCGATCGGCGCATCGGAGAACCACCAACAAGTCATGGCAGCTCCTCAAAAAATTTCCAAGCTCGTTCTCGAAAAGGGACTCGATGCCCAGACTGCGTTTGAGATCCTCTCGATCGACATAGCCGACATCACCATCGGCGACAACATCGGCGCCCGCCTCCGAGCCGAACAGGCCGAGGCCGACATGCGGGTCGCCCGCGCGATGGCCGAAGAGCGGCGCGCCATGGCGGTCGCTCAGGAACAAGAGAACGTCGCGAAGGTTCGCGAAGCCGAAGCCCAAATTCCTCAGGCGATGGCCCAAGCTTTCATGAAAGGCTACCTCGGCGTCCTCGACTACCAGCGCTACCAAAACATCAAGGCAGACACCATGATGAGAGAGGCGTTTGCTAAATCGGACGTAGAGAATGGATGATTTGTCAAAAATCCTCTTTCTTTTGGGGGTCGCAGCTCTTTATCTGCTGAAAAATCGCCTGCAGAAAAAGCGGCCCGCTCCTCCCGAAGAAATAGAGGAAGAGATCTTTCCTGAAGAGGAGGCCGAAATCCCTCCTCCTCCTCCAATCAAAATAGTCGCACCCCCTCAAGCCGATCCCATCCCCGAAAAGCGGATATCGAGAGTGGCTAAGCTCAAGAAGCTGGCTGGGAAAGAGGGGATCTTGCTGAGCGAGATTCTTCGCAAAAAATACTAGTTGAGTGAATCGATTTTTCTGACTTCGAGATGAGACTCTGCGATCAGGGTCTTTTTTCCCTCGACTTCGACCAAGTAAAGCATCGTCTTGGGGCTGATCATCCGTTTTTCCAGGATCTGGATTGCCTGTTCGCCGACCCCTTTTTGGAGCCGATTTTGGATGAGCCGCCGGATGTACCAGATTGAGGCGAAAAGGAGAACGATGATCGCGACGATCGTCAAGAGCATGTGGATGATGGCCGAAGCGTAGTCGGTGGGCGGGGGCATTTCAGCTGCGGTTTCAGCCAGGTTCTGGCTGATCAGCTCCCCATTTTCACCTGCGGTGAAGACTAGTTTGTCGAGAAGGTAGGAAATCATACCCAACAATATGGGGCTTTCCCTATTTTCTCAGCAAAAGAAAAAACCCGCGGGCTGACCGCCCGCGGGTAGAATTGCCTTAGGGCAATGTATTAGAGTCAGCGCTCGCAGTGGAGTCGGTTCTTGCAGAACTAGCTCCATTTCCATCGTTTGCATTGCTTGAAGCTAGAGCTGCCGAGCTAGAGCTCGCAATGGCAGCTACTGTCGAAGAATCTACAGGTTCTTCATGATCAAATACATCCGCTGGATTGGAAGCTGCTCCACCGCGATCGTTTGTATCGGCGGGTTTTGCGAGCATAGCTTCTAGTTTGCTCACAGTTTGCTGAGCTAGCTGTTCTTCTTGTCTCTTCCTATTTGTCTCGTCGGTTGCATCAGAAAGACCTGAAGCGCGAGTTTCAGCATCTACTGCATCGTCGAGGAGGAAAGCATTCGTGCCACCCATGCTCGCGACAAGAAGCGAAGCTGCGTTTGCATTATGGCTCGAAACCCCAACGATTGCAGTATTATCAGGAGTCAAAGTAAATACTCTGGCTGCATCAAAACTAGATGTGGTTCCACCCGAAATCGGCGCAAACAGGCTCTGAGTTCTTAAAGGAGCGCTGCTAGAACCCGTTCCAGGTGCAGTAGAATTAAATGAGCTCAGAGTTCTCAAAGGGCTAGTGCTAGAGACCGCCCCGCTGAGGTTTGCGGAATTTGCCCTATTGCTACCAAACATACTCAGAGTTCTGAGAGGGCTGGTGCTAGGAGCTGCCGCAACGAAGCTTGATGAACCTCCCCCCGAAGTATGAGTGCCAATTACGCTCGTAGTTCTAAGAGGACTGGTGCCGGCATCTGCCGTAGCGAGGTTTGACAAACCCGCCCCTGACGTATTCGAACCAAACAAGCTCGTAGTTCTGAAAAGATCTGTGCTAGCGTCTGGCGCACCGGGATCTGTCAAATCTGCCGAAGTATTAGAACTGCTTGAGCTCAGAGTTCTGAAAAGATCGGTGCTAGAAGCCGCCGCAGCGAGACTTGTCGAACCTGCCCCAGAAGTGTTATTCTTGCTTGCGCTATCTAAGATTGATCCGAGAACGCTCGATGTTCCAAAAACGGTGGTAAATGGCTCTGCGCTTGCAGGCCGTTTTGTAGTTGGGGATGAGCTTGCGGCCCCAGCAGCGAGACTTGTCGAACCTGCCCCAGAAGTATTCGTAGCTGAGACTGAACCTCCGTTACCACTTGCAGCCAAATCCATCGGGCCAACATAGCTTGAAGAGTTGGCGGCGGTGGTTCTATTGTCTATGCTGGCTAGGATTGTTCCCATTAAACTTGACGTACCGACGACATCAGTCAATGACCGTACAGGAGGGTGTTGTGGAACTGGAGAGGAACTCATGACTCCGACAGAGGCTGTGCTTGAGCTGGCGCTTGACATAGATTGAAACCTACTGACCAGGGAAGCTACGTGAGTTTGTGAACTGCTCGGAGCTCGGGCTGATTGCGTAGAATTATCGGAACTGAAAGTTCCCGCTCTATCAACTGGGGCATGGGGAGAACCTACGTTAGTAGTCACGATTTGCGGTAAACTGCTGGAATCAACAGAGATCGTCAGTGTGGGTCTTTTGCTGCTTGGCGATGACGTTACCGTAGCAGCTGATGCAGCAGCAGGTGGAGCGAATCCTGTACTTCCGAAGGGATTGCCCGCTCCGCCAACACCAGAAGTTAGTGTTTGATCTGTCTGTCCGAACAACAAAGCATCAACCGCAGCATCTGAAATGCCTAAATCATCGCTAGCAGTTGCTGGAAGGGCTGACGAGCTGCTGGACGCAGAAGAATTCATAGAGCCAACCGTTCCTGCATTGCCAGAAGATGCGCTGCTGGAGTTCGCAAATGGATCTTGGAGGAAATCTGGAGTAGCGGAAGACGTTGCGGCGGCAGCTGCGGCAGCATAACTTGGGTCATAATACAACGATGCAGCCGCGGCAGCAGCAGCTGCTGCTTGAGAGTCGTTAGGATCCCAAAATTGTTGTTGCGAAGGATTAATAAATTGGACATATTGACCCGAGCTAGGATCATAGTAGATCTGAGGTTGAGTCAAATGTAACCCTTGATCGTAGGCCGTAGCATCAGCCAGAGCCGCGCCATACGGATCAACGAATGAAGTTTCATGTGGGAACTGAGCGTCTGAATATCCGACATGAGTTCCATCGAAACTTTGAGGGTATTGGTTCATTAATCTTGGATCCCAATATTCAGAAGATGACCCGCCAGATCCGCCTGGTGCGTGGTGGGTAGTGCCTGTGTGCACAACAGGCAAGCCAATAAAGGTATCGTCTTCAGAAGAGGCTCCCGACGTATGAGAAAGAGGGTTATGGTAACGCTGAGCTGGAGCGCCGCCGGCATAAGACGATTGGGACTGGCTGGCTGGAGCCAAGCTTGTGCTTCTGGCTAAGGGCTGCATATGAAAAGTTGATGTCGTTGTTGTCAGTTGAGCCGTTGTTGAAGGCGTTCTAGAAACAGGCGTTCGATAAAGTTGCTTGGATTCATTCGATCTATCGCCAGTTTGTTCTTTCCTGTCGCCGTGAGCTCTCGATGAGGAAGTGCTGCTTTGTGAAGAGGTATAGCTAACCTCTGTAATGGTTGAAAGAGCTGAAGTAGTTCCTCCTCTCGCATCAAATTCAGATGGTGTTCTCGTCGCATCTGATTCATCTTTCTGGCGGCGCGAGCGGGTTCGAGTCGTTCCATCATCTGTAGCAGAGGCTGTCGACGAGCCATGTCCGTGGCGGTGGCGGCGTGTATGGCTTATCCCATCATCTGTAGAAGAGGTTGTCGACGAGCCGTGTCCATGGTGGCGGCGGCGTGTATGAGTCGACCCATCATCTGTAGAAGAAGTTGTTGCAGACTGATGTACATGGTAGCGGCGTGAAGAGGAGCTAGTTGATGTTGAGGTAGACGAAGTGGTCGCGCCGACAAATGGTGTTGCTTGGTAACGGGGGTCTGTTGTAAATGCAGTTTTGCGTTCATGACCTTTATCCTTCACTTCGCCAGTATCTTCTTGCGCAGTCGATCTTCTGCGACAGCATTTCATGACCAGATCTCGGATGCACTCGTAGCCTTTGATCGATCCGAAGTATAGCGCTGGACCCACGCCGAGAGTGAGGAAGGCGCCCATGACTATGACGACTTTCATCGCTGTGTTTTGGTGCTTAAGCAAAATTTGATCGGTTTTGCTGCAGTTCATCGGAGCTATGACTTTGCCGACGTATTTTTCATTGAAAAAGGTCTCGAATTTCTCCTTCGTCGCTTCGAAAAATTCGTCTATCGATTTTTTTGCTTTTTGGCAGCAGTTAAGTGAACTCATTGCGTATACCCGTTGTTGTATAAAACAAGCGTCCTTTGGCAAACACTCATTTCAGGTTCATAAAAAATTTAAAATGAGTAGAAACTTATACGCGAATATTGAAAATTCATACAAGAGAAAACTTGATGTAAGAATTTATTTTAAAAAATGAATCGTTCGATTTTTGTCGCAAAGTTTGGTATTATGGTGCCCGATTTGTAACCTGTTGGAATTCATGAAAGGTTGGATTGCGTTAGATATAGATGGAACCCTCACTCTCGACAAATACAGCGTCCCGAATGAGGTGACGTCATATTTGAAAGGTCTTCAAAATGAGGGGTGGCGGATCGCTCTCGCGACAGGGAGAACCTGCTTCTTTGCCTCAATGGCTCTCTCTACTTTCGATTTTCCCTATGATTTCCTCGTTCAGAACGGATCGGCCGCACTCCAAATGCCGGGCAAACGGCTGATTTTTAAAAAATACATTTCTCCAAGAGCGATCCACAGTGTAGAGAAGGCTCTCGACGGGATGGACGCCGATTTCCTCGTCTATTCTGGCTATGAAAAGGGGGATTTTTGCTACTGGCGTCCCGAGCGGTTCTCGAAAGAGCATCTCGACTATGTCGAAAAGCTCCAGAAGAGAGAAAAAGAGACCGCCAAGGCCATCGACTCCTTTGAGGGCTTAGATCCATTCCCACTCATCAAATGCTTTGGCTCATTTGACCAGATGACCGATGCAGCCCGCCGGCTTCGCGCCACCGGCCTTTTCCAGGTCGCCCAGATCCGAGATGTTTTTACGCCAGGGTACCAGATCCTTTTGGTTACCGATCTCCATGCGTCGAAGGGGCACTCTCTCCGGGAGTTGATGAGGATCGAGGGGCGGGGTGCAAAAGTGATCGCGGCTGGCGACGATGAGAATGACCTGAGTCTTTTTGATGAGGCCGACATAAAAATAGCGATGGCCCACTCGCCAGAGATTCTCCTCAAACGGGCCACCCTCGTCGCTCCGCCGACGAGCGAAATGGGGATCATCGCCGCTTTAGAAAAGGTGATCCGATGATCGAGACGTTGAAAAAGCAGACGAAAGCGATCGACCTCTGTTTAGCAGCCTGCCGCAAAAGGCAAAGCCCCCGGACCGGCTTTGTCCATCTTTTTTGGGGCGGGGAGGAGACGAGCGACACGATTCCAATCTATGAGAACTTCTGCTTTGCTTTGGCTCTTTACCGGCAAAAGACGGTTGAGGCGGCTCTTGAAGGGAAAGATCTTTTGGAGCGGCTATTCCCATTCCAAACAGCCGACGGGTGCTTCCCCGTCTATCTCCATGAATATCCCCGTTGCCGCGATTGGATGCAGGGTTTAAAAATCGCTCCTCTCCTCATCCAACTCCTGCGCCGCTTCTCCCCGATCCTCCAGCCGGAGCTCAAACAAAAGATCAGCTCTGCTTTGGAAAAAATCCTCACATTTTGTCGAGACAAGGCGAATTCGGGCCCTTGGCCTTTGCGCCACAGAATGTGCAAAGAGGGGGGTTCAGTTCCAAAACCCGATAAATGTGCGGCTGCCGATTGGACCGAGTGGCTGATCAGCGCGCAGCTCGGCCAAGATCCGATCTCGATCGATAAGATCTTCCACTCGGGCCTCCAACTCTTTATCGGCGCTCCCGAAGCGCAGGAGCGGTTCGAGCCGAAACCGAATCCGATCGAGTGGCTTTTCGCCGAGCAAGAGGAGGCTTTTTCAGAGAGGCTTCTCCGAGACCATCCTCTCCAGATTCATTTGGCGGCTCTCTGGCCCCTGGAAACTCCTGTTTGCAAGGCAGAAGGAGATCAGGCTATTCTCCAAACGGCAGATGAGCTCAGGATCTTTTGGCCAGGCGAACAGCTTCATAGTCTGGTTCTGCCGAAGCTTAAAGGGAAAGTCGCCATCCAAGATCAATTCACGATCACAGTCGATTTGCCTGAAGAGGCAGATCAGAGCCGCAATGATCTGTTTGAAGCGGCTCTTTTCTGCGACTTTTCTTCAGAGATCGATCTATCGATCGACGGGAGAAAGGGGACGACCTTTTATCTCGGCGATACAGTGGAGATCTCGAGTCCTCAGGGGCGATTTTCGATCCGATTCGAACTGGTTTCAGGGAGCGGAGATTTCCGCGGGCACCTGTCTCGCGGCAACCGGCCGAACCAGATCGCAGTAAAAAACCACGAAGCCTACGATTGGCAAATCGGCCTCAGAACTCTGAGGCGCTCTCCGAATGCTCAAATCTGTATTCATCTGAAAAAAATCTAGATCAAAATGTGGGGTTCGGGGAAGCTCGGAACCCCATTTTCTTTTAAGCTGTGACGACCGATTTGGCGTAGATCGGGTTCTTCTGCAGGGCGGCGCTGTCGACGGCGAGAGCCATCGCATGGAGGCCGTTGTCTACGAAGAGTACTTCTCCCGTGATCGCCGAGGCGAGAGGGGAGAGGAGGAAGAGGGCGGCGCTGCCGACTTCTTCTGCGTAGAGATCTTTGATGAGGGGAGCGTTCGCCTTCGAATAGGAGATCATGTCGTCGATCATCCCGATCGCTTTCGCGGCGCGGCTTCGGTGAGCGCCGGCGGAGATCGCGTTGACGCGGATGCCCCACTTGCGGCCCGCTTCCCAAGCGAGTGTCCGGGTGTCGCTTTCGAGGGCTGCTTTCGCGGCGCTCATCCCTCCGCCGTAGCCGGGGCAAACCCGCTCGGAGGCGATGTAGGAGAGGGTGAGGACGGAGCCGCCCTGGCTCATGAGGGGACCGAAGTGGGCCACCAAGCTGATGAACGAGTAGGCGGATGAACTCATGGCGGCCAAGTAGCCTTGGCGGGAGGTGTCGAGGAGGTTCTTCGTCACTTCAGGGGCGTTAGCCAAGCTGTGGACGAGGATGTCGATGTGGCCGAAGTCCTCTTGGACTTGGCGCGCGACGTCGGAGATCGTGTAATTGGTCAATTCGGCATAGCGCTTGTTTTCACGCACTTCTTGAGGGACGTCTTCCATTTTGTCGTACATTGCGTCCATCGGATAGAGCTTGAGATACTCCATCATTTTTCCATTCTTGAGTTTGCGCGATTCGTCGAATTTGCCGTTGGCCCAAGAGGTCTTGAAGATCTTTACGATGGGAGCCCATGTCCCGATGATGATCTCGGCTCCCGCTTCAGCGAGCTCCTTCGCGATCGCCCACCCGAATCCGTGGTCGTCTCCAATCCCAGCGATAAAAGCTTTTTTACCTCTTAAGTCGATCATTTTAACCTCTTAGTTTGTGGGGTTATTTTAACAAAATGACAAGTAATATCCCAAGCAAAAACGGAGTTAAAAAAAGTTTTACTTGTCACTCTACATAGAATGCTCTATACAGAGGGGAGCAGGTAGGTAGATTATGCGTGTCATTGCAATTGTCAATCAAAAGGGCGGATCGGGGAAAACCACAACGGCGGTCAACTTGGCGGCCACGCTGGCCGAGGCCAAGAAAAAAGTTTTGTTGATTGACATGGACCCGCAAGCTTCCGCTTCGATGTGGTACGGATTCAAGGATAAGGGGAAAGGGCTCTACGCCGTCCTCACAGAAGAGACCCCGCTCGCATCGGTCATAGAAAAGACCGCAATTGAAGATCTCCACATCATCCCATCCTCGCCCCTACTCTTTGGCGTCGAAAAGGTTCTGGCATCTGAAGTTTCAGCCGAGTCGGTCCTCAAGAATAAATTGGCCGAACTCTCTGAAAAACCTTGGGATTATCTCCTCATCGACTGCCCGCCGACCCTCGGCATCCTCTCGCTCAACGCCCTCACGATGGCGAACGAAGTTCTCGTTCCTGTCGAAGCGCACGTCATGGCGCTCCACGGCCTGGTGCAACTCTTGAAGACGATCAACTTGGTTAAACAGAGGCTCAATCCTTCTCTCGAAATCTCCGGCATCGTGGCTTGCCGCGTCGACTACCGGACAAAACACTCGCAAGAAGTTCTCGACCAGCTCCGGAGCCGATTCGAAGGGAAAGTATGCCAATCGGTGATCCGGGAAAACATCCGTCTCGCCGAAGCGCCGCTCCACCTGAAACCGATCACGGTGTACGACTCTTCATGCAACGGCGCGCAAGATTATCGGAGTCTCGCGCAAGAGCTCATGAAGCAGGAAAAACCAACAGTTTAGGACTTCGCCGTTTTCTTTGCTTTTTTCAGCATTCTGCGGCGCCAGCCTTCAGCAGTCAATACTCTATCTTGCACGATTTCTTGGAGAGTTTTTGTGGGTGGAAGCGGTTTGTCTTCTTCCTTTTTTTCTTTCTTTCGGAACAATATCATATTATTTTTTAACTTAATCTGTAGAGACCCCTTTGTCAAGAACTTCCTTTTAGGCTATACTCAAGCGAGATTCTTCCAGGAGAAATATGGTTAAAATTCGGGTCCGTTATTTAGGGAAATATCGAACGCAATGTCTACATGAAGAGAGTGGTTCCACTATCGAAACCGACGCGCCAAAAGATATCGGCGGCGAAGGGGCGCTATTTTCTCCTACAGACTTATTGGCGACAGGCCTCGGCTCTTGCATGCTGACGTCGATGGGACTTGCCGCCCAAAAATTGGGGATCGAATTGAAAGATGCGACCGCCGATGTGGAAAAGATCATGTCGGCGGCTCCGCCTCGGAAGATCAGCAAGCTGATCGTCCGGATCCGCTGTCCCCATCTCGTCGACGCGCTGGTTCGGGAAAAGCTCGAGAAGGCGGCGCTCCAATGCCCCGTCCACGCAAGCCTCCACCCCGACGTCAAGCAAGAAATCGACTTCATCTGGGGAATATGAAATTTCGGGCAGTACGGATAGGTTCATGAAATACCAAAACGTCAAGGCGTTTCAAAAGCATCTCGAGTCGGCGGCGCCTCACCATCTCTCCCGCGTCTATCTCATCGCCGTGCCCGATGATTTTGAGCGGAGGCGCATTCTCGATTCGATCGTCTCGCTCCTTCTCGCTCCCGATCAGCCGGTGTTTCGCCTGAGTGCTGCGGAGGCGAGCCTCTCCGAACTTTTTACCGCGATCGACAGCCCCTCTCTTTTCGGCCCCGAGCCGATCGGTCTGATCGACGAGCTCGAAAAACTAACGAAAAAGAATGGGCAAGGGCTGATCGATCTGATCTCCCGCCCCCAATCGTCCGGTTATCTGATTCTCGGTTCTCGGACGAAAAGCCCATTCTACAGCGCCGCTGAAAAGGCGGGCGTCATCCTCGATCTCTCCGATGAAAAGCCGTGGGAGAAAGAGAAGCGGTTCACAGAGCATCTCATCGATCGGGCAAAACAGACGGGCAAGCGGCTTGCTCCTGATGTGCCGGCTCTTTTGTTCGAGCGGATCGATAAAGAGATCGCCCTCTTGGAAAAAGAGCTCGATAAACTGATTTGCTTCGTCGGCGAAAAGTCGACCATCGACAAAAACGATGTGCTCCAGATCTCCGCTTCTAACCGCTCTCACACGCTTTGGCAGATTGCCGAGGAGATGGTTTGGGAAGGGGGAGATCCCGATTCGATCGACACTTCGTCGTTCCACGGCCTCATCCCATCGCTCCGTTCTCAGTATCAGATGGGATTCAAGATCGCAACTCTCATCGAGGCGAACACCGAATATTCTGAAATTGGCAAGAGACTCCCGAAAGTTTGGCCCAAAACTCTCGAAAAGCGGATCTCGCAAGCGGCCCGATTCGGATCGGCCCATTTTAAAAAGGGACTCGATCTCCTGTTTAGGCTCGATTTGCTTTCCCGTTCGGGAAGCACCGATCTGGCAGCCCTCCTTGATTTTTTTAGAGCTTCCCAGTATGTCCGCCGGTAAATTGTTTCTCCTCCCGAATCTTCTCGACGAGTCGCTCGACGCAGCTCCCTTTTTGCCTGCGAATCTCTCGCCAATTATCCAATCTCTGCAGGGGCTCATCGCCGAGAGTGAAAAGTCGGGGCGCCGCTACCTCCGGAGATTCCTCACGCACGATCAGATGGCAGCTCTTCCTCTTAAAACTCTCAACGAACATTCTGCGCCCGATCAACTCGAAGAACTCCTCGCTCCTCTTAAAAATGGGGAAATCTGGGGACTCATCTCCGACGCGGGGCTTCCCTGCATCGCCGATCCGGGCTCCGATCTAGTCGCACTTGCGCGCAAACATCAGATCGCAATCCAAGCAGTTCCCGGCCCCTCTTCGATTATCCTCTCTTTGCAGCTTTCAGGATTCAACGGGCAGAAATTCTCTTTCCACGGTTACTTGCCTCGCGAGCCAGACCTGTTAGAAAAACAAATCATTGAGCTCGAGAAGCGCTCCCGCGCCGAGCGCTCCACACAAATATGGATTGAAGCGCCGTACCGTTCGTCAAAAATGCTCGAGTTTCTGAAATCGAAGCTCCAGCCGCAGACCCGCCTCTTCGTCGGCGTCCAGCTAACGACCCCATCCGAGCGGACCGCGAGCCTCACGATCGCCGAGTGGAGAAAGACCTCTTTCCCCATCGAAAAAGAGCCGGCCGTCTTTCTGATCTTTGCCCACTAATTTGTGGGGCTATAAATCTTAGTGCTTTATTCACCAGCATTTGAGAAAATCTATTGACTTACGTTTTTAATTGCACAATAAGGGGGCTAAACCAATGGGGAGATCTGCATGATCAAGAATGGGAAAAAAGTTTCGGTTGAGTACACCGTTTTTTTAGATGACGGTACGCAGATCGACTCAAATGTGGGCGATGAGCCGTTAGTATTTGTTTTGGGTTCGCATCAAGTATTTCCAGCTCTTGAAGAGGCTCTTCTTGGTCTAAAAATCGGCGACCAGAAACAGATCCATTTGAAGGCAGAGCAAGCTTACGGCCCTGTGGTTCAAGAGGCTTTCAAGGAAGTGGACATCGAAGCTGTTCCAGCTTCGTTCCGCTACGTTGGCGCTGTGCTCGGCGTGCAAGATCCTGCGGGTGGCGTTTTCCCGATCCGCGTCCATGAAATCAAAAACAATAGAGCGATTCTCGATTTCAACCATCCGCTAGCGGGCCGCGCTCTCCGCTTCGAAGTCAAAGTCGTCGACGTGAAGTAAAAGAATAGCTTTCTTTAAAGATATTGAGGGGTTCGTCAGTCGCAAGCGACTGACGAACCCCTTATTCTTTCTGGGGTGCGGGGCAGAGCCCTGCATCATGTTTATCATTAGCTGCGCCTCGCAGCGTCATCATGTGAGCCGCGCTTCGCGGCGTAT
>JAFEGL010000075.1 GCA_018239895.1 Verrucomicrobiota bacterium
TTCCCTGTTTTAACCCAGAGTACAGGATACGCCGCGAAGCGCGGCTTACATGATGGACGCTGCGAAGCGCAGCTAATGATAGGCATGATGCAGGGCTTTGCCCCGCACCCCAAAAATATAAGGGGGCTCGTCGGCCGCTTGCGGCTGACGAGCCCCCCGTGCCGGGAAGCCAAATTCGTGAACAATCTTTGGGCGTTAGAACGCCGGTAGAACGGCTTTCAGATCTTGGAGTTTAGTTAACAACGCCTCAATCTCTGCTTGCGTTGGGCCAGGGCCCCCTGTGACGCGCGATTGAGCAAAAATATTGTACGCAGATATTACTTCATTGAATAGGTCTCTAAATCCGGCTGGGAGGAGTTGATTCGAATATGTGGTGATATAGTTAAGAACCAACATGGCGGTGGAAGAGTTGTCCATGTCGGCCTTCTCAACGAAACCGTGGAGTTTATCGATCAGTTGCGAGGTAGCTTTTTGAAAGTTGAGCGGAGTCAATTGGGGTGGATTTGATCTGAGCTCATTGAGCGCAGCTTCCAATTTCGAATTTCCTAACGAAGGATTCTGATTATAATCGATAAGGGCAGTTTTTAAATCTTGGAAAGCGGTCATAGTATTGCCGCCTGCCAATTTTACATACGGCTTAAGAGCTTTTAAAATTTGCTCAAACTGTGCTTCTACTGCGTCTTCAACTTCTGGCTGTCCCTGCAGCAATTTCACATCGCCTTGGAGCATATCCATGACCACGCTCCACCCATAATCGGCTGGAAGAGTCTGTGTAGTATTTAAATTCGAAGAAACCACATTAATCATATTAAACCTTTATTTGTTAATAAAGATTTTAACATAATTAAATTATAAAATCAAAGATATAAATATCTACACAACCTATTTAGTGTTTGACACTTAACGGGCCAGATCCGAAGTAGGAGATCAGAAGCGCCGCCCCCAGCATAGACAAGTTCTTAGCGAACATCGCCTGTTGGAAAGCCATCATCATCGGATCTGGGGCAGCCCAGAATTTGTGCATCATCACAGTGATCGGCACTAAGAAGATGACGATGAGCCAAGCGCCATATTTCGCCTTAAATCCCAAAAGGATGCTTAGGCCCCCTAAAATCGCCAAAATGCCAGAGAAAGGGACTAGAATTGAAGCCATTGGAACCCCTTCCGAAGCTGCATAGGCCACCGTATTCGCATTGAAATGGCCCAGACCGCTCAAGATAAAAATCACCGAATAGAAGAATCTTCCCAAGACAACAATAAAACGCATGACGCACCTCTTTTCAGCCATCTTGAACTTTTGTGGAAAACAATGGCAAGAAATTTTTTATCTCGCCCGAAGGGCATTTAGAATCACAGCGACATCGATGATCTCTTGGAGCATTGCGCCGACGGCAGGGATGATCAAACCAAAGGAAGCGACAACCATCAAAAGAAAACTGAGGCCGATTCCAATCCAGATACTCTGTTTTGCGATGAAAAGCATCCGTTTACCGATTGCGACGGCATCGGCGACCTTGCCGGGGTTATCGACAAGTAAAATGATATCGGCGGCTTCAGCAGATATCGCGGTCCCGTAGGCGCCCATAGCAATCCCAACCGTTGCCGTCGCCAAAGCGGGGGCGTCGTTGATCCCATCTCCCACCATGACGACATGTTTATATTTCCTCTCGAACTCCTCCACCTTCGCCACTTTTTGTTCCGGCAGCAAATTCGATTCGAAGGTCTCGATCCCCGCTTGCTTGGCGATCACCTCGGCGTTTTTCGTCCCATCGCCAGTCAACATGACGATCTGTTTGACGCCCAAAGCTCGAAGCGACTGGATCATGGGGGGGACTTCGGGCCTGATCTTGTCGCTCATGACTAAAAATCCGATGCACACATCTTCTTTCGCGACGAATACGAGAACCTTGTTAGCCTGGTAGAACCGCTCCATCGCCTCTTTGTGGTTCTCAAATTTTCTCCCCATTTTTTCTTCGAGGTATGAGATCGATCCGACCAGATACCGTTTTCCGCCGATCCGCCCTTCGACGCCGCACCCCGCCGTCTCTTTGAACTCGGTCGGCAATGGGAGCGATTGGCCCAGTTCCTTGGCTTTTTTTGCGATCGCCTGGGCTACCGAATGGGAAGAGAGCTGGTCGATGGCCGCCGCATGAAAAAGAACCTCTTCCTTCGACTCATTTCCAATGGGGACAACCTCCTCGACAAAGGGGGTCCCGTACGTAATCGTTCCGGTCTTATCAAAGAGAACTGCCTCGGTCGAAGCGACCTGCTCAATCGGCGCGCCCCCTTTTACAATGATCCCCTCATCTGCGGCCTTGTTGATGCCGCAGATGACAGCGAGCGGCGTAGCCAGAATCAAAGGACATGGGGTCGCCACAACCAAAACCGAAAGGATGGTGACCGGATCTCTCGTGATCCAAAAACCGATCGCCGCCATCGACAATGTGAGCGGCGTGAAGAGGACGGCGTACTTATCTGCGAGCCGCTGGATCGGCGCCTTTTCTTCCTGCGCCCTTTTCACCAGGCGGACGATCTTCTCATATTGGCTCTCGCCGCTGAGCCGCTCCGCTCTCAATGAAAACGTCCCGTTGACAGCAACGGTGCCGCTCAATAGCCGGTCCCCCTCTTTTTTGCTCCGGGTCAAAGGTTCCCCCGTGATCGCCGATTCGTCGATCTCAGCTTTCCCTTCGACAATCGTCCCATCGACCGGGACAAGATCTCCCGTCCGGACAATCAAAACATCGCCGACTTTGACCTCTTGAACGTCGATCTCTTCCATCCCTCCGTCTTTTTTCCGCCGGGCTTTTCGCGGAGCCCGCTCCAAAAGGGCCGATAACGACGAGGTCGCTCTCCGTAGGCCATACGCTTCGATCGCCTCCCCGCCCGATTGCATCAAGACGACCACAGCCCCCGCAAATGCCTGTCCCAGCAAAACGGCCGTTACAATCGCCATCATCGCCACGATGTCGGAGGCGAACTGCCCTTTCAGCATCCCCTTGATCGTCTGATAAACGATCGGAATCCCCCCGATCACCAACGTCGCAAACCAGATCCATTCTCCCCAATCGGGACGTTGCAAAACGAATCGAGCCAGAAGGCCGAGCAATAGCCCCGAGAGAGCAAAAATGGGCAGCGGGGAATGTCTGAGTACTTTTCCAATCATCAATTCAGACTTTACCGGAAATGGCCCATATTTTAACAAGAGGGTTATGGATAAGAAAGAGATTGCCAAAGTTTTAGAAGAGATCGCCGACCTGCTCGAATTGAAGGGGGAAAACCCCTTCAAAGTGCGAGCTTACAGAACTGCCTCCCGTTCCCTGCTCAATTTTGAGGGGAACTTCAAAAAACTGGTCGAGGAAGAGAAGCTCGACGAGTTAGAGGGAGTTGGAGAGCACATCGCCGAGAAAATCACAGAGCTCTTTGAGACGGGGAAACTCGCCTACTACGAGAAGCTGAAGAAATCGACTCCGCCCGGGATGCTCCAGATGATCCAAGTGCATGGACTGGGGCCCAAAAAAGTGAAGGCGCTCCACAAGAAGAAAATCCGATCGATCGAAGAGCTCAAAACCGCAGCCGAAAAGGGAAAGGTCGCTAAGATCCGAGGCTTTGGAAAAAAATCGGCGCAAAACATCCTCGATTCGCTGGCCCACCGAGAAGCTTATCAGAAGAGAACTCTCTGGTGGGACGCCATGACGATTGCCGAGCCGATTTTAGAGGGGCTGAAAAAACTCAAAGGGGTTCAAAAAGCGGAGATCGCCGGAAGTCTGAGGAGAAAACTGGAGACAGTCGGAGATCTCGACTTTCTCGTCGCCGCTTCGAATCCCAAACCGATCATGAAATGGTTCACCTCCCTCCCCGGAATCCAGAGAGTTCTCGCCTCGGGCGAGACGAAATCGAGCGTCAAACTCGAGGGGGGCATCCAGGCCGATCTCCGAGTCGTCAAAGAGAGCGAATTCGGCTACGCCCTCTGCTATTTCACCGGCTCGAAAGAGCATAACATCAAATTGAGAGACCGGGCCTTGAGCTGCGGTTGGTCGCTGAGCGAATATGGGCTTGCGGGAGCTCGTAAAACAAAAAAAGCCGCCACCGAAGAAGACCTTTACAAAATTCTCGGCTTTTCCTACATCGAGCCAGAGCTTCGCGAAGACCGGGGCGAACTTCAGGCAGCCGAAAAAAAGAAACTCCCCCACCTCATCGAGGTGAAAGATATCCGTGGGACCCTCCACAACCACACCACCTCCTCCGATGGGAAAAGCACCTTGCGCGAGATGGCGGCGGCAGCCAAGAAAATGGGATGGGAGTACCTCGGGATCTCCGACCATTCGAAATCGAGTTTCCAAGCCAACGGGATGGATGAAAAAAGACTCCTGGCTCAAGTGGAAGAGATCCGAAAACTAAACGCCTCGAAAAGCCTCGGAATCTATCTCTTCTCCGGACTCGAATGTGACATCCTCGCCGATGGGAAGCTCGATTTTCCCAAAAAAATCCTCGACCATCTCGACTACGTCATCGGATCGGTCCACGCTTCCTTAACTCAAAATGAAAAGGCGATGACCCGCCGGATCATAAAGGCCGTTGAGAATCCGAGCCTCACCATCCTCGGCCACCTCACCGGAAGACTCTTGCTCCGGAGAGAGCCGAGCCGGGTCGATGCTCAAAAAGTGATCGACGCCTGCATTGCCAACAACAAGATCATCGAGTTGAACGGCCACCCCCTGCGGCTCGATATGGACTGGAGACTCTGGCATAAAGCGAGTGAAAAGGGGCTCCTCTGCTGCATCAACACGGATGCTCACCACGCCGACAACCACCAATTCATCCTCTCAGGCGTCAATGCCGCGAGGAAAGGGTGGCTCGAAAAAAGCCAGGTGATCAACACTGTTTCTCTGAAAGAGATGCAAAAGCTCTTGAAATCGCGAAAGAACTAACGGTGCCCGCCGCCGCCATGATGTCCGCCGCCGCCATGGTGGCCTCCATCGTGATACCCGCCCCGATGTCCATCGTGATGGTCGTAGGGCTCATAGCGGTGATGGTGGTAGTGGTTCCAATTATCGTAATCAGCCTCGTTGCCGAACCAAATTCCGTAATACCAACCTGGTCCAATCCAAATGGGAGGTTCATCATCGTAATAGTAACCGTCATCCTCGCCTACGCTAAATTGCACTTCAGTCCTGCTTGCGCCGGCAAACAGAGCAGATGAAAAACAAAGGACTCCCAAAACCCACTTATTCATGAATCCACCTTCCATTTGCTTGATAGCCAAAAGGAAGTTTCGATTCAATTACATTTTACGTGGACGATCCGCGTATAATCATTGGTTTGATCGACCGTTCCCTTGATCGGATCTACCTCTTTCTCAACTGGAGCTCGAGCCACAATATAGTCGCGCACGCCGGCTCTCGTTTTAAAATTTTTAAAAACGGCTCGATACGATGTAGCTCCCAAATCGAATATGAAGTAGCGGCAACTCTCGCGATCCAATGAATCTTTTGGACGGTGAGCGAAGATCACAAAAGGCTCAGGAGCATCTGCTGCTCCTTTTAAGAAGATAGCAGCTCCGATCCGATTTGGATGTTTGTCCGCCATCGCATGAACCTCTTCGACCCTTTGCAACACTCTCTGGGTATACGTATTTCCATAAATTGCGCCATTTTCTTTGAGGAGAGTCGGAGGGCTGAATCCCTTTCTTTTCTTGTCCTCCTCCTCATTCTCCATCTTCACAAAATCTATGTGGCTGATTCGAGGGAATTCTTGTAAAAATCGCTCAGGTTCATAAGAATCGGAACTATGCTTTATCCCAGATTCTACGATCCCATTGATTGTTTCCTCTGTGATGGCATGCACGTCGGTTAGAATTAAATCCCAAAACTTATTTACAGATAACAAAGCGCAATAGATGCCTGAAGAGAAATTCTTCAGGGGCAAACTGGCCGCATCGACCTCATACGGCTCAAAAGGGATCTTTCTATTTACTTGGCTCAGTAGATCAGCTTTCTTTTTGCGAGGCATTCTAAGTCCATTCATTGATACTTGTTGGGAATCTACGTCTGCATGGACCTGACGAGTCCCCGTACCTGCATGAGGAGAACTATTCCCCACAAAACGATCAGCCAGAAAATCAATCGAGCCAGCCTCAGACAGGTTTCCGCCAAGACTCTCCTCATCTGAATCTGTTTTGGCCAGATCCTGTTTCCTTTTCATAGCTAGTTCAAGAAGGTGTCTCTCTGCCGTTGAAAGGGCGACAGATCCATCCCAACTGCCCGCCCCATTTTCCGATCCCGTCGGCTGAGAATGGGAAAAATCGGCCACTCCAACCTGCTGCTGAAGCGTATGAGAATGGACAGGGGAAAAGATTTCCGAACTGGGCGAGGCTTGAGGGAATGGATCTGGATTGTCCGAGCGATGGAGGCCATTTGTATCAGCTCCTTGAAACAAAAGATTTGGAAGGTCTGAAGCGCTCCTCGAATGGGTTAAAGCTCCCTGGCCCCCACTGCTGGAAACGGGCGAATCCGAAGAGCTTGTAGCGCTCTGAGTCTCCTCCAAAGGGACCGAAAGAGGGCGTTGATTGGTTGGAGAAAAGCTCTGCCCAGGAAACTGTGTATATGTTGTAGTTGTATCCGAGCGGGGTATCTGGGGCTGGCCTCTTCTCGTGCGAGGGGAAAAAGAGAGCGGAGGCATGCTCGAATTGGTCGAGGTCGTAACGGATCGGCTGATTGGGTTGTGGGGCCTTTGATTAAACAGGCAAGGGAAAATCACCTTGAAGAAATGGAGAAAAGCATCCCCAATTTTTTTTGCCAGGCTGAATAGAGGGGTGAAATCCCTCATGAAGCGCCTCCAGCATACAGCTCCCTGATTGACGCGCGACACATGTGACATAAGCGACCTCCAATTTAAAGAGAGGAAAATTCTCTGCCTATATCAGATTTTCCGCACCAAAAATCTACATCTCGACAGAAATAATCTCGTTCTCTAAAATTTTGAGGCTCAGAAAATTGAAGTCAGGATAAGTAATGAATGCTGTCGATTTTTCCGCCCGTGTGTTGCCAAACGGAAGGCTGCAAATGGGACAATTCCAGCTTCCCTTTAGAAACCAAGTCAGAAGCTTTGTTGTTTTCGATCAGCTCATCTGTTTGAGATTGGAATCGAATGTAGGCAAAATCATTGCCGTTCGAATCGCTCTGACAGCTGAAAAGGCTGCCCGACTCGCGATTGAGGTGTTGGCTCAAACAGGGGCTCAACTAGATTTTCAAATCTTGGCTCTAAAAAAGGAAGTGATTGAAAACGGAGCGAAAGTGATGCTAACGATGACTTTTCCCAATCAGACAGCTGCCTTCCACAAAATTCTCTCCTGTTTCTTCCCCAAAAATTCGTACCGAATCGATTCCACGACCGACAGAGAAATTACGATCGAAACCCTCAATCCTGGTTCAAAATCTGCTCAAACTCTGGAAATCAACCAGATTTTGAAGAAACTGAATGGAAGACTCAGAGTGCCCTACGACGCTCATGAAAACGGCATACGAATAGAACCCCTGACTTCCCCCGACAGAACGTTTGATATCAGCGAAGATGGGGTCTTTGAAAAAGAAAAGCAGCTCAAAAATGAGTTGCCAATCGTCAATGCTCTCATTGGAGCCGAAAAGGTAGGCTTATGAAGAAACTATTTCTTATCCTCTGTCTTCTCCATTTTTCTCTCTATGCCAAAGAGGGCTACCGCCCTCCTGTCTTGACGACGTCGGCGATCGTCGAGGTCTACGACGGAGATCAGTTTTTAGGGATCGTCCTCATCGAGCGGGGCAAAGCTCCGTTTGGCAAAGCCCTGCCCGGCGGAAAGGTCGAATATGGAGAGACAACCGAAACTGCCGTCCGCCGAGAAATGATGGAGGAGATCAACCTCGAACTCGACGCACTGCGCCAGTTCCACGTCTACTCGGACCCGCAGAGAGACCCGCGCCACCACTCGGTCGAGGTGACCTATTTGGCAAAAGCCTACGCAGCGCCCCGAGCAGGCGATGATGCCGCTGAGGCGTTTTTAGTCCCGCTCGATCAAATTCCTTGGGATGAAATGGCATTCGATCATGGACAGATCCTCCAAGATTATATAAACTGTCGGAATACTCAGATCGTTATGCCATGATCCCTTATGATTCGATTCGAAACATTGCGATTTTCCGACGCAATGGACTAGGAGACGTCCTTTGTTCGATTCCTCTCGCCCTCCGGTGCAAAGAGATGATGCCGAAGGCGAAGGTTCATCTTTTCATCGAACAAGGTGTCTCCTGCCTGATCCCCTACCTTCAGGGGCCCGATAAGATCATCCCGATCCCGCCGAACAAAAATAAGTATTTCGAAATCGCCCATCTAGCTTGGAACTATCGGAAAACCTCCTTCGATCTGGCCCTTTCGGCGAAAACGACGCCCATGAAGCTGATGAACGGATCGCTCTTTGCCATCGGAGCCAAATATAGAGCCGCTTATGTAGACCAGTCCTGGCACAGCAAGCTCGTCAACCGCCCTCGGCCCTTCTCGCAGCAAAAAACAGTCCACCAGGCGCTCCGATCGATCCACCTGATCGACCCAGAAATGGAGACCCTGCCGCCCCGCCTCTACCCCACTCTAAAGCCTCCGACCAAGAAAAAGCTGTTCCCTCAGAAAACTCTCCTCCTCTCTGTTTCGAATAACCGAGTTGGGAGCACCTTGCCGATCGACCGGACCGCTGCGATCTTGAACACTCTTGCCACCAAACATTCCTTTGCCGTCGCCGTCAGCGGGATGCCGAAAGATCTTTCGAAAGCGTGGGAACTCGCCTCTCTCCTCTCGATGCAAAAAGGAATTTTTTCGACCGAGAGTTTCGACGATTTCATGTCGCTCCTCTACTCGGCCGACGCCATCTTTGTCGGCGACGGAGGAATCGCCCATCTATCAGCTGGATTCCAAAAACCCTCAGTTCTCCTTTTCGGCGGCACCAAAGTCTGGGAATGGGGGCCTCTCAGTGAAAAAGCAATCGTCCTCTCCACCCCGCACCACGTCGCCGACATCCCGCAAGCAGAAATCCTAAACGCCCTTGAAACCATTTTATAGGTTCTTATGATCCAATGGGAAGATTTTCAGAAAGTAGATATCCGAGTTGGAACAGTCGTTGAAGTGGAAGATTTCCCCGAAGCGCGCAAACCAGCTTATAAACTCAAGATCGATTTCGGCGACCCAATTGGCGTCAAACGCTCTTCGGCGCAGATCACCGCCTTGTATCGGAAAGAGGATCTGCTCGGCAAACAAGTGATCGCCGTCGTCAACTTCCCGCCAAAGCAGATCGGCAAGTTCTTCTCCGAAGTGCTCACCCTCGGCCTCTCGGATGGATCGGGACAAATCGTCCTTCTCCAGCCGACCCAACCGGTCCCTAACGGCGAGAGGCTCCATTGATCCGATGGCTCTTGGCTCTCCTCTTGATTTTCGGGGCGTTAAAAATCCCCAAGAACTATTTCCGTTGGACGGGGGGATTCCGTTGGTCGAAGTGCGAACTAAACCTTCCGAATTTTCCCTCTTGGCAAAGCCCTTTGCCCAACGACCAGACGCTTCAGATCCTCTCGCAACCGTTCATCTATTTGAAGCGGGGCTCTCAATCCTATGTTTTTACGAGCCAAGATGGGAACTACGTCCTCAAAATCTTCGCGCAGCCTCTTCTTAGACGGAACATGCTAGAGCGGATGAACCGCCCCTTTCCCCGCCCCGACTTGAATAGAATCAGAGAGGGGCTCGAAGGCTATCGAATCGCCTCGGAGCTTCCCCCCTCATCGACAGGGATTGTCTATCTCCATCTCAATACAACCGCCGACCTCCTACCCCGCGCTCAATTTCGAGATGCTTTGGGCCGCACCCATCTCGTTTCCCTCGATAAAGCCCGCTTTGTTCTCCAAAGAAAAAGCGCACCTCTCTCTATCGAGCTAAAAAAACTCGCCCAAGCCAACCGCTCCGAAGAGATCGAGCGGCTCATCGATAGCTACAAAGAGGCGATCGCTCTGCGCACTTCGCTTTCCATCAAAAATTGGGATACCGATTTTAAACACAATTTCGGAATTCTCGATGGGAAAGTGATCGAATTCGACTTCGGCGAATTCAAAATCGAACCGACTTTGGACCCCTCGAAAGAGCTCTGGACCTTTTTAGACCGGCTCCGCTACTGGATGGGGGAATTCGCCCCCGAATATGAGTCTGCCGTGCAAGCGAGGATGGATGACTCTACTTACCGTTAAAGTCATTCCAAACGCGCCTAAAAACCAGATCGACGGCTGGCAAGAGGGAGTTTTACGGGTTCGAATCGCCTCTGTTCCAGAGAAAGGAAAAGCGAACGAAGAGCTGAGAGAGTTTCTGGCCGATACATTGAAAATTTCCAAATCGAGAGTCAAACTGGTTTTTGGCCAAACTTCCCGGATCAAACGATTTGAAATTGAGGGTCTAAGCGAAGAAGAGGTTATTCTCGCTTTTTCAGCTCTGAAGCGAAAATGATTTTGGCCCCTTTGTCGCGCATAGCCCGAAGAGCTTTCTCTTCATCCCATTTATCCAAATTGATCGCGCGGCACGCATCCCGAATTACTGTCGCAGCAAATCCAAGCTCCAGGGCGTCGAGCACCGAGTAGAGAACGCAATAGTCTGTCGCAAGCCCCACAAAATAAAGATTGTGGAGATTGTGCTTTTTCAGATGGTCGGCTAGCCCTGTAGAACGCCTGCGCGACTGGTCGAAGAAAGTACTGTAGCTATCCACTTTGGGATCCGACCCTTTGTGGAACACTGCTTCGATTTTTTCCCGATGAAGTCCATCGGCGAATTCGGCGCCCCAAGTCCCCTGTACACAGTGGACAGGCCAGAGAATCTGCTCGCCGGTTCCGACACGGATCCGTTCGCCCGGCTTCATTTTGTGCGTGTCGGCAAAACTGATGTGATGAGGCGGGTGCCAATCTAGGGTCGCAAACACATGGTCAAAAAAAGGAATGATCGCGTTGATCTCTGGGACAATCTCATTGGCCGTTGCGATCCCGAGAGCGCCCCCCGGCATGAAGTCGTGCTGGACGTCGGTGATGATAAGCGTCTTCATTCTTATTCTCCTCGAGCTGCCGCGATAAGCTTGAGTTTTTTCTCGTATAGCTTCTTCTCGAGGCCCGCCAGGTAGGGCTGAGGATTAGTGAACCTCTCTACGCTCGGCGGCAGCCGCTTGAGCTCCCGCAAACATAAGCTTCTGCAATCGTGGAGCGAGGGCGAATGGTATACCTTCTTCCCATTTCTGAAAATTGGAACCAAAAGATCTTCTCCCCCCTGATCAAACTTCGGCTGATGGTTCGTGTCAGAAGGATCTATCACCTCACAGGGAGAAGAGATCCCAAGCCACTCATCGTAGATCGCATCCCCTTCATAGTGGGTTCCATTAAAAAAACGGCGAACTTGAAGCATCCCCGGGTTGGTCACTTTTACTGTCTGCTCAGAGAGCTTCAATTTGTATTGCCATTTGCCATCGACTCCCTGGATAGCCGATAATTTATAGACCCCATCCAAAGCGGGCTGATCTTTCCCCGTCACTAAATTCGTTCCGACGCCCCAAAGTGTGATTTTAGCCCCTTGCTGCTTGAGATCTCGAATCAGATATTCATCCAGCTCATTGCTCGCCATGATCTGCGCGCTTGGAAAACCCTCCTCATCCAAAATTTTCCGGATCTCTATGCTGAGCCGAGCCAAGTCTCCCGAATCGAGCCTCACGCCAGCCAGCTCAAATCCCCTATTTTTCAACGAACGGGCCACAGCGCAGGCTTTCCTTGTTCCTGCAAGAGAGTTGTACGTATCGACCAGAAAGACGCAATTTTTCGGCATGATCTCGCCGAACGTCTTGAACGCTTCGGCCTCATCCTCGAACGCCATGACCCAGCTGTGGGCATGCGTTCCCCGGACTGGAATGTCGAAGAGCTTGCCTGCGATCACATCGGAAGTTCCGGCGCAGCCTCCAATGTAGGCGGCCCGGCTTGCCGAAATAGCCCCATCGATCCCCTGCGCCCGCCTCATCCCGAATTCGATAACCGGATCCGAACCGGCCGCCATGCAGATCCGAGCCGCTTTCGTCGCGATTAAGGTCTGAAAATTGACAATGTTGAGGAGAGGACTTTCGAGCAGCTGGGCCTGCCAGATCGGCCCCTTGACGCGGATGAGCGGCTCATAAGGAAATACAGCCGTCCCTTCGGGCATTGCATCGAGGTCGCATTCGAATTGGAAACGATTCAAAAACTCGAGAAATTTCGGCTCGAATAACTTTTGCCCTTTCGAATCTTGGAGCGACTCCAAGTATTCTAAATCGGTATCGGAAAAATGGAATTTCTCAATGAACTTGACGGCTGTCTCAAGTCCCGCGGCAATCGCATAGCCCCCCTTGAAGGGCCATTTTCTGAAATTGAGATGGAAAACCGCATGCCGGGATGCCAAGCCCGATTTCCAATATCCATAGACCATCGTCAACTGATAGAGATCGGTCAGAAGCGCCAGAGATTGGTCCCGAACCAGAGCCTCCGCGATTCTCTTCATCCGAATATCCCTTTTTTCTTCTTGAGCAGAGCCTGCTTTTTCTCCTGCAGCCGATCGATGTCGAGCTGAATTTTCTCGGCAATTTCCCGATTTTGCTCAGCCAATTGGTAGTGGCGGCGCGTCTCGAGCGTATATTTGCTCTCCGACTGCTGCATTTGGCCGAGGTTTTCATGCCGAATCGCCCGAGCCTCGTAGCCCCGCTTCATATCTTCCAGCTCGGCGATCTCCCGGTCGATCTGTTCGATTTGCTGATCGATCTGACTGCTGTTGTCGGCCATCAAAAAGTGGGTTTGATGGCGGACTGCGAGGAGAGCCGACAGGATCAAAAAGAAGCCCATCGTGACAAAAAATACTTTGGCCAACTTCATAAACTGAAATCTTTTTTTACTATCTATACCCCATTCTCCTCTCTCTTAGCAAGAAAAGGGAGAAATTTGTGGAAAAATCGGTTCTCCATTACCATTGATTCAATATCATGAGAAAACTTTCATTTTTGTTTATTTTTTGTTTTGCGGCCCTTTTCGCAGAGCCAGAAGTTAGTTTTAAAGAGAGATTAAAAAAATCTCATCGGGGCGACTACATCGTCACCGAGGCGAACAAGATGATCACCATTTTGGCTATCCGCTCCCAAAATGGGACCAGCCTCGTTTTGGAAGAGATCACAGCCCCCGTCCAAAACCTCAAAAAGCGGCCCCCCTCCTGGTCCGAGTGGGTGAAAAATCGGGCCCCCGGCCACACCTCCTGGTCGATGGTTGAAATCGATCTTTCCGACAACCAGCTCCTCGAATGTTACTCCTTTTCCCGAGCCGCCTGGCTCCAAGCGACAAGCCAAGACAGCATCATCTCCACTCTCCTTCACCTTCCCCTAAAAACCCTTCCCGCTGACCAGCAGAGGAAAATCGGCCCCGCCCCGATGCCCGGCGAACCTGACACCCGAAAAATCTGGAAGCCCAGCCTCACCGTCGAAGGGCAAAAAGTAGAGAAAGCCGACTTCGAAGTCTATGCGACCGAGTGGCCAAAAGACTCTTCAGAACTTGCTGGGAAAACCGTCGTCCTCTACTTCGACAAAGAGGGGCGCTTTCCACTCCCCTACTGGATCCAAGTCGAAGCCGCTCACGGGACCGCCTCCATGCGTGTGATCGATTCGGGGAAAAACCTCCCCTCTCCCTACAATTCGCTCCCCCGCCGAGTCCCCGAATTTGTCGGCAATCCCCAGCTCACCGAACAGGGGCTCCGCCTCCACCTCAAAAGCCCAAAATACTACAAAAAATTCGAACTCTTTGCCATCGACGTCACCACCAAAGAAAAGCACATCTTTCCCATTCTCCACTCGATGCTTTCTGGCCAAGGAGAGATCCTCAACCTAGAAATCGCCAAAGAAGAGTTAGAACTCGTCTTGAAACCAGGCCACAAATACACCTGGCTTCTCGTCCCCACCGGCTACAGCGAATTCTATACAGAATCGGCCAAGCCCTTTCACTGGAACCCGAATTAGTTTTCTTTTATCCACCCTTTCCTCTGCCCGTGCCCCTGCCCCTGCCCCTGCCCCTGCCCTTGCCCCTGCCCTTGCCCCTGCCCTTGCCCCTGCCCGTGCCTTTGGGGCAGCGGGGGCTTCGCCCCGACTGCCTCTTTCTGAACTCCAGACGAAGGCAGTCGGGGCGAAGCCCCC
>JAFEGL010000076.1 GCA_018239895.1 Verrucomicrobiota bacterium
GACTTCGTGTGAATAGGCTTCACGCGTTACGGGATCAGGCAGCCCAGGAATGCCACCCGGATGGAGGGGCGCGCGGCGGCCCGAAAATCGCGTTACTGCAAGATCGAAACTGCCCCAGAAAAAATGGACGGGGCTGACCTTGCCTAGGAAGCCCGTTCGAAAACACTTCAGCACGCGATCAACTTGGACGAGCACACGCCAAAATCGGTTCACCGCATCTGCGTCGTAGGACCTATGCATGGTATCCCTCTCGAATGGAACCGCGTCAGGGACTTCGTTTGGTCTGCCGTTGATATTGGTCCTAACTCCGAGTTCATCGGTCAAATCACCGAAGCGCTTGTAGAAATCAGCCACGCTCATCGGCCGCAGCACGAAAGCTCCTCTTGAGCCGTCGGTGGCGGTGCCGATCAGATTATGATCTATGAAGTCGAAGTCGAACTGCACGCTCCGACTGCCTGCAGGGATCAAAGATGTCGTCAGGCCGCGGGACGTGACATAGAACGTCGCGTGCCAGGAATGGTTTACCCATGGAGTGCGCGCGAGACGATACTTGCCCACAATCTGGGTCCATAAATGCAAGGTGGCGCAGGAATCTTTCCATGGTGCATAAGGAATGTCGGGCCACACAGTCGTCATGTCTCGTCACCTTTCGCTACCGTCCGCGGCGATCCCTGGGTGTCAGCTTAGCATCGATAAGAGGAGCGTCGCGAGAGGGCTGTTTGCAGATGCCCCGCGATAACGATGTTTGCAATTGGGATTGAGCGACCATTCTGACGATCAGGCCAGATTGTCTATGATGGCCGCTATTGGCCCGAAGCGGACGGTATCGACACCCGTAAAAGCGGTGGTGCCGCGATCCGACGTAGCGCGGCTGAATTAGCGCTTGTTAAGCAGCTCGAGGCGATCTCGGTTTGCAGCCCTCCACGCCACCGTTTTGCACTTGAGCCAGTCCCGCGTCGGGCCCCGGCCGATAAGCGCTATCCCGACGCTTGCTGACGATGCCCTCGAGGCCGAGGCTCTCTGAAGTCGCCAGGAGCTTCAGCGGGTCGGCAAACGCTCCCGAAAACTGAATGTGGCCGGTGTCGGCCGCCGCAATCAACTCTGCAAGCAACTCCCGTCTCTCAACGAGGGGCAGCGGCATGATGTTGACGCCATTGAGATGCAAGAGATCGAAGGCCCATAAGCAGAGCGGCGCGCCGCGCCTTGCCACAGCCCATCAGTATGCGGAAGCTCGGCATGCCATCTTCGCCGCAGGCCACGAGATCGGCATCGATCGCTCGCTTGGCAGGTATTTCCAAGAGTGCCGGCAGCAGGGCACGAAACCGCGTCGTCAGTTCCGCACCGTTCCGGCTGAAGATCGCGGCGTCGCCGTCTTCGATATGGATCTGAGCCCGCCAGCCATCGAATTTAGCCTCATGGCTCCATTCCGGGCCGATCGGCGGCGTTTTGACTGCCGTCGGCGCCATGGGCCGGATAACAGGATGCTTACGCAGCACACGGAATAAGTGGGCTCAGCAATAACAAATTCAATCCGGACTGAGCCACGATCGACATTGGTTAAAGGGCCAAGCGAGCGGCGGTCGTAGTGCTTGGAGCAAGCCAGGCGGTGCTAAGCCACTCTGCTTTCCAACCGACATAACGTCGGAAATGATTTCCGCTTATAGAGCCACCAAAGCCATTCCGCCTGTGTGGTAGCGTTCACTCACGGAGCCACAATGCCCATCGATTCGACGCGAATACTATCCATCCTCACTGAACTCGAACAAACGTCGCCAGATGCTTTGAAAGAAATGGATCGCGAGTTGCTGCTATCGATCAAGCAAACGCTTCAGGAGCACAGGCACAAAATCGATAAGGTGCTTTTGCGGTTGTCGTTCGTTGATGAGCAACGGCTGAACTAGCCAAATTTTATCCAGCAAGCGATCAGCGCCACTGCGAGCACCCAAGCCACCAGCGTGACCAGCCGAGCCGTCCCGCGCGGATCTATTGGCGGTCGACCACCATAATCTGGAGACTGCTCGTAACCGGACGGCATCAAGTTACTTCGTGGTCTGCTTCGAAGGCGAAAAAAGCGATCCGTTCCGCTTATCACGGCGACCGGATTCGGTCAGCAGCCACTCGATGATGCCGCGGGATCGCTGAGCGACACAAGCATTCTAACTTCGACGACAAGAACGGGCAGCAAGTCCTCGACCTCGGGACAGTTGTATTACCCCTGTCATCTCGTCGGCATAATATCCGCGGCGGTCCGAAAGGCGTTCATCGATTAGACGGGTGCGTACCCGTGGGGATTCGTGCTGCGGAATATGTTCGGATGTCGACCGAACATCAAAAATACTCAACCGAGAATCAATCCGATGCCATTCGGCAATATGCAGCTCGGCGTGGGTACGACGTCATCCGCACTTATGCTGATAAGGGCAAGAGCGGTCTACGTCTTGATGGCCGGGAGGGCCTCAAAAATCTAATCGACGACGTACAGAACAGTCGCACCGACTTCGAAGCTGTGCTCGTTTACGACGTGAGCCGCTGGGGTC
>JAFEGL010000077.1 GCA_018239895.1 Verrucomicrobiota bacterium
AGCGCGGCTAAACGATGAAACGATATAACGATGCAGGGCTCCGCCCCGCACCCCAAATCTTTTTTAAAGGGATTGGCGGCCGGCGAGGGCGCGCGAGAGGGTGCCGCTGTCGATGTACTCGAGGCTGCTGCCCATTGGCAGTCCTACGCCGAGGCGCGAGATCGAGAGGGGGAATTTCGATAGCTGATTTTTTAGGAAAAGGGCTGTCGTGTCTCCTTCGAGAGTCGAGTCGAAGGCGATGATGACTTCCGTGATCTTGTGGCGGGCGATCCGCTCTTCGATTCGATCGGTTTTGAGCTGGCTTGCATGGCGGCCGTCGAGAGGGGAGAGGAGGTGCTCGACGACGTGGTAGAGACCTTTGAATGTGTGGGTGTCTTCAATCGCGTAAACGTCCCGTGCCGAGGAGAGGATGCAGAGCGAACTGGTTTCGCGAGAGGGGTCTGTGCAAAAGCGGCAAGCGCCCTCTTGAGTCAGGCAGCCGCATTCTGGGCAGCGGGGGACTTTGCGGGGGATTTCAGTTAGGAGTTGGCCCAACCCTTCGAGGTCGTCCAGCTCCCAATCGAGGAACTCGAAAGCGAACCGCTCGGCAGTCCGGAGGCCGACGCCAGGCAATTTTTTTAAATAGCTGATCAGCGTCATCAAATCATCAGGATATTTTTGAGACATAAGTGGGAATCGTACCACAAAGTGTAAAAGGTGCGCAAGATGATGTATGTAAAATTTTATTTGCTAAAGTCCTGCTTTCTATTTAATGGTGTTTTTAGGTAAAATCGATCCGATTGAACCTATTGTAAAAAATGAAATTGATAGCAAAGATCAGGGGGACAGGGTCCTATTTACCCGAAAGGATTCTGACGAACAGCGATCTTGAAAAGATTGTAGAGACGTCCGACGAGTGGATCGTCAGCCGTACAGGAATGAAAGAGAGGCGGATAGCCCGCTCTGATGAGTTCACTTCCGACATGGGCGCTGCAGCTGCCCGAATCGCCTTGAAAGAGGCAGGAATTGAGCCTGAAGAGGTCGATTTCATCTTGGTCGCTACTTTAACTCCCGATTACCTTTTCCCCAGCACAGCTTGTTTAATTCAACAGATCATCGGCTCTAAAAATGCCGCTAGCCTGGATATTCAAGCGGCGTGTACAGGCTATCTATATGCCCTTTCTCTAGCGAAAGCTTTTGTTGAAGCGGGAACGTATAAAAATATTTTAGTTGTCGCGGCGGAAAAACTTTCTACCATTACCAATTATAAAGATCGCTCGACCTGCGTCCTTTTTGGAGACGGGGCCTCGGCGTGTGTTGTCTCTTCGGAAGGAAAGGGGCTTGCCATTCAGTCAGTCCGATTGGGATCAGATGGGGAGCAGGCTGAGCTATTGATCATGCCGGCTGGCGGATGCCGACAGCCCGCTTCAGCTGAGACGATCGCCGAGGATAAGCACTATATCAAAATGGCCGGGAATGAGGTCTTTAAACATGCGGTTCGCCGCATGGAAGCGGCTTGCAAAGAGTGCCTCGAAGCGGCAAAGATCGGCGAATCAGAGATTTCCTGGGTAGTTCCCCATCAAGCCAACATCCGAATCATCGATGCGATTGCTAAGCGCTTTCAACACCTCCCGCCAGAGAGGGTTTTCAAAACAGTTCAAAAATATGGAAATACTTCCGCTTCTTCGATCGGAATCGCCCTTCACGAACTTTGCAAAGAACAACCGTTAGGTTCGGGGGAGAAAATTCTCCTTACAGCTTTTGGAGCGGGACTCACATGGGGTGCCGCGCTGCTCGAGGTGGAAGGATGAAAAAAATTGCCTTTTTATTCCCTGGACAAGGATCTCAGGCGCCCGGAATGGGCAAAGATTTTTACGACTCTTTTGCGATCGCGAAAGAGACCTTTCAAGAGGCGGATGATCTCCTCTCTTATAAGTTGAGCGATATCCTATTCAATGGCCCCGAAGAGACGCTGACGCAGACGAAATATAGCCAGCTTGCGATCTTCGTCAACAGCATAGCCCTCCTCCGGATGCTGCAACAGCAGGTGAAAGAGATTGTACCGTTTGTTTGCGCCGGTTTGAGTTTAGGCGAATATACAGCTCTCTGTGCTTCGGGACGGATCGAGATGAAAGATGCTTTAAAACTTGTGCAGACGAGAGCCAATTGGATGAACGACGCCTGCGAGAGAGTCCAAGGGACGATGGCTGCTGTGCTCGGGTTAGATGCGGCGTCTGTCGAAGAGGCTTTGAAAGGGATTCCTGGTATTTGGGTCGCCAATTATAATTGCCCAGGCCAAATCGTCATCTCTGGAACGAAAGAGGGAGTCGAAGCGGGAAGTCTGGCTTTGAAGGCCAAAGGGGCCAAAAGAGTTTTGCCTTTGACAGTCCATGGGGCTTTTCATAGCGGCCTGATGCAATCAGCCCAAGATGGGCTCGCCCCGCATATCGCGAAAGCGCCGCTTGCAGATTCGGAGATCCATCTCGTTATGAACGTCCCTGGCAACTTCGTCGAATCGCTAGATGAAATCCGGCAGAACTTGACCCGCCAGGTGACCCAGTCGGTCCGTTGGGACCAGGGGATCGTCGCGATCGAGGAGAAAGGGGTCGACCTCTATTTGGAGATCGGATGTGGGAAAACTCTTTCGGGCCTAAATAAAAAGATCGGGGTTAAGGCTCCAACCGTCTCTTTGGAAAAAGTTACAGATCTCGACTCAGTCGTTGAAATCATTGAGGGTGCAACATGCAATTGCTAAAGAAAAAATCGGCTTTGATCACCGGCGGTACCGCTGGCATTGGAAAATCGATCGCGCTCACTTTTGCAAAGAATGGAGCCGACGTAGCCATTTTTGGAACGAATAGAGAGAGAGCGGAACAGACTCTCAAAGAATTGGAAGCGATAAGGATCGATCCAGAGCAGAAATTTGCGATCCACCTCGTCGACGTCTCGAAGACGGCCGACGTTGAACAGACGATCCAATCTATTTTGAACTCCTGGGGCAAGATCGACGTCCTGGTCAATAACGCTGGCGTGACCCGGGACAATCTTCTCATGCGGATGAGCGAGGAAGATTGGGATCATGTGGTCGACATCAATTTAAAATCGATTTATAACACCTGCCGTGTTTTAGCCCGCTCTATGATGAAAGCCCGCTTTGGTTCTATTATCAACATTTCCTCCGTCATTGGCTTGACAGGAAATGCGGGGCAAGTAAACTATGCAGCATCAAAGTCAGGCATGATCGGATTTACAAAATCTTTGGCAAAAGAGTTGGCTAGCCGAAACGTCCGGGCCAACTGCGTAGCGCCTGGCTACATTGAAACTCAAATGACCGAGGTTCTCTCTCCTCAAATCAAGGAGCAGATCCTCGCTAAAATCCCGCTGGGACGCATCGGTAATCCTCAAGATGTGGCTCAAGCGGTCTTGTATTTGGCTTGCGACTTATCGAATTACGTCACTGGACAAGTGATTACAGTCGATGGCGGAATGGTCATGTAATCAACCCAATTAGGAATCTATTATGACAATACAAAAAGAAGTGATCGATATTATCGTTGAGCAGCTCGGCGTAGATGCCGCAGATGTCTCATTGGAAAAGTCGTTCGTAGAAGATTTGAATGCCGACTCGTTGGATCTCACCGAGCTCATCATGACTTTCGAAGAGCGCTTTGGTTTTGAAATCTCTGAAGAAGATGCAGAGAAGCTCAAAACAGTTGGCGACGTCGTCGATTACATCGAAAAACGTAAAGTCAACGCGTAATATTGATAGTCTCTCATGGGCAAAACGCCCATGAGAAGATTTCTATTTTCCTTTAAATAACTGCTTATCTGCTCCTTTGCGTCTGTAAGTTTTCATTTTCAAAAGCACCCATATTCTTTGAGTGTTTTAAAAAATTTTATTCCATTAGCTTTAATGTTTTTAAGAGACGGAGCCTAGTCCGGTATTGGATGCAAACCCAATCGGGTTCGCTGCGGGCTGGGGCTGTTTTTTGGAGCGATGCATAGTGTTGGAGGACTAGATAGAGGTACTTGTAGTTATCCTCTAGAAGGAGGTTCTTTGAAGCAAATTCTTGGGCCTGGCGGCTTATTTCGGCTAGCTCTTCGTCGTGGGCTGCCGCCCACTCCATTTTATCGATGAGGTCGCCCATGTCGTTTTGGATGGGGAGGTAGTGTTTATAGGGCTCTAGCGCCCCGTAAAACCACTGGATCTGGTTCGACTCTTGTTTTAGGGCTACCGAGTTTGAAAGGAGCCTCCATTGAAAGCCTGGGTAGGTGCACATATGGCCATCCATGACGGGCTGGAACTTGGCTAGTAGGTGCTCTTCCTTAGAAAGGGACCCCTTTAAGAGGTTTTCCCTCCGAAGCCCCTCCATGTTTTCCGGGGCGCCCGACTCGATGATCCCCGCATCGACGAGGTCTGGATGAAGATGAGAGAGCAAGCTGAGCCGGTAGCGGGGCGATGTACTGTAGTCTGCAGGGGTGTCGTCGGTGTATCCTGTGTCGGTGAGTGTCCCTCTCCAAACAGCTTTGTTTGATTTTTGTGTCCAAGAGATCTGCCGATTGAGGGAGAGGATCTCATTTGATGTCTTGTGCCAAGCATCCGAGAGAGAAAATTGGTCGGGGATCAAGATGACATATTTAGCGTCGGAGAGTTTGGCTTTTCCTAGAACAGGAGCTTGCTTGGGCGAGAGGTAAAAATCTTGAGGCATGTAAGGTTCGGGGATCCCATCCATCGGGCAGAGGATGAAATCGAGATCGGGAACTTTGGCGTATAAAAGAAGTGTTTTTAGGGCCATTTCCAGCGGATTGTCTCGAGTCGATAAGGTTTGGCCCGGCGGCACATATTTGTAGAGTTTGTTGCCGAGGATTCTGTAGCGGGCGCAATCGGCTTTTGTTCGGATCGAATTGTAGGTTTCGTCGAGAGCTTCAACAGTGATTTGTTCAAACGGCTTGAAATCGGCCGCAATTTGGGCCACCATCCAAGAAGGCGTGGGCTCTTTGAGTTTTTCGTGGAAGGCTTCAACGGGGAAGATGGCGCGGTAGCATTCTCTCTCTTTGACGATGGGAAGGGCCCTATATCCGATATCACCCGTTAAGATGAGCACCGCTGCGGCCAACGATCCAAGAACGAATTTTTTTCGCATCGGATCTAGATTATTCGAAAGTATTTCTTAATTCAAGACTTGGAAACAGAGGAGGTGGATATCTTCCGAGAGCTCTTTCCGTTTCGTGGCGAAGGTGAGCTCTTTTTGGAGCATGGCGGCCGTCGTTTCGAGGCCGTCTGAAGCGAAGAGCCTGAGGACTTTTGCCAAAAGGTCGGCAACTGCTTTCGGCTCTTTGTAAAAATTGATGAGGCCGCTATTGAAGAGGAAGAAAAAGTCGCCCGATTCGAGTTTGATAGCCCCTTCAAGCGGATGGATGAAGCGGCGGTTGTCGAGGGACCAGAAGAGGGGCTGCTGAGGGCCTTTGCAGATGAGGAGCGATTCGGGCCGATTGTAGAGCAGCGAAAGGTGTTTGGGGTTGTCTCTTGAAATTTTGTACTGGGTCAAAAGCTGATACATCCCTTCGAACCCCGCCTCTTCCGCTTCGGCCATGTGGATGAGGAAGTTCTCTTTCCGGTCGGGCTTCGGGAAGTCTAGGAGGAGACCGCGCGGATATTCGGAGAAGAAGGTGATCGATTTGACGGCGACGGCGTCAGATCTGCAGTCGTCGATGTTTTTTTGGAGCATCAAGTGCTGCAAAAGGGTCGAACACTCGTATTCGCCGTACATCCGTTCGCGCAAGAGGGAGTTTTCTTTGAGGCGGTTGATATTTTCGTGCAGGCATTCGCTCATCGTATTGAGGGTATTGGCGAGCTCGACGATCTCTTTTGGTCCATTGACTTGGATCGACTCCCCATACTGGCCGGCCGCAATCGCAAGGGCCGAGTTATTCAGCTTTTGGACCGGGTGGGAGATCTTGTTTGCTATGAAGTAAAGGGTCGCGACGACGATGGCGAAGGTGAAGCCGGCCCCGAGGAGGATGAGGAAGAGGCTCTCTTGGAATTTTTGGTCGATCAGGTCGGCGTTCACATCGGCGGCCATCAGTCCCATGACGTGGCCCTGCTGGTTGAAAATCGGGGCATATCCGGTCATCCGCTTGCTTCCGTCTTCTGTCTTGTAGGGTTTTGTGAGATAGACGTGGGTCGGGATCGTCGGAAGAGGGGCTGAACGGATGGGGACGACATAAAGGTCTGTGATGGCAAGTTCATCCCGGATGACTTGGAGATTTTGGACCGATTCGAATTTATCGGGGTCGATCAGGGCAGCCGCGGCAACGACGGCGGACTTGAGCCGTGTTTCAAAGCCTTCTGAGATCTCCCGGTACCAATTGAAGGCAAGCAGAGACGAGATGAGGGCGATGCTGCCGATGAGCGTTGGAAGAAGAAAAAGGAGCAGACGGGTCCTAATCTTCATAAAGTAGCTACGCTCCCTTTGTGCCGGCAGCTGAGCTGCTGCGAGTACGATTGGAGAAGGGCGACGGCGACGGCTGGGCATTCGGAGATGATAGAGAGAAGGTGGCTTCTCGAGAGGGTGAGGAAAAGGCAGTCGCTTTTGCAGATGGCCGAATAAGTTCTCGGCTGTTCGTTGAAGAGCGATTCGTCTCCAAAAAATTCGGGGCTTGTCAAGTCGCAAAGAGGCCGATTTCTCTCATCGAGAATCTGGACAGTCCCTTGTGCGATCAAGTAGATCCTATTTGCCACTTGGCCAGGGGTAAAGATCTTTTCTCCCGCATCGTAATCGTCGTGGTGGAGCTTTTCGGCGATCGCAAGGAGCGAGTCGAGATCGAGCTCGGAGAAGAGGCGGACCTTTTTTAAGAAAAATGCTCTTTCGATCAAACTCAACGGCTTCATGATTCTAACAACTCGTAAGCAAATTGGTGGAAAGTCTCATCCGAATGTTTCATCTGCTCGCGCAGCTGCTGGCGCCAGTTCGGCATCTGGAGCTGGGCTTTGAGGCGGGTCGCAACGATCTTGTCGAAGAGCGTCGGCGACATCTCGAGTTTTCCGAGCAGTTCGGAGAGGGTTAAATTGGGGAAATCCCCTTGCCATCGGAGGCAGGCGGCCATTTTTTCTTCGATCGGCAGATCGTCGACGAGAGGGGCGATCAGACGGAAGATCCTCAGATCGCAGGTTTTTTCAAGGCTCTCGACCGCGTGGGAGTGGATCTTGGCGTTTCGGCTGTGGAGGGCGCGAACTAAGAGTTCCGGATCTTCGAGGGAGCCGGCGGCGCCGAGCAAGTGGATGATGAAGTCGATGACCGACTGGTAGCCAGTGAGGAGCGCGTTTTGGAGCATTTCTAGATCGTAGAGCGGGTATTGCTTTTGGATCGTATGGCCAAAGTAGAAATAGAAGTAAGCTCTTTCGATCTCGATGTCGATGATGTCGATCAAATTGGCTTGGAGCTGGGGCAGGGCGAGGCGGCCTAATACTTTCCCCGCCTGGATCCGCGCTCGGACGGGGAGGGCAAGGTCTTTCGACATCGTGAGGAGGAGCGGGACGGTTTTAAGCCCCATCTGGGCGATGATCTCTTCCGTGCGGCGCCTCTCATTCGGGCGGAAATAGACGCTGGCGAGGAGGAGGTCTTTGACTGTAGTCGAGTCGCCGATTTTGCCGAGGGCGTCGAGGCAGTTGAGGCGGAAGGTGTTGTCGCGGGCTGCCTCAAGCTCTTCGATGAGGCGAGGCGCATGGCGGCTGATTTTCTTGTCGGCTTGTCTCGCGATGCAGCGGGCAGCGGCCCGTTTGACGAGGACCGATTCGTGGGAGAGGAAGGGGATGGCCCGCTCAGCAGCTTCCATCGCCTGCTCTTCGGCCAAGATGTCGAGCCCCATGCTGATCTCATCGATGCGGGTCGACTTGAGCATCAGATCGAGCTTTTTAGCTGCGATCGTCCGGTTGAGGGCCGCGTAATCGAGCGATTGGTTCGCGAGCGATTTTTTCAAAGTCAAGATAGCGGCCCCGCGCAGGAAGAGGTCGGGATGGTCGAGGTCGTTTTCGACTTTGTCTGGGTGCTGCAATCCTCGTTTGGCGAGGTAGAAGTTGCCCCATTTCGACAGCTCCGACGATTCGGTTCCGTCGATCCAGCTGTCGATCGATTCGATGACTCGAGAGTCGTTGGCAAATGCGCTATTTTCAAAGAGTCTCAATAGGTGGATTTTGGAGAGGGTTCCAAACCGCCTTCCGACCTGGAGAATCTGGGGGAGGACCGAGGCGTCTTGAAGCTGAAGGAGCGCCTCGATGGCGAGGAGCTGAGTCTCTTCGGAGCTTGAGCGGAGCGATTCGACGATGTCTTTTTTCGCCTCTTTCTGGTCTCTTCGGGTCATCGAAGCGATCCAACTCTTGATGTTCCGTTCGAAGTGGAGAGCGTTGTCCTTCAAGTTGACGAAGATCGCCTTTGAGTAAATAGCCCGGATAGCGAGCGAAAGGCCCAAGATCAGCAAGGTGAGCGCAAAGCCGATCCAGCGGCTCTCCGACTGGGCGCAGAAAAGGAGGGCCGAGCTGATGAGCATCCCGATCGGTTCGAAGAACGAGTCGTTGACGATCCTCACTTTCGACTTGAGCTTTGCAGGGACCGCATTGGAGAGCAAATTGAAGCAGTTGTCTTCTATCGTAAACAAAATCCCATCGACGGCGATGAGGCCCAAGATGGCGAGGAGAACCGAGTCCTTGATGACCCATCCGGCGTAGACGAGGAGGAAGAAGAGGGGGGTGATCAAAACGACGTTGTTGAGTCCCAAGCGGCGGATGAAGCGGCTGTAGAAGAAGACCCCGATTAGGATATTGCAGGCGGAGATCCAGGCTCGGCATTTCCCGAGGAACTCGGCGATTTGCCCCTCGGCGATCGGAGCTGTTGGGTCGGGGGCGCTGAAAAATCGGCCGAAGGCGTCCATGTAGTTGAATTCGGTGACGGTGATCAAAAGCTGGGTCACGAGGCTCAACGAGAGGAGGACGATGGCGAAGCGGGAGCGGGCGATGAGGCTGACGACCGAGGAAAACGAGTCGCGGCTCCCCGAGAAGATCCCTTCGATCGTATCGTCGTGGACTGCCTTGGCCCGGTAGGCGATCCCTCGGGCCTCGGCCAGGGCGCAGAGGATCGAGATAGCGGAGATGATCATCAGGCCCGAAAAGCCGATCCGGTCGAGGGTCAGGTTGATCAGGGTTCCCGAGATGATGCTCCCCAAGAAGTAGGCGGCGCTGTAGAGGGAATAGACCCGCTTGGCATCCTGGAGGTCGTGATACTGGTCGATGAAGGTCCAGGAGACGGCGATCATCACGGCGAAGAACATCCGGGAGGAGACTTTGAGGGCGTACCAGAACCAGTCGGGGGGAGAGCCGGCCACCATCAGAGCGGCCAGGCCGCAGAAGAGGACCCCGATCCCCATTGCAGAGGTGAGGATCCGGTACGGACTTGCGACTTTGAGGCTGTAGAGGACGAGGCTCGAGACGGTGATCATCCCGAGGGCGATTGTCAAATAAACAACAGGGAGCGAGGCGGCCCCGATATGCTCGAGGAACAAGCCGTCAGAGAGAGTATCCATGCAGGAACTGCCCAGAGCCCAAAAAAGGGCTAAACGGGCGAATCGGAGAGTGTTTCTCCCTTCGCCTGGGTAGATCCCAAAAGCCTTTCGAAATAGACCCTGCATCTTCCTTGTTTTTTCAGTCCAAATTTATTGTATATAAAAACAGTTATAAACCTAAAAGAGAAAGAATCTATCTCAGTAATAAGTTTCAGTCGATTTTCGGGTTCTTTTGAATCGAAAATCGG
>JAFEGL010000078.1 GCA_018239895.1 Verrucomicrobiota bacterium
TCAGCATCGCCCCTTCTTATATTGCAAGCAATACAGGGACGATCGGAACTGTTTTGGGCGCCTATGTCCGGGTCACTTCGACCGCAGCGAGCGGCGCGGCGACGGCGAACGCCTACGGTGTCCTCATCGATCGGACGACGGTTCAAAACACGACCAATGCCTACGGTCTCTATGTGGCTACGCCGACAGGAGCTGGCACGACGAACTTGAGCGGCTACTTTACTACAGCGCCGCAGTTTGGCACGCCTCTCATCGTCGCAAGCGGCGGCTTGAACCGGACGGTTCTCACGAGCCACGGGGTCGTGCTCGGCGAAGGGTCGAATTCGGTGAATGTGACTGCAGCTGGCACGAATGGCCAGGTGTTGATCGGGGCTTCAAGCTTGGATCCTGCTTTTGCGACGATCTCGTCGATCACAGGGACGATCACATTTGTCTTGAATCCAAATAACTTGAGCATCGATCTGGTAGCTCCGGTTCCGATTGCCTTCGGCGGGACAAACGCGACGAACTTCGGCAACACGACTAGCAGCGTCATCTACTTCGATGGAAATAAACAAAACTCGGTCACAGCTGGATCTTCCGGCCAAGTCCTTGTCTCGAGCGGGTTTGGGGTGGCTCCATCGTTCCAATCCATCAATGGAGGGCTCTATTGGAATAACATCACGGGCACTTCCTCTGGAATGACAGTCAATAGCGGATACATCACGAACAATGCAGGTCTTGTCACAATGACTCTCCCCTCATCGTCTCCACAGTTTGCCGTTATGGCTATCGCTGGAGTTGGCGCCGGAGGATGGACTCTTGCGCAGAATGGAGGCCAAACAGTCAACTTTGGCGACTTGAGCACGACCACAGGAGCGAGTGGAAGTTTGTCTTCAACAAATGCAAACGATTCGATCTACCTCCTGTGCACATCGACCAATTCGACGTTCAACGTAATCAGCAGCGTAGGAAATATCACAGTTGTTTGAAATGAACCTCAATGACCAACTTTTGCTCTGTCTTGCCGCTTTCACGGGCGGCAAGGCCTTTAAATCACCCAACAGGATGAAAAAATGAGCCATTCAACTCCTCAAAATCCAGCTTCGTCGTCCGGCACTAGCGGCGTTCCTCTCAAAATGAATGCGAGCACGAACGATACGACCGTTACGGCCAATTCTTCCAATACATTATTTTTTATTGCTTCGACCGGAATTACTGTATCGGGAGATGGTCCTACAAATAGCATCATCTTCTCCGGCGGGCAGGATTCGGTATCGGGCGGAGGCACGGGCAGGTCTAGTTTAACGAGCCACGGAGTTTTGCTGGGAGAAGGGATCAATGCCGTCAACGTAACGGCTCCCGGTACAAATGGCCAGCTCCTCATAGGCTCTACAGGGGCCGATCCTCTCTTCTCGACGGTCAGCTCCAGCGCTGGAACGTTGAGCTTCACGACAGGCGCCGGAAGTTTGAATATCGAAGTGACGATCTCTCGTCCGCCTGGACCTCTAGCGATTGCGAGCGGCGGAACAAACGCCACAACGTTTGGAGTCGGGACCTCTTCAGCTCTTTATTTCGATGGAAACAAGCTCACTTCTATCCCGGCGGGGACGTCAGGGCAGGTTTTGGCCTCTCAAGGAACTGGGACCATTCCCCAATTTCAGACGTTTTCTCCATTCGATGGAATTTCGATCACAGCTAATACGGCCCAATCGGTCTCCTCTTCATCTTTTTTCATTTTAGGTAATACGACACCTGGTTTCCCTTTCAGTACGCAATTTACTGGAAACAAACTCTTCATCAATGCCAGTCCGATTCCCACCACCTACGGTGGAAGCGGTGTGAACGGTTTAACGAGACATGGCGTTGTACTCGGCGAAGGAGGGTCAAACCTCTCGGCAGCGGCGATGGGAACGAATGGCCAGGTTCTTATGGGATCGACGGGGGCAGATCCGGTTTTCTCCCTCATCACATCGTCTCAGGGGACAATTTTGTTCACGCTCGGAGGCGGCCTTCTCAATATGGAAGTGTCTGCGAACCCCAATCTTGTCGCGGATGTGACGGGAGGCGGCACGGGACGCTCGATTTTGACAAGCCATGGGGTGCTTCTTGGCGAAGGTTCGAACCAAGTCAATGTGACGGCGGCCGGCACGAATGGACAGCTCTTCATCGGATCTACAAATTTAGATCCAGCTTTTGCAACGGTCTCTTCAGTCACGGGGACTATCTCTTTCACAACAGGGGCTAATTCTTTAAGCGTCGATTTGAACGCTCCCATCCCGATTGCTTTCGGGGGGACGAATGCGACGACCTTCGGTTCTGGAGTGTCTAGCGTCCTTTTCTTCAATGGAAATAAGATCGCAGCGGCCACTCCGGGCACAGCGGGGCAATTCCTCCTGTCTGCAGGTATAGGAAATGCTCCCTCTTTCCAAACAGTCTCTGGAAGTCCAGGCATCTCAATCACCGACAACGCAAACAACTCGGTTAGCTCTTCTGGTTTCTTTATTTTGGGAAGCACAGCGGCCGGATTCCCAATCTCTACTCAATTTGCCACATCGACCCTGTTCATCAATCTGAATATTCTCACGGCAGATTTTGGAGGAATTGGACGGACTGTGATGACTAGCCACGGCGTTCTTTTGGGAGAAGGGAGCTTCATCAATGCAACGGCAGCTGGAACCAACGGTCAGCTCTTGATCGGCTCGACAGGTTTAGACCCTCTCTTTTCGTCGCTCACCTCTACAGCGAACACTTTGACTTATGTCCAAGGCCCCGGCACTTTGAATATCGAAGTATCCGCACCTCTCCCCACTCTCCCCTTCCCTATCGCCAGCGGAGGAACTGGGACGACGAGTTTCGGAATCACGACCAGTTCCGTGCTCTACTTCGATGGGACTACCTCTACATTGAAGCCGATTTCGGCAGGATCCAATGGGAGCTTTTTGAATTCTGAAGGAATTGGGCTTCCTCCAAGTTTCAAACCGGGAGGTCCTGGCAGCCTCGTCAATTTTACAGACAATTCAAATACGTCTGTCACAGGTTCCAATTTCTTCATTCTAGGAAGCACAGCTGCAGGATTCCCCATCTCGACCCAATTTGGAACAACGACCTTGTTCATCAATATGGCTAATTTGACAGTTCCGTATGGTGGAATTGGCCGCACAGTTTTGACTGCTCACGGAGTGGTGCTTGGCGAGGGGTCGAATAATCTCAATGTGACGGCGGCAGGGAGCAATGGTCAGGTTTTATTGGGAAGCTCTGGGGCTGATCCTCTCTTTGCGTATCTCTCTTCTTCGTCGGGAACGGTCTCTTTTGGACCTGGACCTGGACAGTTGAACCTCGAAGCTGCCGCCGGTCAAATCTTCCTTCCTGTCGCCTCCGGCGGGACGGCTCGGACTGTGCTGACAAGTTACGGCGTTCTCCTCGGAGAGGGTTCGAATCCAGTCAATGTAACAGCGGCCGGCACGAATGGACAGGTTCTTGTTGGAGCCACAGGTTTAGATCCTGCTTTTGCGACGATTACCTCTCTTTCGAATACGGTTACTTTCGTCATCAGTCCAAATGTCCTTAGCATCGATTTGAATGGAGCTCTCCCTATCTTGAAAGGGGGGACGAACGCCACAAGTTTCAGTCTGAATGGAGTTGTCTATTTCAACGGGACGAATTTGGCTGGATCGAATACATCGCTCGCGAACCAATTTTTCGTCTCGCAAGGAAATGGTGTAGCTCCGATCTTCCAATCAGGAGGACCTGGCAGCTTAATCAACTTCACCGACAATTTAAATCATTCAGCGACAGGATCGAGCTTTGCAATTGTAGGCAGCACGGCGATTGGGTTCCCAATCACGACTCAGTTGAGCACGACGGCAAGCAGCAACTATCTATTCATCAATTTGAGTCCTGTCCCTGCGACATACGGTGGAACTGGGCAAAGTTCTCTGGTTAGCAATGGAGTCCTCATCGGTCAAGGGACGAATCCAGCTGTGGCGGCAACAGCCGGCACGAATGGCCAACTGCTGATCGGCGCTAGCAGTTTGGATCCAGCTTTTGCCACCGTTTCTTCCATTACGAATACGATTACCTTTATCATTGGTCCCAGCCAGCTCAGCATCGATTTAGCCACTCAGATCCAACCCAATTTCGGCGGAACCGGGAGAGCTTCTTTAACGAGCCATGGTGTACTCATCGGCGAAGGTGTAAGCGCTATCAATGTGACTTCTGCCGCCACCAACGGCCAGATGCTGATTGGCTCTACCGGGGCAGATCCGGCATTTGCCAGCGTCTCATCCATCTCCAATACGATCACCTTTATTTTGGGCGCGAATCAACTGAGCGTCGATCTGGCGGGAGCGATGCCGATTGCGAACGGCGGGACGAACGCGACCAGTTTTGGGGCGACCAATAACCTGGTCTACTTCGATGGAACCGAACTGAATACGATGACTTCGGGAACATCGGGTCAACTCCTCGTTTCGGCGGGCAATGGGATTGTTCCTACTTTTCAAACGGTCTCGACCACCCCTGGGGTGACAATTTTTGACAATGCCAACAATTCGGTCAGCTCTTCCGGTTTTGTCATTGTTGGGAGCACGGCTGCGGGATTCCCGATCTCGACTCAATTTGCCACATCGACCTTGTTCATCAACATGCAGCTTCTCACAGGACCCTATGGCGGGACAGGCCGCTCTGTCTTGACGAGCCATGGAGTTTTGCTTGGCGAAGGGTCGTTCGTCAATGCGACTAATGCGGGAGCAAACGGGCAGCTTCTCATCGGTTCGACCAATGCTGATCCTCAATTCTCAACGATTACATCGACCGGATCGACTCTGACATTTGTTTCTGGTGCCGGGCTTTTAAATATCGATATTATATCGCCATTCCCGTCGCTGCCTCTCAGCATCGCCAACGGCGGGGCTGGAGGAACGAGCTATGGATTGACGGTTAGCTCTGTTCTTTACTTCGACGGAACGACTTCTTCATTCAGAAATATCTCTGCGGGAACATCAGGGCAGTTTTTGATTTCCCAAGGTGTAGGATTGCCACCCATTTTCCAAGGCGCTGGACCTGGAAGCTTGATCAACTTCACAGATAACTCGAACAATTCAGTCACCTCTTCGAGTTTCTATATTCTAGGCGACACAGCAGCTGGGTTCCCTATCACCACGCAATTGGGCTCAACGGCTAGCAGCGGGTATCTTTTCATCAACTTGTCGACCGTCCCTTCAATCTATGGAGGAGTCGGAGCGCCGGTACTGACGTCTCACGGAGTCCTTTTAGGCCAAGGGACAAGCAATCTTGTCGCAACGGCTAGCGCCACGAACGGCCAGGTGCTGATCGGTTCAAATACGTCCGATCCAGTCTTCGCACTCATCACCTCTTCAGGGGGAACTCTCACCTTTGTCGGGGGAGCCGGCCTTTTGAATATCGAGGTGGTCTCTTTCGGTATTGCACTAAATGTTGGCCTGGGCGGCACAGGGCGCACTGTGTTGACGAACCATGGAGTTTTGATCGGCGAAGGGTCGAATAATGTCGATGTCACCCTCCCTGCCGCGAATGGGCAAGTGCTCATCGGTGCTACAAATGCAGATCCCGCTTTTGCAACACTCGTTACAAATACAGGCTCTCTGTCGTTTGTATTCGGTTCAAATCAGCTCAGCATCGACGTCGTCATTCCGATCCCCTATTCTTTCGGGGGGACCAATAACACCTCATTTGGATCGACGGCCACTAGCTTTATCTACTCGAACGGGAATAAATTGGTCTCTGGTGCGGCGGGTACGTCGGGCCAGTTCCTCGTTTCCCAGGGAAATGGATTGGCTCCTCTATTCCAATCGGGCGGCCCAGGAAGTTTGATCAATTTGACCGACAATTTCAATAACTCTGTAACGGCCTCGAGCTTCTTCATTTTGGGCAGCACGTCTGCTGGATTCCCGATCACCACGCAGGTGAGCTCAACTGCTAGCAATAGCTATCTCTTCATCAATTTCCCCGCAATGAGTGTGGTCTACGGCGGAACAGGGAGAACTACGCTGACGAGCCATGGAGTTCTGATTGGCGAAGGATCGAACGGTTGGAATGCAACGGCCGCCGGGACCGATGGACAGCTTCTCTTAGGAGCCGCAAGTTTAGATCCCTCTTTTGCCAGTGTCTCTTCAATCACAAATACGATCACATTTGTCATCGGTCACAACTCCTTGAGCGTTGACATCGCAAGCCCTGTCCAAGTTCCAAGGGGCGGGACGGGCCGCGCGATTTTAACGAGCCATGGTGTTTTGCTCGGCGAAGGATCCAACGCTGTCAACGTGACCTCTGGCGGAACGAATGGCCAGCTTCTCATCGGATCGACGAATAACGATCCAGCGTTCGCCAATGTCTCGTCGATCACGAATACGATCACGTTCATTGTAAGTTCAAATAACTTGAGCATCGATCTCGTATCGGCTGTTTCAGTGGCTAATGGCGGCCTCGGACGCACCGTATTGACGAGCCATAGTGTTTTGATTGGCGAAGGGGGTGCCCAAGTCAATGGGGCTGTCGCTTCGAGGAGCGGCCAGCTTTTGATCGGTTCTTCGGGGGCTGATCCAGCGTTTGCAAACGTCTCGTCGATCACGAATACGATCACCTTTGCTGTAGGAACTAATTCCTTGAGTGTCGACATCGCTTCTCCTGTGACGATCGCCTATGGTGGAACCAACGGGACGAGCTATGGAACGACCGCTTCGAATATTTTCTATTTCGATGGGACGGCTCTCAATTCAATCTCGAGCGGAACGGCCGGTCAAATTTTGGCCAGCCAAGGATTTGGAGTCATCCCCGCCTACCAATCCTCGAATATCTTCACAAACCCGACAACGTCGTTCATCAACCTCCAAGGGACCGTTTTGGCGACTCCGCCGAGCGCCATCTTACAGGTTGGGACAAACTTTGCGATCATCGGCCCAACGGCAACGGCGAACCTCTACAGCATTCGGGCTAATTCAAACGTTGCGGCATCTCCAGGAAATACCTATACAAATCTCTACGGAGCAGATGTCTCTCCCACCGCTTCTACCTCTGGCTCTGGTGCCATCGTCAACTACTTCGGCATCCGTTCGGCGGGAAATCTCTCGTTGGTAGGTTCTGGCACTGCCACTGTGAATGCCTATGGCATCCAGGTTGACGGCTCCATGGCCTCCGATACGGGCACTTCGATCAATACCGCCTATGGAGCCTCAATTGCGCCCAATATCTCGATGACAGGGACAGGGACGGTCGGCACAGAATTTGGCGCCTACATCAAGCTGACGGCGACGGCTGCCTCGGGTGCTGCGACAGCGAATGCTTATGGTGTATTCATCGATGCAACCACTGTTCAAAATACGACGAACGCCTATGGCCTCTATGTCGCGACGCCAACTGGAGCTGGGACGAATTTGAGCGGCTATTTCACGACGGCGCCTCAGTTCGGAACTCCCCTTTCGGTTGCGAGCGGAGGCTTGGGACGGACAGTTCTTACATCGCATGCTGTTTTGATTGGAGAAGGTTCGAATCAAGTCAATTTTGCCACCGGCACGAATGGGCAGGTTCTCATCGGCTCGAATACGACCGATCCAGCCTTTGCGACGATCTCCTCAATTTCTGGAACCATCACATTTGTTTTAAGCTCAAATGGTCTGAGTGTCGATCTAGTAGCTCCTGTATCGGTTGCCTTTGGCGGTACGAATGCAACGAGCTTTGGTACGACGATTAGCAGCGTCCTCTACTTTGACGGCAACAAGATTAGCTCGATCACAGCGGGAACGATCGGGCAAGTATTGACTTCTCAAGGATTTGGCCAGGCGCCGATCTTCGTAACAGCTGCCAGCGTGACCGCCTCTTTCATCAACTTGCAAGGGACGATCACAGCGACTCCGCCAACCGCCATCATGCAAGTAGGAACGAATTTTGCCATCGTCGGTCCAACGACAACGGCCAACCTCTACGACATTTTGGCGAACTCGACCTTCACGGCATCGCCTGGCAACACCTACACGAATGTCTATGGAATAGACGTCTCCCCATCGGCTCTGACATCTGGGTCGGGAGCGGTCGTCAACTTCTCGGGCATCCGGTCTGCAGGAACCTTGTCTTTAACAGGGACGGGAACAGCGACT
>JAFEGL010000079.1 GCA_018239895.1 Verrucomicrobiota bacterium
GCGCTGCCGCATTGCGGCAGCGCGGCCCTCTTGACGCTGATAGCGGCGAGCTATCAGTGGAACTCTCCGAGGTTTTTTTCTCTAGGGTCAATTGTTAAAAGGAACTCTTCTATAGGACAATAGAGGATCCCGTTTTCTTTGTATCTTCTTGGGCCTCGATACAGCAAAATGGGGGTCGCTTCTGGATAATCTTCGCAAAAGGCTGAGAGTCCTTTTATATCTTGAGGATGAACTGTGGAGCCGTTTTTGACTTCTATGGCTAAAAAACAGTTGGGTCCTGAGACAATAAAATCTACTTCCATTTGAGAGCTCGTTCGCCAAAAATGGAGTTGATGATTCTCAACTTGAGCATCGATCCAAGATTTTAGATGCTGAGCGATGAGTCCTTCCAATGCGGCCCCTTCTCTTTCAGTGTCTGAGTCATAGAGATGGTGGGGTCTCAAGGAATAGTATACACCAGAATCAAAGAAATAAAATTTGGGGTGGTTGACGAGAGCTCTTTTAGCTTTCCGATGAAAAACAGAGATTTCAAAAGCTAAAAGGAGATCTTGTAAAATCAGAAGGTAACTATCGACGGTTTTTCGTGCGATTTGACACTCTCGGGCTATATTTGATGCATTGATGAGGGACCCATGTGAAAAACTCATCGTTTCCAAGAAGCGGGCGAAGTCGCCTAGGTTTCGGACAATCCCCTCTGCTTGAACTTCTTCTTTCAAATAGATTCCAACATAAGCGCGCAACACTTCCTCTGGAACAGGCGAGTCGAGAACAATCGGAAGCATCCCTAACCGTAAATTTCTTTTCAGATCGAAAGAGTCTTCCAGCTCAGAAGCAAAGAAGGGGGACATGTGTTTTAGGAGAGCTCGCCCTCCTAAAAGATTGACCCCATGCTGTTTCAGCTTTCGGGCGCTCGATCCGGTCATGATAAACTGATAACCCTTTTTATCTTCGATCAAACCATGGACAACATTGAGAAGATCGGGAGCTTTTTGGATTTCATCGATCACAACGATTTTCTTATCAGGATGTTCGGATAAGACAAGGCGGAGCCTTTCGGCCCCCGCCATAAAAAAGCGGAAAGTTTCAGGATCATTGAGATCGATCCAATAACTATTCTGATAGTGGCTTTTGAGCCATGTCGACTTTCCTGTTCCTCTAGGGCCAAATAGGAAAAAGCTCTGGTCTGGGGGGGTAAAAAATCTTTTATACATTTTCTGCTACCTTCAATGCAAATTTTAGCCCAAAATTTGCAATGATGGTAGCATTTTTCACAAACAACTTAAAGTCAATTACTTGCAGTTGACATCCAGTGCTTGAAATCATCGAGGAAACCCTGGACCGACTTGCTCGTCTGGGGGTGGCCGGCCATCGTCTCGAAGAATTTCATGGAGGCGGTCACGATGTGGGCCCCGGCGATCTGGGCGTCGGAGATGTCTCTCGGATGGCGGATGCTCCCGACGATGATCTCGGCAGGGGATTGGATCGCGTCGAGCATCTTCCGGACGTTTGTGATGGTCGGCAACGGGTCGGCTCCGATGTCCTTGAGGCGGCCCATGAAGATTGAAACATATTTGGCCCCTGCATTGGCCGCCAGCATGCACTGCGCTTCGTTGAATAGACAGGTGCAGTTGACGGGGATTTTTTCTTTGGCCAACTGATGGATCACTTCCAGTTCGCCCCAGCCGATCGGGATTTTGATGTTGATGTTTTCGTAGTCGACCTTTTGGAGAACCTCTTGGGCTTGCGCGAACATTTCGTGAGGATGGGGCGTAAAAATTTCGACGCTCAAAGGCAAATTTTGCCGGTGCGATTTACACAAGTCGGCCATCTTTTGGATATGCTTGAAAAAATCGGTCTTAGGTTCCTTGCTGATGATCGATGGGTTGGTGGTAATCCCTCGGAGAATTCCTCTTTTTAAGCAGTACTCTAATTCTTGTAGATTGGCGGAATCTAAGAAGATTTTCATAATATTTCCTTTATTAAAGCGAATTGGTATCTTTCGGATAGTATTTAATAATAAATTAATTATCAAAATTTAGTGTTTTAATTATGCCAAACATTGAGAAATATCTAAAAAAGATAGAAGGGAAGAGAGAAAAGGGAGAGCAAATCCGGGGGATTGATTACATCTACGTGATCAACTTGGATCATCGGCAAGAGAAGCTGGAGAAGAGTTTAAAACAATTCAAGCAGTATGGGCTCGCCTTTCAGCGCTTTCCGGCAATCTACGGCTGGAATCTTTCTCAAGAAGTGTTCGATGATATCGGCATGAAGTTTTTGCCGCCGATGGATTTTATGTTCGACAATCAGGTCTTTTTCAAAATGGAGTCGGATCAGAGAGGAACTCCGCAAAAACTCGACGCATCGAGCTACGGAAAGACATGCGTCCACAAGGGGACGAGCGCTGGATCTTTAGGGGGGACGTTGAGCCACCTCTCTTGCATTCAAGATGCCTACGATTCGGGCTACGAGACGGCGTGGATTTTGGAGGACGATTTTACATTTGAGAGCGATCCGCGCCTCTTAACGCAGTTCATCGACCGGCTCGACGAGCTGACGAACCGAAATTGGGATATGCTCTACACGGACGACGACCACTATTTCCCTCCGCGGGGCAAGATGAATATCTATCTAAGACCCGATCGGAGCCATGTCGATCATGTCTACGAGCACACTCCTTTAGGCAAAGACTTCTTCAAAACAGGCGGCCGTTGGCAGCTCCATTCGGTGATCTATAGGAGATCGGGGATGAAAAAGGTCTTGGACTACATCAAGCAGTACGGCCTCTTTCACACTTTTGATGTAGAGGTGAACTACACCCCGGGGATTCAGATGTACAACCTCCGCTGGGGCCTCGTCCACGGAAGAAACAGAACCGTCTCCGACACGCAGATGGAGTATTTTTCAAAATAGGCTATCTATCAGCTTGCAAAGTCGAATTTTTCATTGTCGGGGAACTTAGTACCGTGATATCAATGTTTGTCTTTGAAGGATTCACGTGGAAAAAGTTTTGTTAAAAATCATCTTTGATTTGGGGCTGGCCCTAGCAATCGCTTTTGGCGGATGTAGAATCGTAAATAGGGCAAATTTTTTTCTCAACAAACACAATTTCAAAATTCGCAAGGAACTAGTATGGGTTCCCGTGATTGCAGGAATTTCTCTCTTAACGTTTTTTGGATATCTATTTTTTCTTTTACATTCTTCCTAACTCCGATACGATCCGAAGCCTCTCCTTTCAAAGACCATGCTGAGCAATGCATAAACTTTTATCTTCAAGAAAACTTCCAGGGCTTAAGCAATGAACTTGCAAATCTCAGAGAAGTCCTATCGTGTTCTAAAGATCCCTACATCGAAAGCGTCGTAGTTTTTAGGCACATGATTCAAACGTTTAACGAGCAACCGGGTTAAACGTCACCCCCGAAATCATTTGCCAGATGGCTTATTTTGACAGATCCTTTTTTCCAAATATTCAAACATCTACGAATTTTGTCGAATGGACGGCGGCCCGAGGGTCTCTTCCTGGAGAACTTGAATTCGATAATATTTTTGGACTTTTGGAAATGGGTACAGGACTCTTAATTGGAATGGTCAGTGGCTGGACGGGGTTTGGCGCTGTGGCTGGAGGAGCATTATTTTCCATGGGCTTGGCTCGAGTTACTGACTGTGAAATCAATAACTACAAGCAAAAATATGGCTATGGTACGACAAATCAATATCCCCAGCCTCTGAAATAGAACAATCTCCGACACGCAGATGGAGTATTTTTCAAAATAGGCGGAAAGCCCGTTCTTCGAGAAGTTTAGCGTAGTCTTCCTTTTTTTCTGGTTTGAGAAACGAATGTTCGATCAGCTCTTTCCAAGGGATCAGACAAGAGGCGAGATCCGATAAGATTTGAGCGATGAGAGACTCGGGGAGATTTAGCCGTTGCGTGCCGAAATACTCGATGAAGTCAGCTCTTTTGAAATTCGATTTTTTTCCGTTGAGTGGTAACCCGATTTCTTCTTTGGCTTTCATGACGATGGTCGAATTAATGAGATCGTAAGCAGGGGTGAGTTGAACGACACCTGCCTCAGTAGTCATTAAAGAAAAGTTTTTCAGATGCATGTCCTCATTTCCCACCAAAAAATTGAAGAGAGTTAATCTAAATAGTTTGGTTTTTTCGGTGTGTTTGAAAGTGCAGAATCGGTCGATGATGGGGATGAGTTTTTCCATACTTGAATCGTATTTTGCTTCTTTGGGAAGACCGGCTAGCTGCCCAAAATCTTCAACAGGAAGTTTCTTTCTTCCATTCCGATCGAATCGTTTAACAAAGTAGACGAGAGAACGATCGACAGCGTAGACCATTCCGTGGAGGGGAACTTCGATTTTGGCCAAAGAGGCCATCCGCATGGTTAGATCTTCGTTTTGCGGTAGATCCTCGTACATGGCGTGGGGGAGTTTGAGGATGAAGATGCCGCCTGATCGAACGGGTTCAAATGTGCTTAACTTTGGGTCGATCTTGGCATTCAATTTAGGTTGTACGCCAGAAAAGGAGAGCTTATCCGAATAGGAGACGGCGAGTTCCAACTGCTGAGAGCGACCGTAGGGAAAGTCTTTTAGTTGAGTTAGTTTAAGAAGTTTCAACCCTTTTTCAGAATAGTGATTTTCTGTGTGCTCATACGTGATGGGACATCGATTCATCGTCTTTTTCCACTGTGATATTTCCGACTAGTTCTTGGCCGACAAGCAAGAGTTGTTCAAAGCGATCGTTTTTATCGAGTTTGGCTTTACGAAGGAGGGCGTCTAGCATGAAACCTTCGGGAAGGAACCCATCGAAAAAAGGGGGGAATTCATCGAAGCGATAGACTCTCTCTTTAAGTGGCATAGTTAAGCTGATGGCTGGCCCATGGTATTTGTCGAGGTAGACAAACTCATAGCTTCGGTTCTTTTCCAGCTCTATCAAATATCCGGCCAATGTCCCATCGACATAGATTTTAGCTCTTTTCATGTTCCTCGAAGCGGTGCATTATGGGGCCTTCGAACTTCATCTGAATGTTGAGGGTATTGAAGACTGCGAGCAACGTCGCAAGACGAACGGTCTTTTTCCCTTTTTCAATATCGAAGACAGCGGTCTTTCCAATGTCGGAATGGTTGGCGAGTTCAAGCTGGGTCAGCCGCGCCTTCTTCCGATGGAACCGGACCATTCGGCCAATTTTCTTCACTAAAGTGTCCATAATTTACCGTTATATCAGTAAATTCGGGCAAAATCTAGAGATTTTTCAACAAATGAGTGGAAAATGGCCAAATTTACTGTCTGGGCAGTAAATTTGGCGTAAGTAACTCAGGATGAATTGTGAGTTATAGAAAGTAGCTCTATAACTCATTTTCTGGTAAAATATGAGTTATAGAAAGGGAGTCTATACCTCATGACCTGGAATTGGCAGTTGCCAGATTGGCCACAGTTTACCTATGAAAAAGAGAGCATCCGCGCTCAAGAAAAAGCCTTTCTTTTGAGCGCCGGAAAAGCGATCGGTTGTCTAAAGGGGATCGGCGAGTCGGAGCGGAATCAATTCATCGTCGAGATCTTGAGTCTGGAAGGGGCGGAAAGTTCCAAAATAGAAGGGGAAGTTCTCGATCGGGCTAGCTTGCAATCTTCTATCCGCAAACATTTTGGGATTGACGGGGATAGGGCCAAAAAGGGGGAGAAAGAGTCGAGAATGGCCAAGCTCCTTTGCGATGTCTACCGCTCTTTCAATGAACCTCTCACAAACAAGATGGTTTGCCGCTGGCATGCCGAACTGTTTGATGGCCACTCAAAATTGGAAAATGTTGGGGAATACCGGACGCACGCAGATCCGATGCAGATCGTCTCGAATCGGCTCGGTTCGCCAAAAGTATTCTTCGAGGCGCCCCCTTCTGAAAAAGTCCAAGAGGAGATGGACCGCTTCATCGATTGGTTTAATTCGACTTTAAAAACAGAATCGGTTTTGGGAAGGGCGGCGCTTGCCCATGTTTATTTTGAGAGCATCCATCCGTTTGAGGATGGAAATGGGAGGATTGGTCGCGCTTTGGTTGAAAAAATCCTCTCGCAGGCGATTGGCCATCCAGCTCTGATCGCCGTCTCCAAAGTTTTGGAGAGTAAAAAAAGCGAATATTACAAGGCTCTCGAACGGTGCAATAGGACCTTAGAAGTGGACCCCTGGGTCGAATTTTTTGCCAATGCCGTACTGACGGCGCAAAATGAGTCGATTCAGCTTCTCGAATTTTTGATCAAAAAGGCTAGGTTCTTAACAAAGCTCTCTGGTCAGATCAATGAGAGGCAAGAGACGGCGCTTCTTAGGATGTTTGCCGAGGGGCCAAGCGGCTTCAAGGGGGGCTTGAGCGCGGAGAAGTACATCTCTATCGCAAAAACTTCGCGCGCGACGGCCACGCGCGATTTGACCGATCTCGTCGAAAAGGGCGCGCTCACGAAAACGGGCGAATTGCGCCACACGCGCTACCACCTCAATCTTTAGGGTCTGCTCTTTTCTTGCGCAGTAAGGGAAGGGCGGCAGCCATGAAACCGTCCTGCAAGAGGTACAGGATATGCATGATCGGCTATGCCGGCATGATAAGCAGAATTAGACGTTGTTATCGATGCACTGGGAGTAGGCGTCGTAGGCGAGCATGTCTGTGGGGAATGGGTGGATGGTGTCGTAGTCGGAGAGGCTCCACTCTGGTAGGAAGAAGGTGGCGGCGGGGGGGTTGGGGAGCCGCTTTGGGTCGCGCCAGTTGCGCGGGAAGATGATTTTGGGAGATGGGTTCTGGTTGAGATAGGCGGCCCACCAAGAGAAGGAGGAGTTGCAGAGGATGTTGTTCTTGCAGCTGGCTAGAAGAAAGAGGTCCTCGATCCCGTAGTTGCCTTCAATGAAGGTGGAGTGGGAGGGAAAATGTTTTTTACACCAGTTGATCCGGTCGGAGAAGATGACGAAGGTGGAGTCTTTGGGGAAAAGCTCGATCTGCTTTTGGTAGTAGTCGAGTCCCCAAAAGGGGTGCATCCCTGTGTTGTGCGTCCGCTGGCACTGTGTCCTGACATGGATGCCGACGGTGTTTGGATCGGCGAGGATGTCTTTATACTTTCTTTGTAAATATTCGGTTGTGTAGGGAGATGGGGCGAAGACAGAGAGGAGTTTGTCCCGATGGTGGTGGAAGTGTTTCCAGGATTGGAAATAGCCGTCGAGAATTAAGTCTTTTTGGAAGGGGATTTTGTCGGCGTTGAAGTCGGTTGGCTCTTTGTATTGATGAAGAAAGGGGCGGGGGGGCTTAGAGGCGTTGAGTCTAAAGAAGAGGCGGTCTTTGTTGTAAGAGATGTTCCATGCTTTGTTGTGAAGCTCTGGAAAAATAGGAACCGCTCCGTAGTCCCAGGCGTAGGCCAGGGTCGTCGCTATTTGGAAGAGCTGGTTCCCGATTTGACCGTAGATCCGACATGTGACGAGGGGTTGATCCATCACAAGGGTCTCAGAGCGATGATGGGTTGATGGTTCAAAGAACCGTCTTTAAGGAGGTCTTCGAAGGTAAACCCGTGGTAGCTAAGGATCCGCCAGCCTTTGAGGAGTACTTTGAGTCTCGATTCTCCATAAATTCGGTGGGAATTCCAGACGAGGCAGTTTTTACCGACGGGGATTGCAAGGAGAAGAAGTCCATCTTTTTTGAGGTGGAGCTTCATTTGGGTCATCGCTTCGATATCGGCGTTGGGATTGAGGGGGTGGCTAAGACCCGCCGATTTGAGGTGGGAGATGGATAAGATGGCGTCGAAGGTTCCTTCTAGATGGGAGGCGAAGGCGATGCGCGGATCGTCAGTTGTAAATTGGGCGTTGATCGAAGTGGGATGAGCATTGTAGGAGAGGAGAATGCTCTCATACCACGGTTTTGACGAGTCTAAAACGGCTACCTGCTTCTCTTTGATCGTGTCGATGTATTTTTCAATGGCCTGGTATACGTGAGGATCTGTGGGACCAAAGGGTCTTTTGGATCGGGCCATGCCGATGAGTTCTTGGATCTGCTTTTGTGAGTAGGCGGCTGGGGTTGAGGGGGCTGTTTGGACCGACTGGCTTACAACGGGGATCGTTCCGTTCATCGTAAAGGCTGAGTAGAGCTCGCTTGGAATCGTCATGTATTTTCCTAAACTGTGGCTATGAGCACGTCGCCGGGTATGTACCCGCCGTCGTAGAAGGTGATTTTATAATTTGGATTGATCTCCAACACTTTTTGTTTGATCTCATCCACTTCGATGAAATCAAATTCAATCGTCCCGAACATCCGGACGTCGTCGATCATGATGGTGTGGTTTTTGATCGGATGCTGGCGGATGCTTTCGAGTTCTGCCAAGATGGGGCTGTTTGTGATTCCTCTGGCTGTGTTGTCGGAGGAGTAGTGTCCATCGAGCCAAAAGGTGGCGGGGGCATCGAGTTTGGCTATGATTTGGGGCAGAAGGTCGGTCGAGTCGCCTTTGAAGAGTTTGACGTTGGGCCGGTAGGCAAAGCGTCTTTTGCAGTGTTCATAGAGAAGAGGGGCGAGTTCGATCGAGTAGATCTCTTGAAAAAAGCCAGTGTCGAGCGCCATTTGAATGGTCTGCCCGTAATAGCTCCCCGTTTCGATGAAGTATTTGTTGGGTACGCGAGGAAATGCTCTCAGCATAAAGTTCTTCCATCTTTTATTTCCGGATAAAAACCAAAAGTTTTTATCCGGAATTTTTTATTATCTTTCTTTTATGCTAGCGATCATTTGATTGATCAATGGAAGGACTTGCATGCCTTGTCCTTTGAGGGCTGCATCGCAAATCGTCGCGAGAACGCGATCTGTTTCTTCGTTGATTTCAATGTATTTCATAAAGAACCTACTCTATTAGTTTTTTTAGAAGATGTTTTGGCTTTCGGACGCTTTCTCGCTCTTCTTTTTAGAGGTTTTTTTTGTTCTGGCAACAGCAGAGCGACTAATCTTTGAAAGGTCTTTAGCATAATGTCCTTTGGGTTGAAAAGAGGAGAAGTGCAGGCTAGTGCTGCACTCCTTCTCTTATGTCAATCTTGCTTTTATATTATTATCTGCCATCGTCTCTAATGGAGGCGACGAGCTGATTGACCAAGCTGATTACTTGCATGCCGCCAGTTTTGAGGGCTGCATCGCAAATTGCATGAATCGTTCTTTCCATATCTGAATCGAGTTCGATATATTTCATGAAGTACTCCTAGGATTTTTATCTATTATGATAAGCCTTCCGATTCAAGGCTTTTTTATGGGTATAAAAAAGTAGGAATAAATAGTCAAAAAGAAAATGTAAACGTTTCACTCGCTGTCATCCGTGCAATTGTTAAGGAAAAAAAAGGAAGTCAGGCGAGGCCGCCTAGTCACGGGCAAGGGCAGGGGAAAGAGGGGTTGAACTTACAATAAAAAAAGTTCCCTCTTGGGATCCAGGTCGCAAGAGGGAACGCGCGGGATAAGTTTTTTAGGAACCAGATGGTTTTGCTGCGGGGCTTGGTTCGCCTGGCGGCAGATCATCTTCTAAGTTAATATGCATCTCGTCTTCTACAAAATGCTCTACGATCTCTTCCAGTCTGTTTTCAGGTCTGAAAAGACAGAAAAGATAGCAGCTTTGCATTGAGATAAAAGTCAAAAATGAGAATATTACTACTGTTCGTACAAATATCTTATTATTCACCAGTCTTCATCCTCCAGTTCATCATCGGAATATTGGTCCTCGTCATTGATCGCGTTCGCTATGTCCGCGACAATGGTCGCCATATGCATGCCGGCGAATTTCATCGCGACATCGCACAAGGTGGTGAGGGCTCTTTCCATTTTTTCATCGATTATTATCACTCTTCTTTTACGCATTTACTAACTCCTGTAAGGTTTATAAATATTTTAAATAGTATTTATGCTGGTTCGAATAATATCCATGCAATAGTAGAAGAATCTCCCCCTAAAAGAGTAGTAGATGTAATTGTAAATGATGTTCCTGGGTTTCTGGCAGATACATAAACGATGCCTGGCGTTCCCCCAGGAGATTGGTTTGATAGAAAAATTCGGGAATTGGCGGTAACAGCGGTCGTATTGATTGTTGCGGTGCCGCCCGAGAGGGTAGCGACTCCCATCTTGGCGTTCGATCCTTCTTTGACGCAAAAGCCGCTGCCAGCAGAAGAGACGGCGATGTTGCCTGCCACATCGAGCGGATAGGCGGGAGTCTGATTTCCGATCCCAACGCGACCGCTGACTACTAAGCTATTTGAGGGAGCTGTGGTATACGTTCCTACAGAAAAGCCGTTTGGCGCTGATGAAAGAGGCCCAGGAGATAAATTTAGCCCTGAGTAAGCATGAATCCTTGCTATTTGGCCAAATCTAGCGCCGTTATTCATTGGAACTAAATAGACATATCTTCCATCGTAAATTCCCCCCATGAATCCTTTGCTGTTAGAATTCATAGCCGCTGTGTCGTAGACCAAGTAGCTGGCTGCTGTCGCAAAGGATTGGGTTGTGTCATAACGGGTAAGCTGGCCGGATGTTCCTCCGTTATTTGGAACAAGGTAGAGATATTTCCCATCAAAAACGCCGCCGATAAATCCTTTGCTATTCGAGTTGACGTTTGCAGTGGTATCAAAGGTCAAATAGCTCGATGGGGAGGTAAGGGGAAGCGTTGTATCGTAACGGGTAATCTGCCCCGTGGATGTGGCGATCGAATAGGGGATTAAATAGATATACCTTCCATCGTATACTATGCCTCTAAAACCCTTGCTGTTTGAATTGACATTGGCGCCAAGATCAAAAAAGGCGTAGCTGGCTGACAATGAAAAGGATGTAGAGGTGTCGTATGAAAGAAAAACTCCCGTAGTGTCCGGTGCAAAATAAATATATCTTCCATCATATGATGCTGCTCGGAATCCTTTGCAATTCGAATTGATTAAAATTGATGTATCAAATGATGCATAGCTCGTTAATGCTGTGAAAGAATTGATTGTATCGTATCTGACAATGAGTCCAGATAGAGTTGAGTTAGAGTTTGGAACAAAATATATGAACCGATCGTCAAATCCTGCTCCGTAAAATCCATAGGCATTTGAATTTATATTGGTTACTAGATTGTAAACTGCATAGCTAGAAGAGGAAGAGAAGGAAAGAGTTGTGTCGAAGCGGGTAATTTGTCCGTTCGTTGATGGAATATAATAAATATATTTTCCGTCAAACGCAGCTCCTGCATACCCAAGGCAGTTGGAATTGACAAAATTTACAGCGTTGAAAATTGCGTAACTGTTCGAGTAGCTGAAAGGCAAAGATGTGTCGTAGCGGGTGATTGTGCCGCTTTGGTTCGGAACGAAATAGACGTATCTGCCGTCGAACCCAGCTCCTAAGAATCCTGCGCTGTTTGAGTTCAGCGTAGTTGAATTGAAAATTGAAACTGATTTGGAGCTTACTGTCTTTGTAGTTCCAACGGAACCTCCGCCGAGACCGCTTTGGTTATAGGCTTCTGAAATCGTATACGTTATGCTTGGAATCAAAACAGAAGAAATTGAGATAAATCCGCTGCTGCTTGTAACGTTTATGTAGCTCGTACTGGAAAGCCTTCCAGCGACTGGGTCGGCGTTTGTACCGATAAGTAAGTATCCTGCCGATAAAGTGACTCCGTTTATCGACGAGGTTCCTTCTCCAATTAAAACGGAACGCGGGGTGGATGGGATAGGTCCTATAGATGATTGTAATGAGGGCATATTTTCATTCCTTATATGAAGCTAAGAACTCCTTGAGATTGATAAATGACAAATTCTGTATCGGCAACAGTACAGAGGAGGAAAGCTGTATTCCATCTAGCAGTCGATGAAACCGACCCACCAGTTCCGGTTGTTGTGGTTGCGGCATTTTGATGGATTATTTGTGAGGCATTTTGTGCGATAGCCCATCCTCCGGCCCCTTGTCCAACGACTGCGAAGATCTGCCCAATCGGACATGTGGTGGGTAGTGTGAAAGTGACAAGACCTGCATTATTTGCAATATATCCACGATTGATTTGAATAGTCTGCGATGTCCCCGTTACATTTGTCCATGAAAGGCCTCCGCCTGTTACATCGAGGTTTAGGCTTGAGGCTCCTGGAGTTGATACGATTGTCCCAGCGGATGAGGTAATCGTTGCGAACGCGGGATCTGCACTGGTTGATCCGATCAGAACTTGGCCGTTCGTCCCTACGGCGGTCGCAGCTATGATTGAGGTCCCTTCTCCAAGGAGTACGCCGTGCGGTGTTAACGAGGCAAACACCGGTGGGCTGGCAAAGTAGGCTCCGATGTTGTTGGCCGCGCCGCTTGGGGCTGCAACGTAGAGGCTGTAGAGATTCGATACTGTTCCTCCGGTATTGGCTGTGACAGTAGGGCTTATGTAAAGACCGTAGGCGTTGGTTAAAGTGAGGGTTCCCGAGGTAGATGATGGGGAAAATGTCGGGGTGATTCTTTGCGTATAAACATTGTTTATGGTTGTGGTTGCTATGCCTGAAAAGAAGAAACGGGGTTGGACATGTAAGGCAACGTATAGAGGCGTGCCGCTGGATGCTTGGGTGTAAGTAGGGACGATGTTCAAGGTTTTTGCTTGAGAAGTAGTAGTCATCGTTGGGGCGATCAGAACCTGGCTCGAGGTTGTAGGGCTCGAGGTTCCAAAGGCGGCGATTCCACTTACTAAGAGGCCTTCTGCTGGCGCTGAGTAGTTGCCTGCATATGCACCGATGACAAATCCTTGAGGCGCTTGGTTTGAGGCCAAAGCTGCCGCTAAGGGGCCTTTGTATCCATCAAGTCTTGTGATCTGGCCAAAGGGGCCGCTCCCATTTTGGCTGGGTACCAAGTAGAGATATTTTCCATCGGCAATGCTTCCAATGAACCCTGCGCTTGCCGGATTGCCAGCTGCTGTATCGATGATTGTGTAGCTGGATGATGATAAGAATGATTGTGTGGTATCGTATCTTGTGATTTGTCCTGATTGGCCGCTTCCATTTTGATACGGGGTTAAATACAGATACCGACCGGCAAAAGAGGCTCCGATAAATCCTTGGCTCAATGAGGAGATGGCGGAGGTGTCGAAAATTGCGTAGCTCGATGGGGAGGTAAATGCGCCGGATGTGTCGAACCTGGTGATTTGGGATGAGCGCCCTGCTGCGCTGACTCCAGGGACGAAATAGACATACTTCCCGTCGTAGACGGCAGAGGCGAAGTTTTGGCTTAGCGAATTGACGTTGGCTTTTGTGTCGTAAATGGCGTAGCTCAGTGAGGCGCCGAAAGAAAGGGTCGTATCGTAGCGGGTAATTTGTCCCGAGCCGGTTCCATTGTACTGCGGCGCAAAGTAGACATACCGTCCATCAAATGTTCCGCCGGCGTACCCAACGCAGCTGGAATTGAGGAGAGTTCCATCGAAGGTTGTATAGCCGGATGTATCTGTGAAAGAAAGGGTTGTGTCGTAGCGTGTGATCAATCCCGACGATGTCGACGTATTGGGGTTGCTATTGGGTACAAAATAGATGTATCTCCCATCGAAAACTGCCCCTATGAATCCTAGGCATCTTGGATCAATAGCCGATAAATCGAATGCATCGTAACTATCGAGGGCTGTAAAGGATTTGTTTGTGTTGTAACGGACGGCTTGGCTAAAGGCGTTGGGTACAAAATAGATGTATTGCCCGTCGAAAACTCCTCCATAAAAGCCCGCGAGGCTGAAGCTGATGTTGCCTTGCAGATCGAAGATGGAGTAGCTGCTGCTCGCATTGATTGGCAAGGTGGTGTCGTATCTTGTGATTTGCCCAGCTTGGCTTGCCGTGCTGCCGCTATTTGGGACAAAATAGATATATCTTCCGTCGAAGACGGCTCCTCTGAATCCGGCGCTTTGCGAATTGATGTTGGCCGTCGTGTCGAAGTAAGAGGTAGCTGCTTGACTCATCGTCTTATTTGTCCCTACGCAGCCGCCGCCGAGACCACCTTGATTCGTCCCTTCAAAGAGGGAGGCGATCTGGTGGTTCGAGGTAAGTCCGCCTGCGTAGATTCGATTGACGCTGGCGGCGCCGTAGGCTTCAAGGGTGTAGGCGGGGGTCGTGGTGCCGATCCCTACTTTTGCAGCGTTTGTAGTGCCGAAGATGGCCGTGTAGTTTGTATCGGCGTCTGGCGAATCTTTTACGAAGAGGCTGTACGAAATTCCTACTTCTCCGCTAATGGAGGCCGAATCGACAAAAAGTCCGTAGTTGTTCGAGATGGGCAGAGCTGCCGTAAAGAGGGTGGATTGGATATAGGAGCCGTAGAAGTTTACGACGGTTCCGGTGTCGTTGGCCGTGAGAGTGGGGGCGATGTAATTTCCGTAGACGTTGTCGTAGGTGGCCCCTGTATCGGGCTGGAAATTGACGAGGTTTTGGAATCCATAAAGAGCGCTTGTACTTGCTGGATTCACAATTGTTTCGAGAGAAAATACGGAGTTGGGCGGTGTCGAGGAGAGGAAGCCGGTGAGATTGAGGGTAGAAAAGGAGAGGCCTGCCGATTGGAAGGAGGGAGCCATTCCAAAGCCGTTCGAGGTCAAAACCTGGCCAGCTGAACCGCTGCTGGTGGAAGCGAGCTTGGATCCATCGTAGTAGATGGATCCGCTCAGAGTGAAGGTTGTTGCGTTGGTTCCGCCGCTGGGGATGTCGAGCGGGGTTCCGAAAACGGGGGCCGATGCAAAATATCCGCTGATCTTATTGGTAGCTGTTCCTAATGGGGTATCTACATAAATTCCGTAGAGGTTGCTGACGGCTCCATTGGCGCCTGGGCTGGCTGTCGGCTGGATATAAAGGCCGAATGCATCAGCTATAGACAGGGTGCCTGAAGAGGAGGTCGGAGCGAATGTGGGAAGAATAGACTCTGCCATGGCGTTATCGATGGTGCCTGTTCCTCCTGCTGAAAACGCGAATGTGGGGGAATTGTTGATTGCGCTAAACAGCGAGCCGGAATTTTGCGAATAGGAAGGGGCAATGTTCAATCCGGTGACGATAGAGCCATTGAGCGAGGGGGAGATATTGACTTGGGATATCCCTGGCGAGTTTGTGCCGATGCCGACCTGTCCGCTGACAATGAGGCCGTTTGCTGGAGCGGTATTGTTTCCTGCATAGGCTCCTAGGGCCAATGAGCTGACGTCGAGCGGATTGAGGGGAGTGGAGATTCCGATGCCGACAGGTCCGCTGACTACAAGTCCACTGGTTGGTGCTGTGATAACCCCCGCATAGGTTCCGAGAGCCATCGAGCTGACGTCAAGGAAATTGAGCGGCGCTGCCGTGCCGATGCCGACTTTTCCGCTGACAATCAGGCCATTGTCTGGAGCTGTGGATGAACCTGCGTAAGTTCCAAAAGCAGCTCCTCCTTTGACGTCGAGTTTGTTGACGGGAGTCGATGTTCCAACAGCTAAAGAGCCGCTGGCAATCAAACTGGAGGCGGGCGCTGCAGTTGCGCCGGCATATGTTCCGATTGCAAGGCTCCCGTTAATATCTAAGGCATTGCGTGGTGTTGCTGTGCCGACGCCGATCCCACTATCGAACCACGCTGTATAGTTATTCGTAGCCCCTGTTGTTTGGGCGACGCGGAGTGAATAACTGGAGATGATGGAGCCGGCTCCTCCGATGGTTCCTCCAATGCGGAGCGTTGTAGCGCGGGCGTAGGAGTTGGAGACGGGAGGATTGAAGCTGGGGGCAATGTTTTCCCCATATACGTCTGTCGTGGAGGTGGGGGAGATTGTCTGGTTGACTAAAAGGCCTGAACCTGTTGAACCGTCGGTATTGCTGGCGGTTCCCCCAAAAACCATGTAGGCGTTATTAGCGGTGGCGCCAAAGTTGACGGATCCGGTAAAGAAGCTCGGATCGGTGGAACCGTTGAATAGGGAATATTTGGTGGTGGCAGTGAGTGCCCAAGTATCCCGGATGCGCAGCGCATAGGCTGTGTCGATCGTTCCGCTTCCTGTTGCGGTAGAGCCGTTGCAAGAGACGTCGAGCATCGTTACTTTGAGGCCGGTATTTGTCCCTTTGGCAAAGAGAGCCGCCGTGATATCGACCATTTTCAGGCTGTCGCTATTGGCCGAGGCGGTGAGGGTGCCGCCAGAGACAAATGCGCCGCGGGCGATCCCTGAAGAGGCCGTAGCAGTTGGGACGACGGCGAAATAGGAATTGCCTGGAGCCGTGGTTCCGAGTCCGACGCTGCCGCTGACGATGAGGCCATTGGCTGGGGCTGCAGCGACGCCGGCGTAGGCGCCGAGGCTCATGTTGCCGCTTACATCGAACTGGCTCATGGGAGATAAAGTGCCGATGCTTGTCTTCCCTCCGAAATAGGCGGTGTAGTTGGCGCTGGCGCTGGTCGGCGCTGCGACGTAGAGAGAGTAGGCTGTTTGGATCGTGCCGCCGCCGCTTGGAGCTCCGATGTTGAGCGAGTAGGCGGTTGCGAGAGTTCCCGCCGCAATCGAGGGACCGCTGATACTGAGAGAATAGGCGCTAGATATGGTTTGGCCGGTCGAGGTGATCGCTAAACTGATCGATTCTCCGTACGCAGAATTTACACTTCCTGTTCCCGAGGTGGTTATGGTCGGCGCGAGATTGAGTCCGTAGACAGCTGTGAAAACTGAACCTGAAACTGGATTGAAGTTTGGCGTCGCTTGTATTCCGTAATAGGCGCCCGAGCTGGAGGTAAACGAAGGGGATAAGGTAAGTGCAGTTGTGATCGAAGAGCCTCCAATGGATGGGGAAATAGAGACTTGAGAGAAAGAGGGGGGAGAGGAGGTGCCGAAACCTGCGACGCCGCTGACGATGAGTCCATTTGCTGGGGCGGCGGTCACTCCCGCATAGGTTCCAATCGAGACGCCTCCGCTTATATCGAGCATGCTTTTGGGAACAGATGTATTGATCCCGGTCGCACCGCCCAGATAGGCCGTGTAGCTATTGACGATCGTCCCTGCGCTGCTAGGTGCTGTCACGTAGAGAGAATAGGCGGTTGTGAGAGTTCCAGAAAAGATGCTTGGCCCGGCGATATTGAGAGAGTAAGCTGTTCCAATGGGGCTGGATCCCGTCGAAAGGACAAGGGATAAATCGGCGCCGTACGCGGTGGTCACAGTCCCTGTCCCCGAGGCAGCGACCGTCGGGGCTATGTGGAGGCCCGAGGTGGAAGAGAAGGTGTTGCCAGATGAGGGGTTGAAGGCCGATGTGATGGAAGCTCCCGAGAGAGTTCCAGAACTTGGAGTGAAGATGGGGGCGAGGCTTAAGGCCGATACGACCGATGCTCCGGCGATGGAAGGAGAAATGGAGACCTGGGCGGTTGAGCTTGGACTCGAAGTTCCAAAGCCGGTAATCCCGCTTACGATCAAACCTCTTGAAGGGGCCGTAATGCTTCCAGCATAGGAACCGATAGCAACTGCGCCTAAGACATCGAGTCTATTTTGCGGCGTAAGCGTACTGATCCCGACCCGACCTTGGAAATAGGCCGAATAGTTATTCGCCGCTCCTGTAGGACTCATGACAAAAAGGCCATACTGGTTTGTCACTACTCCTGCGCCGCTGGCAGTAGGCTGAATAAATAGGCCATAGGCATTGCTGTAAGTAGCTCCAGAAGGTGGGGAGAAAGTGGATGTGATGCTTTGGGCGAATGCAGTAGAGCAAGTGGAACTGAGGGTTGTGTTGACTCCGAATGCGATTGTATTTGCCCCATCCGTTCCGGTAAATGTCCCGCCGACATCTACCTGGACCTGATTGAGAACTGAACTTCCAAAAAATACCTGTCCGGCAAACGTAGAGGGGTCTGATGAGGCGTTCACAAGAGAATATTTATTCGTAGCAGAGAGGGACCAGCTATCTCGGATATAGAGGCCGATGGCGTTGGAAATAGTACCGCTGCCGGCAGCTGTCGCCGAGCTGCATGTGATATTGACTAAAGAGGCCGTTAGATTGTTGAAAGCTTGTTTTGCAAATAAAACTCCCGATGTTTCAAAAACTCTCAGTTGATCTGCGTCGGCAGCAGCGGTTAAGCTTCCAAAGGCAACCAAAAGTCCTCTAGCTGTGCCGTTGACAGAGGTTGCAGCGGGAGTGACTGTGAGGTGGCTGAAGATGGTTGTGGTGCCGCCAATCCCTACATGGCCGCTGACGAGGAGGCCGTTATTCGGCGCGGTGATCCCCCCTGCATAGCTGCCGATCGCAACGCCGCCTTGGATGTCGAGAGAATTGATCGGAGCCGAGGTATTGATGCCGACGAGAGAGTCGAAAATCGCGGTGTAATTGTTCTGTGCGCCTGTCGGAGCGGGAACGCGAAGGCCAACGGCGTTCGTGACAGTTCCCATGCCGCCGATAGTAGGGGCGACATCTAAACCGTAAACAGTTGTATAAACAGCTCCGAGAGAAGGGGTGAAGTTGGGGTTCAACACAACTCCGTAGAGAGCGGTCGTCGTCGTTGGATTGAATGTTGTAAATACGTTGAGGCCGACGCTTGAAGCTCCGTCCGTCGTGCTGAAGGTCCCTCCAAAACCGATATTTACATTGCTAGACGCCGCCGATCCAAAGATGACGGGGCCTGTGAAGAAGGAGGGGTCGTGAGAGGCGTTATAAAACGAGTATTTATTGGTGGCTGAAATGTTCCAAGAGTCGCGGATGATGAGGCCGTAGGCGTTGTCTACCGTTCCGCTGCCTGTAGTAGCGGCGTCGAAGCAGAAAATATCGAGGAGTGAAACGCTGAGTCCTGTCGATGTCCCTTTTGCAAAGACGTTTCCTGAAACTTCAAATGTTGTCAAATGGTCGCCGTTGCTGGCTGCTGCGAGAGTTCCGCCTGAGATAAAGGCTCCTCGCGCGGCCCCCGAAGAGGCTCCCATGTTCGGTGAAATCGAGAAGAATGCGTTTCCAAGGGCGCTCGTCCCGAATCCTGAGGGGCCGCTGCCGATGAATGAGCCGAAGGCGGCAGCGACGTTTCCGGCATAGGTCCCAATCGAGATCCCTCCGTTGACATCGATCGTGCTCAAAGGATTCGAAGTTCCAATCCCGACGGAGCCGCTGATGAGGAGGCCGTTTCCGGGCGCGGCCGATGAGCCTGCATAACTTCCTATCGCGACCGATCCGTTGACGTCGAAGGCGTTTTGGGGCGTCGAAGTTTTTAGCCCAAAAGCTCCGCTGACGAGAAGGCCATTGCTCGGCGCTGCAACTGATCCGGCGTAGCTTCCAACGCTGAGCGAGCCGCCTACATCGAGCATGCTGAGAGGCGTCGGCGTATTGATCCCCGTTTTTCCGCCTAAATAGGCTGTGTAGGAGTTGACGATCGAGCCGAGCGGAGCAGATACGTAGAGCGAATAGGCGGTCGTCAATGTGCCGCTGACGATTTGCGGACCGGCTGCATAGAGGCTGAAGGCCGTTGAGACTGTCGTGCTGCCGGCCGCAATATTGAGGCCGAGAGATTGTCCATACGCGGCGCCGACTGTAGCTGTTCCTGTCGATGTGACTGAAGGGGCGAGATTCAAGCCGTAGACGTTGGGATAAAGGGCGTTGGAAGTGGGGTTGAACGCAGGGGCGATCTGGGCTCCATACAAGGTTCCGGAATCTGGAGAATAGGTGGGCGAGATGGTGATCCCTGTCGAGATGTTTGTGGTGGAAACGGCCGGAGAGATCGTCACTTGGCTGCTCGGCAAAGTCGTCGTCCCAAATCCTGTTTTGCCGCTGACGATGAGTCCCTCTTGAGGGATCGCTACTTTGCCGACATAAGAGCCGACGATGAATCCGTTCGGCGCCTGGGTTGCGGCGATCGAGGTGACTTGAGGTCCTGGATAGGCGTCGATTCGGGTGATTTGCCCATGATATCCGTCAGAATTTTGATACGGGACGAAATAGAGGTATCTCCCATCGAAAATGCTGCCGATGAATCCGGCGCTGACTGTATTTTGAGCTGAAGTATCGAAGGTTGAGTAGCTGGATGAAGAGAAAAAGGAGCGGGAGGTGTCGAGTCTTGTAATTTGGCCGCTGATGCCAGCTGCATTGATGTAGGGATTCAAATAGATGTATCTGCCATCGAAATTCATCCCTGTGAAGCCTTGGCTCAAAGAGGAGATTTGCGTCGTCGTATCGAAGAAAGAGTAGCTCGAGGGGCTCGTGAAAGAGACGGTTGTATCGAATCTTGTGATTTGCCCATTGAATCCAGCGCCGCTGGCCCCTGGGCTGAAGTAGACATATTTCCCATCGAAGAGGGCCGAGACGAAATTGCCCGAAATCGAATTCACGTTACTAATCAGATCGAATGTTGCAAAGCTCGAAGAGGCTCCGAAGGAGAGGGTCGTATCGTAGCGCAAAACAAGTCCCGAAGCGCCTCCTACCGAATTGAATTGGGGAGAGAAATAGACATATTTTCCGTCGTAGGTTCCTCCGGCATATCCAACGCAGTTTGAATTGATGAGGAGGGAAGCGTCGAAGAGGGAGTAGCTGACTGTAGAATTGAAGGGGGCTGTCGTGTCGTATCGTACAATTTGACCCAGCGGAGTGAACGAATTCGGGTCGCTATTTGGAGCGAGGTAGAGATATCTTCCATCAAAAATGGCCGATAAAAATCCATGGCAATTTGAGTTGAAATTGGCTGCGAGATCAAAGGAGGAGTAGCTTGAGGAGAGGGTCAGTGGAGTCGTTGTGTCGTATCTTACAAGCTGACCAAAATAGTTGGGGATGAAATAGACATACCTTCCGTCGAACATTCCCCCTGTGAAGCCGACGTTCATCGAATTGACGTTCGAGGCTAAATCGAATGCGGCGTAGCTCGCTGAGGCATTGAAGGGCATCGTTGTATCGAATCTTGTAACAAGCCCTCCCTGCGTAGCCGTGTTGCCCCCTCCGTAGGGGACGAAATAGATGTATCTTCCATCGAAGACACCCCCTCGAAAGCCGGCGCTGTTGGAGTTGGTGTTCGCTTTGGTATCGAAGTAGGCAGTCGTTGCATTGCTCATGGTTTTTCTTGAGCCGACGCTTCCGCCGCCGAAACCGCTTTGATCCGTCCCTTCAATGAGAGAGGTCAGTTGATTGTTGTAGGTGGGGATTTGAAATGTCATGATTGATTCCTGAGTTCGAGAAAAAGATCCCTTAAGTTCTAGTATAATTTATTGACCAGGCCACCGAGTTTGTTCCTGTGGTATCCATCGCGACGAACACTGGTACTGCGGCGCTATCGTACGATAAGAAGAAAACGTTTGAAGTACCTGAAGCCACCCTAGAGGACGTGCCGCACGGAGTACCGGCAATAGTCACGTTGCTAAACATGCAAGAGCCGTAAACATCGATGCCTGTTTTTGCTGTGAAGGGGACATTTCCTAGCATGTTTCCTGTCCCTGTTGCAGCGGTGTAGGTTACGAGCGCGTCGACAAAGACACGGGTTCCTATCTGAGTATAGAAGCCCAATTGGCTTGAATAAGTCGTAGTTCCTGCCGTTGTCGATCCGACAATCGTCGGTGTAAAAGTCCCGCTTTGGACGTAGGTCGCTAAGGTATTGATGCCGTTGTCAAACGTAATGCCGGCAGAAGAGTAGATCGTCCCTTGGAAGGCGGCGCAAATGTTGGTTGCGGAAGCGCCAGCCGGCGTCATGACATAGAGTCCATAGGCGCTCGTGGTATTTCTGACACTCACCATGTCAATGAATGCTCCAAACGCATTGCTTGTAGTCGTTCCGGCTTGAGTCACGTTCGTATTGACATCGATGTAAGCGCCGTAGACTTGGTTCACAGTTCCAGTCCCTGTCGTTTGGACCAACGTTGAGATGTTTGCTCCATAAACGTTACCGATGCTTGTACCGCTGGCGGAAGAGAATGTCCCTGCAACCTGCAGGCCATAGGCATTGAGAGTCGAAGTGCCTGCTCCTGTGAGAACAAGCCCCGAAGTTATGTTGGCTGCAGCATAATTCTGGATCGTCCCGGATCCAGAGGTAGAAGCGATTGGATTTGCAAAGATTCCATAAACATTTGTGAATGCTGTTCTGGAAGGGGAGATAAACGTCCCCTCGACTCGCAAACTTTGCGCGTTCGTTAAGGTCAGCGTACCGGTCGTATTTGTCGGTGAAAATTGGGGAATGACATGGGTCCCGTATATATTTGAGATCGTTGTAGTTCCGCCGCCTGCAAAGCCGAAAGTGGGTGTGTCTCTGAATGACACATAAGTAGAACCAAAGGCTTGGGAGAACGTCGGTGAATTAAGGACAGCCGTCGAAGTCGTGACGCTTGTTAATACAGGTCCGATGACCATGTATTGCGAAACAGTCGGAGGTGTAGCGAAGCCAATCTGTCCCGATCCAGAGAAGAACGAGTTGAAGGAGTTGGTCGTTCCGGCAACAGTGGGAGTGTTGACTTGGAGACCGTAGGCATTTGTGACGTTGTTGGCGCCTCCCGCTGTTGTCACGCTGTCAATGAAGAAGCCATAGGCGTTGGCTGTAGCGGCTCCCGTGCCGGTTGTGCCGAGGGTCAGTTTTGTGTAGCCGCCGTAGGCCGTGCCGATCGTCCCAGTGCTAGCTGTGCTCATCGTTGGAGTTAGATTGAGCCCATACGCATTGGTGATGACAGATCCCGTAGCGGTAGCCGAGGAGACCGGCGCGACAGAGAGGCCGTAGGTAGCGGGGAAGGTGACTGCTGTCGATGCGATGAAAGTTGGATTGACTTGTTCCCCATAGAGAGTCCCGGAGGAAGGATTGTAAGAGGGGGCAACCATCAAACCGGTGGTAATCGCCGTTGTTGAGACAGTGGGCGAGATGGCCACCTGGTTTACAGTGGGCGTCGTTGTCCCGACTCCCACTTGTCCGCTGACAATCAGCCCATTGGAGGGAGCTGAGACGTTCCCTGCGTAGAAAGTGCCGATGGCCACGTTTCCGAACACATCGAGCGAGTTTTGGGGAGAAGGTGTGTTGATCCCGACCAAAGAGTCGAAATATGCAGTATAGTTTCGAGAAGCTGTTGCGCCAGTCGGAGCTACGACGCGAAGGCCGTAGGCACTGACGACATTTGAGGAGGCTGCGACATTGTCGATGTAGATTCCGTAAGCGGCTGTCGTCGAAGTTCCCGTTCCCGAAGTGGTGATCGTTGGCTTGACGTAGGCTCCATACAAGTTGCCGACAGAGCCAGTCGAACCTGTTGAGACGGTTGGAGTGATCGAGAGGCCGTAGGCATTGGTCACAGCCGATGTCAGAGCCGTTGCAGTAACTGACATGCCGATCGAAACGCCGTACACTGAAGTGTAGGTGCTTGCAGCTGGCGGTGTAAATTTAGGATTGACTTGCTCTCCATACAGAGTAGCTGTCGTTGCCGGCGAGTAGACTGGCGCGATGGTGACGGCTGTCGAGAACCCAACTGCTGTGACTGTCGGAGAGACGGACACTTGGCTCGCTGTCCCAGGCGTATTGATGCCAAAGCCGGCAGGTCCTGCTACAATCAAACCGCCGAAGGGCGCTGGCGATGTGGTCGACCCGGCAAAAGAGCCGATCGCAACACCGCCTGTTATATCGAGAGCGTTGACTGGCGTTGTCGTCGCAATACCGACGGGGGCGTCGAGGAAAGCGGAGATGTTATTGAGGGCGCCTGTCGGTACAGGAACTCGGAGTCCATAGGCGTTCGAGACGGTGCCGCCGCCAGCCGTCGCTGAGACTGCAACGTTCAAACCGTAGACGTTTGAATAGATAACGCCAGCAGTCCCTGTGAATTGAGGCGTGATTGTCTCTGCAAAGAGGCTAGCATAAGTGCCCGATGTCGTGATCGAGAAGGTCGGATTGACTAAGAAAGCGTAGTTTGGCGGAGAAGCACCTAACGTCGGGGAGATCATCACCCGTTTCAAGAATGTAGTGTCTCCCGAGTAGCTGACGCCCGCTCCAAAACCGACAGTCCCTGCAAAGAAGGCGCTGAAATTATTTCCGGCTCCCGATGGCGATGCGACAAATAAACCGTACAAATTGCTGACGCTGCCGCCTGCAGGAGTTGCCGATGGATTTAGGTACAATCCGTAGGCATTTGTGATCGTGACCGTAGCTGCCGGATTGAATGCGACGGCGTTTTGTTCTCCAGCCGCCAATGCGATCGTCGTTGTGCCGCCGGTGAAGCTGAAGGTCGACGTATTGTTCAGGGCAAAGTAGTTGTTGCCGCTCGGCTGCGTAAAGGTCGCATTCAAAAGGAGGGCATTCGGCCGGGCCGTAGCGCCTAAAGTGGGAGCGATCGTCACTTGCGACGAAGTGCCTGGAGCACTCGTCCCAAAGCCGGCCACGCCGCTGACGATGAGGCCGTTGGTTGGAGCCGTGACAGAGCCGGCATAAGTGCCGATGGCGACGGTGCCGCTCACATCGACATTATTGACCGGAGTCAATGTCGCAAAGCCGACGTTCCCTTCAAAATATCCGGTGTATTGCGAAGTGCCGTAGCTAGGATTGCGGACGAATAGAGCATAGCCATTCGTGATCGTCCCAGCTCCTGGGACGCCAGTGCCGATCCGTAGGCCGATTGCATTGGTGACGGTCCCTGCATTGCCTGTAAATGTCGGCTGCAGATCCAACGTACTGCCGAAAGTTAAAGTATTGCCTGTCGTTGCTCCGGCGCCAGAGACAAATGTTACAGAACCTGCTGTTGAAGTGGTCGTGTAGTTCGATGTTCCAGAGGCATAGAGGATCGCTTGATTCGTCGTAGTCGATGTGGGCGAAATCGTCACATAGCCATTGGCGATCGATGTCGTTCCGATTCCGACATTTCCTCTGACTAAGAGGCCATTTGCAGGCGCCGCTGGAAGGCCAGGAGACGAGCCGAACCCGATCGTCTCGGTTGTGCTGACATCGAGACCATTGACAGGAGTTTGGTTGCCGATGCCGACTTTCGGATCGAAATAGGCCGTATAGGAATTGTTAATCGTTCCAGCGCCGCCGGGGCTTGTGACAAAGAGTGAATAGGCGGTCCCGATGGTGCCTGCCGAGATTGATGGGCCGGCGATATTCATCGAGTAGGCCGTATTGACCGTTGCACTCGAAGTTGAGATCGAGAAAGTAACAGCTTGCCCATAGGCCGTCGTGACATTTCCCGTACCGGCTGCCGTAATCGTCGGAGCAAGAGAGCTACCATAAACGGCTGTGTATGTATTACCTGTAGGAGGATTGAACTGCGGGACGATCTGCTGGCCGTAGAGCGTACCTGAGGTGGGCGTGAAAGTAGGTCCGACAGTGAGACCTGTGGTGATTGCAGCGCCCGAGATGCCAGGCGAGATGACCACTTGGCTGCCTGACGGCGTCGTTGTCCCAAAACCGGCGATGCCGCTGACGATGAGCCCATTTGTCGGAGCTGTGACGAACCCGGCGAAACTGCCGATGGCGACCGCCCCGCCCACATCGAGCATATTTTTTGGCGTTAAAATATTGATCCCGGTCAACCCTTGGATATACGCCGTATAATTGTTTGTGATCGTCCCTGCGCCGCTGGGGCTTGTGACATAGAGCGAATAGGCCGTCGTCAAAGTGCCAGCTGATATGGAGGGGCCAGAGATCCTCAGACCGTACCCATTGTTCACCGTGTTGCCCGAAGCCGAGATCGTCAGGGAGATCGCCTCGCCGTACAAATCACTGGCCGTTCCTGTTCCCGATGAGGTCATCGTCGGATTGACGGCTAAGCCGGTCGCCGAACCGTAGGTTCTGGTCGTCGGAGGATTGAAGGCGGGGGAGATTTGCGCTCCAAAGAGAGTCCCCGAGATCGGAGTATAGGTCGGCCCTACCGTCAAGCCCGACGTCAGAGTCGTCCCGGTGATCCCTGGAGAGATCACAACCTGGCTTCCTGTCGGAGTCGTCGTCCCGAACCCGGCGATTCCAGCGACGATCAAACCGCCCGTCGGCGCCGTGACGAAACCGGCAAACGAACCGATGGCGACGCCGCCCGAGACATCGAGGGCATTGATCGGAGCCAAGTTATTGATCCCCGTATTTCCGCCCAAATAGGCCGTGTAGCTATTGGTGACGCCGGTCGGCGCTGTGACGAAGAGAGAATAGGCGCTGGAGACAGTTCCCGTAACAGCGGGACCCGCCACGTTGAGAGAGTAGGCTGTAACGACCGTTCCGGTTCCTGACGTTGTGATCGTCGGCGCAAACGAACCGCCATAGACCGCCGTGTAGCTCGCATTGGTCGGATTGAAGGCGGGGGTGAATTGAGACCCGAAGAGAGTTCCCGAAGAGGGGTTGAAGACTGGGGCCACATTGAAGGCGGTGGTGATCGCCGTCGAATTGACCGTCGGAGAAATCGCGACCCAGTTGCTCCCCAAAGTTGTAGTTCCGATTCCAACTCTCCCTGAGACGATCAAACCATTCGAAGGAGCTGTAACCACGCCAGCATACGAGCCGATCGCGACACCGCCATTCACATCGAGCGTATTGATCGGAGTCGACGTTCCGATGCCGACCAGCGTTGCCGTGCCCACGAAGACAGCCGTATAGTTGTTCGTGGCTCCCGTCATGGTTGCGACGTAGAGGCTATATGCATTGGTCACAGAGCCGAGGCCGCCGATAGAGGGGGCGATGTTGAGCCCGAAGACATTTGTATAGCTACTCGCCGTCTGTGGATTGAAGCTCGAGGTGATGGTTTCAGCATACAAGGTCGAGGTGCTCGTCGTGCTGAAATTCGTCCCGACAGACAAGACGGCGGAAGGGGGAACGACTGTAATCGTTCCAGTCAGCTGAATATTGTTGAACGTTCCCGGCGTTATGAACGTCGGAGCGAGACCTGGCCCGTTCGACGTCAGCACCTGACCCGAAGTGCCCGAAGTGGTCGAGTTGAATTTCGAACCGTCGAAATAGAGGACGCCAAACGAGTTAAAGCTCGTGTTGTTCGATCCCCCGCTGGCGATTCCAAGCGGCGTTCCGAAGACAGGCGCTGTCGAGAAGTAGCCGCTGATATTAGTCGTCGAAGCTCCCGTCGGCGTATTGACGTAGAGGCCGTAGGCATTCGTCGTATTTTGGACCCTCGTCGTGTCGATATAGAGGCCAAACGCATTTGAAGTTGCAGTTCCGTTCCCAGCGGTCGAAGTGACTCTGATGTAGGTGCCGAAGATCGAGCCGATTGAACCCGTTCCAGAAGCGGTAATAGAAGGCGTGATATTTTCGCCATAGACATTCGTGATCGAAGTGCCGCTCGTAGATCCAAAAGTCCCGGCGATTTGCAGGCCATACGCATTGACCGTGGCGGTGCCCGTGCCGGAAAGAGCCAGATTCCCTTCCGACTTGATCCCCGTATAATTGATGACAGCGCCCGAGCCCGATGTCGTCACCGTCGGAGCTACATCGATGCCATAGACGTTGTTGTAGGTGTTGCCTGGTGTTGCCGTAAAGTTCGAACTGATCAAGACATCGTAAAGAGAAGCGCTTGTTGTCGGACCTGTGATCACAAAATTCGTGCCGACTTTAAATATTGCAGTCGGGGGCGTTACCGTGATTGTCCCTTCGAGATCAAGGAACGATATAGTACCGCCAAACGTTTGGAAAGCAGGCACAACGCCAGGTCCGCTTGAGACCAAAACCTGGCCGATCGTTCCAGCTGAGATGGAATTCAGTTTATTCCCATCGAAATAGAGGACGCTGCTGGTGGTTGTCCCAAATGTTGTCGTGTTCGTGCCACCGTACGCAATGGGAACAGGGGCCTTCAAATCGATGCTTAAAGAGTTGTGGCCTATGACAAACGTAAGCGTGCCAGTGATTGAAGAGATTGTAGCAAAAGCTGGGTCGCCTGTGCTCGATCCAATGAGAACCTGGCCGTCAGTAC
>JAFEGL010000007.1 GCA_018239895.1 Verrucomicrobiota bacterium
CACGCAGGTGTGTCGCTCGCCCCCAAAACAAAAAGGCACTGCCGTTGGCAGTGCCTTTGTTTTGGGGGCGGGCGGACTCGAACCGCCGAACTCCGAAGAGGGGGGATTTACAGTCCCTTTTAAAACAATTCCCTAACTTTCCTAATCCACCATTAAACTGTTGACTTCCCAATATTTACGAGGTAATCTGAGTTCTCAAAGATTCCCTTGGACGCTTCTAGCGTCATCATAGTTTGGTTGGACAAGGGTTGGACAAACTTTAGACAGGAGTTCTCAATGGGATGGATCAAATCAAAGTTTCAAGGCGTACGTTACCGTGAACACCCAACAAGAAAGCATGGTCTCTTACCAGATCGCTATTACACCATCTTCTACAAGCTCGATGGGAAAATGGTCCAAGAAGCCCTTGGCTGGGCCAGTGAGTCTTGGGAAGAACAAGTCAATGGCGAGAAAAAACGGGCTAATTGGACAGAAAAACGAGCTGCTGGCGTTTTAGCCGAATTACAAAAAAACCAAAGCGTGGGAACAGGTCCCAGGACCTTAAAAGAAAAGCGGTCCATGCAAGAAAAAACCCAAGCCATTTTGAAAGCCGAAAGTTTGACTCTGGCCGAATTTTGGGAACAAGATTATCAGCATGTTCTAAAAGTTCGCATTAAGCCTGCATCTTGGAAAAAAGAAGTCTCTCATTTCCAAAATCGCATTAACCCATTGATGGGAAATAAAGCTTTAACCTCTATCACCTCCATGGATATAGAACGGATGGTTGACCAAATGCGAGCTGATAAGCTAACACCTCGGACTCAGCAATATGCCGTGGGAACATTCTTTCGTATCTGGAAGCTTGCAGCCAAGCGCAAGCTGGTTAAAATCGGCGATAATCCCGCGACAGCTATACCAGTTAAGCAAGTGAACAACACTCGATTGCGCATTCTATCCCCTGAAGAATTGAAAAGCATTCTCAAACACCTTGTTGGATCAGATCCCTTGACTCACGATATCACCTTATTTTGTGCTTACACAGGCTGTCGATTTTCTGAAGCTGCCCGTCTCAGGTGGGAACATGTTGATTTAACTCGAAATGCAGCACTCTTGACAGAAACGAAAAATAAAGATTCCCGAGAGATTTATTTAGAACCCGAAATAATAGCCTTACTTGAACGCCGAGTTCCAGGAAGAACAGGTGACTTTGTTTTCACAAAAAAAGATGGATCGCTCTTGAAAGAGCCCCCGAAATCCTTTAAGACAGCGGTTGACAAGCTAGGATTCAACAAAGACCGAGGCCTCCGCGATCGCATCACCTTCCATTCATTAAGACATACAGCAGCCACGTTTGCGGCCCGCAATCATATCGATGTCAAAGATATGCAGCTGATCTTTGGTTGGAAAACCCCCTCCATGGTCTTCCGCTATGTCAAAGGCAATGAAAGCGCAAGACGCCATGCGATGAAAGGGCTCGCACGCACCCTCTCAGGTGAAGAATCAAAGATCATACCTATAGAGAAAGCTGAAAAAGTCAGCGGATAATAGGAGTCTTTGATGAACTATGAACAAGCCAAAAGGCTCATTTCTAAAAAACTTCAGTCTGAGCTCTATCAGCCCTATGGCATGGAACGTTACAAAATGGTCCTCATGCTCAGGACAGGAATCGAAGTGACCACAGAAAAAGGTCGTATCTATAAGCCGCTGCCGCTCGGCATTAATCTGGAATGGTTAATCAAATCTCTATGTGGAAAAGAAAGCCCCTTCGTAAAAATCAGATTTACCGGAAAAGGCGCTGCCAATCTAGTAGAGCTAGCCAAAAATGACTCGATTGCATGGGACGCAGCAAAACAGCTGACAGCAAAGATCCTTGAACAAGGAGACCCTTTACCAGTTGAGTTACGTCAATTTACCATTGAAATTCTCAGAGGGGGTAAGCGACCGAAAAAACAAGGACGCTACAAAGCTGAGAACCTTTACCGAGATCAATGCATTGCTGATTCCATCTATGCGTTGCATGAATGCGGCTTCAAACCTCTGACAAAAAATTCCAACGAAAGCAAAAATAACTCTGCTTGCCATGTTGTCGTCGAGGCGCTGGCAAAGTTGGGCGATATGATCTCTTATGATGCCGTCAAGTCCATTTGGAGAAATTATAAAGAATCTCTCTGATTCTGTCTCTTAAACGCATGCGGGGAAATATGATACCTCATTGTTCCCCGCGCTTTTCTCTTTTTTATTCTTTTATGATCAGCACCAATGATTCCTTAGCTATCTGCAAGATATCTGGGGAACATGCAAACAATTGTTACAAAGGTGCAACATATGAACAACGAAGTTATAAAAACCGACGTTTTTAGCCAGATGGCCGCACGTTGGCCATCCTCCGTCGTCGCCCGGGCAGAAGCCAAACAATTTACCGGCGGAGGGATCAGTCCCAAAACCTTAGCTAATGCCGATTCCAAAGGCAACGGACCCGTAGGCCGTTTTTTTATCGGACGGCGCGTCTGCTATCCAGTAGCTTCTCTTGTCGAATGGCTCAGACAAAATGCAAAAGGGACAGAACATGCAAAAATTCATTGAGGCAGTACAGGCAGCAGGGCTAACACCTCCTGAGTGCATTAAAATAGATGGCAATATCCAACGTTTTTCCAGCAATGGAAACCGTCATGACAAAGCAGGCTACTACTGCTTGTTCAACAATGGGAATGATTTCATAGGCGGGTTCTTTGGCTGTTGGCGCTCGGATGTTTACCAGATATGGACAAACCAATCCGAAGCAGAATTAAATAATCGCGATTTATGGCTAGAGAATAGGCTTAAAATCGAAGCTTCAAAGAGAGAGATCGAGCTGGCTCGAAAGGAAAAAGCCAGCAACGCAGCCAAAAAAGCCATGGAAATCTGGGAACAAGCAAAATCAGCAACAGATGATCACCCCTACCTCAAGAAAAAAGGCGTTAAATCTTATGGTTTGAAAGTCGATGAACGAGGAAATCTCCTCATCCCTGTTTTTGACTTAAAAAAAGAGATTCACTCTTTGCAGCTGATATCGACTAACACTGAACAGAACAAGCACTTCCTTCCAGATGGCATTGTCCGTGGTCACTGCTATTGGATCTCTGGAAAAGAGAACACTATTTACCTTGCGGAAGGGTATGCAACAGCAGCGAGCATCCACCAGGCAACAGGAGCCACTGTCTATATCTCTTTCATGGCGGGGAATTTACTTCCTATTGCCCAAGTATTAAAGATTAGCAAACCTGACTCTCGACTTGTGATAGCAGCGGATAACGATGCTTTCACAGATCAAAATCCAGGTTTGACTAAAGCAAAAGAAGCTGCTTGCGTCGTTGGCGCTACGTTCATTTGCCCTGAATTCGATCCAAAATATCATGAAAAGCGACCGACCGACTTTAACGATATGCATCTACTGCATGGGCTTGAGGCATTAAAATTTCGACTCAATGAGTTCCTGCAAGAACGAGCAAAAAATCACAAAGAATATCCTAGACTCAGAACCGGTGCAGAAATCCGCAACCTAGATATCAAAATAGAATGGCTCATCGAAGGCATCATACCCAAAGGAGCCGTTTCTCTTCTTTTTGGTCGTGGAGGAATTGGTAAAACCACCTTAGCGTTGCAAATATGCGATGCGATTTCTTCAGGAGGTAGTTTTCTAGGCATCCCTGCTGAAAAGACACCCGTTATCTATGTAGACTATGAAAATTCTCTTGCTATCCTTGTAGATCGTTTAAAGAAAGTTGGTGGAGAACAGATCTTGTTTTGGACAACTGACGATTCACCTGCGCAGCTCGACAAAGATCCCCAAGCTTACGTCAACTTATTAAAGAACCATTCAAATGCTCTGCTGATTTTCGATACACTGCGGAGCGCACAGACTGGTGATGAGAACGAATCCAGATCGATGGCTCTCGTGATGCAAACTCTACGCCAATTGCGAGATCAAGGCGCAACGATTATTCTTTTACATCATACCAGGAAAGGATCGGATAGCACCTACAAAGGATCGACGGCCATTTTTGATTTAGTAGATCATGTTATGGGGCTATACCCTGTAAAAGGACGAGAAAATGATCAAGAAGTTGACGAAGACCATATGGAAAATACTGACCGCGCTTTTCGTTTTGGCACCAAGGATAAGACTCGCTTTCAGCCTTTTAAGCACTTCCTTCGCTTTGACAAAAAGACCCACCTTTTTGTCTCGGCTGACGATCCTGGCAATTTCCTCCTTGAGCAAATTCAAAAGCTGATCCCACAAGAAGGAATCATCCAAAAAGATTTGCTGCCTATTCTCGATCGTTCTTTAAATATCAAACAACGGAGGGCTCTTGCACTATTGCAGCAAGGAGCTGGTCATTATTGGTCTGCTGACAAAAAACCCCACCTAAAAAACTCGATTGTTTACAAAGCGTTTTGCAGTTTTGCAGATCCTATAGGGAATGTAAAGCTACAAAACACGCCCATCAAAGAGGGAGAAAACGATGAAAGCACACTATCCAAATGACCGTAAGCTGCACCCACTCAGGAGCTTTTTCGTTTTTTACAAGAGCTCCACAAAACTGCAAAACACCCTATGGTGCAAAGGGAAAAACACGCTAACTCTTATTTCTATTTTTGCCCATTTCTGTTAAATTCATCATTTCAAAACTGTTCCCTAGGAAGAGATGAAAATTTTTAACATTTATTGCGATGAATCCTGCCATTTGGAAAATGACCAGCAGCAAGTGATGCTCCTGGGAGCTGTCTGGTGCCCCAGTGATCTTTCAAGAAGCATCGCTAAGAGACTCAAGGCGATCAAGAAAAAACACGATTTAAGCCCAACTTTTGAAATCAAATGGACAAAAGTTTCTCCTGCAAAGATCGATTTCTACATGGACATATTAAGCTATTTCTTTGAAGAAAGCGGCCTTTACTTTCGCGCTCTGATCATCCCTGATAAAACCAAGCTTCGTCATGATGCCTTCAACCATGATCATGATACCTGGTACTACAAAATGTACTTTGAAATGCTTAAAGTCCTTCTAAATCCTCATGATCGCTACCACATTTATCTCGATATCAAAGACTCGAAATCTGGAGAAAAAGTTGCCAAGCTCCATGATGTCCTGTGCAATAATGCCTATGATTTTCAACGTCAAATCATTGAACGGGTGCAAACCGTCCGTTCCCACGAAATCGAACAGTTACAATTGGCAGACCTTCTGATTGGGTGTGTGCTGGCAGCGAATAGAAATAGTGAGATAAGTGGAGCGAAAAAAGCGCTAGTGGAAAAGATGCGCCAACTCTCCGGATATTGCCTTACCCGCACAACTCTTATCCGGGAAAGAAAGGTTAATCTCATACGATGGCAAGCTAGCGAGGTTAGCAATGGATGATGCAATCCCTTCCTGGCTTCCCGATCTGGTTTTGTTGGAAAATTACAAAGGCAATTGGAGTACTTACATCAATGCTGTGTATCAGTACTTCCACAAAGATTTCGTAGAAAGCAAGCCCTCTTTTCAAAAAGTTCCTGTCTTTGCAAGATACTATCCTCCCTATGAAGAAAAGGGGGCGACTTTTTGGCATCTCGTATCTGAAGGAAGCCAGGAAGCAGAAAGAATCCCCGATTTAAGACGTTGCGAAAGAATTCGCTGGCCGAGGCCAATGATTGAAAATATGAATTCTACAGAAGTCAGGATTTGGGAAACAATCCGTCCGTGGAAAAACCAAAAGCAACGAAGGATCAATTTTGCTCTCAACAACTTCAGCTATATTGTCGTAATAGCAGAAACTCGAAAAGGTTTCGATCTAGTAACGGCATATCATTTGGAAAAGCTGCACCGCAGAGAAAAGCTAAGAAAAGAATTTGAGAGTTTTTCAGGACAAAAAAAAGAGGGCTCCGCTGTTTAGACGGGCCCCAAATTCCTTCTACACATGGTAGATGAATAATCTTCATTGTATACGTTTTGTCTATTTCTGTCAAATCAAGCATTCTTATCTTTTGGCATAAGTTATTAATAATTATACAGTTAACGCAGCTTGCTCTTTGGCATGCCTTAAAAGAAATCAACCTAACCCGCAAAGATGGGGGAAAGAGGGAGAAGATGCCCTATTTCAAGACGGATTGTATCCAAAGACTCTTGCCTCGAGTTACCAATCCACCATACTCTGCCGTGATACCTATCAAGCTTACATTGATCAAACTGACTAATACGAAGATCCATGCTGAAAAAATCTTCTTGCTTTTGATGACATAACCCCTAAAAAATGCGTGCCCTATGCTATAGGCTAAAGTAGTAAGAGCCCAATTTCTATGCAAAAGAACATAAGGGTGGCCGGGATGGCTTAATTCAGCTGCATATAACCCTGTAATGACAGTAAGGATGGCAAACGCAGCACCAACAATAACGAGCCAATGCGAGACATTGTAGTAAGGTTCTTTGACTATTCCGATAAGGAATAAGCAATCGAATGCAAAAACCATTAAGAAAAGAACGATTGGAAAATGAAGAAGAACTGGATGAAGATCGCCTATTTGAAATGCCCCAGTATTCTGCGTATGCTCACCTGCCACATGATCTGGAGTCATTTCCCTATTCATCTGGGCGGGGTCCATTTTCATTCCAGCCGGCATTTTTTGTTGTGCTGATCCTTCTTGTTGCATCATGCCATCCATTTTCATCTGACCATGCTGCATGTTGTGGGTCTTTTGTTGTAAAGATGAAGAAGGCTGTCCATACCAGCCTGGATCATTATAGTTGGTAATTCCTTCCCGGACTTTAACAATGGTGAACATGCCACTCATATCAATCAATCCAAAAGGACCTGAAGAGCTATAGGGTAGAAAGTTAGGAGGTCGCTGCACATGGTGGCTCATCTCAAACATCTCTCCCATCCCCGTCTCTCCCATCGACATATAATCGGGAAGGATTTTTTGGATCTTATTTGCCCATTCTCCCTGATCGACTCCAATCATGTTGGGAATACCGTGCTCCATTCCGCTCATTGTATGGTGCGTTTTATGACAGTGCAAAGCCCAATCGCCAGGTTCATCGGCCACAAATTCAATGTCATGTGTATTCCCTACAACAACATCGATCGTATTTCCTAGATATTGAGCGCTTTTAGGGAGCCTCCACCCTCCTGATCCTGTGACAGTAAAAGCAAATCCGTGCAAGTGAATGGGGTGGTTATCCATACTTAAGTTAGCAAAACGAATCCTCACACGCTCCCCCTTTTTAACAACAAGCGGGTCTGCGCCAGGATAAATGCGTCCATTAAAGGTGAAGTAATTGAAATCGAGCATGACCATCGGATCAGGAGTCGACGCTCCAGAAGGGATGTACCATTCATGGACAAAGATCGCAAAATCTCTGTCGACAGGTGGAGATATGGGTTCTTTGGGATGAATGATAAAAAAACCCATCATGCCCATCCCCATCTGAGTTATTTCATCGAAATGAGGATGGTACATATAGGTACCATGCTGCTTTAGAGTGAACTCATAACTAAAAGTCTCTCCAGGTGGAATGGGGGCTTGATTGAGACCTGTCACTCCATCCATGTTATTGGGGACAAGAATCCCATGCCAATGAACCGTTGTAGGCTCAGGAAGATGGTTCGTGACTAAAATTCTTACTCGATCTCCCTCAACCGCCTCAATTGTAGGCCCTGGAGTGCTTCCATTGTACCCCCAGCAGTTGACAACAAGTCCAGGTGCAAACTCCTGCTTGATTGGCTCTGCAATCAGATGAAAGACTTTAACACCATTTTCGATAATCCAAGGAAGTTTGGCAGTGTTTGGAGTAATGACCGAGTGCTTCTCCTGTTTATTACATCCAAAAAGCAGCACTAAAAGAAGAAACAAATATCTCATTCCTGTTTCCTCACAAGAGCAAACGATCCACCCACTGCATGAAGGAGTTCAATTCTTGACTTTTTATAGTGCTTTAGCGCTTGTACATGCTCGATTGTTGCTTGGATTTCATTCTCTTTAAGATCAAGCAGGGCATAGCTTCCAAGTGTCATGACATTATAGTGAGTCTGTCCGGCAATGATCTGTTTCTCAAGGTTGGGAAGGATTCTCACTTCTAAATCCTCCAGCTGGGATCGATATTTACTAGCTGTCTTAAAAAATTCTCTCACTTCAGAACAAGCCTGTACGGCTTTAGAAAGAAGCCTTTTTTGTGCTTGTTCTAGTTTTGCATGGTACCTCTTTTTTTCGCCTTGGCCATGGTTAAAAATAGGGATTTGAAGATCGATGGAAGGCCCTGTCGTTGTAAATCCTTCTGGTTGCATCTCTGAAGAGACTCCTATTAGAAGATTCGAGTAGGTCCACCAAGCTTTTAGTTTTGCTCTTTGTGCAATGGCATGGACTTCTCGCCGGACAGCTTCGACATCTAATCGGTTTTCTACGGCTGCCTGCTCCATTTGATATAAGTCGGGTAGATCGGGTTCTTGATCTTCATCAAGCTCTCCCGTAATTTTCCAAAAGGCTTCTTTTCCAAAGAGACCTAAGGCTCGATTCATTTTTTCTCTTGAAGCTTCTAAATCAGCTTCAAAACCTTTGAGGTTTTCTACGGCTTTTTCATACTCAATTTCTCGGTTCCTTGCAGTGAGTGCGTTAATATTCCCAGCCTTGTTTTGAAGATCTGCCAGCGCTGCTGCCATCTGCTTCAGCTCTATTCTTTTCTCTTCTTCTTTTAATTGGACTTCGAGGGCCTTCAGCTCAAGCCAGTGGATCTGCACTTCCTTGACAAGGTCAAGAACTCTTTGACCAACCTCGGCCTCAATGACTTTGATTTCAGCCTCAGCAGCTCTTTTGCGAAGTGGGATGAGAAAAAGATCCAGAAAATTGATAGCTGCATCAAAGAGGTTATTTAAACGATAGCTCGATTGGCTAGGAAATCGGACGCTGGCACTAAAGAAGGGGTTTTGCATCAGTCCCGCTTCCAGCAGATCTGCATACCCGAGCTCTAGATTTTCGTAATAAGCAAATAAATCGGGATTATTGATCAAGGCGAGTTGAACTGCTTTTTCTTGGGTTAACCCTTCCTGTTGAATCTCTCGTAGGAGCTGCGCTTTAATTTCATTGACTCCTTCACGCCAGACGATCTTTTCCGGAATCCTCTCTTCAATAACCGCGCGAACTGTCTCAAAAGAGGAATCACTCGACCGGACGGAACATCCAGCGAGAAAAAGTCCGCAGAGAAAAAAATGGCTTAAAATGAGCTTATTCATACCTTTCCCATATCGAAAACAAGAGAGAAAAACAAGGAAATATGTAAATAAAATTTTTTAAGCCTGGCATGCACTGCTTGTATAAAAAGTGAAAAGGTCATACTTTTAAGAAAGGCTTTCGTTTACAAACAAAGGAGCATCGTATGAAAAAGATTTTCTTAACTTTTATGGCAGTTAGCCTGGGACTCATTTCTTTTGCCTCTGCTAAAGACTGTGGCTGCAAAGGATCGGCTGAGAAATGCACTTGTACTGAATGTCATTGCCCTTCATGTAAGTAAGATCAGAAATAGCATAGGATGTTGAATGAAAATGCAAAAGATCATAGGTCCTCTTGTGATGGCCTGCTGTAGTTATTTTGGCTCTGTTCATGCGGAAAATTCTCAAGATTTGGATGGAATTGTAGCAGCCAGTCCCCCTTATGAAAGACATCATTACAAGAAAGAGTGTAAAAATTTTTCAGAGGAGACAAAAAGATTTTCCGACAAGTTGAATGATAAAAATCTAAAGATCTTTTGTGAAGATTTTAACGATGCGCAGCGAGAGCAAGCGATTCAAATGGCTAGCCAAAAAGGGATGAATATGACACCAGACCAAGCCGTTGAAATGGTTGCAGCTAAAAAGAACTGAGCCATCAATGAGATGAAAAGATGTTTTTTGGCATAAAATGTCTTTATACGACTCTCGATTTGTTTTATTTAAATCTAGAGGAGGAAAAAAGCAATCTATAAATTATAAGATTAAACATGAAACAAGACCATTACTGCCCTTCTTGTCCTAAAAATGAAAAGAACCCAACTCGTTCTGCTTATCAAAAAGAATCAAAGCTCGTTTGGCTTGGCATTGGAGCGGCGCTTGTAGCTGTCTTTGAATTTTTATCTTTGGCTGGGATTCGTTTGCCTGATCCTATTGCTCTACCATTTTTTCTAGCGGTTACTGTTATTTTTGGCTATCAAACACTTTGGCATGGCCTCCAAGCTTTATTGCGGCTTAATTTCAGAAATATTAATTCTCTCATGCTTATAGCAGTAACAGGCGCCTTTTATCTTAAAGAATATCCGGAAGGAACTATTGTTATCATTCTATTTGCCCTAGCCGAAAGACTAGAGGATATTGGAATAGAGAAAAGTCAATCAGCCATAGACCAATTGATTAATAAGATGCCAAAGATGGCACAAATTAAAGGAAAGACTCAAGAAATACCGATTGATCAGGTGCAAATTGGGGAAATCATGCTGGTTAAACCTTTTGATATGATCCCTTTAGATGGCCTTGTAAAATCTGGCGTTTCTTTTGTCGATGAAGCGCCAATAACGGGAGAGCCCATTGCCAAAGACAAGCGTAACGGCGATCTTGTATTTGCCGGGACTTTAAATAAACAGGGCTTTTTAGAAATCGAAGTCACTAAGACGTCTTCCGATTCAACCCTCGCTAAAATCAAAGAGTTAACTTTTAACGCTATCAAAAATAAATCTGAAACGCAGAAGTTTATCGAAAAATTCTCCCGGTATTATACACCTACAATCATCCTATTAGCACTCGCCTGGACAATCTTCCCTTGGTTAGTATTACAAAGGCCTTTTGATCAAGGGTTTTCCCAAGCTATCATACTGCTTGTAATCGCTTGTCCTTGCGCTTTAGTTATTTCCACTCCTATCTCAATTTTTTCAGCAATTGGTAATGCTTCTTCCTCTGGAGCTCTAATCAAAGGAGGCAAGTACTTGGAAATTATTGGACAAATCAAAGCCATTGCCTTAGATAAAACACGAACATTAACTTACGGAGAACCTGTTGTTACAGACATTCTTCCTTTTGGACAAACGACAAAAGAGGACTTGCTTGGTTGTGCAGCAGGAATCGAGGCTTTCTCCGAACACCCTTTAGCTCAAAGCATTACAGACTCGGCCAAAGAACAGCAGTTTAATCCACATAAAGTAGAAAATTTTGAAAGCATTGTAGGGAAAGGAGCTAAAGCAGATTGTCTTGTATGCGATGAAAAACACCATTGCATTGGTAAATTAGAATTTATCTTGGAAGAACACAAAGTTCCTCAAGAGATAGTGCAAAAAATCGAAGAATTACAAAAACAGGGGAAAACGGTCATTGTTGTAAGCACTCATCAAGAAGTTGAAGGAATCATTGCTTTAGAAGATAAGGTGAGGCCTGATAGCGCGGAGCTAATTTCTAAACTTCATTCTCTTGGCATCACCACTATCATGTTGACAGGAGACCATTCTAATGCAGCTGCTTCTATTGCAAAGAGCCTTGGGATAAATCATGTCAAAGCGGACCTTCTTCCAGAAGATAAATCTCAAGCTATCTCCGAGCTAGTCAAAAAATATGGAACAGTTGGAATGTTTGGAGATGGAATCAATGACGCACCTGCTTTAGCTTTATCAAGCGTTGGTATTTCTATTAGCTCTCTTGGAAGCGACACGGCTTTAGAAGCAGCATCTATTGTTCTTTTAAATGATCGTCTGAACCTTATTCCATTTTTAGTTCTCTTAGGCCGTAAGACTTTAACAACAATTAAAATAAACACTTCGGCTGCAATATTAATTAAGATATTATTTGTTGGGCTTGCTTTGTTAGGTCTTGCAAATTTGGCTTTAGCGATATTCGCAGATGTTGGGGTGACGATTCTTGTCATTTTGTATAGCTTAAGACTCATGAAGTGGAAGGGTGATAAAAGTTTTACAGGGATTCATTGATGGCCGAGCAACAAGAATACACCTGTCCCATGCATCCTCAAGTTGTACAGCCTGGACCTGGGAGCTGTCCCATTTGCGGAATGGCTTTAGAGCCTAAAGTTTTTACAGTAGAGAAGGAGGAAAATGCAGAGCTAAAACAAATGACTCGGCGTTTTTGGGTTGGTCTCTTCTTAACGTTACCTATCTTGTTTTTTACTATGATAGGGCCTCTCTTTTCTCTCAGGTTTTCACCTGCTGTTAGCATATGGATTCAGGCAGCTCTTGCAACACCAGTGGTCCTCTGGGGAGGATGGCCATTTTTCACGCGCGGCTGGAGTTCAATTATCCATCGTAATCTAAATATGTTCACCTTGATTAGCATCGGTGTAGGCGCAGCTTACCTCTATAGTATGATTGCTGTATTCTGGCCTTCGATCTTTCCTTCCTCTTTTCAAAATGAAAATAATGAAATTCCCGTTTATTTTGAGGCGGCTAGCGTGATCACTGTCTTAGTTCTCTTGGGACAGGTTTTAGAGCTGCGAGCTAGAGATAGAACAAGCCATGCGATCCGAGAACTCTTAAACTTAGCACCTAAGACAGCTCGTCTTATTTTAGAGGATAAAAATGAGAAAGACATCCCTCTCGAAGAGGTGAAAAAAGGAGATGCGTTGCGTGTAAGACCTGGCGAAAAAGTTCCAACTGATGGAATCGTCCTTGAAGGAAGCAGTTCCATAGACGAATCTATGATCACCGGAGAACCTTTTCCTGTAACAAAACATGTTGGCGACAAAGTAACAGGGGCTACTTTGAATGGTAGTGGCAGTTTTATCATGCGAGCGGAAAAGGTTGGGAGTGAAACACTGCTTGCCAGAATTATTCACATGGTCAGTGAGGCACAGCGGAGCCGTGCACCTATTCAGAAACTTGCGGATCTAGTCTCTTCTTATTTTGTCCCTGTTGTTGTGGCTATAGCCCTTCTCACATTTATCATTTGGGGACTAGTAGGTTCTGCCCCTGCTTTAGCCCATGCACTCATTAACGCTGTCGCTGTTCTTATCATTGCTTGTCCCTGTGCGTTGGGTCTTGCAACCCCTATGTCCATTATGGTCGGTGTAGGACAAGGTGCTAGAGCTGGCATTTTAATAAAAAATGCTGAAGCTCTTGAGATGATGTCTAAAGTGAACACCGTGGTCGTAGATAAAACGGGAACTCTAACGGAAGGGAAACCAAAGCTAACGACGATTGTGAGTTTTGGAGAAAAAAGTGAGGGCGAGCTCCTTCAGCTGGCCGCTAGCTTGGAAATTGCCAGTGAACATCCATTAGGGACTCCCATTGTATCCAGTGCCAAAGAGAAAAACCTATCCTTACTGCCGATAGAAGATTTTAAGAGTATGACAGGGAAAGGGATCATTGGAAAAATAACCGGAAAAACGGTAGCTATTGGCAATCAAAAGCTCCTCTCAGATTTAAAGATTGATCTGGGTATCGCCTTAGAAAAAGCTGACTCTTTCCGCCAACAAGGCCAAACCGTCTTATATTTAGCGATAGATGAGAAATTAGCTGGAGTTCTTGCCGTCTCAGATGTCATTAAAGCCTCTACCAAAGAAGCCATTGAACTGCTTCACCAAGAGGGTATTCGGATTGTTATGGTAACAGGGGACAACAAGACAACAGCCTGGGCTGTGGGAAAAGCGCTGGATATCGATGAAATTGAAGCAGAGGTACTACCCGAGGATAAGAACAGGATCATCAAGCGTCTTCAAACTGAGGGACGGATTGTAGCTATGGCTGGAGATGGCATCAATGATGCTCCAGCGCTTGCCCAGGCCAATGTCGGCATTGCAATGGGGACTGGGACTGACATCGCTATAGAAAGTGCAGGGATTACCCTTGTTAAAGGAGATCTCAGAGGAATTGCAAGAGCCAGGAAACTCAGCCATGCCACTATGCGTAATATTAAACAAAATCTCTGGTTTGCTTTTATTTACAACACTTTAGGGGTTCCGATCGCGGCGGGAGTGCTTTATCCGGTATTTGGGCTTTTACTGAGCCCTATTATCGCCAGCGCAGCGATGACCCTAAGCTCCGTATCTGTGATTATGAATTCACTCAGATTAAATAGACAAAAATTATGATAGCCTGTACCGATAAGATGAATGGCAAACTAGAATGAGGGCACTGTATGGAGTGGACAACTATCCTTTTAATACTTGTTCTAGCAGTTTGCATGCTTGGTTGCTGCGGCGGTTCGATTTTTAGAAGACGAAATAAAAATAAAGATCACGATGATACCCATAAAGGGTGTCATTAAAAACATGAAAAGGGGAAATTTTCTATGGACGGTTCAATGCAGATGAATATGATGGGTGGGGGAATGATGTGGTGTGCGATATTATTTGTAGTTCTCGTTGCCTCGTCGGTTATTCAAACCGTGGTTCTCATAAAAATCCTACAGCACTTCAAAAAGGGAAAATGAGAAGAAGCTTGTAATGCTACAATTTTTTAATTAAAGGTAAAAAGTTTAAATAAACTGATGTTTTTTCTAAAAATTCAACTTTGGGCCTATCAGTAGAATATTTTGTAAGACCCTTTGGGTATTTGCAGATAATCGGGGTCTCTTCCATTATCAGGCAAGAATAAGACGGTTTCGACATCGATATCAATCTTATCGAGGTCACACTGCTCCATGGCAGGATCATAAATAACCATGGCAAAATTCGGCTTGCCGTCTTTTAAGCGAAAGACTTTCTCTAGGTTTTCAACTCGTTTTTTATTGATGAGCTTCATAGTTTAACTTCTTGTTGATGCTTTCTTCAATACTCTTCAGTCTTACCTCAAGCTGGCAAGATTCTAAAGCTTTGGAATAGCTCTCGACTGTTCTTGAGAGCAATTCACCTTCGGAAGGCGTGATTTTTCCTTTTCCAACGGCATTCACAATAAAACCAACAGCACTTAGTACATCACTGTAGGTGGTGATGGTAGGAAGATCAATTTTAATGCATCGGTCTTTTCTAGGCGGAAGGAATCTCTCTAAAATCATCTTGGCAGCTTGCATGTTGCCATTCAGTGCTTCCTCTTCGACTTTTTTGCAGATTTTATCTAAAGAGCCTTCTAAGAGGGCTTCGGCAGCAAGTGTAGATCTGTTTCTAGCACCCTTGGGCTTGCCATTGGGGTTGCCCGAATGACCCTTCTTATATCTCCCCTTCTCCTGTATCTGTCCTGTATTTTCAGGCAATTTCATCTCTTCTGTCATAATTTTCCATCATCTGACAGTGACAGTAGCAGATAAAAGGATTTTTTGAGAATAGTTCAAAATCGCTCAACTAAAAAGAAACTAGATAGAACCTATGAACAGATTTAAAATGTCAGAGATTATTTAAGATTTTTGGAAATTTTTGACCCAACTGCGTGAGAACAAGGAGTAAATCCTTACGCTCTTTTTTGTCTCTTTAAGACGAAAAAGTTGGACAGGAGTTGGACAAAAAATCGCCTTCCAGAATTTTCAGCTGGAAGGCGAACGTTGTAACCCTTTAATTATAAGGGATTGGGGGCGGCTGGACTCGAACCAGCGGAGGCCGAAGCCGAGGGATTTACAGTCCCCTGCAATTGCCGCTATGCGACACCCCCAAAATATAAATTTCGGGAAAAAACGTAGGTTGAGCTTAACAACTTTTTAATTTTGTCTCAACCTTGGAATTTGCTGGCGAAAGGAATTGAACCCTCAACCATCCGATTACAAGTCGGGCGCTCTACCAATTGAGCTACGCCAGCGCAAAGATGAAAGTTATAACAAAAAGATCGTTAAGACTCAATCTCTTTGTTAGGATTCTCTTCAGACGGGGGTGGCGTCCCCTCTGCAGGAGCTGATGGCTTCAGGGAGCGGGTGACGTCCGAGGGCTTCGCAATCGCAGAGATGCGCGATTGGAAAAAGTTGGTCAGACTGGGGCGGGGCTTGATCTCGGTGTCCTGGATCTTGGTCGCCATGTACCGGCCGCCAATCATCTTGCTTTCACAACATTTTTTGAATTTTTTACCCGATCCGCAAGGGCAAGGGTCGTTTCTTCCGGTCTTCTTCTTCATGTAGTTCTCAGGTTAAGGAACCTATCTCGGTAATGATTTTCGTCGATTTTCGGGATTATTTTGGCCGATTTTCGATTCAAAATTGGGGGCCCATATATCGGCAAAAGTATATTGGCCCCCAATTTTGAATCGAAAATCGGCCCAAAAGAACCCGAAAATCAACTGAAACTCATTACCGAGATAGGTTCAAAGGTCCTATATTGTAGCATAGGGAACCCTAAGAGTCCATCTTCACTTGACGGCTGGGCGCCAAGCCTTTAAAATCGGTGGCCGATATGGAAATTGGATTCCCTGTAGCTAGACCCCCTTGGACTGCCCTCGGCAAAGAGCTGGAAAGCTGTTTGCGCAAGGCCCTCTTCGACCATAACCTGCTGGATGAGAAGACCGAGCGGGTCGCCATCGCTTTAAGCGGGGGGAAGGATAGCCTCACCCTCTTGTACCTGCTCCACGCGATCCGGGGGCGGGGCTTCCCCCTGTTCGACATCCACGCGATCCACGTCGATGGGGAGTTCTCCTGCGGTTCTGGGGTCTCGGGGGACTTTTTGCGGGGGATCTGCAAGGAGCTGGGGGTCGATTTCATCACCTGCGAATCGACCCAAAAACGGGAAGAGTTGGAGTGCTACCGGTGCTCGAGAGAGCGGCGAAAGCTGATCTTCGAGGCGGCAAAAAGGGTCGGGGCGACGACGGTCGCGTTTGGCCACCACCGAGACGATAGCGCCCAGACGCTTCTGTTGAATTTGCTTCACAAGGCAGAGTTTGCCGCCAATTTGCCGAAGGTTCCGATGCACGCCTACGGAGTCACCATCATCCGCCCTCTGATCTACATCGCCGAAGAGTCGATCCGGACGTTCGCCAAGCAGTATGGCTTCGCGAGGATCACCTGCCAATGCCCGGTCGGACAGGATTCAAAACGGAAAGTTGTCGATCAGCTGATCAAGCAGATCGAAGAGCATTTCCCTCACGCAAGGGGCAATTTGGCCAAGGCTGGGTTGCTCTATGGGTCGGACAAGGCGACAAGAAATTAATTGAGCCTTGTTTCAAAGAGAAAATCTAAGTATCCTTTGCAGCGAAAACTAGGGGTGCCAGCGACGCTGGCTGAGATTATACCCTCAATTACTTGAACCAGGTAATACTGGCGTAAGGAAGGTTTAGATGAAAAATCGCTCTCTTTGGCTTGGCCTCATCGGCAATGTTTTGGAACATTACGATGCGGCGCTCTTCGGTCTTTTAGCTCCTTTTTTAGCTCCATTGTTTTTTCCAACGGACAGCCCCGTCGTGTCGCTCGCTTTGACCTACGCTCTGCTGCCGATGGGTTTTTTGTCAAAACCGCTCGGCGCTTTTTTGTTCGGCTGGTTCGGCGATCGATTCGGGAGGAGAAGAGCTTTGTCTATTTCGTTATTTGGCATGGCGATTTCGACAGGGATGATCGGCTTTTTGCCGACGTACGATCAGGCTGGCGTGTGGGCTCCGATTCTTTTGGCTGTCACGCGGGGATGCCAGAGTTTGTTCGCAGTGGGAGAAACGACGGGCGGAGCGCTCTTTGTCTTGGAAAAGGTCTCGGAAGGGAGGAGAACGATTGCGAGCAGCCTGTTCGACGCCTCGGGCATTTTGGGGATCTTGCTTGGCTCTTATTTAGTTTCTCATTGGAACATCGACTGGAGGCTGCTATTTTGGGTCGGAGCTTCGGCCGGATTGGTGGGGGCAGTTTTGCGGTTGGACAAAGACTCAGAGCCAGAGATAAAGAGTTTGGAGCTCCCTTTTAAAATTCTTTGGAAACAGTGGAAGCCGATTTTGGGGATCGCTTTCGTGTCGGGGTTTTCCTATTTTAATTACTACTTGATCACTACGTTCATGAATGGTTTTTTGCCGCTGATCAGTTCGATTACGAGAGAGGAGGCTCTCGAATTGAACACGGGACTTTTGTGCTTCGATTTAGCCGCGCTCCCCTTCTTCGGTTGGCTGGCAAGAAAGATTCCGAAAGAGCGGCTCATGGGAGGGGCCATTATGGCCATCTTGGTTTTGTCGGTGCCTCTCTTTGGCCTTTTGGAAGGAGCAAGCTACTGGACTGCGGCGGGGGTGAGATTGACTTTTACACTGTTTGGAGTAGCGCTAGCGGCTCCGTTCTACGCCTGGGCTTTTGAGAAGGCACCGGAAAATCACCGGTTCTTGATCTGCGCCGTCGGGAGCGCGATTGGTTCGAGGATGCTCGGTTCGCCAGCTCCTGTAATCGGCCTTTCGCTCTATGAATGGACAGGCTGGGTTCCCGCCTCTATTTTGCCCCTCTGGATTCTGGGAATCGGTTCTTTGTGTTTCTTAACCCTCTTTTCTTGGAAAAAGCTTGAGAGGATAATGAGGAAAAGTGTATGAAATATCTTCATGGACTCTCCTGTTGCCGCGAAATTCATGTTCCTCGAGCTTGCGACCTTCATCGGCTATTTTGTAGTGCTGCTCGCGATTGCCCTTTTATCTTATCGGAAACAGAAGTCTGAAACAGATTATTTGATCGGCAACAGGTCCTTGAATTTTTGGCTGACAGCCTTGTCGGCTCACGCGAGCGACATGAGCAGCTGGCTCTTTCTGGGCTATCCAGCCGCTGTATTTGGCGGGGGAGTTTTCGCCGCCTGGGCTGCGATCGGCCTCACCGTCTTCATGTTCTTCAACTGGCATTTCATTGCGCCGAAACTGCGGACCGTAACCGAGCAGTCGAACAGCTTGACGCTCAGCTCTTACTTCGAAAACCGTTTTGGCGATACCTCGGGAAGCTTGCGAATCATCTCGGGCTTCATGTCGATTGTTTTCTTCCTGTTTTACATCTCCTCGGGATTGGTAGGTCTTGGAATCTTAGTCGAGACTCTTTTCAATTTGAGCTACCTCGCGGGGATTTCGATCGGACTTCTTGTGGTGGTGACCTATGTTTTCATGGGGGGATACCGGACAATCGCCTGGATCGATCTGTTCCAGGGGTTCTTCTTGCTGGGCGTGATCGTTTTTATCCCAGCCCTTTTGATACACCAGATCGGCGGGATGGGGCCTATTTTGCAACAGATCTCAGCTAAAAATCTTTCGACCTCTCTTTTTCCCGACTTCTCCGGCCACACAATATTCGGCATCATCATGACCGCCCTCGGATGGGGTCTCGGCTACTTTGGCCAGCCTCACATCGTCACGAAATTCATGGGGATCCGCCGCGTCAGCGACATGAGCAAAGCGAAGTATCTTGGGATCAGCTGGCAAGCGATCGCCCTGACTTGCGCAACGTTGATTGGCTTGATCGGAATTTATATATTTCCCGATGGATTGGCGCAGCCTGAACAGGTGACATTGAACATCGTCAAGAAGACGCTGCCAGCCTTCTTTGCAGGGCTCGTGCTATGCGCGGTGCTCGCCGCAACGACAAACGTCATGGCCGCACAGATTTTGGTCGTCGCCTCGAATTTATCGGAAGATTTTTACAAGCGGATCTTTAGACGGCAAGCGACCTCCCAGGAGTTGCTCTGGGTCTCCCGCATCAGCGTCGTCATCATCGCCGCCATCGCTTTCGTCATCGCCTTCTTCAAGATCAGCACGATCTACCAACTCGTCCTCTATTCATGGTCGGGCTTGGGAGCCTCTTTTGGCCCTCTGATTCTCCTCTCGCTCTATTTCAAAAATCTAAACAAGTATGGAGCTTTTGCCGGGATTCTGGTTGGCGGGCTTACAGCAGCTGTATGGCCATATTTTGATGAGCTCTATCACTGGAATATCCCCTCTTTAGTCTCTGGCTACGCCTTTGGGATCGTCGCTATTTTCGGCGTCTCGGCCTTGGCCCGCAAGCGTCTACGCCTCGGCGTTGAACCGTAATACCCTTTTATAGATAATCCGAAAAAATACGCAGACAGGTACCATGACGCAGCGCCCTTATTTATTGATTACCAACGACGACGGAATTCACGCGCCCGGATTGAAGCATCTCTGGGAAGCGGTTCACGAACATGCCGACCTCGCCATTGTCGCTCCGACGACGGAGCGCTCCGGCAGCGGCCTCTCGATCACCTGGACGCGCCCGCTCCTGATCCAATCTGTTGCCTGGGAAAAAGGGACGCCTGCCTGGAGCGTCAATGGAACTCCGGCCGACTGCGTTAAAATGGCGTTTGGGATGATTCTAAAGAGGCGCCCCGATCTAGTCATCTCAGGAGTCAACAGAGGCTCGAATTCAGGGCGGACAGTGCTTTACAGTGGTACGATCGGCGGGATCATCGAAGGAGTTTTGAAGGGCGTTCCCGGGATTGCGTTTTCTTTCACCGATTTTCATGTTCCACCTGTCTCTGCGACGAAAGATTATATTTTCCCGCTCATCCGGCACATGTTGAAGCACCCTCTACCTACCGGTTCATTTTTGAATGTGAATTTCCCTCTCAATTGCCAAAGCGGCGTTAAGGGCTTTAAATTGGGCAAGCAGGGGCGAGGCTACTGGATTGAGGCTCCCGAAGAGAGAACTCATCCTGAAGGGACCCCTTACTATTGGCTCGGCGGCCGCTGGTGCGGATTTGAAGAGGATCCTGAGAGCGATGTCGCCTATCTCGATCAAGGCTACATCGCCGCAGCGCCGATCCATGTCGACGATCTGACCGATCGACAGGCTTTTCAAACTCACAAAGCCCATTTTGATTCAGTTTTTCAACGGGTCAATTTGTAGACCGCTTCGACTTGGGCTTGCTCGACGATTTCGCGGCAGCCGGGGATCTCGTAGAGGCGGGCCAGTTCGGCAAAGAGAATCTCGCTCCCCTCAAGAGGTTCGCCAGAGAAGTGAACATTTGGCTTCCTCTCCCGGAAAGCCCGAATTTCTATCAGAAGCGAAGCCAATTTGTTAAATTTCTTTTTCAGACGAGGGACCGCCGCCTGGAGCTCTTCGTGGGTTTCTACGCGGCTTAAGATAGCGGCGATTTCCTTGATTGATTTGGCCGCCTGAGACCGAAAGTAAGCCTCGGAAGAGAGGGCGCAGGAGGCGAAAAAGCAGAGAGCTATCAACCATTTTTTCATCGGATCTCCTCCAAAGAGAAATCGGAGACGGGGTAATTTTTCCAATCGGGATCGTCGAAATGCCACCATTCGGTCGGGAACGGGATGAACCCTTCAGCCACCATCGCCTCTTCGAGGATTTGCCTATTTTTCAAGGCTTCTTTTGAGCCTCCCATCCAGTTTCTATGGGCTTTTTCGGTAAAATCATCAAAAAGAGTCGGCATAAGGAGCTCATTGCCCCTCTTATCGACCAAAGTCACATCGACGGCGCAGCCCCGGTTGTGCTTTGAACCAACGGCTGGATCGGCCACGTAGCGAGGATCGGGAAGAATATTCCAAAATATTTTTTGCACAGAGAGAGGTCGGTAGGCATCGAGAACTTTTAGGGAGAGGCCTCCTTTTACTAGCTTTTTTTGGACTTTTTTCAGCCGCTCAGCGCAGACTTTTTGGAGAAAACAGCGGCTTGTAGGGTAAATTTTTTTCCCTGTAAAATTCTTTTCAGTCGCATAGACCAGCTCTATGAGAATATCTGGGCAAAAAGCAGTTAAATCGATCCATTCCATGAACCAAATTCTACAAAAAATCGGGTTAATTCTTGAGTAAAATCCTCATACAAGATACGATAGGTACTCGTTTTTGGGCGTATAGCTCAGTTGGTAGAGCGCCTGTCTTACACACAGGTGGTCATAGGTTCGAGTCCTTTTGCGCCCAAGGTTATGTACAGCCGCTTCAATGCGGGAGTAGTTCAATTGGTTAGAGCGCCGCCCTGTCACGGCGGAAGTTGCGGGTTCGAGCCCCGTCTCCCGCGCATTTTGCGCTGTACAAACATCCATTCTCTAAGTATCCTCCAAATTAATTTCCGAGAAGAAGACTATGCCCATCCCCCAAACGATCCAGCAAAAGCTTCTCAACCACGCGATTAGCTTCGGCGGCATGGCGGTCGGCGCTTTTTTCGCCGCGATGGCCATCCGGATTTTCCTGATCCCGAACGAACTGATCGACGGCGGCGTCATCGGTATTTCTCTAATTCTCGCGCGGCTCTACGGCAGCTCGTACCTTTCCTTATTCCTCTTGGTCCTCAACATCCCGTTTGTCTATTTAGCTTACCGCTATATCCGGCGCTCCTTCGTGATCCACATGTTGGTCGCGATTATCCTCTTCGCTTTTTTCTTGGCTGTTCTCGAATACGTCCCCTCTTTTGCAGCCGACCCGCTTGAGGCGATTGTGATTGGCGGCGCTATGCTCGGCGCAGGGGCCGGCTTCATCATCCGCCACGGCGGCTGCACCGACGGCACCGAGATCATGGCCATCCTAATCAATCGGAAAAAAGGGTTCACTGTCGGCCAGGTGATCCTCTTCATCAACGTCTTCATTTTCGCCGCCTACGGCTGGATTTTCGAAGACTGGCACATTGCGCTCCGCTCGCTGATGACCTACATCGTCGCTTTCAAGATGATGGACATCGTGATCGCAGGCCTGGAAGAACTCAAGTCGGTCTTGATCATGTGCTCCAAGCCCGACAAACTAAGCAAAATCATCACCCACGAACTTGGACTGGGACTCACCTTCATCAAAGGAAAGGGCGGCTACTCTGGCGAAGACAGAGACATCCTTTTCATCATCGTGGAGCGGCTCGATCTTGCAGAGCTTAAAGAGATCGTCCTCCGGGAAGATCCGAGCGCCTTTGTCGCGATCGAAAATTTGCACGAGGTCGCCTACGGAAGGACGGCGCGGATCGCTTTGAAGAGGAAAACCAGGAAGGGCTTTGCCAAAGGATGGCTCTAAGCAATGTTCGATGATGAAAAACTCTACACCGCAGAACACATGAAGCCCAGCAAGATGGCCCATTCGTTCGATTCGTGGAGAATCTTCCGAATCATGGCCGAGTTTGTCGATGGCTTCGAGACGATGTACGCATTGGGCCCCTCGGTCGCTATCTTCGGATCGACCAACGCCTCTCCGAAAGATCCCCTCTACTACGAACTTGCCGAAAAGATCTCTGAAAAGATCGTTAAGAAAGGCTTTGGGATCATCACGGGCGGCGGTCCAGGCATCATGCAATGCGCCAACAAGGGGGCGCAAAAGGGGGGCGGAAAGTCGTGCGGCCTCTGCATCAACCTCCCCAACGAATCAAAACCCAATCCCTACATCGATGAGCAATTCGAGCTCAACTTCCGCTACTTTTTTGTCAGAAAAGTGATGTTCGTCCGCTACGCCCAGGCCTTTGTCGTCCTTCCGGGCGGCTTCGGCACTCTCGATGAGCTCTTCGAAGCTCTCACCCTCATCCAAACCGGCAAGATCAAATACTTCCCCGTCTACCTCGTCGGCAAAGACTACTGGAAAGGGATGCTCGACTGGTTAAAAAGCACCGTCCTTCTCGGCCATGGGAACATCAAAGCCAAAGACCTCGAGCTGATCCACCTCTCTGACGACCCAGACGAGATCGCCGACGGGATCGAAAAGCACTACCGGCAAGTCAAATCTCTCGAAAACTTCTAACTATGCCAAGTGTTTTAATCACCGGAGCCAATCGAGGGATCGGCCTAGAGCTAACCCGCCAATATACAGCCGACGGGTGGAAAGTCATTGCCTGCTCTCGAACAAAACTGGATGGCGTGATCCCTTTAGACATAAAAGACCCCCTCCAGATCCAACAGCTAGCCACACAACTCCAAAATGAACCGATCGACATCCTGATCAACAATGCTGGAATCTGCAACCGGCCCAATGAAGAACTCGATTTATTTGACCACGCAGAATGGATGGACACCTTCCATACAAACACGGTCGGACCTTACATGTTAGCCAAAGCTTTAGCCGAAAAAAATCATCTCAAGATCATTGCAAACATCAGCAGCGTCTACGGAAGCATCCACCTCAATAACCGAGGCGATCATTGCATCTACCGAGTCAGCAAAGCGGCGTTAAATGCAGTGACCAAGTGCCTCGCGCTTGACTTTGCGCCAAAAAAGATCGCCGTCGTCTCCATCCATCCCGGTTCCGTAAAAACCGACATGAACCCTGGAGGGAAAATCTCCCCTTCAGAAAGCGCCCAAGGGATCCGAGAGGTCTTAAGCTCACTCACTCTCAAAGATTCTGGATCTTTTATGAACTATCAACGGGAAATCTTGCCTTGGTGATGGTGAAAAGAAAGTCGTGCAGAGCCTACACCGAGCAGCCCGTAGATCCGGCGCTCCTCCGCTCGCTTCTCGAAATCGCCCGTTGGGCCCCATCCGGCGCAAATCACCAGCCAACCCAAGTTGCGGTCCTAGGCCCCGAAACAAGAGAAAAACTCTCTCAAGCTCTCCTGACCCAGTTCGATTCGGGCGCGGCGCCCAACCCAGACTATGAATTTTGTCCTGACAACTGGTCTGAAGTATACAAACTTCGGCGAAAAGCCTGCGGCAAGGCCCTCTACCAATCGATTGGAGTTGCCTTAGACGATCTCGAAAACAAGAGGAAGCACAAGCGGCGCAACTACAACTTCTTCGAGGCCCCCTTGGGCCTGCTTATCCTCATCGAAAAAGGGATGCCAAAAGGCTCTTGGCTCGACGTGGGGCTCTTCATCCAGAATCTTCTCCTCGCAGCCGAAAACGCCGGGCTAGCGACCTGCGCGCAGGCCTCCCTCGCCGAGTACCCCGACGTAGTCCGAGAGGTCCTCAATCTCCAAAACCTCGATATCGTCTGTGGAATCGCCCTCGGTTACGAAGATCGAACCCACCCGCTCAACTCCTACAGAACCGAGCGGGAATCGATCGAGAATTTCACCCGGTGGTACGACTAATCTTCCTTCACGATGATGGTTTCGTCGTCGAGCGTCTGCACAAAATTCATCGGAGGCTTTACCCTCAATGAAATGTCGCTTCCGGATTGGAAACGATAACCGATTTTACCGGTAGTAGCATAGTCGATCTTATCAATCGTGAGTTTCAATTTGACTGTTGCGGATGCTTGCTCATTACTTAACTGAAAGCTGAGAGTCGCTCCCCTTCTCGTCTCAGAATCAAATACAACAAATTTTTGATATTCCCAAACTTGGAATTTGAGGCTTACCGGCTGCCAGCTCCGATCCACTATTTGCTTGCTTCTCGGAAACTCAACGTTCTCTGTGCGGCTTTCAATTACTCGGTGTTGTACTGCGTTCATTTTTTACCTCTATTTAGCGGCGGCTTGTTCTTGCGAGATCCACTCTCCTGTTTCGAGATAGTGGGCTACTTGGCGTCTTGCGGCCTCTTCGTTGAGATCGCAGGGTAGGTCGGCAGCTCCTGTGTACTGGATCCCGATCACTTGAGCCGAACCTTGCAATGAGGCGATGACCGAGTCGACGTTCGGTTTTTGGTCGTCGATGAAGATGATCTTTTTCGGAGGCCGCTCGAGATTTTGGATGAAATTGGAGAGGACAGGCCCTTTGTCATGGAGTGATGTGACCAAGACGCCCGATCGATAGACAGGGGGAAACTCGAGGGCGGCGTCTTTGGGAAGATCGAAAGATTGAAGCTGCGGCAAGGAGCGATCGAAATGGAAGCCGAAGCGTTCCAGTTCTTGAACGCGCCAATCGACGAAATTATCCACTTTTCCAATCTTGCCGCCGGGCGCTGCCGTGAAGGCAATATTGGGAATCCCCTTGTCTTGGAACTTCTCGATCAGGGCCAAGCTTCGTCTGTCGATCAAGGTTTGAGGGGCGTTGATCATGATCTCGCGGAAGATGTATCTCTTGTTTCCATCTGGATCTTTGATGACTTTCCCACCTGTGATCTGATCCAAAAGCTTTTCATACTTGGGTTTGCCGATCGGATCTTGAGGTGTGATGAGGGTCTGGTCCACGTCCCAAAGGATGAGAGTGTCTTGATCGGCCGCTTCATCTAGAATTTTTTCGATAAAATCTAAGTTGTTCGTAGAATAAAATTGAGAAGGGCCTGGAACGGCAACTGGAGTAAAAACCCCGCAAACGGCCGCTGAATCCAAAGAAAGACTATCAACTGACATAAATTTTCCTGTTTTTGCGGCGAAAGGATAACAGAAGGGATTTTTTAACTTCAAACCCGATTTTTGGGCTGATAGCGGGTGAAGACGATCGTCCAAATGCCCCCCGCGCAGACGAGGAGGATGCCGAGGATGGCAATCCAGTCGGGGACGTGGCCCCAGAGAATCCACTGGATGAACCCCGAGTAGACGACAGCCATGTAGCAAAAGGGGCCCAAAACAATCGGCTGGGCATTGTGGAAGGCCCTCAAAAAGGCCCACTGACCCAAAAAAGAGAGGAGCCCGATCGAAAGGAGATAAAACCACTCGTCCGGTGTGAAGACCCTCCAGCCAGCCAGGCTCCAAGGGACGCAGCAGAGAGAGGCGATGAGGAAGTAGTAGAAGAGGATTGTGTAGTGCCTTTCTGTTTTGGCCAACTCGTGGACGGTGAGCATGGCGGCGCACATGCCGACTGCGGCGCCAAGGCCGTAGAGGCCCCCCCCATTGAAGATCTCGCTCCCCGGCTTCAAGATCAAAGTAATCCCTAGAAAACCGGCGACGATGCCGGGCCACAACTTATGTTCGATGGGGACCTTCTTCCAAAGAAGAGCTCCGAAAGGGACCAGCAGAGGGCCTGCGTTATTCAATAGGACTGCATCGACTAAGGTCGTCTTTTGAACGGCCAAAAATAAGAAGAGAAAGGCCCCAAGTCCCGCAATAGAGCGGACTAAAATGAGTGTGAAATGTTTCGTTTTGAGCGAACTGATCTTGTGCTTGAAGACCCAGGGGACCATGAGGAGAAAAGCGACGAAGTTCTGGAAGAAAAGGACGATCGGAAGAGAGACTGTTCGAGTTGCAAATTTTGAAAAGGTGGCCATCAGCGTGAAGGTAAGCCAGGCCAAGAGGATAAAAAAAATGCCCCACTCTAAGCGGCGGGTCTTGGAATGAGAGAAGTCCATATAGCCCCCTCATACCGAAGAGAGAAAAAAACGGAAAGAGTGAGATTCGAACTCACGGTACGCGGTAAACGTACAAACGCTTTCGAGGCGTTCTCCTTAAGCCGCTCGGACATCTTTCCAAAGGAGGAGCCATTTTAACCAGAAACGGTTTGAAAGGCAAGTTCTTCCGCTGCGACGTGGAGAAGGTACTCCCCATACTCATTTTTTGCATAGCGGGAGGCGAGTTTTTTTAGCTGCGCCCGGTCGATGAACCCTTTTCTGTAGGCGACCTCTTCGATACAAGAAATTTTAATCCCCTGCCTCTCTTGGATCGCCTGGACATAAGCGGAGGCTTTTTGGAAAGCGTCGAAGGTGCCTGTGTCGAGCCAGGCATAGCCGCGGCCCATCAATCGGACCGTCAACTCCCCTCTTTCGAGATAGGTCTGGTTGATGTCGGTGATCTCAAGTTCGCCCCGAGCCGATGGTTTAAGGCGTCTGGCAATCGAAACGACTTCGGGGCCATAGAAGTAAAGCCCGGGGACTGCGTAGGGCGATTTGGGGATGAGGGGTTTTTCTTCGATGCCGAGAGCCTTCATGTCGGTGTCAAAATGGACGACGCCGTATCGCTGGGGATCTTTGACCCGGTAGCCGAAGATCAGGCCGCCCGTTTCAAGAGAGGTCCCTTCGCTGAGAAGATGCGGGAGATCGTGGCCATAAAAAATGTTATCCCCGAGAATGAGGGCGACCGGCTTGGAGCCGATGAACGACTCGCCGATCAAAAAGGCCTGGGCCAGGCCGGCAGGTCGAGGTTGAACGGCGTATTGGAATTCGACGCCAAGCTGTGAGCCGTCGCCGAGCATCTTTTCAAAGCGGGGGGTGTCTTCAGGCGTCGATATGATCAAGATCTCTCGGATTCCAGCATGCAGGAGAACCGAGAGAGGATAGTAGATCATCGGTTTATCGAAGATCGGCAAGAGCTGTTTGCAGACGGCAAGCGTCGCAGGATAGAGCCTAGTGCCGCTTCCGCCGGCTAGGATAATCCCTCTCATTGCTGTCCATATACATAGACTCCGGAGAGACCCCGATACCGCTCTTTGTAATCGAGCCCGTAGCCTACAACGAAGAGGTTTTCGATCGAAAACAATACATAATCGGGGCGGTAGTCTGTGACGTGCGGCACGTTTTTTACAAGAAGGACAAGCGACTTAACGCTTCGGGGATTTTTTTGTTGAAGGGCTATTTTCAAGGTAGCGAGCGTGTGTCCTGAGTCGAAGATATCGTCGACGATGAGAACGTCGCGGTTATGGATGTTGAGGCGGTCTAGGCCGATGACTTCCAACTCTCCTCGGTGCGCGCCCCGCTGCCCGTAGCTGGAACATTGGACATATTCGACATCGAGGGGGACGTCGAGCTCGCGGATGAGGTCGGCAACGAGGCAGAGGGCCCCCTTCATCACCATGACGACCACAAGATCTTTGCCGCGATAGTCGGCCTTGATCTGGGCGGCGACCTCCTTGATTTTCGAAGCGATTCTCTGTTCTTCGATCAAGGGGGTCAAATTCGAATCCACTGTCTCACCGAGTAAAGTTGCAGCCTTCAGCAATAAGCTGGTCAATATAACCGATCGTGTAATCATGAGTCAAAAACCTCTCGTCTTCCAACATGTATTGATGGAAAGGGATGGTCGAGTGGACCCCGGCGATGTGGAATTCCCGAAGCGCTCTCTTTGCATGAGCAATCGCCTCTTCCCGATCTTTTCCTTTCACAATGAGCTTTGCAATCATCGAATCATAGTGGGGAGGAATCCGATAGCCTCCGTAACAGGCGCTATCTACGCGGACGTGAGGTCCTCCAGGTGGAATGTAATGCTCAAGCTGTCCCGGAGATGGAGCGAAGTTTTGGGCTGGGTTTTCCGCGTTGATTCTCAGTTCGAAGATGTGGCCTTTGAACTCGATATCTTTTTGTTTGTAAGGGAGCTTTTCTCCTCTGGCAATCCGGAGCTGCTGCTTCACGAGGTCGATCCCGGTGAGCTCTTCGGTGATCGTGTGCTCAACCTGGATTCGGGTGTTGACTTCCATGAAGTAGAAATGTCCTTTTTCATCGAGGAGGAACTCGACGGTGCCGACAGAATGGTAGCCTGCGGCCTTGACGATCTCAACGGCGCATTGGCCGATCTTTTTCCGGAGCGAGTCATCGACTTTCGGGCTCGGAGCCTCTTCGATCAGTTTTTGGCGGCGTCGCTGGATAGTACAATCCCTCTCGCCGAGATAGACGAAGTGGCCGTGCTGATCGCCCATGATCTGCACTTCGACGTGGCGCGGATTGACGATCATCTTTTCGAGATAGACGTCGGGATTATTGAAGCTCGCTTCAGCTTCAGTGCGCGCTTGGATGAACTTTTGGATGAAATCTTCGTCGGAAAAGGCGATCCGGATCCCCTTTCCTCCGCCGCCGGCGACCGCTTTAATGAAGATCGGATAGCCAAACTTGCGGGCCTCTTTCAGCCCCGTTTCGACGTCGTGGACGATCCCTTCCGATCCGGGGATGACTGGACATTTGACCTTCTTGGCTGTCGCTTTCGCCATCGCTTTGTCGCCAAGGAGCGAAATGGCCTTCGAGGGTGGACCGATGAAGGTAAGTCCTGAGCTCTCGCAGATCGAGGCAAAATTGGCGTTTTCGCTTAAAAAGCCGTAGCCGGGGTGGACTGCATCGGCGCCGGTGATCTCGCAGGCGGCGATGATGTTCGGGATCTTCAAGTACGATTTCATGGAGGGAGCTTCGCCGATGCAGATCGCCTCGTCGGCGTGATGGACATGCATCGCCTCGGCATCGGCCTCGGAGTAGACGGCAACCGTCTGAAGTCCCAGGTCGTGGCAGGCTCGGATGATACGGACCGCGATCTCCCCGCGGTTGGCGATGAGTACTTTTTGCATAATTTACGTGATGCGGAGAAGTCGGGTTCCAAATTCAACAGGCTGGGAGCTGTCGGCCAAAATTTCGGCGACGGTGCCGCTTACACCTGCTTTTACTTCGTTCATCACCTTCATCGCTTCGATGATGCAGACGACGGTGTTCTCGTTGACTTTGTCTCCTACCTTGACGAAAGGAGGTTTATCGGGGGCGGGCGCTCCATAAAAGGTCCCGACCATCGGAGAAGTGACATATTTTCCAGGAGCTTCAGCACTCTTCTCAGCGGCCTTTGGCGGCGGGAGCTCGTGCGACGGCTCGAACTGGTGTTTAGGATGGGGGGCGTGCACCGCGTAGGAAACGGGCGCAGGGGCTGGATCTCCCTCTTTTTCGAGTTGAAGTTCGAAATCCCCTTTTTTATAGACTACCTTCTTGAGCTTGCTGCTCTCGAGGATGGCTATCAATTCCTTAATTTTATCTAGGTCCACTGTGGTTTATACCCTCTGTATGTATTCATTCGCGTGTGTGTCGACTTTGATCACATCGCCGCTCTCGATAAACAAGGGGACGGATAATTTTGCGCCGGTTTCCAGAACCGCCTTCTTGTTGGCTCCAGAGGCGGCAGCCTCCTCTTCCGCATCCTCGGTCTTGACGACCATGATCTCGAGAAATTGCGGCAATTCGACGGCAAAGATCGTATCGCCGTAGAACATCGCTTTAACTTGAATCCCTTCTTTCAAGAAGTGGATCTTATCTCCCAAAATGGAGGCGGGGACTTGGACCTGCTCTAAGTTGCCGATATCGAGGAAAAGGTACTCTTTTCCCTCTGGATACAAGAACTCGAGCTGTCTTTCGACGAGGGAAACTTCTTGAACTGTCTGGTCGAGTTTGAAGTTCTTTTCAATGATCTCGTCGGTGATCAGATTGCGGAGCTTCGTTTTGACAAAAGGGGTCCCTTTTGCGACAGTCACTTTTACGCTCGATTCGACCCGGTAAATTTTCCCGTCGATGTTGAGCGTCATTCCAGGCGTTATCTGGTTCGAGGTCGTCATGGTACTATTTTCCTCAGTTCACTTAAGTCCGAGATCGCATAATCGATCCACGGCTCCGTCCGATTCACAAGTCCTCGGCCCCACTTCATATGAACAGTCTTGAATCCCAATTCATAAGCCGGGGCGAGATCCATCTGGATCCTATCTCCGCAAACGAACACATCGCGCGGAGATTCCAAAAATTCCCTTAACAACGCCTCGTAAACTGGCTTTTTAATGGAATCTTCTGGGATCAGAATCTTACTAAAAACTGAAGGTTCAATACCAGCTTTTTTCAACTTTTCCCTCTGAAAGGGGGGATGCCCCCCTGTGACAAGGGCCATTTTGTGCCTGGAACCGAATTCTTTTAAAATTTCTTTAGCATGTGGAGTTGTGGGAACGGAGAAATGATCGGGAAGCGGCGCGGTCAAAAGGGGCTTTAAACCGGCCGCAATCGAAGGGTCTCCCCCCTTTGTTTCAATGAATCTTTTGAGCGACTCTAGCGACCGGTAGGAACCAGAATCGATCTGCATCAATTCCCTGTAGGCCTCATGAAATGGCCCGATGGATAACCCCTCTTCCTGCAGCTTTTGCAGGCAGAGTTTCATTTTATACGGAGTGATAGCGCCCGACGTGTCGATCAGAGTGTCGTCGAGATCAAAGATGATCAACAATTTTCACCAGCTCCTGGGCCAATTTTTTCGAATCGTGCCGAATCAAGCTCCGCTTCAACATATCCTTGGGCACCTGTTCGCCAAGCCTTCCCAACAGATCGGCATAAATAACCCTTTTTTCATCGAGATCGTTTTCGACCAATTCCCCTTCGGTAGCATAGACATCGATCAGCTCTTTGGACGGCTTTTGAGAATTGATCAAAATATAGTCGAACACATCCGCTCCAATGAAGCGGGTCAGCTCGCTTAGATAATGGCTTGTTTTGAAACCGGTCGTCTGCCCTTTCCGGTTCATCAAGTTGACGACAAAGACTTTTTTCCCTCTACACTCCCGAATCGCCTCGCACATCCCATCGACGAGGAGATTGGGGATCAAAGAGGTGTAAAATCCCCCAGGACCTACCACCACCAGGTCGGCCGTTTTTAACTCGTCGATCACCCTCGGATTGACCTTGGCGAACGGCTCTAGGTAAATGGTCTTGTATCCCTGATCGATCTCCTGCGAAAGATAGATATCCTTTTCCCCTTCGAGCACTTTTCTGTTATTTAGAACCATTTTGAGCCGAACTTGGTGGGTCGTGACCGGGATTACCTTTCCCTTAATGTATAAAATTTTTCCCGCCTCTTCGACAGCCCGTTCAAAACTCCCCGTCACCTTCTCCAATGCAGAAAGGAGCAAATTGCCGAAACTGTGGCCGCCTAAACCGCCGTTTTCAAACCGATAATTCATCAAGCTTCGCATCAGCCGGCTCGAATTCGACAACGCCACAAGGCACTGCCTCACATCGCCCGGCGGCAAAACACCCAACTCGTCTCGTAAAATCCCGGTACTTCCCCCGTCGTCGGCCATAGAAACGACGGCCGTCAAATCGAGAGGGTAATATTTTAGTCCGCGGAGGACGACGAAATTTCCTGTTCCCCCTCCTATGACTACAACTTTTTTCGACATAGCTCGGAGGAAAGGATTTGTATTCATGGCGAGTTCCGCAAAGTGTGAATGGCTTTGGCTAAATCGGGTTGTTTAAAAAGATAATCTCCGCTCACTAAAACGTTCGCGCCCGCCTGTACACAAGCTTTCGCCGTTTCAGCATTGACGCCGCCGTCGACCTGGATATCGAACGGAGGGAGCGACTCGGGTCTTAGCCCCTCTTTCGCCACAATGCCGCCTTGGCGGATTCCCCTCTTATCGCAAGCTTCGCGGGTGAACTTCACTTTCTCTAACACTTCGGGCATGAACTTCTGACCGCCGAAACCGGGGCTGACCGTCATGAGCAGGATCAAATCGCACCGATCCAAATATTTTGGAATCATCGATAAAGAGGTTTCTGGCCGGAAAGCGAGTCCCGCTTTCAAGCCGCACTTTCTGATGAACTGGAGGGTGTCATCGACATCTTCTGTCGCCTCGAAGTGGAACGTGATCCGATTTGCACCCGCAGCGGCAAAAACCTCGACATAGTCGAACGGGTTGTAGATCATCACGTGGACATCTAAAAATAATTTTGTCGACCTCCGGATCGCAGCGACGGCCTTGGGGCCCAGGGTCAAATTGGGGACGAAGTGGCCATCCATGACATCGATATGGATAGCATCGGCGCCTGCTTGCTCGATCCTTTTGGCCTCATCGGCCAATTTCCCGAAATCGCCGGACAGGATCGAAGGGTAAATCTGTATCGGAATGTTCTTATTCATAGCGTATTATATACCCTACCTTCCCGTTTGACACAAGCATTTGCTTCCTAATGAATAACAGAAATAAGGGGTTGTGAAAGAATCGGGCCAGACCCGCGCCCCCTCCCGCCTATTTCCTGCTGCCAGCAGCAGGAAGTGGGCCTTCTATTTGGGGTGCGGGGCGAAGCCCTGCATCACGCTTATCATTAGCCGCGTCGCGCGGCGTCCATCATGTGAGCCGCGCTTCGCGGCGTATCCTGTACTCTGGGTTAA
>JAFEGL010000080.1 GCA_018239895.1 Verrucomicrobiota bacterium
CGACACGGGTCGGGGCGCCCGCCAAGAAGACGAAAAAACGTCGCGCCGCGAAGGTATGACGGCGAACATCCCGTCGGGCGCCGTCACCGGCGCTCGGGTCGGGGAGGTCGATCGCTTCCTCGGCATCCCCTATGCCGCGGCTCCCACCGGCACCCGGCGCTGGGCACCACCCGAGCCCGCCCCGGCCTGGGGCGGAGAGCGTGATGCCACCGCGCCGGGCCCCGCGCCACCGCAGCCCGAGCGCCCGGTCAACGAATGGTTCCACGGGCAACTGGTCGCGACCGACGAGGCGGGCGGGCTGACGCTGAACGTCTTCGCGCCGCGCGGCGAGGGACCGCGACCGGTCCTCGTGTGGCTGCACGGCGGCGGCTGGGCGATCGGTTGGGGATCGGCTCCGGTCTTCGACGCCACCGAGCTGGCGCAGACGCTGGACGCGGTCGTGGTCACCGTCAACTACCGACTCGGCTCACTGGGCTGGCTCCACCACCCCGAGCTCGGCGCCCCGGGCGGCGACTGGGGCTTCCTCGACCAGGCCTTGGCGCTGCGCTGGGTGCGCGACTCGATCGGCGCCTTCGGCGGCGACCCGACCCGGGTGACCCTGGCGGGCCAGTCGGCGGGGGCCGGGAGCGTCCTGCATCTGCTGACCAGCACCACCGGGGAGGGGCTCTTCGCCAGAGCACTTGCCCTCTCGCCGCCGCTCGGCGAGGCGGTGGTGCCGGCGGCGCTCGGGGTCGATTGGGCCGAGGCGCTCGGCGAGCGCCTGGTCGGGGGCCTCGACCTAGGGGCAATGCGGGCGGTCCCGGCCGACGCGGTCGTCGCCGCGCACGAGGATCTCCTTACCGACCCCCGCTTCCGCGGGACACGAGGCGGCGCGATGCCGATCGTGCTGCCGGGGGCGATCGAGCACGACCCGATCGACGCCGCGACCATGCGTCCCGAGGTCCCGCTGCTGATCGGCCACACCGCCGACGAGGCGACCTTCCTCTTCCGGGCCGCAGGCCGGCGGCTCGATCCCGACGACAGACTGCTTACCGGGATCGTCTCCCACCAGCGCGGCGTCACCGATCCCGCCGCCGTGATCGCCGCCTACCGCGAGGCAAATCCCGGCGCCGACGGCAACGAGCTCCTCTGCCGGATCGTCACCGACAAGCTCTTCGCCGAGCCGGTCGCCCTGTTCGCGGAGAAACGAGCTACCGCCGGGGCCGATGTCTACCGCCTGCGGATCGAGCACACCGGTCCCGACGAGCAGCTCGGCGCCACCCATGCGATCGACGTCCCACTCCTCTTCGGCACCTACGCGACCGTGCCTAACGCGCGGGCAGTGAGCGGCGACGGCCCAGCCACGGCGGTGGCATCGGCCGCGCTCCAGGAGGCCTGCCGCGCGTTCGTCCACGGCGAACCCCCCTGGCCCGCCGGCGAGCAGCGCATGATCGGCGAGGGTCAGCCGACGCAGGCTTAGGGCTGCTTGGGGCTGCCTCCCGCCGCGACCCAGCGGAAGGTGTTCCGCAGGGAGACGGTGCCGTCGAGCGGATCGCGGAAGCGCCAGAGAACCGGAGTGATCGCCTCGCGCACGGCGTCCGATCCGACATCGGACACCGCCCGGGCGCCGCCGCCGGAGCCGACCATCGCCCGCACGGCGTCATCGATCGAGGCATAGGCCCAGACGCAGGCGACTTCGCCCGAATCGAGGATCGGCAGTCCGCGGGACTCCAGCTCCTGTTCCAGGCGGCCCGGTGCGGAGAGCAGGTAGGGCGCGTGCTCGGACTCTTTCGCCGGCGGCGAGAGAGCCGCCATCGCCTCGTGCACTGCCGTCCCCTCCGAGCGCTCCGGCGCGGCGAAGAGGCTGGCGACCAGGTGCCCGCCCGGACGCAGGACCCGGGCCGCTTCGCTCAGCGCCTGCCCCGGGTCGCCGGCGAACTGGAAGGCATTGACGCCGGTGACCACGTCGAACGAATCGTCCGCCCAGGGCAGGCTCTCCATGTCGCCCTCGCGCAGGTCGGCCTCGGGGAGGCGCTCGCGGGCGATCGCCAGCAGCTCCGGGGTCACGTCGATGCCGCACGGCACGCCACCACGCGCGAGCGCCAGCTGCAGCAGCATCCCGGTCCCGCAACCGATGTCCAGGAGGCGCTTGCTCGGCCCCAATGCGGCGGCGTCGAGGACCGCCTCGAAGAGCGGCCGGTTGTGCGGCTCCGACAGATCGGCCCAGGCCTCCGGATCGGTGCCCCAGTGGCGACGCTGAATCGCCGCGGCGGCGGAGATCGTCATGCGACCTCCTCCGCGCTCGCCGGAACGATGTTCTGATTGAGACGGAAGACGTTCTCGGGGTCCCATTCGGCCTTCACCCGCCGCAGGCGCTCGAGCGTCGGGCCGTAGGCGATCGCCTCGTGGTCGACTTCGTCGTCGCCCATGAAGTTGACGTAGGCGCCGCCGGTCATCAGCGGCTCGATCGCCCGGTAGACGTTTCGCGCCCAGTTCATCTCGCGCTCGTCTTCGGACGCGTCGACCCAGCTGGCCGGGATGTTGACCAGCCAGGCTGCGTCGCGGTGCGGGAAGGCGGTGGCGTCGGCGTCGACCCGGGCGATCGCTCCCCCGACGGCGAGCACCTCCACCTGGGAAAACGGTGAGCCGACCTCCGAGGCCACCTCGATCAACGTCGCGATCGCCGCCGGACTCAGATCGTCCAGATACCCCGCCTTGACGTAGGAGCGTTTGCCCGGCCCGAAGAGCTCGTCACCGGCCGTCTGCAGTGCCAGGAACGGCACCTGCGCGAGCTCGCTCACCGGCGCCGCCACCTGCTCGGCCAGCTCTCCCAGCACCCGGCGCCCCTCCTCGAGGTCCCCCGACCACTCGATCAGCGAGACGACGCCGAGCGTCCCCTCCCACTCCGGCGGCAGCCAGGGCTGCGGCTGGGCGCGCCGCAGGAAGCTGGTCCAGAGTAGCTCGTCGGGTGCCATCACCGGAACGTCCGCGGCCAAGGCCAACACCCGTGCCGCCTCCTCGATCGGGTTGAAGGTCGCCAGCACCATCAGGTCGCCCATCTCGTGCGCCCGGAACTCGAACTCGGTGACGATGCCGAAGTTGCCGCCGCCGCCGCGCATCGCCCAGAAGAGGTCGCGGTTGGTGGCGGCGTCGACGCGCACGACCTCGCCGGTCGCGGTCACCAACTCGACCCCGAGCAAGCTGTCGATCGTCAACCCGAGCCGGCGCATCTGCCGGCCTACCCCGCCACCGAGCGTCAGCCCGGCAACGCCGGTGTGGGAGACGACTCCTGCCGGGACGACCAGGCCATGCTCCTGCGTCACGGCGTCGAGCTCACCGAGCAGCGCGCCACCACCGACCCGCGCCCGCCGCCCGACCGGGTCGACCTCGATCGAGTTCAGTCCGCGCAGATCGATGACGATGCCGCCGTCGCAGGTGCTGTGGCCGGGGAGGCTGTGGCCGCCGGAGCGGACGGCGATCGCCAGTCCCTCCGCGCGGGCGTGGCGCACCGCCGCCGCGACGTCGGCGGTCGAGTGGCAGTAGGCGACCAGCGCGGGGCGCTTGTCGTGCATCGCGTTCCAGATCGCGCGCGCCTCGTCATAGCCCGCGTCGTCCGGCGCGACTACCTCGCCGTCGAATCCGTCAATGTCCCTGGTCGCTGCCAATCTGATCTCTCCTCGTTACCTATACCCTTATAGCTATATGGAAAAGTCTAGCAAGGGGGACGCGACCCGCGAGCTCGCCGTGGTCCTCAACGACATCGCATGGCTCCTCCCCCGCACGCTCGGCCGCACGGCGCTGCCCGAGGACGACCTCCCGGCCTCCGAGCTGGAAGTGATGCGGCTCCTGGTCCGCCGCCCGGGGCTCAAGGTCAACGAGGTCGCGGACGAGCTGGCGATGCGGCCGAGCAACGTATCCGCGACCGTGCGGACGCTTATCGCGGGGGGATTGCTGGAGCGCCGACGCGACGAGGGGGACGGACGCGTCGCCCGCCTCCACCCGACCGAGCGCGCGATCGCCAACCGCGAGCGTCGCGAGCAGGCCTGGGGGAAGGCACTGGAGCAGTACGTGGGATCGCTCTCGGCAACCGAGCGCAAACGCGTCCTGGCGACCAGCGGCCCGCTCCGTCAACTGGTCGAAGCGTTGGGTGACACCGAGGGATCCCAATCCGCATAGGGCGCCGCGGCCGCCTCGATCTCCTCCCGTCGCGACCCGTGCGCCTTCGCCGTCTGCAGCACCTCGGCGAAATGGTTGCGCTTCTCCTCCATCGAGATCACCGAGGTCGTCAGGTCGGTCCAGGTCAGAGACGGCTCGGCGGCGAGCTCGCCGCGCGCGCCGCAGGTAACGCATTCGACCTGGCGGCCGCGCACCTCGAGCGCGTTCAGGTGACACATCGGGCAAAGGCCCGGGGCCCCGCGGTACTCGACCTCCTCGAACGCCACCCCCAACTGCTCGCCGACCGCCAGTCCGACCGCTGCGGCGCGCGCCGGCCCGTCCGCGTCGAGCACTATCGACTTCGGCGAACCGGCGCCCGCGAAGACGACCTGGTCGGCGACCGCGATGTGCATCGAGAAGGCGAACGAGTGCAGGGTCGGCAGGGCCAGCGACTTCCAGTTGTCGGTGAGCGAACCACCGACCGCGATCAGGCCGGCGACCCGCGGCCTCAGCACCCGCTCGTCGGCCCGCATCGGCACCACCGGGTCGCGGCCCTCGCGGCGGGCGGCGACGATCGCCTCGACGAAGGCGGCATCGGCGTTCGGCCCGAGCAGGCGGTCGATCGCGACCTTCACCACCGGCGCGACCGAGCGGGTGATGATCGGCGTGGAGACGATCAGCCCGTCGCAGGCCAGAAGGCGCTCGAACAGCCACTCGCCGTCGTCCTCCTCACCGAGGCCGGGGTCGGCATAGTCGAGTCGCAACTCGCCCAGCCGCACCAGCTCGACCTCGGCCCCGGCCTCCGCCGCCGCCCGCAGCGCCGCCTTCAGCAGGATCTCGGCGCTGCCGTCCGGCTGCCCACCGGAGAGGCCGAGGACCTTGCCCCTCGCCTCAGCGCTGCTCACCGCTCCGACCCGGCACCGGCGGCGACGGCGGGGGGCACCCGCGGCGTCTCGGAGCGGTCGAACAGCCGCCCCTCGAGCCACTTCCAGGCGTGGACCAGCGGCGGCGGCGGGTTGGCCGCGACCCCGTCGGGCTGTTTGATCGCGGTGATCGTCAAGAGCAGCCCGGCGACCAGCAGCTGGTATTTGCCGATGTTGAATTCACGATCCAGCAAGGTGACGAGGAGGCCGGTCGACGCCATCATGATCCCGGCGAAGACCGCTCCGCCGATCCGGCCGACGCCGGCGACGAAGGCGATCGCCACCAGGTTCAGCGAGGTGAAGACTTCGAAGGTCGGCGGGCTCACGGTCTGCTGCGCGTAGGCGAAGAGCACGCCCGCGACCCCGGCGATCCACGAGGACAGCGCGAAGGCCAGCAGCTTGGTGCGGTTGACGTCGATCCCGGCGGCAGCCGCTGCCCGCTCGTTCGAGCGCACCGCGATCATCATCCGCCCGGCGGGCGCGCGTCGCAGCCGCGCCACCAGTAGGCCGATCCCGCACACCACCGCCAAGACGAAGATCCCGAAGATCACCCGCGGGTAGGCGTTGCCGGAGGAGATGCCGAGGTTCCAGCCGAGCAGGCTCGGGTTGCCGACCTTGGTACCGCCGAGTCCGCCCGTGAACCAGGTCCAGTTGAAGACCAGGGAATCGAGCACCAGGCCCGCCGACAAGGTCACCACCGCCAGGTTCACCCCGCGCAGGCGCAGGGCGGGCAGCCCGATCACGATCCCCAGGGGGACCGCCGCGAGGCTGGCCAGGATCAGCGAGAAGGGGAAGCCGATCCCGAGCTGTCCCGTGATGTGGGTGAGGGCGAAGGCGCTCACCCCGGCGAAGGCCATCTGGGCCAACGACACCTGGCCGACGTAGCCGGTCAGTACGACCAACGAGAGCGCCAGGCAGATCCAGATGAAGGAGCTGATCAGCGCGAAACGGAGCGAGCCCTGCAGAAGGACGAGGGCGATCGCGCCGACCGCGAAGCAGAACGCGGTCGTCACGTAGGGCCGCGAGGGCCGGCCCAAGGACGGATTGCGCTGGACGACGATCTCACCGCGCGCCCGCATCCCTTTCGCGACCAAGGTCATGCCGACGACGATCACGATGAAGGGGATCGCTTCCGGCAGCCCTTCCTTGGGCAGCCAGTGGATCACGGAGATCAGCTTGGTGACCTCCGATTGCAGCATGCCGAGGATCAGGCCCGCGGCGGCGGCGATCGCGAAGGACTGGAAGCGGGCGACCAAGGCGACGGCCAGCGCCGGGACGATGAAGAGCGTGTAGGAGGCGGGTTGGATCGTCGCGATCGGCGCGATCAGGATCCCGGCAAGCGCGGCCAGGACGGTGGCCAGCACCCAGTTGGAGGCGGCGATCCGGTCCGCCGAGAGGCCGATCACCGCGGCGCCCTCCTCGTTCTCGGAGGCGGCGCGGGTCGCCAGGCCGAAACGGGTGAAGCGGTAGGTCGCCCAGAGCGCCGTCGCCAGCACCACGACCAGGCCGGCGAACCACAGGCGATCGACCGGCACGATCACGCCGGCGAAGTGGAGGGGGGAGTCCGGCAGGATCGTGGGCACCGATTTCGGGTTCGAGGAGAAGTCGAGGACGGCGATCGCCTGCAGGTAGAGCAGCACGCCGACGGAGGCGCAGATCCGCGCCAGCGGCGTCGCGTGGCGCAGCGGCCGGTAGATGAGCAAGTACATGACGAGGCCGAGCACGGCCGCGTAGAGAAGTGAAGCGATCATAGCCGGCGCGTTGCCCATTTCCGAGCCGGTGATCGTGATCTCGTGGGGCAGGATCGCCCACGGCAGCTCCAGCTTCCCCTCGGTCCGCAGTCCGTAATAGACGTAGGCGATGAACATCGCCACGGCCGAGTGGCCAAAGTCGACGACCCCGGCCGAGCGATACTTCATCACCAGCCCGAGGGCAAGGATCGCGTAGATCGCCCCGGAGCCGAGGCCGAGGAGCAGGAAGAGGATGTAGGAGTTCATGGTGTGGTTTCGTGGGACGGGGCGGTGTCACTCCCCGGCGCCCCTGCGGACCCCGGGGAGCACACCTTTCGCTGGTCTAGGGGCCTTTGGGGTGGAAGTACTTCGCGCCCGTCACCCATTCCGTACTGGCGGGTTGCAGCTTGCCGCCTTTGAACTGGATGATTTTCTGGTATCCGTTGCAGACCGCTTCCTGGGTCGGCACCTGTTTGCGATTGCAGGTGTATGGATGGGCCATCCAGTTCGGATGTTCGCTGCCCTTCGTGAACTGTTCGAGAATCTTGCTTGGTTCTTCGACAATCGATGCGGGAGCCGCGTTGAGCGATTCCCATACGTTCATCACCGACCCGAAGCCTGCGATGGCCACCGATTCGCGCGGCATTTCCTTGGCGGCGAATTCGTCGAACGCGGCGTTGGTGATTTCTGCCTGTTCGGTTCCGCTGGAGAGCAGTTCGACGGCTTCCGGGAAGTAGACCCCTTCTGCCGCCGGGCCGGCCGCTTCGGTGACCGACGGGGCCGAGCAGGTGCCAAGAGCAGCGATCGTGGCGGTGTTGCCGACCGATTCCAGGGCCTTCAACATCGGCGCGCACTGGGCTGGGGTCTCGACGTACACCAATTCGGCCCCGGATTCGACCGCTTCGGCAGCAGGGGCCGAAAGGTCGGAGGCAGTTTCCGGCACGTTCACCTTCTTGACCGACATCCCCGCGCCTTCCATCGCCGTGGCGATGACCTCCCCGCTGTACTCGCCCTGCGTGTTGGCGGTCTGCAGGATGACGCCGCTCTTCAGGCCGAGTTCGTCTTTTGCGTAGGCGACCATCGCGATGTTGTCGCCGACCGCGACCGAGACGAAGATCGCCGCGTTTTTCGCGTTGGACTCGACCGGGGTGAACGGCAGGCCACCGATATAGGCGAGGCCTTTGCGTTCGAACACCGGGAACGATCCCGACGTCCCCACATCCGCGGCCCCGAGGATCAGCAGCGGGTTCTTTTCCACGATCTGATTGGCGCAGCGGGTCGAGGTCGCCGGCTGCCCGTCCGTCGCGCAATCGGCCAGTTCGATCGGTCGACCGTGGATCCCGCCTTTGTATTCGTTGACGTATTCGACCGCCGCCTGGGCTCCTTCGTGCGCCTGGGGGAAGGCGACCGGCCCGTTTTCCAAGTCGATCATTCCGAGGACGATCGGCTTGCCGCTCGCCTTGTTCGGGGCGCCGAGCACCGAGGTCCCGGCTTCTGCTTCGCCTTCTTCCGCCGCCGGCGCGGTTTCGCCTTCGGCTTCCGCTTCGGTCGTGGTTTCGCTGCTGCTACTACTGCCGCCGCCTCCGCAACCCGCGACGACTCCCGCGAGCAACAGCACCGCGGCCAACAATATGGCCAGCTTCCTGAGATCAGGTCGCATCTGGTCTATCTCCTCCATTGTCGGTGTCCCTATTCCCTTGGTCACCGACCGGAACGGTGGTGACCATTCCCGCTGCCTCATCGCCGAGGTAGCTGGCACGTAGAAGCTCCGATTCGCCCCGCAACCGCTCCGCTGCCCCCTCGAGGACGAGCCGGCCGTGGCTGAGGACGTAGGCCTTGTCGGCGACCTGCAGCGCCAGTGGCACGTGCTGCTCGACGAAGAGGACCCCGGTTCCCAGGTCGGTCGCGACCCGGCGCAGGATCGGCAGCAGCCGCTCGACGATGATCGGCGCCAGGCCGAGGCTCATCTCATCGACGAGCAGGAGGCGCGGCCGGCCGACCAAGGCCCGGCCCATCGCCAGCATCTGCTGCTCGCCCCCGGAGAGCACGCCGGCTTTGCGGCCCATGCACTTCTCCAGCTCGGGCAGCATCTCCAGCACTGCCTCGGCAGGCTGGTCGCGGTCGTCGCGGCGGGCGAGAATGAGGTGCTCGCGCACGGTCAGGGTGCTGAAGAGGGCACGGCTTTCCGGCACCAACGAGACGCCCTCGCGGGCGAGCTTGTAGGTCGCGCGGCCGCCGATCTCGCTGCCGTCCATGGCGATCGTCCCAGCGATCGGCTCGAGCAGCCCGGCGATGGTCGAGAGCGTCGTCGTCTTGCCCGCGCCGTTGGCGCCGAGCAGCGCCACCACCTCGCCCGGCGCGACCGAGAGGTCCAGGTCGCGGACGACCGGTTGGCCGAAGTAGCCGGCATCCAGGCCGCTGATCTCGAGGCGCGGCGCGACTGCCGTCTCAACCGACATCGGCGCCCACCTCCTCTCCACCGAGGTAGGCGGCGATCACGGCATCGGAGTTGCGGATCTCGCCCGGCGTCCCGGCGGCGATCAGCCGGCCGAAGTCGAGCACGTAGATCCGCTCGCAGACGCCGAGGACGAGGCTCATGTCGTGGTCGACCAGGAAGACCGAGACGCCCGCTGCGGGCAGTCCGCGCAGCCGCTCGCCGAGCTCGGCGCTCTCGTCGGTATCGAGGCCGGCGGCCGGCTCGTCCATCATCACCAGGCGGGGCCGCTGCGCCAGCGCCCGCGCCACGCCGACCAGCTTGCGCCGGCCGGCCGACAGCTCGGTCGGCATCCGCTCGGCGTCGTCCTCGAGGCCACACAGCCGAAGCGCCCAGTCGACATCCTCGCGCGAGCGCTCCCCGATCGGCAGGAAAAGGTCGCGCAAGGCGCGGCCGATACCGAGATGATCGGCGGCGACCTGGAGGTTCTCCTCCACGGTGAGGTCGTCGAAGAGCTCGACCGACTGGAAGGTGCGGGCGAGGCCGCGGCGCGCCCGCCGGTGCGGGCGCATCCTCGTGATCTCCTCACCGTCGAAGTGGATGCTCCCGGAGCTGGCCGGGTGGTACCCCGAGAGGGCGTCGATCGCTGACGTCTTCCCCGCCCCGTTAGGGCCGATGAGACCGACGACCGACCCCGCGGACACCTCCACGTCAAGCCCGTCGACCGCGATCACCGGTCCGTAGGAGACCTGAAGACCGCTCGCTTGCAGCAGTGCCGCCATCGCCGCCGTCAGCCCTTCGCCGTGCCGGAGGCAGTGGCGGCCATGAAGTGGCCATCGAGGTTCCCGAGAAGCATCCCGCCAGAGAGAGTACAGAAATCCATTCTGTATGCAAGTTTGAATGCCTATGGCTCGGCCCACTGCTCCGATCAGTGGTCCAGCAGCAGCCTGCCGGTGCCGGCCGCTTGAGGCTGAGGACCCCCCGGCCGCCCACGCACCGTTGGGCAGCCAGCGGACCGGATCAGACGCGGACGATCCGACTAGCGGTAGATGACCTCCGACGAGCGCCGATGGCGTCGGCCGACTCCCACCCTCATCAAGTCTTCGCCGACGATCACTTCGCCGGAGAAGTTTTCCTTCGCCTGCATCCAACGGCCGTGTGAGGTGCCGGCGTTGATGTGGTTGAGCACCAGGGTCTTCACGCCGGCTTCTTGGGCGACCACACCAACCTGTTCGATGGTGGTGTGAGCGGTCAACAGGTGGTGGATGATCGCTTCGGCGGTTGGTTCGTTCGGGTTCGGGAACAAGGACGCGATCCAGTTCGGGTCGATCGCCTCATGTACGAGTATGTCGGCGCCTTTGGCGAGTTCCACCAAGTTCTTCTCCGGTGCCGTGTCCCCCGAGAAGACGATCGACCCGTCCGCGGTGTCAAACCGGAAGCCGAAGCTCGGGAAGGTCGGACGGTGGTTGACTAGCGTGGCGGAGACCTTGACCACTTCGTCTTCGTAGACGCTGATCGGCTGCATGTCAGGGGCGGGGTCGACGTTGGCGTTGGCGATCACCGAGGCGGGGAGCGGGATGTCATGGGCGAGGATCCGAGTACGGGGGTCCGGCTGCCCCGCGTCGCGCATCCGGTCGTTGAGGTCGCTCGAGTAGGCTTCGAAGATCCGGGTGGTCGTGGTGGCGATGCCGGGGGTCGGGTCCTGAGGCGCCATCACGGGCGGTGCCGGGCGACCGGGCGGGTAGACGGGCGGCAGCGACCCCCGTTCACCCGGACCGTAGACCTGAACCGGGTTGGCTGCCCGAGCGCTGAGGCCGTTCGGTCCTCCGAGCACGAGGAGGTTGTTGTAGTCGACCGTATGGTCCGAGTGGAGGTGCGTGAGGAACACCGAGCGCAGCTGTGAAAGCGTCTGGGTGTACGGGGATTCCGGAGCGAAGGCACGGCGATACTGGCTCCAACTTCCCTCGCCGCAGTCCACCACGTAGATCTTGTCTTCCACCTGCACCGCCGAGCTGATGCCGTGCATGTTGGTATCCAGGAGCGGGCCGCCGAGGACTCCGAGCAGGACCAGCTGCGTTCGGCAGCCGGCTGCTCTGGCGGTGATCGCCTGCCCCGCCCCGTTGTCCCCCGGGGTCGACCGTCCGAAGGCGGCGCCCGGGACCGCGGCGCCTGCGGCCGCGACCGCAGCCGTGGCTCCCGCCTGCTTCAGAAGCTGCCGACGAGATAACTCATGAGCCTTCCCGATCACATCGCACATCTTCTATTCCTTTCTCGCGGACCAGATCACTATGCGTCAAGGCATATTTCAGTTCAGCCCTTCACGGCTCCGGACGGCACCAGCTCCTCGGGGTGCGCGTCCTCCCAGGCGACGACCGGGTTGCGGAGGACGCCGATCTTCTCGATTTCGGCTTCGATCAGATCGCCCGGCTTCAGGTACAGGGAGGCGGCGTCGTCGCTGAAGCCGGCCACCCCGGAAACCGTCCCGCAGGAGATGATGTCGCCCGCCGAGTAACCCATCGGCGCGTAGTGGCTGAGCAGCTCGGGCACCGTCACCGACATGCGGTTCATGTTCGAGACCTGGCGTTTCTCGCCGTTGACCCGTAGCTCCATGTTCAGCTGGTGCGGGTCGCCGACCTCATCCGGCGTGACGATCCAAGGGCCCGTCGGGCAAAAGGTGTCGATCGCCTTGCAGAAGGAAAAGACCCCCGATTTCATCTCCTCACGCTGGATGTCCCGCGCGGTGATGTCGTTGAAGATCAGGTAGCCGCCGATGTAGTCCTCGGCTTCCTCGGGTGAGAAGAATTTGCCGTCTTTGGCGAGGACGACGGCGAGCTCCAGCTCGTAGTCGAGCTCGCTGGTCATCTCGCCGGGGTAGACCACCGACTCCTCCGGGCCGACGATCGCGTCGATGTTCTGGAAGAAGACGATCCAGGGCAGCACCGGATGCGACCAGTTGACGTTCTTCGACTCCTCGTCGTGCTCCTGGAAGTTCCCCGAGGTGTGGAAGAACTTCTTCGGGATCAAGGGGGCGCGCAGGGTGACCTCGTCGAGCGCGAAATCGCGTCCCGTCTCCCCCACCTCACAGCCGAGCTCGAAATACCGACGCATGGTGGGAACGTCGAGCTCGATCACGCGCTCGCCCTCGATCCTCCCCACCTGTCCGTCGTCGAAGGTCACTAGCTTCATCGTTCAGGCACCTTTCGCCATTGCGTTTACGTGGATCTCCTCCTCGGGCCCCCCAACGAAGCGCTGGGCGATCTCGCCGATCCCGGCGACGCGGCTGACGAGCTCGTCACCCGGTCGCAGGAAGCGCGGCGGTGTGCGCCGCGCGCCAACCCCCGAGGGGGTTCCCGTGAAGAGAAGGTCACCCGGCAGCAAAGGGCAGATCGCCGATATCCAGGCGATCAGCTCCGGCACCGAGAAGATCATCTCGGCGGTCGTCCCGGCCTGCACGCGCTCCCCGTTCAATTCGCACTCGAGCGGGATCGCGTCGCGGTCGGGCAGCTCGTCGAGGGTAGCCACCCAGGGGCCGGTCGGGCCGAAGCCGGGGAACGACTTGCCGATGCTGAACTGGGGCGCCGGTCCGAGTCGCTGGATGTCGCGAGCAGAGATGTCCTGGCCGACGGTGACGCCTGCGACGTGCTCCCAGGCGTCGGCCGCGGAGACTTCGCGGGCCTCGCGGCCGATCACGGCGACGACCTCCACCTCCCAGTCGACCATCTCCGTCGGCA
>JAFEGL010000081.1 GCA_018239895.1 Verrucomicrobiota bacterium
CGCCGGCCCGGCAGACACGGGCGAAGCCCGTTGCGAGAGGGCATCCCATGCGTGGCGGAGCGCACGCATGCAGGAAGGGGGGTGTGGGGGGAAGGGTGAAGCCCTGCCCCCCGCTTGCGGGCCGTAGCCTGTAAACATTGTCCGATCCTGTCCACCCTGTTTTTTTCATAAAAAAGGTACAGGATAAACATGATCGGCTTTGCCGACAGGATAGGCAGGATTAGTCTAAAAGTTACCAACCTACTTAAAATGATGCGTCCCGTCGATTTTGGGCATCATGGTATTTTGCGACGCGGTGATTTCCCATTTGCCGTTATTTAAGATGAAGATATGGGTGAAGACGCCTTCTCTGACTTCTTTGTGCTCTGAGTTGGGGAACCTGAAGCCGTCGAGCGCCCAATAGACGTTGGCGACGACAAGTCCTGGCTGAACTTCTCGAAAGTGAGTCTTTTCGACGGTAAAGACCGAGCCTTTAAAAATTCCCTGAATAATGTCGATGTGCCGTTTTTCAATCTCGGCTCTGCCGGTAAATTTCATCCCAAAGATATTCACGAAGTCGGCGTCGGAAGAGAATCCATCGCCAAAGCCTACACCTCCGCGGTTATTCCAAGAGTCGGTGTAATTTTCGATGATTTGGTGGATTTGGTTCTCATCGTTTGGCTCGAGCGCAAAGAGAGAAGAGGCGGCCAACAATCCTGCAAGAAAAAATTTCATTTTCATAAGAACTCCTATTGAAAATGATCTACTATATGCTGAACGGATTTTAATTTTAACTTTCTAAGCGTCAGACGAGTTGCATTTCTCCCTTGATTTTGGTATAGTCACGGCCCGTTTGTAATAAAAATGTTCACAAAAAATATACAAGGACCTAAATAGGCAAAAGACGAAGAACCTGTCTCGACAAAATGTTTTTTCGAGAAGGTTCAAGGGAAACGAATGTGAGATGTCCTTTTTGCAGCCATGAGGATTCAAAGGTGACCGACTCTAGAAACGCGTTGGAGATTAACGCGATTCGGAGGCGTAGGGAATGTGGGCAGTGCATGCGCCGCTTCACAACGTTTGAGACGGTCGACCTGATCATGCAGGTGAAGAAAAGGGACGGGACATACGAGGACTTTCAGCAGGAGAAGCTGATCAACGGAATGGATGCCGCATGCAGGCATACGAGAGTGAGCCACGATCAGGTGCGGGCGCTCGCTTCTCAGATTAAATCCGATTTGATGGCGAGCGGAACTCGTGAGATCGAGAGCCGAGTGCTGGGTGAAATCGTCATGAAGCATTTGCAAGAGATGGATGTAGTCGCCTACATCCGCTTCGCCTGCGTCTATAAGAGGTTCAAAGATATTAAGGAACTAGTAGAAGCGATCCAGACGATCTCTCCCTGAGGTGAGCTTTTACGAAAGATAAGAGGAAGATTCATGCCGTTGAAGAAAAATGAAATTGCCCACTTTAAAAAAAGATTGGAAGATCTCCGCGCGGAGATCAGCCGGGTGTTAGCCGATTCGAAAAAAGAGGTGACGAAGCCCGACGAATCGAAAGGATATTCTCAACATTCGGCCGACGAAGGGACCGATGATTTTGTTCGAAATATCAATTTGGAAGTGACGAATAAAGAGTTTGGCTTGCTGAGACAGATCGATCGCGCTCTCGAGAAAATCGAAGAGGGGACCTATGGCATTTGCGATCTATCAGGGGAAGAGATTCCGCTCAAAAGGCTCGAGGCGATTCCTTACGCTACGATGACAGTCAAAGCTCAAGAAAAGTTTGAAAAAGGGTTGATCTCGTGAAAAAGCTCGCAGCTTTCTTTGTCTTTCTTCTCGCCTGTGATTTTCTGACGAAGAAGGCTGCGCTCGGATGGATTCCCCCTGTCAAGTGGATGAGTCCATACCCATTTGGGGGGATCGGGATTTTCGATGTGGGGGCGATCACTTTTTCGCTCAATTTTGTGACGAATACCGGCGCTGCATGGGGGATTTTCCCCGACCATTCGGGCTTTTTATTTGGACTGAGAGCTGTCGTTATTTCAGCTCTCATTATCTACCTCTCATTCTTCAATAAAGGGAAGACGCCCGCATTTCCGATGTGGCTCATCGTGACGGGGGCGACAGGCAATGCGATCGATTATCTCTCTTACGGCCATGTGATCGATTTTCTCCATTTTACCTTCTTCGGCCACACGTTCCCGGTCTTCAATTTGGCCGATTCCTACATCACATTGGGAGCGGTGGGTCTCTTTTTCTCTACCAAGATGAAAAAGGTCGAAGCGCCCTCATGAACATCCGGATCTCGACCCCAGCTTTAGAAGGGGTTTACCAAGCTTCCAAATGGCTCAAAATCCAAGTTCTTGCAGAAAAAGAGGAGCTCTCCGATCTTTTTCATCGGTTGGGTTCATTCGAGATCTATCCTTTGACAGGCCTTTTGAACGAAAGCCAGGTGCCGATGGCCAAAGAGCTCTTTCTCGAAGAGTGTGGAAATTGGGTCGATCTCTTGAAAAGGGGATTCATCCCTTCCGAACCGCAGCTGAGAAAAGTGCTCGCTTGCGCCTGGAGCGCCAATGCCGACGCCGTTTGGCTGCAGAAAGTGCCGGGAGAAAAATACCTGATGAAGATTTCAGAGCCGGTCGTCCAGGTGCAGGCCCATTCGTTCACCTATTCCGATGCAGACGGGGTATTCCGGCCGATGTCGATGGGGCAAAATGCGATTTTCTGGGGGATCCAGATCTCCTATCCCCAAATTTATCAAAATCCGAAGACAATGGAGCTGTTGAAAGTGGGGGAGTCGCCCAATGCCGAACTGTTCAGCGAAGCGAGAAGATGGGTTCGCGATATGACGCGCCCCACTCCGTTTGTTGTGGGCGGCTTGAAAACGAATGTTCCGATCCGCCTCGGCAAAAACTGCTTTTCCTGGATTAGTTCCCACCCGCAGCTGAAAGAACAGGGGATTTTAGTCCATGGATCTTGAGATTGTTTCGATCGGCAACGAAGTGCTTGAAGGGCATACCGTCAATACGAACGCCGCATTTTTAGGCAGAGAACTTTCCCGCTTAGGATACCGAGTTGCGCGCCACACAGTTTTGCCCGATCGGGTCGATGCGATTGAAAAGGGGTTGAAAGAGGCGATGTCTCGCTCTTCTCTCGTGATCGCCACAGGAGGACTCGGACCGACAATCGACGATCTGACGACAAGGGCCGTCCGTCCGCTCTTTGAAGAGGGGATCGAGCTGAAAAATGAGATTGGGACCGCGCCAGGCCTGTTTTATCCGGGGCTGATTTTGTTGCCGGGACCGCCGAGAGAGATGGAGCGGATGTTTTTGGAAGAGGCTCTGCCTTTAATCCTGGAGCAGTTTGCGTTAGCCGAGCCGGTCCGCCACCGAAAAAGCTGCGGTCTTTGCCTTCTGAAAGAGGTGGAGGTCGACCCGTTTTTGCGCGATCTGCAAAAAGAGGAGCCGCACGTCGAAATAGGCATCTACCCTTCGCAAGGTTCGCTCCTTCTCGAATTTTCGGGCTCCAAGAAAAGCGATTTAAATAAGCTGGCCCAGCGGGTGAAAGAGCGGTTCCCGACGTTTTATTTTGAAGAGAGCCACATCGCCTTAGCTGTGCAAAAAGAGTTCATCGCCCGAAAGAAAAAACTCGCGGCGGCCGAGTCGTGCACCGGCGGGGCGATCGCCGCAAAACTCACGGCAATCCCCGATAGTTCGCTCTATTTTTTGGGCTCCCTGGTCGTCTACAGCAACCAGTGGAAAGAACATTTTCTCCAAGTCTCCCGTTCGACGCTCGACCACTCGGGGGCCGTCAGCCGAAAGGCGGTGGATGAAATGGTGAAAGGGCTCTTCCATGAAACCGAGGCCGATTTCGCCGTCGCTGTCTCCGGCATTGCGGGGCCCAGCGGCGGCACAAGAGATAAACCGGTCGGAACGATCTGCATCGCCATCGGTGAAAGGGGCCATAAAACCGATATCGGCATTTTGCAAGCGCCGAAGGATCGCGCCAGTGCGATCGATTGGACTGTTCAAACCACTTTGGGCGCACTCTGGCGGCGCCTCGCTCACCAGGCATATACATTCTCATGAATTACGAACTTCTCGATAGCGGAGCTGGACAAAAGCTCGAGCGCTTCCATTCTTTCACCCTCATCCGCCCTTGCCCTCAGGCTGTTTGGCGCCCCGAAAAGCCGGCTCTTTGGGAAAAGGCCGACGCTTCATTTTCGCGAGAGAAGGGGAACAAGTGGACGTTCCGGAATAAATTGCCGAAAGAGTGGACGACGCAAATCGGCGGCGTCGAGTTCAAGATTTCTCCGACCGATTTTGGCCATTTGGGCGTTTTCCCAGAACATGCCGATCTCTGGCAATGGATGCGGAGTTTCATCCAGAAAGGGGATAAGATTTTAAACCTCTTTGCCTATTCAGGCGGAGTGTCGCTCGCAGCCGCGCAGGAAGGGGCCCAAGTTTGCCACCTCGACGCTTCGAAAGGGATGGTCGATTGGGCTCGGGAAAATGCGAAGCTCAATGGGCTTGAAAAAGCGCCGATCCGGTGGATTGTCGATGACGCTCTGAAATTTTTGGGCAGAGAGCAGAAGAGAGAGTCGCGCTATGAAGGGATCATCCTCGATCCGCCTACGTTTGGTAGAGGAAGCAAGGGGGAAGTCTTTAAGATCGAAGAGGAGATTTTGCCTCTGCTCCAAGCTTGCCGCTCGCTCTTATCCGATCGTCCCAAATTCATCGCTTTTTCCTGCCACACTCCCGGATTCACTCCGATCGTGCTGGAACATTTGATGAGGCAGTTTTTACCCAAAGGAAAAATCGAATCGGGGGAGATGATCCTCCACTCTCCAAACGCCCTCTCAATCCCTTCCGGCTCTTTTGCAAGGTGGATCCATGTATAAAATCACAAGTCTTCAAAATCCCCGCATCAAAGACGCCGTCAAATTGCGCGAAAGGAGAGAGCGGGATAAAACCGATTTGTTTCTCATCGAAGGATACCGCGAATTGAAGCGGGCCATCGATGCAGGGAGAAAGGTCCAATCGATTTTTTATTGCCCTGAGCTCTTTTTGGGTTCTAACGAGCGGCAGCTCCTCGAACAATCAGGAGCAGATCTGGTCCATTGCACAGAAGAGGTTTTCGCCAAAGTTTCTTACCGCGATCGGCCCGATGGCCTTTTGGGGATTGCTCCTCAAATGCATCTGACCCTCGACGATCTGAAATTGAAAAAGAATCCGTTTCTCGTCATCGCCGAGAGCATAGAAAAACCGGGCAATTTGGGAACGATCCTCCGCTCTTGCGATGCAGCTGGCGTCGATGCGGTCATCGTCTGCGATCCGACGACCGACATCCACAATCCCAATGTAGTCCGCTCCAGTGTAGGGACTCTGTTCACTTTGCCTGTTCTCGAGGCGGAAGGGGCCAAAACACTCGCCTTTTTGAAGGAAAGGGGGATCTCTATCGTCGCCGCCACCCCCCACGCCAAGGAGGAGTTTACTCGGGTTGACCTCTCAGGGCCGGTCGCCATCGCCGTAGGAACTGAGCAATACGGCCTCTCGGAGGCCTGGATGAAGGAGGCCGACCTCTCGGTCCAGATTCCCATGTTCGGGGTCGCTGACTCTCTTAATGTTGCATCTGCTACAACCTTAATGCTTTACGAAGTCGTTCGGCAACGACGGGTTTAAGTATTTAACCTTCATTTTTATTCCTAATTACGTTATAATTTTGGCAAAATTATAATGGAAATTTTATGAATTCAGTTACTTTTAAGTCTTTCGACGAACTTTTCAAGGCTTTAGATGTTTCCCGTGGAAATTATTCCAAATTCACAATGCCTGATGGGTCGAAACCGACTATCACAAAAATTGTTTCTTGTATTGGGAAGAGTTTAAGCGCTCTCGCCGACGCGAAAGGAATCGTAGATCAGGGCATCCAATCTAAACTCTTAGAAAAATATAAAGCGATGCTGCCCAAGGGGTATGTCGCGAGCAAAAATCAAGAGGCGATCCAGTCTTGCCTCTTCTTAAAAACTGCAATCACAAAGGCAGCCGAGTTGCAAAAAACAAAACAAGCTCTTGAGCAGATAAAGGGCGATCTGAAGAAGCAAAAGAAAGAAGTCCTTCCTGGGATACAAAAAAAGAAAGATGATTTAATTAAGTATAATGAATTTACTAACTTTTGTAGAAATAAAGTTTCAAGCTTTGCAGAGAAAGCTAAGTTTTTTGATGAAACGATACAGGAGATCACTAGATCATTAGATCAAGTGCCTGAAGATGAATACAACTTATACTTAAAATTAGTCGGTAAGCTCATTGTTCTTCTTAAAATATGTAAAATGACAGATCCTAAAAAAGAGTTCGTCCATTTTTATAGGAAGAATTTAGAGCTCATGGAGTTTGTTAGAAATAACCCGATGAGAGAGGGAAGCCTCTGCGCCTATAAGCGGGATTATCTTTTAGGCTTTGTTCAAATGAGCCTGATCAGCGGTTTCGTGAATCACTATTTCGATAAACAAGAGACATTTTTAGAGGGTTTTTATGAAAGGCACGATTTATTCGCCAATTGGGAGAATAAAGAGGCCACTCTTCAGAAAGCCTTAAATGCCTATTTTTCAGAAATTTCTCCCGACATACAAAAGGTGGAAGTCGAGTCCAAAAAAGAACCGCTCGTCGAAAGCAAAAAGCAAGTTGAGATTTCTGTAGAAGAGCCTGAAGTCGAAGAAGAGGTCTTTGAAGAGCCAAAGGTCGAAACAGAATTCCCTTACGAATATGATCCTCGCGTTTTGATGTGGCTGAACGATTCTTTGTCTGAAGAAGATCTCGTCCATTTAGAATCTTACCAAAAAGATCGGACTTATTTCCTAAGACAGCTTCTCTATCACGGTTTTAGCCGTGCGGTCGATCAATTTTATGACTGTGGAAAAGAGGCAGTTTGGAAAAATAACACGACAGGATTGGACGATACCCTCTTTATCGTTCCGGCAGAGATTGATACAGCCAATGGCATTATCCGCGGCGCTATGCACTACTGCATCAGCGCTCTCGATGGCAAATGCTATCACCGGATGTTCAAGCCGATGAGTATGATAGAGGTCATTCAGACGTTTGAGAGAAATGTATTTTACGATGATGATTTTCCCGATCTCTTAAGAGATGTCGAACCGAAGAAACCATCGAAAGTCGAACCTCCGCAAGAAGATTTTAAAGAAAAAGAAGACTCAGTTCGAATGAGTCCCGATGGGTCTTATGCGATCGTTTTTGATGCCCGCTTAGATATGAAAATAAAAATCACAATTTTAAAAGGCTAAAAATGACAACCCCCGCAAAATTCACCCCCGTTAAATCGCTCGATGATCTCTTCAGTAGATTGGATGCCTGCCAAGGGAAATGGTCTAAGTTTCAGATCCCGGGAAACGGAAAAAGCACCCCTGAGGCCGTGGTCTCCCATGTTTCAGGTCTTTTGCCCAATCTCTCTGATGTCTCCCGATTAAAAGATCCTGCACTTTGTAAAGCGCTAACGGATAAATTCCTCTCCATCCTTCCCAAAGGGAATCCGAGTATGATGAAAGGGAAAGGGCTTATCCTCACCCAAATCAAGGCCCTATCGGAATTGCAAGTAAAGTTGGACAAACGGGGTAATCTAGATGCGAAAATTGCGTTACTGAAACAACAAAAAGAGCAGGCAGAAGAAGATTTAAAAAAAGTATTTATCTTGTCTGGTGTATGTAACCAGAGGTTACAAACTACGAAAGCGATCCAGGCAGATATGATCTCCATGGCGGGGGTGAGGAACAGAAGGGAGCCCATAGATCCACTAGATGCTCAATTGTTTTTGAAGGCCTGCTCGTTTCAGAGCAAATTATTCAAAAATGCGAGAGCTAATTCTCCGGATGGGGTCAAGGAGCTCAACGAAATCAATAGGCTGAAAGCAAAAATTGGGGCGTTGAGAGAGAAAACCAACGAGGATTTTTTAAGTCGTCGCCACACTGAATTACTCCTTTCTCTTGCTGACACGATGATGATGGATATTTTCTTAAAAAAATATCTGATGTCGGCCGAGCCTGCTATGCGGGGAGCTTTTCGCAATCTCCAGATTTCCAACGACAGTTCCCAAGAAGACAAAGATAGAATCCTACAGCAAGCCTTCAACAAGTACCTTCAAGAACGGTTAAAACCCTTGCCACAGGTGGTGGAAAGAGTCCCAGCTCAGGTTCGAACGACGGAAGAGAAAGAAGCTGTAGATGCCGCAGGGGTTGAAGAAGTGCAAGCCGTAGTCGATACGGTCATCGAAGAGTTTCCCTACGAGTACGATCCGCGCGTTTTGATGTGGTTGAAGAACTCTCCTTCGGCAGTCGATGAGGAGTTTTTAGCCCAATATCAAAGAGAAAATGATTCTAGACATTTTGACGATCAATTTTGCTTCCATGGATTTAGTGAGGAAGTGGATCAATTTTATCGTTGCGGAATCGAAGCGCCCTGGGAAAATAAAACAACGGGAAAACAGGATACCCTTTTTCTTGTGCCGGGAGAAATGACAATTGGAGATACGGTGCTCCGAGGCGCTTTCGGCTATTGCATTAGCGCGGTCGATGGAAAATGTTATCACCGTTATTTTCAACAAATGGATATGAGAGCCATTTTGGATACGTTCAGTAGAAATGTATTTCACGAGCAGGATTTCCCTGATGCTTTGGCTCCGAAAGATGTCGTGTTTAAAGAAGAGCAGCCTGTTCAGCAAGATGAAACTGACAAAGATGTATGCTCAGTGAGCCTAGATCGATCGTCCGCTACAATTCTTGATCGAAGGCTGGAGATCACAATCAAACTTACTTTATTGTGATTTTCTATCTCTTCCGTTAACATATTCTGAATATGGAAGAATCTCAGCCTGAAATTCTCTATTCAGACAATCATATCCTCATTGCCTCCAAGCCGGCGGGGTGGCTGACGCAGCCCGATGGGTCCAAGAACCCTTCCCTGGAGGCGTTTGCTAAAGAGTGGGTCAAGGCCGAGTACAATAAGCCGGGCGCTGTCTTTTTACACGCGATCCACCGACTCGACAAGCCCGTGAGCGGGCTCGTCCTTTTCGCCCGAACCAGCAAAGCATTGTCGAGGCTCAACGAGCAGTCGCGGGAGCAAGAGATCGAAAGAATCTACTGGGCCGAGGTGGAGGGAGTCCTCTCAATGCGAGAGGGGCGCTTGAAGCACCACTTAATCCATGGAGAGCACAAGGCCCTTGTCGGTCGGGAAGGGGACAGAGAGGCGAAGCTCGCCGTCCTGAATTTCCTCGTCGAAAAGTACAAATCTCATTCGAGTTTGATTTCAATTGATTTGGAGACGGGGCGCTATCATCAGATCCGGGCCCAATTCAGCGCGATCGGCCACCCGATCGTCGGCGACAAGCGGTACGGGTCCAGGACAGGAAATCCTGAGGCAATTCATTTGCACGGCTGGCAGCTTCTGTTCCAGCATCCTGTCACGAATGAAGAGATGTCTTTCGAAAGCCCTCCTCCGTTTGAATAGGAGAGCTAACCAAGCTCAATGATTGAAGAAGTGGGGCATAAAAAGACCCGCATCTACTTTAAAAACCTGGCTTAGCTTACCTGCATAATCGGAATCGATGACTCGAATCCCCGTTTCAACCCGGGAAATGGTTGGTTGGCTGGAAGGAAGTGTTGGGAACAGCTCCTTGATTTTTGCCGAAAGGTCGATTTGCCTCCACCCTTTTGCATGTCTTAAAACCCGAGTAATTGATGCCCTCTTGGAGACTTCCGCATGCCTCATCCGCTCCATCATCCGGCAGACTTCTTTGATGAGGGGAGCTATCTTTTCCGATACTTCTTGAAGCATCCGCGTCTTTGTCTTTGAGTATAGCTGCATTTTTCTTCCGTTTGGACGAAGATCGTATCCTTCAAAAGGGAGCTGATAGAGCTTCAAGAGGCGTAGACGGTCTGCATCTTTTTCAACTGAGTCGGCTAAAACATGCCGGAACGCATCTTCCATATAAGCGTAGCGTCCTCTTTCTTGTTTCATCCGACCAAAAATTTCATTTTTTACTTGTTCGATCTTATCCAAGATCTCAGTTTGAGAAAGATGGTTTTGCCGAATCGCATCGTAACGGATGTGATAAATGGTGCGCCTCACTCTTGCTGAATCATCCGTTGAGTCGACCTGAAGATCGAGCCACTGTTCAAAAATAGTTCCATCTACATCGATTGCTTCGCTGATCTGTCTAAGAGCTTCTTTGTAGAGTTCTAAAGCTCGTTTGACGCCTTCTTTGTTGGCCAAATTTTTCTTTTTGGCGACTTCAGCTGATAAAATTTGAATAAATTCTTTTAGCCCTTCTTCCGGTGTCGTCTCTCCCTGTCCGCATCGGTTTAGGAGAGCTAAAGATTTTTGCCTCAACGCCGATTCGTTGGCTTTTCCATCAATCGCGATATCCGCTTCATTGATGTCCCGCGGCATATCGATTGTCGCATTCGAATTTCTGTATAGATCGGACCCTTTTAGGTAGACAAATCCTTGGGGCGGTTCTTGTCTTCGATTCCCAGCCCAGGCCTCCCATTCGTCTTGCCTATATGCGATCAGGCAAGGGATTGTGCTGCTATGGGCTGCATTCCGGGTGGCTATCTTTTGTCCAGCGTGATTCTTCAAAGCAGGGGCTGATTCGGCCTGATCGAGAGTGTCCCCAATCTCAAAGTGGAGCTTCGTTTCATAGCACGCGACTAGCTGCTGGAAAAAGAGAGCCACCCTTTTTTCCACATGGTGCGTCAAAGGTTCTATGTAGAAATCGACGAGCTGCTTAGGCGTCGGAGCTGCTATTTCCTTTGGGATTTTGGCTCCGAATACATGATCGACAAGAGATGTCGTCTCATTGAGCCGATGGGCGAATTTATCTCTAGGCCCTTTTGGGGGTGGAAGAGGTCCGATGAAAGTTGTGTTGTCTATGGGAGCTAGAAGAGGCATCGAGTGTACCTTTATTTAAAAATAGTTTCCGCAATTTGCACCGCATTGAGAGCGGCACCTTTAAGAAGCTGGTCGCCCACGGACCAGAATTCGAGGGTATTGGGTTGCGTCGGATCGATCCGGAAGCGGCCGCAAAAGACTTCGTCTTTGCCTGTGGCATCGTAAGGTGTGGCAAAGCGGTTTGCAGCCCGATCCTCTAAAATGGCCACTCCTGGGACGCCTTGGACCGTTTTGTAAACATCCTCTAGCGAAAAAGGCTCCCTAAATTCGACGTTGGCGGAGACCGAGTGGGCCCGGAGGACCGGAACCCGGACGCAGGTGGCCGTGAGCTGGATGGTCTCATCTTCGAGGATTTTGCGCGTCTCGTCGGCCATTTTGATTTCTTCTTCTACATATCCATTTTCTCTCAGCGCCGAATTGTGGGGATAGAGGTTGAAGGCGTAGGGGAATGGAAGATAATGGTTGTAGGGGCGCTGTTCTAAAAAGGCCCTCGTTTCTTGCTGAAGTTCCTGGAGGAGATGGGCTCCGGCGCCGCTTGCGGCCTGGTAGGTCGAGGCGACGATCCGTTTGGCCCGGTATTTCCGGTGGAGAGCGAAGAGGGGCATCAAAAGGATCGTCGCGGCGCAGTTGGGCGAGGCGATGAGGCCTCGGTGGGAGGCGAGGGCGTGGCCGTTGATTTCGGGGATGACGAGGGGGACGTCTGGATTTCGTCTGAAGGCGGAGCTCGAATCGATTGCGACGCAGCCTTTTTCGATCGCAGGCCCAATCCACTCTTTGGAAATAGAAGATCCGGCTGCGAAGAAGACCAAACCGGCGAGCCGGTCGAGTTTGAGGGGTTCAACCGGGATCGATTCGGAACGGAACGGAATCGATTTTCCTGCGGAGCGGGGCGAGGCGAAGAGCCTAAGTTCCGAAAGGGGGAAGTTTCTTACATTTAATAGCCGCAAAATTTCTTGGCCTACCGCGCCAGTCGCGCCGACAATCGAGATCTTTTTCACTAGGAACCTATTTTAGCATCAATTAATATAGGTTTTTTAATAATAGGAATCACTATGAAAAAAGAAATTCTCCAAGCTGTAAACGATGGTGTAAAGGCAATCGAGTTCTTAAAAACTCCGGCGAGCCTGAAATTCATGCAAGACGCAGTCAAATTGCTGGCCGAATGTTTTAAGAAGAAGGGAAAACTTCTGATCGCAGGAAACGGCGGCAGCATGTGCGATGCGCTCCATTTCGCCGAAGAATTGACAGCCCAATTTAGAGGTCCTCGCCCCGCACTCCCAGCAATCGCCTTGAGCGAGCAAGGATTTTTGACCGCGGTCGGCAACGATATGGGATTTGAGAACATCTTTTCCCGCGGAGTAGAGGCTCTGGGCCAAAAAGGGGATGTTTTCATCATCCTCACCACTTCAGGCAATTCGAAAAACCTCGTCAAAGGTGTTGAGATGGCCAAGCAGAAGGGGTTGAAGACGATCGCTTTTCTCGGGAAAAACGGCGGCGTTCTCAAAGGCCAGTGCGATCTCGAGTGGGTTGTCCCAGGATTTGGCTATTCGGACAGGATTCAAGAAGCTCATATGACCGCGATCCACATCATCATCGAACGGCTCGAAGAGGAACTTTTTTCTCCCAAGAAAAAGATCTCTGCGATGATAGCAAAAAAGATCCGTGCGAAATCTAGCGTCTAGACTTGTCCAATTTGGCGAAGAGCTGATCGAAGGGAAACGGAAGGGGAGATTTTTTCTCTACCCGGCGGGGCTCCTCTACGGATTTGTCTCTGCTTGTAGAAATTGGCTCTACCGGCGAGGAATTTTTGCCGCCGCAAAAGTTCCTCGAACAGTGGTCAGCGTAGGCAATATCGTGGCAGGCGGGACTGGAAAAACTCCGCTGACTCTGCTGCTGGCGAAGACTTTTGCGGATAGAAAGCCTGCGGTTCTATCGAGAGGATCTAGCGTCCAAGGATCTCTTTCAGACGAACCTCGCCTTTTACAAAAACGGTGCCCCGAAACTAAGGTCTATCTAGGAAAGAGCCGGTTCTTGTCGGCCGAAAGAGCTATTTCGGAGGGGCGCGAGTTCCTTCTTTTAGACGATGGGTTCCAACACCAAAAATTGAAGCGCGATTTCGATCTCGTCGTTTTATCGACCGATGACCCTTTTGGACGGGGCGGGTATTTGCCCTACGGCTTTCTACGAGATAGCCCGAAGCGGCTCAAAGAGGCCGATGTGATTTTCTTGAACCCGATCCATTCAGAAGGGGAGCTGGAGGCGTGGCGGCGGCGGTTGGGGGGAGATGTACCTCTTATTGGCGTTCGGCTGGAGAGGGTGAGAGGAGAGATCTCTGGAGCGAAAGTGGCCCTCTTTTGCGGCATATCCAAGCCAGATCGATTCAAAAAAACAGTTGTCGACGCGGGAGCGATAGTTGTTCAAGAAAAGATTTTGGCTGACCATGAAATGATTTTGGAGAGGGACTTGGCGGCGCTTGCAGAAGAATCCAAGAGATTGGGGGCTAAATACTTAGTTTGTACTGAAAAAGATTTTGTCAAACTCGATCCGCGCATTGAGACAGCGCTGCCGATCATCTATCTGGAGATGGAGATGAAAATCACGGCGGGCGTGGAAAACTGGCAAAAGTTGATTGCGAAAATCGGGCAAAAAATCGATAATTGCTGACACTTATGAATGATGAAATAAAAATTTCACTCCCCAAGCTCGGCGAGAGCATTGTCAGCGCGACCATCGTCCAATGGTTTAAAAAAGAGGGCGATCGGGTCGAACTCGATGAACCTTTGTTGGAAGTTTCCACAGATAAGGTCAACAGCGAGATCCCCTCTCCCGCGGCTGGTGTCTTGGTGAAAATCCTCGCGCAGCCCGATCAGGAGCTGCAGGTAGGAGAAACTTTAGCAATCCTCTCTTCGAAGGCGGGAGCGACGGCTCCAGCGCCGGTTCAAGCGGCTCCGGCTCCGGTGGCCACAACTTCTGGCGGCGAGATGGAAGATTTCCTCTCCCCTTCAGTGATGCGCCTTTTGAAAGAGAAAGGGATCCCTTTGACCGATCTCGATAAGATTCCCCGAACAGGTCAGGGTGGAAGGCTCACGAAGCAGGATGTTGAAAATTACCGGGCGCCCTGCCCGCTGGCCAAAAAACCGGCTCAGGTCGTAGACATCGAGCGGGTCAAAATGAGCGCGTTGCGAAAGGCGATTGCCGACAACATGGTCAAATCGTTCTACGAAGCACCCCACGCTTCGCTCGTGACCGAAGTCGACGTCACCCGCGTCTTGCAGTTGATCCAAGAGCAAAAGCAATCGTTCCTGCAGCAGCATGGAGCAAAACTGACGATCACCCCGTTTGTCGCGAGAGCGATTACCCGCGCTTTACAAGCTTTTCCACTGTTGAACTCTTCTCTCGAAGGGGACACAATCGTGATGAAGAAGTTCGTGAACCTCGGCGTCGCTGTCAGCGTCGATCAAGGGGTCATGGTCCCGGTCATCCGCGGATGCCAGGGGCTCTCCATCGCAGAGATCTCCCGAAATATCGCCGATCTCGCCCTCAAATCGCGCGAGCACCGGCTCAATCCGAGCGAAGTCCAAGAGGGGACGATCACGATGACGAATTTCGGCATGACCGGGACTCTCATCGGCATTCCGATCATCCGCTATCCTGAGGTGGCGATCGTGGGATTGGGCGCCATCGTGAAAAAAGTCGCGGCGATGCCCGACAATTCAATTTCGATCCGCTCTGTCATGATGGTCTCTTTGACCTTCGACCACCGGGTTCTCGACGGCCTCTACGGCTGCGGTTTCTTGAACGAACTCAAGAGACACATCGAAGAAGACATATCCATTTAGTATCCTCTCACTTTCTGGTCTACGTCGTAGCTCACTGTTAGCGCAATATAGACGACGTAGGCTGCTATCGAAACGACGGCGGCTGCTGCCAAAAACCAAACGCCAGCTGATGCCAGTGCAGCCCCTGCCGCGATAGAGACGACAGACATTTTGGCTAGCATGGCTGCGCAGCCTCCAAAAAAGGCGGGGAGGGCGAATTTATAGGCGCAGTTATTTTCGACAGTGAAGCGATAGAAAAGCGATCCGGCGAAGCAGATCCCCATGGTGATGAAGGGGCTGATCGGGACAACTACCATCAAGGCAAACATCGCCAGCGCTCGGAAAAGGTGGTTCACAATCAGGACGATTTTATAGAGAGTGGGGTGTTTGAGTAGATAGGCGTTGATCTTCTCTGTGGCGCCTTTCAGGATGTTGTATTTGTCGATGAAACTGTGCAATCCGGCTGCTGCAGACATAGAATTTCCTTTTTTTTGGGAGGGCAGTATAGTAAAGAAATCTTTTTAGGGATAGGAATTCGATGTCGTTCCTCCGTCGCATCTTCAACAACCGAACTCTCCGAGTCGACATCCTCACTATTTTCCTGTTTTTGATTTCTCTCTCATCGCTCCTTATCATCTCATTTACGTATTCAAGGAATTCGAAATCGTTGATGGAGTTTTCTGTGACGGTGATCGACCGGGCAAGCTCGGCTATTGTCGCTCGAATGGACGACTTGGTGATTACGGCAGACCACGTCGCTGAAAATGCCGGCACTTTAATTCCCAGTTCCCAATATTTTTCCTTTGAAGATGAGAGGCTGATCTCTTACATGGCGAGCGTCGTATTAAACCATTCGACGATCTATGCGATTTTCTTCTCCAATCCGGCGGGAGATCTTTTGGAAGTGCTCAATTTAAAAGCTACACGGCAAACCTACTTTTTGTCCGATCCGAGCAAATCTTTGCCTCCGGGAACTATTTTAGCTCTCCGGCTGATCAAACAAGGGGAATACGAGAGATGGTTCTATAAGAATGAAAATTTAGAAAATTTAGCCACGGAAGATGTAACTCCTGTGTCGGACCCGAGGGGCAGGGTCTGGTACGAAGGAGCTTATAAACAGAAGATATACTGGTCATCCGTCCACCATTTCATCCCTAGGAATATACCCGGAATCACTGTCTCTAGAGGAAATTTTTCATCCGACAATCAACTCATCTCGATCGTTGGGCTCGATATTTCATTGGACCTTCTCGCTCAATTTCTCAGTGAAGAGAAAATTGGCAAATCGGGAAAAGCTTACTTAGTTGAGAAGGGAGGGAAGATCATTGTCCCTGAAAATAGTCCAACGGGGGAGGTGGCATCCGCCTATGCTAAATATCTGGAGGAAGGGGAGAGGGATTTTCGATTCATGTCGGAAAAAAGGGCATTTCTAGGGTCGGCAACGGAGCTTCCCTTGATCCGTCCTCTCGATTGGCTGCTGCTGACGATTGTTCCGCTCGATGATTTTTTTGCAGATCTATTGAGCACGCAGCGTCAGGTTGTCGTCATTTCCCTCGCGATTTTGATTCTCTCCTCTCTTTTGGTCATCTACTTCTCAAAACGGATCTCCCATCCGATTGTGGCCTTGGCTCAGGAGATCGATAAAATCAGGCAGCTCGATTTGACGAGCGAAAAGAGGATCTTCTCGAACATCCGGGAGATCAAGATCATGGACGCTGCGATCGCTGCGATGAGAAGCGCAATTCGCTCGTTTAGCCGCTATATCCCCAAAGAGATCGTCAGACAACTTGTCGAAAAAGAGCAGGAGATCTCCCTTGGCGGTGAGAAAAAAGAGGTCGTCGTCTTTTTCTCCGATATCGAGGGATTCACATCAATCGCCAATGTCCAGCCGCCTGAAGAGCTGATGCCCCTTTTAACGGAATATCTCGATGGGCTCTCCCGGATCATTTTGGAAACCCGAGGGAATATCGACAAATATGTCGGCGATGGGATCATGGCCATATGGGGGGCTCCTTTAGATGATTCTGAGTCGGCCTCCGAGGCTTGTTCTGCGGCTCTTCGGTGCCAAGTTTTTTCAGACCAGCTCGCCCAGAAATTCCAAATGGCAGGCAAGCCCATCTTCAAGACGCGGATCGGGATTGAGATGGGGGATGCTATTGTCGGCAATATTGGGACGATGGAGAGGATCAACTACACTGTCATTGGCGAAGCGGTCAACATCGCCTCGCGTCTTCAAGTGACGAACAAGAATTACCATACCCGGATCATGATCAGCGAAAAGCTCAACCAAAAAATCGAAGGGCGCTTCTTGACCCGGCCGCTTGATATCGTCGAGATTCGAGGGAAGAAAGAGAAGATCAAAATCTATGAACTCATGGCTGAGTTAGAAGGGGCGCCCCCTGAGATGCAGGCTCTTCAGTCCTCTTTCACGGAGGCCTTTAATGCGTTCCAAAGCCAGGATTTGGGAAGAGCTAAAGCTCTATTTACAGCTCTGCAGCAAAAATTCCCGAACGATTATCCAACCCAGCTCTATTTAGCCAGATTTAACTAAAGGCGGGTTTTCCATCGAAGGTGTAGAGGAACTCCGATTTCGTCACGTCCATTTTGACATGGTCGAAGGCGTGGAGCACCTGGATCACATCATTTTGGGAGACTTGAGCCATATTGTCCCCGGAAGTGAAGCGGCAGCGCCACTGCTCGATGCAAAATGTCTCGGGTTGACCTTGAGGCCATAACTTGACGCCCCGGTTGTAGACCGCTTGGAGGCGCAAAGGGCCCACGTTGATGTGGCTGATGTTCGAGATGAAATCAGAGAGGGGGCCGCTGTGGTAGAGGTAGACGTCGAGTCCCACCAGATGTCGGTTGGCCGAGCTGGGGGCATGCCGGTGGACGATCTTCGGCGCTGTCGCCTTTTCATAGACGACCGGATTGAGTTGCTCCGGCTTTTTTCCTAAATTCTTGATGATCGCCTCTCCAAATTCAGAGGTGCCCACTTTTTTCTTGCTGACACCCTCTTTGAAGATGTCGTAGGTGTGGATCCCCTCTTCGAGAGTTCTCAGCCAAGCGTTGTGGAACCGCTCGGCGACATCGGGCTGGCCGATATGGACCATCATCTGGATGGCGGCGAGCATGAGCCCCGACGGGTTGGCGACGTTTTGGCCGGCTCGGCGAGGCGCGGAGCCGTGGATCGCCTCGAACATAGCGCCCCGGTCGCCGATATTGGCCGAGCCGGCGAGGCCTACAGAACCGGCGATCTGGGCAGCGACATCGGAGAGGATGTCTCCGTACAAGTTGGGCATCACGACGACGTCGAAGACCTCGGGCGTATCGGCGAGCTTGGCTGCGCCGATGTCGACGATCCAGTGTTCGTTGAGGATATCGGGGTATTCTTGGGCGATCTCGTCGAAGACCTTATGGAAGAGGCCATCGGAGAACTTCATGATGTTGTCTTTTGTAAAACAGGTCACCTTTTTCCGCTTGTGATGGCGGGCATATTCAAAGGCGTAGCGGACGATTTTTTCGCAGCCAGGCCGGGAGATCAGTTTGAGCGAGCAGCAGACATCGGGCGATTGCCGGTATTCGATCCCAGCGTAGAGATCCTCTTCGTTTTCCCGGACGATGACGACATCCATTTCTGGGTGTTTTGTTTCCACGAAGGGGAAATAAGAGACGCAGGGTCGGACGTTGGCGTAGAGACCGAGGGTTGTCCGGACCGTCACATTGAGACTTTTGAATCCGCCGCCTTGAGGCGTTGTGATCGGCGCTTTTAAGAAAGCCTTTGTATTTCGGATCGTATCCCACATTTTAGGATCCATTCCGGTCGCAAAACCTTTCAAATACATTTTCTCGCCGATTTCGACGTCGTGGATTTCGAGTTGAGCTCCGGCAGCATTCAATACATGCAGCGTGGCGCGCATAATTTCTGGGCCGATTCCATCTCCGGCCGCGACAGCAATGGGAGTTTTCATGGGGATGATCCTATTTTTCCCTAGACTAGAAGATTTTTTAGAAGACTTCAAGCTTTGCGCTGCCTAAAATGGGAGGACTATGCTCCAAGAGTTGTTTACTGACCAGCGGCGGTATCTAGATGCGTTTTTCGACGGGATCGATTTACCGCGAGCCGAGGCGATTCTAAACAGGCTCCTCGCTTGCAAAGGGGTTGCCGTATTCACAGGCGTCGGCAAGAGCGGCCACATTGCCGAAAAGATCGCTGCCACGTTTGTGTCGACGGGGACGCGCGCCAGCTTCCTTTCGCCGGGGCATGCGCTCCATGGCGATATCGGCTTTTTGTCGGATCAAGATCTCCTGATCGTCTTCAGCAAAAGCGGAGAGTCTCAAGAGCTGCTCGATTTGTTGCCGTATGTCCAAAAAAAAGGGGCGGGGACGATCGCCATCGTCTCGCAGCAAAACTCTCGGCTAGCCAAGGCCTCTGAATTATCGATCGTCCTACCGGTAGAAAGGGAGCTATGCCCTTTCGACCTTGCGCCGACAACCTCGACGGCGGTCCAGCTCATTTTCGGCGATTGCCTCGCTGTCGCCCTCATGAAAGCCAAGCAATTTTCTATGGAGAGTTTTGCCCTCAACCATCCGGCTGGGTTTCTGGGTAGAAAAATCACTTTGAAAGTGGCCGATCTGATGCTGAAAGGTGCCGATATTCCTCTCTGCAAACCGACCGACCGGCTGATCGATGTTTTGCATGAGCTGAGCGTCAAGCGGTGCGGCTGTCTCATTGCCGTCAATGGAGAGAGGGAGTTGCAGGGGATTTTTACCGATGGCGACCTGAGGCGTTCGATCCAGGCCAAAGGTCCTGGGGCTTTGCATGAATCGATTGCAAAACTGATGACAGGCTTGCCAAAGACGATCGAGTCGGGAGCCTTGGCTTGGGAAGCCATGAAAAAGATGGAAGAAGATCCAACCCGCCTCATCACCGTCCTCCCCGTCGTCGATCAAGGAAGGCTCGTCGGCCTGCTCCGAATGCACGACATCCTCCAAGCTAAATTATCTTGAGGGTATATTCTCAAAAACGGGAAAATAGTTTTAAAACGGATTCCACATGATTGAAACAGCAGCTGTCCACGTATTCATCATTTCAGTTTTTGCCATCGGTTACTTGGCGATTATTTTCGAACACACCATTAAGGTGAATAAGACCGCCTCGGCCCTGTTGATGGCCGTCCTTACTTGGATGTTTTTGTTTATAGCGAAAGGGCATGAACTCGCAGACGATATGATCCACCTGAGCGAAAGCCTGAGCGACGTCAGTCAGATCATTTTCTTCCTTTTGGGCGCCATGACGCTCGTCGAGCTGGTCGACTGCCATAAAGGCTTTAAGGTCGTAACTGACCTGATCCAGACGAGCTCTAAAAAGAAAATGCTCTGGATCATGGGATTTGTCGCCTTTTTCCTCTCGGCTGTTTTGGACAACTTGACCACGACGATCGTTATGATTTCTCTGTTGCGAAAACTCGTTCCAGAGCGGCAGGAGCGGTTGATTTTAGGATCGATGGTCGTCATTGCTGCCAACGCAGGGGGCGCTTGGACTCCGATCGGAGACGTGACCACCACCATGCTGTGGATCAACGGGAATATCAGCAGCCTCGCCGTAATGGAAAAGCTCTTTCTCCCTAGTTTTCTCTCCTTGATTCTCGCCTTGGTTTTGTTGGGCAGCGGCCTCAAAGGGCGCTACCCCAAACTTATGGAAAAAGTTCGGGCAGAAGAAGAACAAGTCGAGCCCTATTCGCGCCTTGTCTTTTTCTTAGGCCTTGGCTCGCTGGTTTTCGTCCCCATTTTTAAAGCCCTGACCGGGTTGCCTCCCTTCATGGGCATTTTGATCGCTCTCGGCTTCCTTTGGCTTGTGACCGATCTGATTCACCAACCTTCGGAAAAAGAACACTTGAGAGTGCCTCACATCCTGACCCGAGTCGACACGTCGGGAATCCTCTTCTTTTTCGGTATTTTGCTCTGCATTGGCTCCCTTGATGCTTTAGGCCTACTGAGAGAATTGGCCCAATTTCTCGATCGATATGTCGGCAATCTCCCACTCATTGCAACGATCATCGGTCTGATCTCGGCCGTCATCGATAACGTTCCTCTAGTCGCCGCAACCATGGGGATGTACGATATTCAGAGCTACCCCGTAGATAGCAGCCTCTGGCAAATGATCGCCTATTGCGCGGGAACCGGAGGCAGCATCCTCATCATCGGCTCGGCCGCTGGAGTCGCCTTCATGGGGATGGAGAAAGTCGATTTCATGTGGTACTTGAGAAGAGTGAGCCTGACAGCTCTCGCCAGTTATCTTTTCGGCATGGCTATTTTCATGATCCAAGAATTCTTGCTCGGATCGCTATAGATCTAATTGGAAGCGGAGGGAAAAGCCGTTCAGGCTGAAATTTCCTCCGCTGACCCGATCGTTTCCGTAATAGGGGCCCGTCGTGAAAAAGCGGCGGATTTGAAACAGATTGAACCATTCAGAAAATTCGTAGCTGGCCAAAAGACCAACCCGGTAGCGATTTTTCCGGATGGAGCGTCGCCAACCGAAGCCGAGCGAAAGATCCCAATTGAACAAGTTGTTCCCAAAGTCATCTTCCATCACATAGCCGTCTTGCGTCCCTTGCTGCAGCGATTGGTCGATTTCCCATTGCGAAGCGAGCATCGAAAGATACGTTCTCCCTGAAAGATAGAACGATTTACCGAGGAGCCACTCCGTATCCATTCCGCCCCGTATGCCGATCCCCCAAAGATCCTGGTCATTGTGCGAAATCGCAATCAAAGAGGCTCCGAAAAGGCCTCCGTAGTGGATTGAGAAGTGTTGGTCGAGAAAAGCGATTCTAAGCCCCAAATACGGGTTGATTCGGAGAGAGGGGCTGATGTCGTAGGGGATGCTGCAAGAGGCGTCCAAAATGTTGCAATCCATGTCCCAGACGGCCCTCACCGATTGATCTAAGATCGAAAGGGGAGTCGGCTGAGGAATGAGCCAAAGAGGCAAAAAGACCGAATTTCCGCTGACATGATTAGACCTAGAATCGGTGATTTTGACCCAAGTCCAAGCCATTTCAAATTTCCACCGCTCATTGTCGCAAAGAAAGCCGACAGCAGCTCGAAGTCCCGGGTTATAAGTCCAGTCGTGGGAATTTGAAGAAAAACCGTAAATTTTCCCCTCGTCGATCGGAGAGGTGAGTCCGTCGGCATCGAGAAGGGCAAATGACATTCCATCCTGTTTGGCTTGCAAATAGAGGCCATCTACGTAAGTGTAAAAATCGCGGGAACGGGAGATTTTGCGCTGCGGATGAAAAGAGAAAGCGTAGGGTCCTTTAGAGCGCATATCTTCACAGCAATCTAAATCGGCCAGAAGGGGAGAAGCTGCGATGAGGAGAGGGAGCCAACTATGCTTCAAGATAGAACTCAAATTTAGGGTAGAAAAAAGGCCTCGCCGAAAAAAAATTCGGCGAGGCCCCTAGAAGAGCATCTAAACAAGAATTACATGTCTAGAGCAACGCTAAAGCTAAAGCCGTTGAGCGAGAAGTTGCCGCGGGCAGTAGTATCGTTGGGGTAATAAGTTCCGCCGCCGAAGAATCTTCGGACGTTGTTGATGTTGATCCACTCGTGGAATTCATAAGCTGCACGGAGACCAATGTGGTACTTATTCTTATCAAAGTATTGACCCCAAGCAATCCCGAGAGCAATCTCGAAGTTGGGAGTGTTTTGATAGAAATCGTAATCCAGGTTGTATCCTTCAGCTGGGTTCGAATAGGTGCAATGTTGATCTATTTGAAATTTGCTGAAGAGGATCGAAGCAGCAGCGTTGCCAAAGAGGCACCAGCCTTTACCCAAGATCCAATCGCTGTTCAAACCGGTGCGTGCGCCGAAAGCCCAAAGATCGTTATTGCTGTGGGCAATGGCTCTATAGGCGCCTGTTGTTCCGAACGAACCTGCATAGTCGACCGAATAGTGCTGATCGATCCAAGCAGCTCTTACGCCAAAATGGGGGCTCAACACTAAAAGGCGGCTCACGTAATAAGGCTTCGCCAATTTAGCATCGAGTGTATTGTAAGAAGCTTTCCAAACAGCGCCGCAGCGGACGTTACTTGCGTTCAAAGCGCCGGCTGGCGTGCTATTGGGAACGAGGTTCAAAGGCAGGATGATGCCAGAACCTGATTGCGCTGTAGAATTTTGGTAGTCAGTGATGTTCAACCAAGTCCAAGCAAAATCTACGTTCCATGCATCGTGATCCAGATAAAATCCAATTCCGATGCGTACGCCAGGATTGTAATCCCAATCGTGGTGGTCATTGGAAAATCCGAGGACAGTACCATTGCTGATCCCGTTGGATGTAGATCCAGAGCCGTTGATGATCCCGTACTCCATACCTTCTTGTTTAGCTTGGAAAGCCAGGCCGTCAGCATGTACGTAGAAATCGCGTGGGCAGGAAATATTCATATCCAAAGGATACGAAAAAGCAAATGGACCTGGTTTTGGCTCTTCGCAGCAAACCTCAGGTTTTGTATCGCAAGGGCCTTTCGGTATGGCGTGCAGGCTCGTTGTTGCCAAAAGAGCAGCAACCGAGGAGGCCAGCACCTTGCCGATTGGATTGTGCCAATACTTATGCATAGATGTTTTCTCCAGTGTTTTCATGTTTAGAGATCCTCTTTGGAAGCTCTGATTAAAACATTTTTTCTTGAAATCGCTTTAATCAGAGCCTCCCTTAAACCCGCTTTTGTGGGTGCATCTTCTGACACTTTCCCTGAGAGCTAAGTTTACAAAGTCGACAATAAATATTTCCGTCCAATCTTAGCAATAAATTTTTTTATACAGATCCACAAATGTACAAAAATTTAGCGAGCGGTAACTCAGAAGCATTTTCAATTTCGTCTCTAAAATTTTGGAATCGACGCAGCCAAATTCAGAGACAGTCTCTAACTGAATGGGCAGCTCAAGGTGCAATCCCACTCCTTCTAGTGTGGGCTAGCTGATCTACCTATTGATTTGCGGCAAAAGACTTGCCTCCCTTTACCTGTAGAAGAATCTCCTTCATTTGAGAAGGAGTTCCTCCTCTCGTTTTGGCGATGCCGAATGAGGTTGCTGGGATTTATTGTGTCATAAGTTGTTGTTCTTTAGCAGTTTATGAATCAAAAATAGAAGCGATTCCTGAAAGAAATTGCTGAAAAAAAGCGATTTCATGTATGTTCTTAGCTTCGTTTCGAGTAAAAACTGAAAGAAACGAAAGATGGACAAAGCGAGTGTCCAAGGCTGAAAAGGCCAAGTTGTTTTGACAGTAGAAATAGAGAAGTGTAAGGAACTCCTGATGGTGAAGAATCATCGGGAAAGCTCCGATGAATAATCGGAGCGATAAGCTTGTGAGGATCTGCCA
>JAFEGL010000008.1 GCA_018239895.1 Verrucomicrobiota bacterium
CAGCGATCGTAGCTATAATCAATATGCGGCTGTCTGCGGTAGGAGATGATCCAAAAAAGTCGTGTTCAGTAAGGTTTTTAACGAGCTTGTCGCGGCCCAGGAGCAGAGCCAGCGCTTCAATGATGGTTGTTTTGCCCGAGTTACCTTGTCCAATGAGAACGGTAAAATCACCAAGGTTGATGCATCCCGAGTTGATGCCTCTGAAACCCTTGATCTCAAGGCGGCAGATTTTCATTGGTACTGATTTCGTTGTTATAGCTAGTCTTACGAGAGAGCCCACCTACTCGAAAGATGACCCACGCTACCCCGCGTCGTCAAAGTTATCTTGCCGATCAGAGTCAAAGAGTATGGGGAAATATACGATTTCCCCCTAGAAGGAGGGGTATGACAGAGCGGTTACCCGACGCCAAGTTCGGTGGTTTTTTGAATGCTCACATCGCAAAGGAGTCTCGGCTATCAATTTGAGGGCACATGACTCTTTATCCAAAATTTCAAATCAGGGATGAAATGTTATTCCGATAAAATTTGATGACGACTACCTTTCGCTAGGCAGTCAGCCTGCGAACGTGGGAATAACGAATTTACCGGGATAACGAACCTATCCATGCGGAGGGTTTCAAGACCCCCTTCCCCGCGTACACTCTTCCCATGCACGAGTTCGATTACGATGAAGACGTGTTCGGCCGCCCTATCATCACGGCGGCACGGGCCACCGGCCCCCTCACCGATCCGCTCGCCGGCCTGCGGAGCCAGGCGCGGGAGGAACTGCTTTTCACGGCGCTGTCGCGGCGTGAACGGCGGATGATGCGGGCCGCCAAGAACCTTCCCATGGTGCAGCGGAGGATTGTCGCGCACCACCTGCTCGTCAAACGCCGGGAGCGCTGGGATGAACACCAAGGGTATCTGATCCGCGAGGCGAAGCGGCTCCGCGACCAGGACATCGTCGATGACGAGAACCGCCGTCAGGCGCGGTGGAACGATTACCTGGCGAAGGAAGCGGAGGTCCAAC
>JAFEGL010000009.1 GCA_018239895.1 Verrucomicrobiota bacterium
TGTGCCGCCAAAAGCAATCGGAACTGGCGCCACGAGATCGATGCTGAGGTTATTTGGATTTACGATGAAGGTGAGGGTGCCGGTAAAGGAGGTGATCGTCGCAAAAGCGGGATCGCCTGCGGTAGAACCGATGAGAACTTGACCATTCGTTCCGGCGGCCGTGACGTTGATGGTATTGGAACCCTCGCCAATGAGAACGCCCGAGGTCGTGAGGACCGTGCGCCCCGTCCCGCCGTATGGGACTTGTACGGGAGCCTTGATGTCGATGCTTAAAGAATTGTGGCCGACGATGAAAGTGAGCGTGCCGGCGATTGAAGAGACAGTCGCAAACGCTGGATCGCCCGTGCTTGAGCCGATGAGAACTTGGCCGTCGGTGCCGGCTGCCGTGACATTGACGCCGTTGGAACCTTCGCCCAGCACTACGCCCGAGGTAGTGAGGACTGTTCTTCCTGTGCCGCCGCTGGCGACGAGGAGAGGTGTTCCAAAGACGGGAGCTGTCGAGAAGTAGCCGCTGATGTTAGTGCCGGCGCCGCTCGGCGTGTTGACGTAGAGGCCGTAAGCTGCCGTCGTATTTTGGACTGTTGTCGAGTCGATGTAGAGGCCGAAGGCGTTGCTTGTCGCGACACCTGTTCCCGCCGTCGAAGATACTTTGATGTAGCTCCCAAAAATCGTCCCGATCGATCCTGATCCAGAAGTCAAAATAGCTGGAGTGATATTGGAACCGTAGACATTGGCGATCGAAGTGCCGCTATTGGCCCCGAAGGTGCCGGCGATTTGAAGGCCGTAAGCGTTGACTGTCGCTGTGCCTGAGCCAAAGAGAGACAGAGTCCCTTCCGACTTGATGCCGGTATAGTTGATGACAGCGCCAGAGCCCGAGGTAACCACCGTCGGGGCGACGTCGATGCCATAGACGTTGTTGTAGGTATTGCCCGGCGTCGCCGTAAAGGTCGAGCTGACCAAAATATCGGAAAGCGATGGGGTCGTCGTTGGGCCGGTGATCGCATAGTTCGTGCCGACTTTTAAAATCGCAGTTGGCGGAGTAGCTAAAAGCGTCCCTTCGAGGTCGATGAAGGAAGTTGTACCGCCGCTCGCTTGGAAAGAAGGGACAAACCCGTAGCCGTTCGAGACCAGAACTTGTCCTGCCGTGCCCGCAGTGATCGAACTCAGCATGTTTCCAGTGAAATAAAGGACGCTGCTGGTGGTGTTTCCAAACGTTGTTGTGTTCGTGCCGCCGTAGGCAATCGGAACTGGCGCTGCGAGATCGATGCTGAGGTTATTTGGATTTACGATGAAGGTGAGGGTGCCAGTAAAGGAGGTAATCGTTGCAAAAGCGGGATCGCCTGCGCTGGAACCGATGAGGACTTGACCGTTTGTTCCTGCGGCCGTGGCATTGATATTGTTCGAACCCTCGCCGATGAGGACGCCCGAGGTAGTGAGGACCGTGCGGCCTGTTCCGCCGTTCGGGACGGAAAGAGGCGTTCCAAAAAAGGGAGCTGTCGAGAAGTAGGCGCTGATGTTCGTGCCGGCGCCGGTCGGCGTATTGACATAGAGGCCGTAAGCAGTCGTCGTATTCTGCACCGAAGCGGTGTCGATGTAGAGGCCAAAAGCATTGCTAGTTGGGCTTCCAGTTCCAGCCGTTGAAGTGATCTGGATGTAAGATCCAAAGATATTGCCGACAGAGCCGGAGCCTGAAGCCTGGATCAAAGGCGTAATGCTCGATCCATAGACGTTGTTGTAGGTATTCCCTGGCGATACGTTGAAGCTCGAGTTAGCTCTCAGAGAATAGAGGGCTGCTGTCGTGGTGGGTCCAGTGA